>CAMDMZ010000040.1 GCA_945902805.1 Propionivibrio dicarboxylicus | reverse complement strand
GCGTCACCGCCTGCGCGGCGGTTCAGTCCAACAGGATTTTTACCCTACCGGTCGCGGTGGTGGCGCCGCGCCACTCACCGAACTCGGTACGCCGCGTCCGCCAGGCTAAAAACCCTCTGCATTATGGAAAGCTTTCCATAATGGCCGGGACCGGTCGTTCGGCCACGCCGAGGTTGGGTGACAGGAAATTGAGTGGACAGGCCGACCACCATGGCAATGCCAGCCGGCCGCTGCCAGTTTCAGGAAAGCACCACGAGTTCAATCCCAATCTATTGGACTTTCAGGGTGGTCGCGCACGATGCGCCAATTCCAATCTTGGCCGCCAAGTCGATTAACTGCGAAATTTCCGGTATCCAACCCCTGATTGCGCTTGGCTCTGCGCTTTAAGCCGATTCAGACGCCAACTGAGCCAACTCGCTAATTTCAAGATAGCGCCATTCGCCCGGCGCGAGCCCGAGCGCTTCCAGCGTCAATCCACCAATAGCAATCCGACAGAGCGCGGTGCAATGATTGCCGGCGGCGGCCAGCATACGTTTGACTTGGTGGTACTTGCCTTGTTCGAGGATGATCTCGAGCGAATGCTCGTCCAGTTGCGCGCAGTACTTTGCCGCCAGGGGCGCGGGTTCGTCGATCAGCTTGACACCACTACGCAGCGCCTCGAGCAAGCCGTCGGTCACCGGATCATGGGTGGTTGCCACGTAACGCTTCGGGACATGGCGCCTGGGCGAGCTTTGCGCATGAATGAACGCGCCATCGTCAGATATCAATAACAGGCCGGTGGTGTCGTGATCGAGGCGGCCAACCGGCTGCACGTCACGCCAGCGCATTTGTTCGGGTAGCAGATCCAACACCGGTGGATGATGGCTCGGCTTGCGTGAACACTCGTAGTTGGCCGGCTTGTGCAGCGCGATATAGACATGCTCGCGATAGCGCCAGAGCTCATCGAATAGGGAAAACTCCAGCGCATCGGTTTCGATCAGCGTGCGGTAATCGGTGATCGGTACACCGTTGATCAGCACGTCACCGTCGGCAATCAGTTGGCGGCAGTATTTGCGGGTGCCGAAACCTTGCGATTGCAGGATGCGGTCAAGAGCTTGGGATGGCATCGGGAGGCCGCAGTTTTTCCAGCCATGCCAGCAACTTGGCGAACAAGTGTTCCGGATCGACAGGCTTGGCAATGTGATCATTCATGCCGGCATCAAGACAGATTTGGCGATCCTCGTCGAAAGCGTTGGCGGTCATGGCCAGAATGGGCGTGGCCCAGTTCAGCGAGTTGGCATCCGGGTCACGGATGGCTTGCGTTGCTTCGATACCGTTCATGACCGGCATCTGCATGTCCATCAGGATCAGGGCGTAAGCGTTTTGCCGGGCCAGTTCCAGTGCTTGTTTGCCGTCCTCGGCAATATCGACGTTCAGTCCCACATCATCGAGCAAGCCGCGCGCGACTTCCCGGCTCACCGGTTCATCCTCCGCGAGCAGGATGCGTGTGCCAGCGAATTCGGTCAGCAAGCGTTGTTCCGCCGTCCGGCCCTTAAAAGTCGGTGCTGGCGGGACGGCGCTGGCTGCCCGTTTATTGAGCGAAACGATGAACCAGAAGTTGCTGCCCTGGCCTACCCGGCTCTCGATGCCAATTTCGCCGCCCATGAGCTGAACCAGCCGCTTGCAGATTGCCAGCCCGAGTCCGGTGCCGCCGTATTTGCGGGTCATGCTGTTGTCGGCTTGTTCGAAGGACTGGAACAGCCGCGTCTGCGCCTCCGGCTCAATGCCGATGCCCGTGTCGCTGACGTCAAAACGTACTTGCACCGCCTCGGGGTTTTCGCTGACGACACGGGCGCGCAGGGTTACTTCTCCACGCTCGGTGAATTTGATCGCGTTGCCGACAAGGTTGCAAAGGATCTGCCCGAGACGTAGCGGATCGCCCTTGAGTCGGGCGCTGGCGAGATCGGCGGGCAAATCGATGGTCAGATTTACCCCTTTTGCGGTTGCTTTGGCGCGGAACGTTCCGACGATGTTCTCTGCGCTCTGACCCAGTTGCAGGGGCACGTCTTCAAGCACCATGCGCTCGGTTTCGATCTTGGAGAGGTCGAGAATGTCGTTCAGCACACCGAGCAGGCGCTCGGCAGACAGTTTGGCCTTGTGGAGCTGGTCCTGCCCTTTAGGGTCGGCCATACGGCGTTTGGCGAGTTCGATCATGCCCATCACGCCATTCATCGGCGTGCGGATTTCGTGGCTCATGTTCGCTAGAAAAGTGCTTTTGGCGCGATTGGCCGCTTCGGCCGCCTCCTTGGCCAGGGCCAGGTCGCGTGTGCGCACCTCGATGAGTTCTTCGAGATGATGGCGATGCTGTTCCAATTCCAACTCGGCCTGTTTGCGTACGGTGATGTCCTCGCCGGCTGACAAGCCACCGATGATGTTGCCGTCCTTGTCCCGAATGCTGCTGTTGTGCCAGGCGATCAGTCGTTCTTCGCCGCTGCGGGTGCGCACCGGGTTTTCGTAGTATTCCGAGCCCGCGAGATTGCCTGCCAGTGCCATTTTGAAGACTTCGCGCACCTGGTCGGCATCAATGCGGTGCGGCAGGCAGGTGGTGAACCAATCCTGGCCGACCAATTCGTCTTCGCGGTAGCCCAGGATCTCGCAACCCTTGCGGTTCACCAGTGTGATCTGACCTTCAGAGTCAAGCGCGACAATAATCGCCTCCACCGTCGCCAGAATATTGCGGGTACTGTCCCGCTCTTGTAATAGCGCTTGTTCCTTCCGGATTTCGTCGGTGATATCCAGACTCAATCCAATCAGTGCCTCAGGGCGTTGTTCAGTATCCCGCTTGACCGCCTTGATGATGCGCAAATCATGGACCTGACCATCGACGAACGGCAAGCGCTGACGGGTGATGCTGACGCCACTGGAGGCCAGTGCCTTGGCATCCGACGCAAGGCATTGCGACCGAAAATCTTTGTCAATCAGCTCGGCGTAATGTGCGACGCCAAGAAACCGTTCCTCAGGAATGCCGGTGGCCTGACAAAAGGACTTATTGACAAAGCCCATCTTGCCTTTGCAATCCTGTAACCAGATACCGATCGGGGCGTAGTCAAGGATCAGTTGCAGGGTTTCGCGCTGCTTCTTCAGGCGGGCCTCACCGCGTTCGCGGTGCAGGGCGGTACTGGCCCGTTCTGCCAGTATGCGCATGCCGGCGACAATGAGCTGGGAATCTGCCTTGGGCTGCCGGCTGACCATCACCATCAGGCCAATGGCGTGGCCGTTTTCGTCGGTGATGGGTTCGCCAAAATAGGCTTCTGCTTTCAGAACCTGCAGATCAAGGTCACAGGGGAACAGCGCTTGCACTTGTTCCGGGTAGCATTTGTGATCGAGCTTCAGTACATTCTCGCAAGGTGTGCCAGGAAGCGCATAGACGTAGCCGGGGGCGACCGGCCGGCCATCGATGAAACCGGCGACCACGCGCACGCTGGCATCGTCCGGTTCCAGCAAGGCGACATGCACATAATCGACCTCAAAAACCCGTGTCGCAAATTCGCTCAGGGCGGCCAGGAAATGGCCGCCGTGATCCTGTGACACAAAATTGGCGATGTCCAACAGATCGGTCTCGAGTTTGCGCCGACTGCTGATGTCTCGGGCAATGCCATAAAGGCCGACGATCGCGCCGGCTTGATCGTGGATGGGATATTTGCGATTATCGACCCAGCCGGTCCGTCCGTCCGGGCGCACGAACCCCTGTTCTTCGTGGGCAAGCGGAAGTCCGGCGAAAATCTGCTGCTCGAGCGTGTAGTACTTGTCAGCGTAGATTTCCGGAAACACGTCATAGTCGGTCAGCCCAATTAGGTCAGCCCACTTGGCGTAGCCACTCAATTCGGCCAAGCTCTGGCTGGCGCCGGTAAAGACGTGATTCCGGTCCTTGTAGAAAATGAAATCGTCGGTGTTGTCCATCATCGCCCGAATCGTCGCATTCGCTGCGGCGTCGGCGAGCGTGCGGGGCAGGCTGGCCGCATCCTGGAGACTTAGTTCCAGAAAGGCTGACGATAATGATCTGTCGATCCGATACAGCACCACAACGCACCGAATACGCCCGTTGGCTTGGCGCACGCGCAGGTTGGCCACACGCTGACCGGCTTCCGGCCCGGACTCTGGCCCGTTGTCGAAGAAACGCTGGAAGCTCTGGCGGTCGTCGGTATGGATGCGGGCAGCCAGATCGACTGTTCCGGCGAGGAACAGCGGTGCATCAAAACCAAGGAGCTGCAGTGGATTGCCGGAAACCGAATCAAGGCCGACCGCTTCGCCGATGCGGTAACGGAAGCTGGCCTCAAGAGGCGCGGAAGAATGTGATGTCATCGCTGCGTGGCAGGGCTGACCAAGTGCTTTCTATCGCTGCCCCGGGAATTGCCAAGTGAAATAGTGCGATCAGTCTAAGCCGATTTCAATGCGACCGGGAAAGCGTTGTACGACGCTCATTGTCAGCGTGGTACGTGAGTCGGCGTAGCTCCGTGGAACCTATAGCGGCCCAAGGTATTTCCCACGCGGCGGATAGTCGTTCTTGGTAGCGACGTATCGGACCGCTTAAAAAGTCGGTGCTGGCGGGACGGCGGCACGATTGAAGCGGGTGCCGTCGATCAGCCGTACATCGAGCGCAGGAGCCGGTTGGTGCGGGATCAGAACATGGAGCCCGGTCATGGGCTCTTCTTCTCATCGGGTGCGGGACGGACTGGGTGATGCTGGCAGGCCTGGTGCAGGAAATCCATCTGCTCGCGATAACGGCGGCAGCCGCTGCAGATCATCAGGTGGAGTTCAAGCCCCAGTGTTTCCATCATGGCGAGGTCGCGATCCTGGGCTTCGGACGTCAGGCGGGTGGCCTCCTTACAGGTCAGCATCATTTTTCTCCTTCGCCGAACCAGGTTTTTTCGAGGCAGGCGCGCAACTGGTGGCGCGCCCGATGCAGGATGACGTAGCAGTTGCTACTGGCGATGTCGAGTTCGCGGCATATCTCATCAACCTCAAGGTCGAGCAGTTCGCGCATGGCGAATACGCGGCCAGTATTGGTCGGCAGATAGTTGAGACAGGCATCAAAAACCTGCCAGAACTGCTGGCGCGAGAGGTCTTCTTCGGGATCGCCCCAGACGGCAGGCTGGTGTCCCGGCAGCCAGTGGCCGTTCGCCTTGAACAACGTGTCGAACATTGAATCGAAATCAGCCTCTTCGTCGCCGAGTGCCGACACATTGACGCTGCGGTCTCGGGTGCGCAACGCATCGACGAGTTTGTTTTTGAGAATCGAGAATACCCAGGTTTTGAGCGTCGCGCGACCGGCGAAATTGTCGATACCACTCATGGCGGCAATCATCGTGTCCTGAACCACGTCCTCGGCCAGCGCATCGTCGCGCAGCTGAAGGCGGGCGAAACGCAGGATGTCAGGGCGGAGCGCTGTCAGACCAGTTTCATCCGAGTTCATCGAGTTCATTTTGCGATGCTACGCCGGATCAGGGTATCCACCGAGAGGCGCCCTGGACCGGAAAGGATCAGCGGCAGCAGCATCGCCATGTAGATGGCCGGCAGCTTGAAGTTGCCGTGGCCTTGATCGGTAATTGCGTAGCCACGTAGCAACTCGCCGAGCGTCGCCCATGCCGCCGGCCAATGCACGCTGGCAATGGCGACGATGGTGAGGACGAACAAGGAAATTCCGACGAACCGTGTGCCCAGTCCGATGACGAGGGCGATGCCACCGATGAGCTCGAACCAGGTCGCCATGTGCCAACTAATGTCTGTCGGCAACATGTTGAAGGGGTAGGGGAACTTGTCCTGAATGTCAGCGAACCAGTTCTGACCATGGAACTTTTCTCGCCCGGACTCGAAGAATTCCCAGCCGAGAATCACACGCAGGCCAAGCAGTCCGAGCCAGAGTCCGATGAAATCGAAGCTGGCGAAAAATTTGCCGATGAATTGCTTCATGGTTTGATGCCCAGAATGGCGCCGGCGGCGAGCAGTTGAGTCAGCATGGCCGCGCCGTGGTTGAGGATCGCGTGTGGATCGGCGTGACCGAGTTCGTTGGCGATGATCATGCAGACCCCTTGGCCATGTTGATTTCCCCCTCGTAGCAGATCGACGAGGCGGGCGCTGACCGGATTGAGCTCCATGAACTGGACTTCATCGTCGGCAGCGCGATAGACCAGCAGGTGTGTTTGATGTGGCTTTCGCGGCCGATAGTCCGGGCCGATGCGCTGCACCGGCCAGGCGTAGGCGAGGTTCATCAGCGCCGGTCCCAGCACCGGAATGCCGGCCATCAGGTCGCCCTGCGGATCGTGGGCTGGCGTGGCCACATCCATTACATCGAGCGCCAGTTCGACCCATTCGTAATGCGCCAGCTCGTTAAGCCACTGCGGACCGCTGTCTTGCGGCAGCCAATCGAGGAACTCACGCGGAATCTCACGGAAATACGGCGCATGGCAGCGCGCTTCGCGAAAGAAGGCGCGGTTCAGTCGACGCCAACGATGCTCGCCGAGCACGCGGCGTGTGACGGGAAAACAGGCGTCGAGAAAGCCGGTCAGATTGTTGAACAGCAGTTCGTTATAGATCGCCATACGGCGTGCCGGTACCCCGGCCGGGCGGGGCGCTTGGCGCGGGTCGCGGAGATGGCGGCCGAGCGCGTGCTGGAATTCCTGGAAAGGGAGCATCAGGCAGCCTTCTTCAAGCGCTTGGCGCGCTGCTGGGCGTTACTGATCTGCGCCACTTCGGCGCTCAGTTCGGACAGTGGGGGAATGTTGAAATCGCGCTCCAGGCAGGTCGGCTGCGGGCCGACTCGTGCATAGACCGCGTTGAGCAGTTGCCAGACCGGGTCAATCACCTCGGCGCCGTGCGTATCCACCAGCACACCGTCCGGCTCGACGTAATGGCCGGCCATGTGCAGGTAGCAGGTGCGCTCGAGCGGCAGCGCGTCGATGAAGGCGAGCGGGTCGAAGGCGAAATTTGCGCTGTTTACATAGACATTGTTGACGTCGAGGTGCAACAGGCAATCGGCCTCCTCGATCACCGCGCGGATGAACTCGGTTTCGTTCATCTCGGCGCCCGGCGGGGCGACATAGTACGAGGCGTTCTCGATGCCGATCTTCATTTCAAGGATGTCCTGCGCCTGGCGGATGCGGCCGGCGACCCAGCGCACGGCATCGCCGGTGCAGGGGATGGGCAGCAAGTCGTAGAGATGGCCATCGTCGCCGCACCATGACAGGTGCTCGGTGTAGAGGCACATGCCGTGTTGTCGCATAAAGTGCTTGATGCGCGTCAGCAGCTCGGTATCGAGCGGGCGCGGGCCGCCGAGGTCGAGCGAAAGGCCGTGGCAGACGAAAGGGAAGCGTTCGGTAAAGTGGCGCAGATCTTTCGCCGAACGGCCGCCCATGCCGGCCCAGTTCTCCGGTGCGAGTTCGAAGAAGTCGATGGCCGCAGAAACCCCGGCCTTCAGGTCGGGAATGAGTTCCCGCCTGAAGCCGAGGCCGGCACCGTGAAGAACGGCGTCAGCCATGATTGATTACTTCTTTGCGCCGCCGCACTTGCCTTCACCGCACTTGCCATCTTTCTTCTTGTCATCGGCCGCCTTCTTGTCGCCGCCGCAGGCACCGTCCTTGCCTTTGCCGGCGCCACACTTCCCATCGGCCATTTTGCCGTCGGCCTTTGCACCGCCGCAAGCACCGTCCTTTCCTTTGCTGTCGCCACATTTGCCATCGGCCTTTTTGTCGGCTTGGGCCAGTTGATAGCCGCCGTCGAGCTTGTTCATGGCAAAGGGGTTGTCGGCGGCATTCGCTACCGAACCGAGAGCGAAGGAAGCGGCAACGGCGGCGCCAGTGGCGAGTTTCAGGCGGGATTTTTTGGTATTCATTGGGAGTCTCCTGTCGTGGGTTTGGGGTGCAACGTGGAGTTAGTCCATGGGGAAGGAGAATTCTTACAACGCATGGCAAAAATTCTTCGTATCTGCCAGCACCTGGGCTCGAATTGTTCAGCATCGTGACCGGCTGGGCCGGAACTATCCGATGGGTGCAGTCGATCGTGCGCTGCAAAAAAATGTCTAACAATAAGGAAAATTATTGCCCGTATCAGTAGAATCTAGGCTAAATGAAGATGCATTAACCAGTGGAGTGGAAACCATGATCGTAAATAACCTTATCAAGGCAACGTTGATACCCGGCGACGGCGTTGGCCCCGAAATCACCGAGGCGACACTTGCCGCACTCGACGCCCTGAAAGCACCATTCGAGTGGGATCGACAGGTGGCGGGTGCCGCTGGCGTCGCTGCTTGTGGTGAGCCGCTGCCGAAGGCCTGTTTGGAAAGTATTCGTGGCACTCGATTGGCCCTCAAGGGACCGCTGGAAACGCCGGTCGGCGGTGGCTACCGCTCGATCAATGTGCAACTACGCGAGGAATTCAAGCTCTACGCCAACCTGCGTCCAGGAAAGACCATCGTTCCCGGCGGGCGCTATGACAATATCGATCTGGTGTTGGTGCGTGAGAACAACGAAGGCCTCTACATGGGCTATGAGCATTTCATTCCCATCGATGGCGATCCGCACGCGGTGGGCATGTCGACAGGCGTGAATACGCGTCAGGGCTGTCGGCGGATTTGCCGCTTTGCCTTCGACTACGCCGTGAAGCAGGGGCGAAAAAAGGTAACGGCGGTGCACAAAGCCAACATCATGAAGGCCCTGACCGGCATCTTCCTTGAAACAGCGCGCGAGATTTACGCCGCCGAGTACAAAGATAAGTTCATCTTCGACGAAATCATTGTCGATGCCTGCGCCATGAAACTGGTGATGAACCCGTGGCAGTTCGACATGCTGGTGACGACGAATTTGTTCGGCGACATTCTTTCGGATGAAATTGCCGGTTTGGTGGGTGGTCTGGGCATGGCACCGGGTGCCAATATTGGCGAACACGCGGCGATTTTCGAGGCGGTGCATGGCTCCGCGCCGGATATTGCCGGCAAAGGAATCGCCAATCCGACCGCACTGTTGCTGGCGGCGGCGATGATGCTGGATCATGTCGGTTTGACCGACAAGGCAACCCGTTTGCGCAGCGATATCGATCTGGTGCTGAATACCGACAAGGTTCGTACCGGCGATTTGGGTGGTACGGCGACGACCAAGGAGTTCACCGCCGCACTGGTCAAGCGCCTATCGGCGGCTTAATCGGTAAGTTTGTAAAAAGTCGGCGCTGGCGGTACGGCGCCGACTATCCGTTTTTGGCGAAAAATCAGGTCGCCGCGTGCCAGAGACGTAAACGCTCGAGCGTCATGACGTCGGGCTTCGATATCACCATGCGCGCGCCGTTGAAATTCTCATTCGCCGTGTAGTCGCTGACCGTCACCACGGTTGGAATTCCGGCTGCCATGCTGGCCGCCAGCCCGTGCGCCGAATCTTCGATCACCAGGCAATCGCAGGCCGGCAAGTCCAGCGCGGCGAGCGTTGCCAGATAAACATCGGGTGCGGGTTTTTTGACCGAGACATCTTCGCCGGTGGTAATGACGTCGAACCAGGTGTCAGCTTTCGGCCCAAGGTTAGTCCGCAACAGGCCGATCACGTTTTCACGCTTCGAACTCGAGGCGATGGCGAGGCGGATGGTTTCCGTGCGCGCTTCACAGATCAACTGTCCGATCTGCGCGCGCAGGGGAATTGCGCCAGTGGAAAGCAGGCGCTGGTAATTGCGCGTCTTGATGTCGTGGATACGCTGCACGAGATCGTCGAAATCCGGGCGGGCATACGTGACCGGATCGTGTTCCTTGGCGTAATGGACGATACGTTCCTTTCCGCCAGCGACATCAAGGAGCGTGCCGTAGAACGCTTCGTCCCAATGCCAGGACAGTCCGAGTTCGGCGAACGCCGCGTTGAACGCCGGTCGGTGACCGTCGCGTTCGGTATTGGCCAGGGTGCCGTCAACGTCAAAAATCAATGCGCGCAGCGTCATAGGTCGAGTAACCGGGTTGTTGAAAGGGCAACTAAAGATTAGCCGATTTCCAGCGGTGTGGAAATCGGAAAAATGATCGTCGCAAAAAAGCGTTTGAGGGCGAGCGGGGGATCAGGCAAATGATAGACTGACATAAATATAACTTGGTGGCCAGTTTGCATGGGCGCCGTCATTGAGTGGAGATGAAACAAACGTGAAGCCGACCGATATCGGCGTTCCCGACTACTTTCACAAGGTCGTGGATTGCCAATGGGCGTGTCCCGCCCACACTCCCGTTCCCGAATACATCCGCCTGATTGCGGCTGGCCAATTCGGCGATGCCTACATGATCAACTGGCGGTCGAACGTCTTCCCGGGAATTCTCGGTCGCGTTTGTGATCGGCCCTGCGAGCCGGCTTGTCGGCGGCGTCGCGTCGATACCGAGCCAGTCGCGATCTGTCGCCTGAAGCGTGTTGCCGCCGATTTCAAAGAAGATATTCGCTCGCGTCTGCCCGTGGTAGCACCGAAGAATGGCAAGCGCGTTGTCTGCGTCGGTGCTGGCCCCGCCTCGCTCACGGTGGCGCGCGATCTGGCGGTGCTGGGCTACGAGGTTACGGTGTTCGATAGCGGCAAGTCTGCCGGTGGCATGATGCGTAGCCAGATTCCCAAGTTTCGTCTGCCGGATAGCGTGATCGATGAGGAATGTGACTACATCCTCAACCTTGGCGTGGTCTGCCATCTCGAACGCTGGGTCGATAGTCTGCGCAAGTTGCTGGACGAGCCCTGGGATGCCATCTTCGTTGGCACCGGTGCGCCACGCGGCCGCGATGCCGACGTTCCCGGGCGGCAGGAGGCCGGCAAGCATATCCACGTCGGTATCGACTGGCTATCCAACGTTGCGTTTGGTCACGTCACCAGCATTGCCAAGCGCGTGATCGTGCTTGGTGGTGGTAATACGGCGATGGACTGTTGCCGTTCGGCGCGACGTCTCGGCGGAACTGACGTCAAGGTCGTGGTGCGGAGTGGTTTCGATGAGATGAAGGCTTCGCCGTGGGAAAAGGAAGATGCGCTGCACGAGGGGATTCCCATCCTCAATATGCTGGTTCCCAAGGAGTTCAAGCATATTGATGGCACGCTGACTGGCGTCTTGTTTGAGAAGGTACGCGCCGAATACGATGCCAAGGGCCGCCGCAGCCTGGTGCCGACCGGTGAGCCGGATGTGCTGATGGCCTGTGACGAAGTTCTCGTGGCGATTGGACAGGAAAATTCCTTCACCTGGATCGAGCGCGATCTGGGCCTTGAGTTCGATAAATGGGGCATGCCGGCGCTGGATTCGGTGACTCTGCAATCGACACTGCCGCGCGTGTTTTTTGGCGGTGACGCGGCTCTCGGGCCGAAGAACATCATCACTGCCGTCGCTCAGGGACACGAAGCGGCGATCTCCATTGATCTCTTCTGCAAGGGCAAGGACGTCAAAAAGCGCCTGCCGCCGACGGTCAATCTGGTCAGTCAGAAGATGGGTATCCACGAATGGAGCTACGACAACCAGGTGTCCGAAGAGGCGCGCAAGAAAGTGCCGATGAAGGCGCTGGATGCGGCCCTGAAGGACATCAAGCTGGAACTGGAACTGGGCTACGATCCCAAGCTGGCGTTGATGGAGGCAGAGCGTTGCTTGAACTGCGATGTCGAAACAGTATTCGCGCCCAAGCTTTGCATCGAGTGCGATGCCTGCGTCGATATTTGCCCGACCGAGTGCATTAGCTTTACAGCGGATGGCGAGGAAGGCGAGTTGCGTGGGCGGTTAAAGACACCGGCAAAAAATTTGGATCAGTCACTCTACCTGGCCAGCGGTCTCAAGACCGGCCGGGTCATGGTCAAGGACGAAAATGTTTGCCTGCATTGCGGCATGTGTGCCGAGCGTTGCCCCACCGGCGCTTGGGATATGCAGAAATTCCTTATAGAAATTGCCCACGCCGGAGCGGAGGTACGACGCACATGATCACCGCGAACCCAATTCAACGCTGTAACGATTTCGTCATCAAGTTTGCCAACGTCAATGGTTCGGGTTCGGCCTCGGCCAACGAGTTGTTTGCCCGCTCGGTCTTGCGCATGGGCGTACCGGCGGCACCGCGCAACATCTTCCCATCCAACATTCAGGGCATGCCCACGTGGTACGAGATGCGTGTTTCGGCTGCGGGTTGGCTGGGACGTCGCGGCGGCTGCGACATGATGGTGGCGATGAATCCGCAGTCCTGGGATCGCGACGTCGCCGAAATCGATCCCGGTGGCTATCTGCTCTACGATTCGACCAAGACGCTGCCGAAATCGAAGTTCCGTAACGATATTACGGTGATCGGTGTGCCGCTGACCGAATTGTGCAACCGCGAGTACAGTGATCCGCGCCAGCGCCAATTGTTCAAGAACATCATGTACGTAGGCGTGCTGACCCGTTTGCTCGGCATGGACTTTGCCTGCGTCGAGAAACTGGTGTCAGAGCAATACCGTGGCAAGGACAAGCTGATCGATGCCAACATTCATGCGCTGAAAGTGGGTTACGCTTACGCCACAGACAACCTGGCCTATCCGATCGGACTGCGCGTGGAGAGCAGCGATGGCGTTGGCAAGCGAATTTTCATCAATGGCAACAGTGCCTGCGGTCTGGGTGCCGTTTATGGCGGCGCCACCGTCGCGGCCTGGTATCCGATTACGCCGTCGACCTCGGTGATCGAAGCCTTCACCAGTTATTGCCGCAAGTACCGTGTCGATCCTGATAATGGACTTTCGCGCTATGCGATTGTTCAGGCCGAAGATGAACTGGCCTCGATCGGGATTGTGATTGGCGCGGCCTGGAACGGTTCCCGCTCGTTTACTGCCACGTCCGGCCCCGGCATTTCCTTGATGCAGGAGTTTTTCGGCCTGGCTTATTTCGCCGAGATTCCCGCCGTGATTTTCAATGTCCAGCGCGGTGGCCCGTCGACCGGCATGCCGACGCGCACGCAACAATCCGATCTGATTTCCTGCGCCTATGCCTCGCACGGCGATACGCGGCACGTCATGCTGTTTCCCGAAGATCCCTACGAGTGCTTTACGATGGGTGCTCAAGCGTTCGATCTGGCGGAAAGACTGCAAACGCCGGTGTTCGTCATGCTTGATCTCGACATCGGCATGAATGACAGTCTGTGCGAGCCATTCGATTGGGATGACAGCCGCCGCTATGACCGCGGCAAGGTGATGAGCCGCGCCGATCTGGAGTCGGGAAAGAACTTCGGCCGTTATCTGGACGTCGATGGCGACGGCATTCCGTATCGCACAATTCCCGGTACCCACCCGAGCAAAGGTGCGTATTTCACGCGTGGCACGACCCGCAATGCCTACGCCAAATACAGTGAGGCCGGTACCGACTACGTCTACAACATGGAGCGGCTGCGCCGCAAACTTGATACTGCACGCAAACTGGTTCCGGCATCCGAGTTTCGGGCGGGAGGGCAGGCCACGCGGTATGGGGCCATCCACTATGGATCAACCAGCGCCGCTATGAATGAAGCGGGCAGCTTGCTCGATCAAGAGAGCGTGCATGTCGATCTGCTGCGGGTGCGTGGCTTCCCGTTTCACCACGATGTAATGCAGTTCATCGCTGATCACGATGTGGTGTTTGTGGTGGAGCAGAACGAAAGCGGCCAGTTGCGTCAGTTGTTGATCAACGAAGGCGAAATCGATCCGAAGAAGCTCATTCGCGTGTTGCACTACGATGGCACGCCGATCACGGCGCGATTCATCGCCGGTCGCATCGCCGACGCCCTATCCGCTCACAAAGTGGTTCCATTGCCTAGTCCAGCCAGTCCAATTCGCAAGGTGGCGCCATGACCTATCTCGCCAAACCCAAACTGCTGAGTGCCGATGCGCCAAAGAATGCTCTCGGTTTTACCCGCCGCGACTACGAGGGCGCTATTTCGACCCTGTGTGCCGGTTGTGGGCATGATTCGATCAGCGCTGCCGTGGTGCAGGCCTGTTTTGACCTTGATATCGAGCCGCATCGGGTGGCCAAGCTCTCCGGCATCGGTTGCTCGTCGAAGACGCCGGATTACTTTCTTGGGGCTTCGCATGGCTTCAACAGCGTGCACGGTCGCATGCCGTCCGTCCTCACCGGGGCCGCGCTGGCCAATCGCGACTTGATCTACCTCGGAGTTTCCGGCGACGGCGACTCAGCCTCGATCGGTATCGGGCAATTTGCCCACGCCATGCGGCGTGGCGTGAATATGACCTATCTGGTTGAAAACAATGGCGTCTATGGTTTGACCAAAGGGCAATTTTCCGCGACGGCGGACAAAGGCTCGAAGAACAAGCGTGGTCTCGTAAATAGCGACAGCCCGATTGACCTGGTCACGCTCGCCCTGCAACTCGGTGCCAGTTATGTTGCACGCAGCTTTTCCGGCGACAAGGAACAGTTGATTCCCTTGATCAAGGGCGCGTTGCGTCATCGCGGCCCGGCTTTGATCGATGTGCTCAGTCCTTGCGTGACCTTCAACAATCACTCGGGTTCGACCAAGAGCTATGACTACGTGCGCGAGCATAACGATGCGGTGAATCGCGTGGATTTCATCCTGCCGCGTGACAAGATCGAGGCCAGTTATCCGCCTGGTTCATTGCGCCGCATTGTGCAGCACGATGGCTCGATTCTCCACTTGCGCAAGCTTGACCACGAATACGATCCGACCGATCGCATCGGCGCCATGAATTACCAACAGGAGCGCCACGCACTGGGCGAGATCGTGACCGGCTTGATCTATGTGAACGAGGACGCGGAAGACCTACACCGGCACCTCAATACCGTGGAAAAGCCACTCAATCAGCTCGGCGATGCCTATCTTTGCCCTGGAAGCAAGGTGCTGGAGGCGCTGAACGAGACACTGCGTTAGCCGGTATTGCAACCTAACTAACATAAAAAAATAAGTATAAACAGGTAGATAAAAACTTTTAGCGCATTGGGTACCGTAAAATGTACCGTCAATTCGTTTTGTGGTTCTTTGTCGACGGTGAAGGGCAGTGTGGGATTCTGGGAAATCTGAGGTGGCAGATTTCATCGAACGATTCATCGGCTGATTTCTTCAGACGGTAATCGAGACAGGTCGGTTTGCCGTCAGGTAACGCGGGAGCGACATCGCCAATTGAACCGTTATCGCGAGGGGGGCAGAATGTTGGCTACCGGCAACTGCTCGGTAAATAGCGCTTTTCCATACCGGGATCCGCGTGGCATTGCCAGGCAATCATTCCGCCTTCAGTTAGCTGCGGCACAAAGGTGATGCTGTGCCCCTTAAATTCCGGCAAGACCGAAAACCTGATCACCACACTTCCGTTCTCCTGGAGACGGTAGGATCCCCCATCGGGATACGGAGTCCAAGCGGGCATACCTATCTCTTCCGATGTTGGCCAGCGATTCTCAGCATCATGGAACGACTCAATAGTCTTTCGTAGCGGCAGCGTCTCGCCAATGGCATAGGCGATACGGCCATGCAAACTCTTTTCGTTCATGACACGGATCGTTGCGCTGAGGATGTACCCGATGAGGAGACATCCGACCACCAGGATGATCCCATTCAGAAGCCTACGTTTCTCTGTGGTTTCTGCACTGGCGATACGTTCTGGATCGGCCCGGTAGCCGACGACCCGGGTTCCGGCTAATAGATCGAAAACGGATTCGTGACACGCTGTGAAACCCATCGGCATCCAGGGTACGAGAAACAGCAACCACCAGGTTTCCATGAGTGTTTGTTTCACTGAGGCACTGACGACGGTAAGCATGCCGAACAATAGGGGGAGGCTAAACCAAGCGATAGTCGCCGTTGTTCGAAGCAGCGATGCCCGCCATCGCAGTCTTTGTCCTTGGTGGTCACAGATCTTGATCCGGCACACCCATTTGCCCAAGGTTCCCTGCAGGGGAGTCAACGGCATGCCGGCGAAATAGACCAGGCACAACCCGGGGAGTACGTAGCGCCTGAACGATTCGGCCGGTCCTGCCACGATGGATGCCAAGAAAACCAGTAGGACCACATCCAGCAACAACGCGACGGCCCGATTGCCGTCACCCGCTGTAAGCGTTGCATGTGATTGATTCTTGATCATGAGGAATTGTGACTCAAGTAGTTGGTACCATTCAAGTCAGGAATTGAATCACATTCGAGCAGACGGGCGATGTCGTTTTTTCGGACGGCATTTGCAGCAGCTGAAACAATGACAGGGCAGATCGCACGCATTGGTAAATTCCCAGTGAGCGTGGAAATCTCGAATCCCGTCACTAAATGACACAATAATGGGCGACGCCACCTGATCCCGCCCGTTATAGGGGATAGAAGCAAGCGAACTTGTGTATCGTAGGCTTGTCGGTCCACGCGACGAGCCAAGAAACGCCCATTCATGGGGCCGAGCCCGGACGGGAAACGGGTTTGGAACCGTACCGGCACGCCGGAAAGGTACAAGAATGCTTGATGGGACGCCACGTCAACGCGACCTGTTATTGATATCCCTGCGATGGGAGAGACCGAAATGAATAAACACACGACCGTTGTGCGCCCCGGCAAACCCTATCCGCTCGGTGCTACCTGGGACGGAGAAGGCGTTAACTTCGCCCTCTTTTCCGAACATGCGGAAAAAGTCGAGCTCTGCCTCTTCGACTTTCGCGGTCGACGCGAGATTGCGCGCATCGAATTGTGCGAGCAGACCGACCTGGTGTGGCACTGCTATCTGCCCGACGCGAAACCTGGCCTGTTGTACGGTTACCGCGTCTATGGACCGTATCAGCCGCATCGCGGGCACCGTTTCAATCCCAACAAGTTGCTGCTCGACCCCTATGCCAAGGCGGCGGTGGGGAAACTGCTCTGGAGCGATGCGCACTTCGGCTACAAGGTAGGGGCAAAGCAAGAAGACCTGTCCTTCGACTGGCGTGACAACGCGGTAGCGATGCCGAAATGCAAGGTCATCGACCCGACCTTCGACTGGGAAGGCGACCGCGCGCCGGACACACCGTGGAACGACACCCTGATCTACGAAATGCATGTCAAAGGTTTCACTGCATTACACCCCGACATTCCGGCGCCATTGCGCGGTACTTACTCTGGTCTGGCCAGCGCGCCGGCAATCAAACATCTGCAGCGCCTAGGCGTGACGGCGGTTGAGCTGATGCCGGTGCATTGCTTTGCCGATGACCGCCATCTGGTGGAGCGTGGATTGCGCAACTACTGGGGCTACAACTCACTGGGCTTTTTTGTGCCGGATCGGCGCTACGCGGCGACCGATGATCCGGTGCGCGAATTCAAGATCATGGTCAAGACGCTGCACCGGGCCGGCCTCGAAGTCATTCTCGATGTGGTCTACAACCACACGGCCGAAGGCAATCACCTGGGACCAACGCTGAGTCTGCGCGGTATCGACAACGCCGCCTATTACCGACTGACAGCAGCCAATCCACGCTTCTGCATGGATTACACCGGCTGCGGCAACACCCTCAATATGATGCAGCCGCGCGTGTTGCAGATGATCATGGACAGCCTGCGCTATTGGGTGCAGGAAATGCATGTCGATGGCTTCCGCTTCGATCTGGCAGCGGCGCTGGCGCGGGAACTGCACGATGTCGACCGGCTCGGCGCCTTCTTCGACATCATTCATCAGGACCCGGTGCTGTCTCGCGTCAAACTGATTGCCGAACCCTGGGATCTGGGCGAAGGCGGCTATCAGGTGGGTAATTTCCCGGTCGGCTGGACGGAATGGAATGCCAAATATCGTGACGCCTTGCGTGCGTACTGGAAGGGGGAAGGCGGTCTGATCGGCGACCTTGCGTACCGCCTTACCGGATCGAGTGACCTTTACTCGCACAACGGCCGCCGGCCCTACGCCAGCATCAATTTCATCACTGCCCACGATGGCTATACGCTGCAAGACATTGTCAGCTTCGAGCAAAAGCACAATCAGGCTAATGGCGATAAGAACTGTGACGGCGAAAGCAACAACCTGTCCTGGAATTGTGGCGCCGAGGGCGCGACCGACGCTGCGGACATACTTACTCTGCGCGCCCGGCAAAAGCGCAATCTCATCGCCACGCTGTTGCTCTCACAGGGAGTACCGATGCTGTTGGCCGGCGATGAAATGGGGCGCAGCCAGCACGGTAACAACAATGCCTATTGCCAAGACAATGAAATCAGCTGGCTGAACTGGGAACTGCAGCCGGACGATGAAGAACTGCTGGCGTTTGTCCAGTTCATGATCCGCCTGCGCAAAGCGCATCCCATTTTTCGGCGCAGCAGTTTTTTCCAGGACCAGCGCTTGCGCGGCAAGATCAAGAACATCATGTGGCTGAACCCGGATGGACTCGAGATGGGCGACGATGAATGGAATCAGGGTTTCGCCCGTTGCCTTGGGATGTATCTCGCGGGCGACGCAATCGGCGAGGTTGACCGGCTTGGTAATCCGGTGAGCGACGATGATTTTCTGCTCATGTTGAATGCCTCGGCAGAAGAAATTCCCTTCACCTTGCCCGGTTTCCGATCACGCTCACGCTGGCTCACCCTGGTCGATACGAGTTTCCCCTCGGGTCAAGCGGACATCAAGCGCTATGCACGCGGAAGCACTTACGCCCTCCAGGCGCGATCCTTGATTCTCTTGCGACAGCCAACCGACTGACTGGTCTGGTCGGTGAGTCAATCGAGGTCATCAAGAATACCGGCTAGTCCGATGCGCCGCCACCGCCGGAATCACCCCCACCGCCAGAGTCGCTACTCGACGAACTACTACTCGATGAACCGGACGAACTGCTGGAACTGCTACCGCTTGAGTACTGTGACGTACTGCTGCCCGTGTCGTTCCCGGCGCGCCGTTTGTGCATGAACGTTCCATTCATGTACAGGCCAAGCAGGGCGGCAAGCCCCGCCCACGCGACTCCAATGGCGAGTCCCACAACGGAGAAATCCAGCAGATCGACAATTGGGGCGAGTGAGATCAGGGCTGCTGCATACGGCATCCAGCGCAGCAACCCGGTGGGCCGACTCGAGGGGGCTACATCGATTGGCATTCTTCCCACCGCCGCCGTCTGGACGGTACGACCGCGCCAAATGGCGCTCCGAAGCTTGGATTGGGATTGTGCCGCTGCAACCGGCCGTGGCTTGGCACGGATTTTTTGCGCGCGCTGCAATTGAAACAAGAGTGCGAGCACTAGCCAAATACCAGCCGCGATCTTTCCAAGTGCTGTCTCGGCTACAGACGAATAGATTTGGAACGCTGCAAGCGCGGCTAGCCAAACGATGACATAGCGCGCCAGCATACTTTCACTCATCATCGTCGCCGTCAGGATACCCACCACCAGAAGGAGTACGAGGCTACCCAGAAAGCCCGGAATCAGACGGTCGAGCCTACTGATATCGAGCATTGGCTTAACGGTGGTCGATGTTGATAGTCCACCATTGACGATGCGATCGACCAGCGAATTAACCGCCACATCCACTGCGGCGGCTGGCCCGGAGTTCTCTAGTGCGGGTCGCGCCTGTTCGGCAAGAATACGCTTCGCCACCGCATCAGGAATCGCACCTTCGAGACCGTATCCGACATGGATGCGCATTCGCGGCTGCGGAGACTGCATTGACAACACGAACAGAACGCCATCATCAACCCCTTTGCGCCCCAGTTTCCATGTGACGAATGCGCGCTGTGAGAATTCCTTGATGGATTCTGGAGCAGTATCGGCGACGATCATCACACCCAGTTGTGAGCCGCGGTCGCGATTTAGCTGAAGTAGTCGAGCCGATATGCGATCGCGATCGGCATCGCTGAGAATATGTGTCGGGTCGGCAATGAATCCGCTGTGCGCCGGCAAGGTCTGTAGCTCAACCTGGGCGAACGCCGCCATTGCCAACATGACCAGCCATATTGGAATAATTGATTGAATCAACGCGTTGCTCCTGAAAGTTCAGCTAGCGGTATTGGCCATCCGGTACCGCTCCTCCCTGGCACAGGATGCCAGACGGTCGCCCCTTACGGCAAGGAATGCGACCGAATCGGGACTGATGGCGCCGTGCCGCCAGCGCCGACTTTTCAAGCCAGTGCAGCAAGCATCTCTCGGGTTACTAGAGTGATTCCCGAATCCGTACGCACAAATCGTCGCGCATCCTCGATCGCATCTTCACCCACGACCATGTCATCCGGAATTCGGCAGCCGTGATCAACCACGCAGCGGGTGAGGCGGGCCCGCCGTCCGATCTCGACCTCCGGCAGCAACACGCTCCAATCGATTTCCGCATAGGAATGCACGCGGCAGTTTGAAAACAAGACGGAACGATTGAGCTTGCCGGAAACAATACAGCCGCCGCTGACCATCGATTCGATAGCCATCCCGCGTCGTTCGCCCTGGTTATGCACGAACTTCGCCGGTGGCAATTGCTCCTGATAGGTGATGATCGGCCACAGGCGGTCATACAGATTCAAGGCCGGATCGGTTGCCGTCAGGTCGATATTGGCTTCCCAATAGGCATCGATGGTGCCGACATCGCGCCAATACGATGCCTTTTCGTCTTCCCCGACGAAGGACTCGTTGAACGGGTGTGCGATCGCGACGCCTTCGCGTACTGCGCGCGGAATAATGTCCTTGCCAAAATCGCGGCTTGAATTGCCGTCCTTGGCGTCATCGTTCAAACACTGGTAAAGGTACTCGGCATCGAACACGTAAATGCCCATGCTGGCCAGTGCCATGTCCGGTTTGTCGGGCATCGCCGGCGGATCGGCCGGCTTCTCGATAAATGCGGTTATGCGTCCCTCTTCGCCAACTGCCATCACGCCAAATGCGGACGCATCGACACGCGGCACCTCGATGCAGCCCACGGTACAGCGGGCACCCCGCTCGACGTGATCAGCCAGCATCAGCGCATAGTTCATCTTGTAAATGTGATCGCCCGCCAGCACCACGATGTATTTCGGGCGATAGGAGCGCAGGATGTCGATATTCTGAAAGATTGCGTCCGCCGTGCCTTGATACCAGGACGTCTCATCCACCCGCTGTTGTGCCGGCAGCAGATCGACGAATTCGCTCATTTCCGGCTTCAAGAAAGCCCATCCACGTTGCAGGTGACGCAGCAAACTGTGCGATTTGTATTGCGTGATCACTCCGATGCGGCGGATGCCCGAGTTCAGGCAGTTCGACAACACAAAGTCGATGATGCGAAACTTACCGCCAAAATAAACGGCCGGTTTGGCGCGGCGGTCAGTCAGATTTTTCAGCCGGCTGCCGCGTCCACCGGCCAGGACCAAAGCAATCGCCTGGCGCGGCAACATCTGGGTACGGGCCAAATCATTCAATCTCATGACAACTCCCCTTTAGCCCAGAATCATAGTCTCAATCGCCGGCGAACTATGGCACGACAGAATATCGGGTATGCGGGCAATGAATTTCTTGAACCGCAGTGGTGATTTGCCCGTATGACTACCCGGAGTCCGGTTTAGAACGCTAATCTGGTTTCCTCGACGCACCGTCGGAGCGAGGCAGTATCGCGAGCAGTAGACGCAGGACAATCACCCCGCCGAATGACACCAACAAGACCATGACCGAAGACCATTCCGGGAAAAGGAAGAATGTCGTGGCCGCGAGGATCAGAAAAATTAGTATGAAAAACATGTGTCTTGTCCTAGTGGGTGAATCATGTTCCTTTCAACCCAGATCTCGCTGAAGAAGCGTTCAATCGGCAACCGAAAGCCACTGGCCTGGGCGTGGCCGCCACCCCCGTAGTGGGTGGCCAGCACGCTCACGTCGAACGGGGCGATGCTACGCAGGCTGCAGATCACGTGATCGCCTTTGATGAAAAAGGTCAGGCTGAAGGTGCCGGAGCGTTGGGCAATGGCCTGTCCGATTTCCGATGTGTTGGAAATCGCATTGGTGGCCAGCCCCTGAATGCCACACAAGTTCACCGGCCGCAATTCCTTGCGCAAGGCGCTGTCGATCTGGCGTTGCAGTACATCCAGCACGATCTGTCCTTTCGCAACAAGGTCTTTCGGATCACCGGAGGCGGTCTGCCAGGATTCAAAACTGGTTGGTATCAGGCTGAGTCCAGCACAATAGGCTTTTGTATCAGCCAGCCAGAATCGCCACAGATCGCGGTCACCGATGTGATCAATCAGGGCAGGGCGGGGCAATCCCGGATGAAAGTAGTCCCACGCCATCTGAGCCCCGGAACGGTCCATGTCGAATCGGAGGTCGACATTGGGGATGGGCGGCACATCGACCCATTGACCTGCCGCAGAGAGGTGATGATCGAGCAGGACAATGTTCCGGGCAAATGTGGCCATTTCGCCAAGCACGGCCGGTGGAAAGCTGAAATCCAGGATGTAGACCGTTCTTCCCTGCAGGAGTTCTGGTGGGGTGGCGTCACCATACGCGATCGGCCGATAGACGGCGGCATCGCCCAGACTCAGCCAGGCGGCGTAGGCGGCGCCAAATCCATCGTCACATTCGGCGTGATAAAGCACCAATGACGAGGGTGGCGCGGGCGGTGTGGGGGCGGTGGATGAGCGGGGCAGGGTAGGCATCGGTAAGGGACACTATTTCGGACATTATTCCGGAAGTGGCGCATCGGCCAGGAGTCGGCGACATTCATCGCGGATGGATTCGCCGATTTCGGAGACGTAACGTTCGTCAAGGGCTTCGTTCATCTCGTAACTGATATGCAGCCCGGCCTCGCGGGAGACGGAATCGGCAATCTGTCGGGCCAGTTGATCACTCAGTGCCGAGATGTGTTTGCGCTGGGACACAGAGAGCCGGATCGCAGACCGTGACAGCCAGTTGGCCGCCAATGTCGCGCCCTGAGCGTGGGTCAGCCAGGAGTTATGTTCGTAGTAAAGCGATAGCCGTTCGGCCACCAGGGCAAAGAGCAGGGCACTGTGGGTGTCTTGATCACTTGGCGGTGCTTGAACTGGATCCATTGGAGTATCAGGACGGAGAATGCGTTCATTCTAATGGCGGCCTGAGTCGGGGCTACGCACGTTGAAGTGGCTGTCAGCAGCGGGCGCGACCGCGCCTGACGATGGCAGCGATATGGTTGGCGGTACGTGCTCCTCACGCTGGTGCCGCGCCCTTGCGGTGGCGTTTTTCGCAAACGCGGCATAATTCGCCACATGAACTCACATCCTGTACTACGCCGCGTCGCGCTGGCGATTCTTGTCCTGGTCCTGATTTCCGCTGGCGCATGGTGGTTTATGCGGCCGAAACCTATCGCCGTGGTGGTGGCGATGGTGGTGCGCGGTGTCGTCGATGCCTCGATTGTCAACACGCGTGCCGGCACCATCGAGGCCTGCCAGCGGACCAAGCTCTCGCCGATCATGGGCGGGCGAATTGAGATTCTGGCGGTCAAGGAAGGTGACAAGGTCAAGAAGGGGCAGTTGCTGTTGAAGTTGTGGAACGACGACCAGCGTGCGCAACAATTCCTCGCTGAAAAACAGCGTTCCTTGTCTTCACAACGCGTTGCCGAATCCTGCACGGCGGCGGCGAGTGCCGAGCGCGAGGCGAAGCGACAAGCCGAACTGCGCGCCAAGGGTTATGTTTCTGTCGCGCGTGAGGATGCCGCGCGGAGCGAGGCTCAGGTCAAGCGTGCGGCCTGCGAGACTTCGCGCGCCGATGTCGTTCAGGCCGAAGCACGCGTTTCGGTGACGCGTGCCGAGCAGGGGCGCACGGTGTTGTATGCGCCATTCGATGGCACGATTGCCAAGATTGTCGGCGAGCTTGGTGAATATTCCACGCCGTCGCCTCCTGGTGTGTTGACGCCGCCGGCGATTGACCTGATCGACGAGTCCTGCCTGTATGTCAAGGCGCCGATGGATGAAGTCGATGCGCCCAAGATACGAATTGGTTTGCCGGTTCGCGTTTCACTCGACGCACTGCCCAAACAGCCGCTGAAGGGCACGGTCAAGCGCGTGGCGCCGTATGTTTCCGCCGTCGAAAAACAGGCACGGACTGTTGATGTTGAGGTTGATTTCGAGCGTCCGCAAGATGTCGCCGTACTGGTGGGTTACAGCGCCGACGTCGAAATTTTGCTGGATACGCGGCTGAATACGCTGCGGGTGCCGACAGCGGCCCTGATCGATGGCCGCAAGGTGATGATGCTGAATGCTGAAAGCGGTCGTCTCGAGGAACGGGTACTCAAGACGGGGCTTTCCAACTGGGAGCATACCGAGGTGCTTGAAGGGCTGAATGAGGGTGATCAGATCGTGACCTCGCTCGAACGCGAAGGTGTAAAAGTCGGTGCTGCGGCAACGGCGGAAACTGCGGACAAAACAGAGTCGGCAAAGACGGCAGCGGCCGCGAAGAAGTAAGTCATGGCCCTGATCGAATTGACGGGCATCGAGCGCGTTTTCCGTCTCGGCGATGTCGATGTACGCGCGTTGGCGGGCATCAATCTGAGCATCGAGGCCGGCGAATACGTCGCCATCATGGGGCAATCCGGTTCCGGCAAGTCGACCATGCTCAATTTGCTCGGCTTGCTCGATCGGCCCAATACCGGCATGTATCGTCTGGAAGAGCGCGACGTTACCACCTTGTCGCCGGATGAGCAGGCGGCGGTGCGCAGCACCCGTATCGGTTTCGTCTTCCAGAGCTTCCACCTGGTGCCGCGTCTGACGGCGGCCGAGAACATTGCCCTGCCCATGATGCTGGCGGGAATTGCGCCTGCCGAGCGCAACCGCCGCGTGAAACAGGCGTTGAAGGATTTTGGTCTTGATCAGCGTTCCGATCATCGTCCGGACCAGCTTTCCGGTGGGCAACGTCAGCGCGTGGCCATCGCCCGCGCCACCATCATGCAACCGGCCATGCTGCTGGCGGACGAGCCAACCGGCAACCTCGACCGGGCCACCGGTGACGAGGTGATCAGTCTGCTGGAGGCTCTGAACGCGCGTGGTATGACACTGATCATCGTTACGCACGATCCGAAGCTGGGCGAGCGGGCAGGGCGCCAGTTGGTCATGGAAGACGGCCATCTTCAGTCCGATAAGCGCCGTCCCGCCAGCACCGACTTTTCGTGAGCCAACGCTGATGCGGTTCCGTGACGTTCTGCGTTTTGCCAGCGATGCCGCCACCGGCTATCCGCTGCGTACTTCGCTCTCGGTGCTCGCCATGGCGATTGGCGTCGCTGCCGTTGTGGTGCTGACCGCGCTGGGAGACGGCGCGCGGCGCTATGTGGTGTCGCAGTTTTCGTCACTTGGCACCAATCTGGTGATCGTCGTCCCCGGCCGTTCGGCGACCGGCGGCTTCAATCCCGCTAACGCCGTGACGCGGACGCCGCGCGATCTGACCGTCGACGATGCGCTGGCCGTGCAGCGCTTGCCGTCGGTGCGTCGCGTCGCCCCGCTGGCGGTCGGTACCTCGGAGGTGAGTGCTGGCGGTCGTTTGCGCGAAGGCGTGATTGCCGGGGTGGCCTCGACTTACATTGACGTCCGCAATCTGCAAATTGCGCAGGGAAGTTTCCTGCCCGATGAAGATTGGAATCGAGCCTTGCCGGTGGCGGTCCTGGGCACCAAAGTGCGCGACGAGCTGTTTCCTGGGCAAAGTGCCGTCGGGCAATTCGTGCGCATCGGCGACCGGCGGGTGAGGGTGATCGGTGTCTTGAAGTCGACCGGGCAGGGCTTGGGGATGAATACCGACGAGGTGGTTTTTGTCCCGGTGGCGTTGGCGCAGGCGCTGTTCAACTCGAACACCCTGTTCCGCGTCCTGATTGAAGCGCGTAGTCGCAATCACATTGCCGAAGCCAAGCGTGATGTCGCCGCCGTTCTTAAGGCGCGCCACAGCGGTGAGGAAGACGTCACCGTGATCACGCAGGATGCCGTGCTGGCGACTTTCGACAAGCTGTTGCGGGCACTGACCGCCGCCGTCGCCGGGATTGCAGCGATCAGCCTGGCGGTGGCCGGCATTCTGGTGATGAACGTGATGCTGGTGGCAGTGACCCAGCGCACGTCGGAGATTGGTCTGCTGAAAGCCCTCGGCGCGCGTGGCGCGACCATCCGCCAGGCTTTTCTGGCCGAGGCCGCCATGCTCTCGCTGTTCGGGGCGATCAGCGGTTATCTGCTCGGCGAATTGGGTGCCTTCGTTTTGCGTCAGGCGTTTCCCGTGTTTCCGGCCTACCCGCCCAATTGGGCAGTGATTGCAGCGCTGGCGACGGCGCTGTCGACCGGTTTGCTGTTCGGCATCATGCCAGCGCGTCGTGCGGCGCAGCTTGATCCCGTGCAAGCCTTGATGAAGCACTGACCATGTTGTGGTCCGATGCCATCCAGCTAGCCCTGCGCGCCATTGTCGGTCAGCGTCTGCGCAGTTTCCTGACCTTGCTCGGCATTGCTGTCGGTATCGCGGCAGTCATTTTGCTGACCTCCATTGGCGAAGGCATCCACCGTTATGTGCTGGGTGAATTCAGTCAGTTCGGCACCAACGTGGTGGGCGTCCATCCGGGCAAGACCAAGACCGGCGGCGCGGCGCTTTCCGGCTTCCCATCCAGTGCCCGACCGCTTACGCTGGAAGATGCCGAAGCGCTGAAACGGATTCCGAATGTCATCGCGGTGACGCCCAGCGTCAATGGCAATGCCGAGGTGGCGGGCAACGGCCGGACCCGGCGTGTCGCCGTATTCGGCGTTGGACCGGCCATGCCGCTGGTGTTCAAGGGCAAGGTGCGCAGCGGACAATTTCTGCCCGAGGACGATGCGACGAGTGCGCGGGCCTTGGTGGTATTGGGTGCCACGCTGAAGCGTGAGATCTTCGGTAGTGAAAACGCCCTCGGTGCGCGTTTGCGCATCGGCACTTTGCAATTTCGTGTCATCGGCGTCATGGAGCCGAAGGGTCAGTTTCTTGGCATCGACCTTGACGACTCCGCCTTCATCCCCGCCGCCCGAGCCCTAGAACTGTTTAATCGCGACGGGGTGAATGAGATCAACGTTGCGGCAGCTGAAGGCGTGCCGGCGACGAGCGTGGTTGTCGCCGTCAAGAGCCTGATGATCGCGCGGCACGGGCGGGAGGACTTCACGATAGTCAGCCAGGAAGAAATGCTGTCGACGCTTTCCAATATTCTCGGCGTGCTCACTATGGCAGTGGGTGCATTGGGCGGTATTTCGCTCCTGGTCGGTGGCGTTGGTATCGTCACCATCATGACCATCGCGGTGACCGAGCGCACCAACGAGATCGGTCTGCTGGTGGCACTGGGGGCGCGGCGGCGGACGATACTTGGTTTGTTTCTGGGCGAAGCGGTGGCGCTGGCCGCGATTGGGGGCTTGATCGGTTTGGTGCTGGGGATGGGGCTGGCACAGTTGATCACGCTGGCCTTGCCTGCTCTGCCCGTCCATACGCCGCTTTCGTTTGTACTTCTGGCGGAGGTGCTGGCCATGAGCATCGGTCTGTTGGCCGGCGTGTTGCCCGCCAGAAACGCGGCGCGACTGGACCCTGTCGAGGCACTGCGCACCGAATAGCGAGAATCCTGCAGTCTTTTGTATAAGACGATTCTGTTTGGTTCAAATTGCTACTAAAGTAGGGCTTTCCGCTGTAAGGGTGTCCACATGTCTCTGCGCAATCGCATCCTCGCTGTTTTAGGCATCCTGGCCTTGGCCACGTTGGTGGCAAATGGCACCAGCTTCTATTTCTTCATGCGGCTTGCCGATGAAGCCTCGTTACTCAGCCCACAATTGCGTGTCTCGACGGATTCCGCACGTTGGTGGATGATCAGTGTCAGTTTGATTGCGTCTATCGTCGGACTTGCCGCCTTCGTCATGCTGGTGCGCATGATTCTGAAGCTACTTGGCGGCGAGCCGCAATATGTGTCCGATGCCGTCAAGCGTATTGCGGGCGGCGATCTCGCCTTTCGGCTTGAGCTGCAGCCAGGGGATACGGAAAGTCTCTCGGCGGCGATCAGTGGCATGCAACAAAGCTTGCGCCAGACGGTTGGCGAACTTGCCGGCGCCAGCAGCAGCCTCGATGGGGCGATTAGTCGGATCGGGTCGATGACCGACGATATTTTGAATAGTGCCGTGCGGCAAAACAGTGCGGCGCA
The DNA here is from genome assembly GCA_945902805.1 of Propionivibrio dicarboxylicus. GTDB lineage: Bacteria > Pseudomonadota > Gammaproteobacteria > Burkholderiales > Rhodocyclaceae > CAMDMZ01. Next base: position 12,131 of record CAMDMZ010000040.1, on the reverse strand, counting down.
AAGCACGACAGCGACGCTGGGACAGTTGGAAGACACGCTGCATCAAGTCAGTAACAACGCGGAAAACGTTGGCCAGCAGATCGCCGCCAGCATGAAGCAGACCGAATCGGCGAATGAAAGTCTGTCGAAGCTGATCGGCGAGATTTCGTCTGTCGAAGAGACGGTAGGCGAGATTGCCTCCAAAGCGGCCGAATTCATTCAAAGTACGCAGGCCATTACCAGCATGACCCGTGAAGTTCGTGACATCGCCGATCAGACCAATCTGCTCGCGTTGAATGCCGCCATTGAAGCTGCCCGCGCTGGCGAGCAAGGCCGTGGCTTTGCCGTGGTGGCCGATGAAGTGCGCAAGTTGGCAGAAAAATCGGCGGTTGCCGCCGCGCAAATCGATACCGTGACCAAGACCATGGGGAGTCGTTCTGGTGACGTCGAAAAAGCGATCCAGCGTGGGTTGGAGTCCCTGGCGACCAGTCAGGATCATCTCGAAGAGGTGGCCATTGCCCTGGGCGACTCCAACCAGGCCGTCCAGCAGTCTGTTGCTGAGGCCGGGTTGATTGTTGGTGCCGCACGTGCCCAGTCGGTCGCGGCAAGCTCCGTCGTTTGTCACATGGACGAGATTGCCAGTATGGCCGGGGCAACGACGGCGGCAGTCAAACAAACGGCCGCCGCCGTGCATGAACTGGAGACCCTGTCGCACGGTTTGTCGGCGGCCGCGCAACGCTTCCGGCTGTGAAGAAGACCACGTAATACGGCGGTTTTCTCCGCCTGATCCGGACGGGCTGGGCTATAATGTTCGGCTTTTCACCTTGCTCAACCCGAATCGCATGCGGGAGGGCATTAACCCACAAGGAGATTGCATGCGCCATTATGAAATCGTTTTTATCGTTCATCCGGACCAGTCGGAACAGGTCCCGGCCATGATCGAGCGTTACAAGACGCTGGTCACCGGCCGCAACGGTGCGATCCATCGCCTCGAAGACTGGGGCCGTCGCCAGATGGCTTACCCGATTCAGAAGGTCCACAAAGCGCATTACGTGCTCATGAACATCGAGTGCGATGGCGAGACCCTCGTCGAGATGGAGCACGCCTTCAAGTTCAATGATGCTGTGCTGCGTCACCTGACGGTCAAGATGAAACAGGCTGTGACGACTCCTTCGCCGATGATGAAGGAAGAGAAGTCGCGCTCGATCAATCCGCAGGGCGAAGCCCGCGTGGAGGCACCGGCTGCCGCCTGAGGCATCGGTCGCCAATCCGGCGATCAACCTGACGCAACTGTCGGGACGATTGCTTGAGCGAGGCGTTACCCGCTACACCCCTGCTGGGATTCCCGTTGTCGAATTTCTCCTTGCCCATGCATCGAGACAATTTGAAGCGGCAAGCGAAAGACAGGTGGACTGCGAAATGAGTTGCATCGCGCTGGGACAAACAGCGCAACTGCTCGGCGCAGCAAAAGTGGGCGATAGTCTGGTGGTCGGTGGATTCCTCGCCGCCCGCAGCCTCAAGCGACGCACCCCGATATTGCATGTGAATACAGTCGAATTCGTGGAAGGAACACAAGATGGCTTTCAAACCGAAAAGCAAGTTTGCGGGTAAGAAGAAGGACGACAAGGGTCGTAGCCTGTTCAAGCGTCGCAAGTTCTGCCGCTTTACAGCAGAGAAGATCGAAGAGATCGATTATAAGGACGTTGAAATCCTCAAGGATTTCATCACCGAGAACGCCAAGATCATGCCCGCGCGCATCACCGGTACCCGTACCGGTTATCAGCGCCAGCTGTCGACGGCCATCAAGCGCGCACGTTTCCTGGCGCTGATGCCTTACACCGATCTGCACCAATAAGCGAGGAAATAGACCATGCAAATCATTCTCATGGAAAAGGTCGTTAACCTCGGCAACCTCGGCGACGTGGTCAAGGTCAAGGACGGCTACGCCCGTAATTTCCTGATTCCGCAAGGCAAGGCCAAGCGTGCCACCGATGCCAATCGTGCATTCTTCGAAGAGAAGCGTGTCGAACTGGAAAAGGCTCAGGCCGAAAAGCTCGCCGCCGCTCAGGCCCTGGCCGAGAAGCTGGAAGGCACCACCGTTCAAATCAGCCGCAAGGCGGGTGTCGATGGTCGTTTGTTCGGTTCCGTCAGCAACTTCGACATCGCCGATGCGCTGATTGCGCAAGGCTTTGCTGTCGAGCGTTCGTCGCTGCGTCTGCCGGATGGCCCGATCAAGGCGGTGGGCGACACGCATATCAAGGTCGCTCTGCATTCGGAAATTGTTGCAACCGTTATCGTTTCGGTACTCGGCGAGAACTGATACGTTAGCGAACTGAACGCAATACCGACACGGGCTGCGGTGCTTTGCATCGCGGCCCGTGTTTCTTTTTGCCTCGCCGACGATATCCACAACTTATCCCAAGGATATCCACAGCTTGTTCACTTACCAGCGCAGCAGGTGGAGAGTAGACTTCCGGCCCTTGTAGACGATGTCGCAGGAGACGTTTAATGGCCCAGGTTCGTGCTTTCAATCCCCAGTCCGCTCAGTCGGGCAATGACCCGCAAGTCTCGGCGCTGAAACTGCCGCCGCATTCGGTTGAGGCCGAGCAATCCTTGCTGGGTGGTTTGCTGCTGGATAACAACGCCTGGGATCGGATCGCCGATGTGGTGAGCGAAGGCGACTTCTATCGCGACGATCATCGCCGCATCTTCCGCTATATCGGCAAGCTGTGCGTGGCCGGTCGTCCGGCCGACGTGGTCACCGTTTTCGAACTCATCGAGCAAGCGAACGAGACCGACCAAACCGGTGGTCTCGCCTATCTGGCCGAAATCGCCAACGCCACACCTTCCGCCGCCAATATTCGCCGCTATGCCGAGATTGTGCGCGAGCGTGCGGTGTTGCGGAAGTTGGTCACCGTCGGCGATGAAATCGCCGGTTCGGCGCTCAATCCGGCGGGTCGTGACGTAAAAACTTTGCTCGATGAGGCCGAGCGGCGAATTTTCGAGATTGCCGAAGCCGGCGCACGCAATACCCAGGGCTTTGTCGCCATCCAGCCACTGGTGGGTGAGGTGGTGCAGAACATGGAGGCGCTGCTGGCGCGCGATAGCCAGAGCGATATCACGGGCGTGCCAACCGGATTCACCGATCTCGACAAAATGACGTCAGGTTTGCAGCCGGGCGACATGATCGTCGTAGCGGGGCGGCCGTCAATGGGCAAGACAGCCTTTGCGCTGAACATTGCCGAGCATATCGGGGTCGACCAACGTTTGCCGGTAGCGATCTTCAGTCTGGAAATGTCGGGGCCGCAGTTGGCTACCCGTTTTCTCTCGTCAGTGGGGCGAATTGATCAGGGCAAACTGCGCAATGGTCGCTTGACTGATGAGGACTGGGAGCGCCTGACCATGGCGCTGGGCAAGTTGCATGAGGCGCCGATACACATCGACGAGACCGGTGCGATCAACGCCACTGACTTGCGGGCGCGTGCGCGACGTTTGTATCGCCAATGCGGCGGCTTGAGTCTGATCGTGATCGACTACCTGCAGTTGATGACATCAACCAAGGGCAACGAAAACCGAGCCACCGAGCTTTCTGAAATTTCACGTTCGGTGAAGGCGCTGGCGAAAGAATTGAAGGTCCCGATCATTGCCTTGTCGCAGTTGTCGCGTAAGGTCGAAGAGCGGACCGACAAGCGTCCATTGATGAGCGACTTGCGCGAATCCGGCGCTATCGAGCAGGATGCTGACATTATCCTGATGATGTATCGCGAGGAATATTACAAGCAGGATACGCAGGACAAAGGTGTCGCCGAGGTGATCATCGGCAAACACCGTAACGGCCCGACCGGCACCGTGCGCCTGACCTTCCTGGGTGAATACACCAAGTTCCAGAACCACGCTTCAGGCGGTTACTCGGCCCCTAGCTATTAAGAGTCGGCTTGATCGAAGGGAATCCTCTTTTCGGGACTGGCGGTGCGGCGGTTTTACAACACCTCAGCAGCGTGATCAGCCAGACGTGAACGCTCGCCGCGTTGCAACGTGACATGGCCTGAATGTGCCCAGCCTTTGAAGCGATCGACGACGTAAGTCAGACCTGACGATCCCTCGGTCAGGTAAGGCGTGTCGATCTGCGCGATGTTGCCCAGACAGACCACTTTGGTGCCGGGACCGGCGCGGGTGATCAGTGTCTTCATCTGCTTCGGCGTCAGGTTCTGTGCCTCGTCGATGATGAGAAACTTGTTGAGGAAGGTGCGTCCGCGCATGAAGTTGAGCGATTTGATCTTGATCCGGCTCTTGATCAGGTCCATTGTTGCCGCACGGCCCCAGTCGCCGCCATAGTTACCGGTTCCTCCCGGCCCGGCGGGGCTTTTCTCTTCGGCCGGCTTATTCAACACATCAAGGTTATCTTCCAGCGCGCCCATCCAGGGCGTCATTTTGTAGTGGTAGTTAAACATTAGTAATAGTTCTCCTCAGTAAGGACCTTGACTCATGGATCAATAGGACCACCGTATAAAACTAATAATGTTTATAAACAGTATGTTGAATGACTTTAGGCATTCAATGACCCCTTTGAACAGGTAATCCGAACATGTTGACTATTTAGCTGTTCGACGATAGTGTTGCTACCATCATAAGTAACGGTAACAGTATCGATATGATCTCAAGAATAGCAAATCAGTGGTGGACACGTCGCAGCTACGTTGCAGTCGCATCGAGTCGAAATGAAAATGGTACGCGCCAACTCCTCTTTGTTGATGCGAAAGAAGTGAGTTCAGCGAACGCATGGATTTTTCGGGGAAAGTACAAAAGTCGAAAACCTAAAACACAAATTGCAGCACTATCGGCTGTTGGGCTCTTTATAGAGTTTTATTTATCGGAAAACTCTCCAAATCTTCAATCATTTGAACATTTATGCGCATTTTCAGCTCGATTTTATTCTGCTCGATTGAATGGAACATATTCCTCATCACAGCTTTCGCCTGATAAGACCGGTTTGTATTGGAGCGCTATAACCACTCTAGAAGCTGACAGAGAAATAAGCTACATTGAGAGTTTTGTGCATTTCTGCGCTACAAAACTTCAAATGCTATCTTTTGTCGATATTGATGCCGCCTTTATCTCACAGATAACTAAAAGTTATCAAAATGTTTCATCTAAACAATCTAGTGTGCGCTTAAAGAATTACTCTATGCTTTCTCACCTAACCCGTGATAAAGAGAAATTATCTCGGAAACGTAGGGAGGGTTATTACGATAACTATCTTCCTTTACTGTCTCTGGTCGAACGAGATACATCAACTAAGCGCTCCATTGCAAATACTAATCCAGTAGCGTTTCCAAGTAATCGTGTACTCGATATGATAATTGAAGGATGCCGTATATCCAAAAATATCAACTTACCGTACCACAAGCAATTCAATGTTCGTGATCAGCTGCTTTTTTCATTATATTTATTTGGCGCGCTGAGGGGGGGCGAACCATTACATATATGGACTCGAGACGTGAGCATTGGAGCAAAAGGGCTAGATGTACTACTCTGGCATCCTGAAGATTCAGGTATTAAAGACAAAAATGAGGTAATCACTAGAAAAGAATTCCTGATGCGCCACTACGGAATATTGCCCAGGACGTTAAGGCCAGTGAAAGCAGATGCGACATACGTTGGTTGGAAGAGTATATTAATGACTGGTAACGAAAGTGACAAATTGTTTGCGCCTGTTGTTTGGATATTAACTCCCGACGAAATACAGCAATTTATCGTCAAGCTAACTAGGCTCTACCTAAATATCGTCAGACCAGAGTCAATGTCTAGAGCAAGGCATGATCATCCCTTTTTATTTGTTTCGGAGGGAGGCGAAGTTTTGACGGATCGCGCCGCAAGAAAACAGTGGGACGCAGCTGCACGGAGAATAGGTCTAACCGGACGACGCTCGCTTGGTGAAAACCGCCACGCAGCGCGCCATTATTGTGCAATGCAACTTATGGAAGCGAAACTAGACACGACCGTAATTCAGGCTGCATTACATCATACTAGTCCTTTGTCTCAGCGCATTTATACTAGAGCTGAATACTCAAATGCTTCGAAGAAAATCCAAGAGGCGTATCAACGTATATCCACTGGGGACTTGCGAAGTGAATATATTTCACCCGCTTACGTCAAATCGAAGATAGATCCATTCAGGCAATTTTCTGCTGCAATTGAGGGCTTGTTATAAATGATAAATTCGTATATCACAAATGAATATCAAATTATTAAGGGCTATGGGTTTCCGTATAGAGATGTTAAAGTAAACTCATCACTGGATAAGTTTTGCGTAATCGAGATTCCATCAATTGCTGAGATTCGTGAATTAATCGATTGTGTATATGATAATTTTAAGTGGGACCTCATTAAGGCAATAGAGGAAGAGCCAGATGTTTGGCTTATGGGGGTGAAAAGGGGAAGTATTCTTAATCTTTCATATTTTAATGTTACATCACTCAGGCCGTATTTGGGTGGGTTATCTACTATAACCAAGCTGTCAGAATTTATGGCAGACGTCGCGAATAGAACCACCGTAATTAGTTCCCTTCGAGATGTTTCTGCAAAGGTGTTGATTCACTCTATTCGCGGCGGGCGAGGTTATCATCAAGGGACTCGTCCTAATGTTTATGAACACCTAGAAGCTAGTCAAGATGGATTGGATTTCTTTACGAGATTTATTGGTGAGATTCTTCGGGAACCAAAATCTCGGTGGGATAAGTACGGTTCGCCATATTCCTATAAACTTCTTGAACCAATGATGCTGCGAAGTTGGATTTTACACCCCGCGAATTTTGTTCTAAAGACCGCAAATGCCTTTCTTTACTTTCCGAATAAGCGTCCGGACGCCAGGCGAGTAAAGATGAAATATATGCAAAATAAGGTATTCGCACCTTTTCCTGCAGAACGAGAGTCTATTTGGAAGGAACTTGCTCTTGATAATGTTATTCTACGAGGTGAATCAGAATACGCTATATCATTCCTTCAGCACTTGGTTTATTCCTCGAATATGATTGGTATCGAAGATATTTCTAAAGAATTGTGTTTTGTCATTTCGGACGCTACGGGTATAAGCAAAGTGTATGGTACCGCAATTGAAAAAGTTCTTATTGAAATAATGCATAAGAATTCAAGTCTATTTGGTAATGATAAGTTTGATAATTTTTATATAACACGCGAAAAGGCGGTTTATAAATCCGCAATGCGAGATCGGCCCACACTGACTGATGGTACATTTCGTTGGGTTTTGGCAATAGATTCAACACTTGACCAATGGCAGGCTTTGTTCGCCGAGTATGCACCAATTTCATCTCTACGTAGCACCGCGTCCGTAGCGTTTGCGCTAAACCCATTCTTGCAATGGTTGTTGGTGCTGACAGTTGACGCACGTACCGTGCTTATCAACCCTGATAACGTTCGTCGGTACATACATATATTCAGAAATGAAGCTATGTCCAAGAGTGCAGTTGCGCCCGTTCTCTATGATTATCTTGAATCGAATGTTACTGAGAGGGGTAAGAACAAGTGCCTCACTGAACTCGAAAAGTTTTTTCTTTGGTATCAGAAGTACAAGAACCCATATTTCGAGATCCCAATTACTGCATCAGACAGATCATTTGAATATCAGGCGCCAAAAAAAAGTGTTCATGACGCTATTCCGACGCGAATTCTTCACCTAATGAAGGCTGTCCTTGTTGGCAATGATTATGAATGGCCGAAGACGATTGGCAGGGATTGGACCGGGCAAGTCGTTGGTGTAGGTGAATGGTCTCCAGTTCGCGCGGTATTTATGCAGACACTGTTGACACTGCCGCTGCGATTCGATAATGCTCAAAGTGCCGACTCCGGGTTCAAAGATGAATTCATTTTTGACGACCACACAGGGGACTTTGTCTTAAATCCCAACGGAATTAAAGGCCGCGCGGCCGGTATCTTCCGAAAAATTACAGTTGGCCTAGAATCGATTACTGGTTTCTATTTTACTCGAAACAAGACCACTCGAGACGGACTACGTGTAACTTGGGATAATCCCGAATTAAGGACGGCGATGTTTCGAGTTTTGAAATTTCTCGATCGCCAGAATGGTAATTTTACGCATAGCTTTATTAAGTCTAAGCATCTTACGAAAAAAGGACAACGTGATCAATTATATGTTGAGGTTTATCCTTTATTTCCTGATCTGGCAAAGCCCGAAGTACGTGAGCGTCGTAACCCCTTGACTGAAGCTCGTTATCGGCTATATTTTCTCGATTTATTGGCAGAAACTGAACGTCGATTTAACGCCACTGAAGAGGGTAGTAAAGAACCAATTAAGCTCATAACAAAATGGACCGTTGGTAGCGATGTCTTGCATCCCGTTTCCGCATGCTGGACACCATATTCATTGCGTGTAACGGGCATCACTAATTTTGCACTTGCAGGTTTGCCACCACAGATGATCGCAGAATGTCTGTCAGGTCATTCGAGTATTTTGATGAACCTTTACTACACCAAATATGGTCCATCACTCGTAAGTCAGCTTATTTCCGATAAGGCCCGCGAGATATCCCTGAATGTAGAGTTATTTCCAATTAGCGCATGGCGTGATGATTTGAATTTATTGGATCGTGTGCTGGATGCACATATTCCAGCGGTAGCGTTCGGTGGCTTGCAAGCTACTAATACAGCTTTGTATCAAATTAGTCGTGGTTTTATCTGTCCTAATGGAGGGGCGCTTTGTGGTGAGGGAAACCTACATCGGCCAAAAGCATCAAATAAAGCGGGTATGGTGGAGGGCGGAACCGGAAATTGTCCACTATGTCGGTTTGCGATAACTGGGCCAATGCTATTAAATCAGCAAGTGATAGCAGCAAATGCGGACATGTATATAATTGCCCAAGAGGCAGAAAAGCAAAATTTACTAGATCGCGACGCGAGAGCAGCGAATGAAGCCGGGGACTGGAAGACCGCTCGGATGCTTGAAACTCAGCGAGATAATCTTGGACAGCGTATCTCCGCTCTTTTTGAAACGTGGATTGCGCGCACGAATTTTATTCGTAAGTCTATTGACAAAATGCCGTCTTGGGAGCTGGCACGTAATCTGGCTGCGAATAATTCTTCTTGTGAAGAAATCGTGTCTAGTCTCAATTCGTCGAGCAGCGACGGAACCTTTGTTACACAAGGCGAAATTTCAGATATTCGATACAGTTTTGAAAAGACTTCATCAAGTGAAGAGATGACTTGGTGTATAGCTGCTGCTGGCCAAGTATCGACAGTCGATTCAGTACCGGGTGCTGATTTGAGATTTGTCGCGTTAATGAATCGAGTCCTTCATAAAAATGGGATGGACCCGTTCCTTATTGACTTAAGTGAGGAAAATTCAAAGCGTGCTGCAGTGCTACTTGGACGTTTTATGACTGACTATTTTGAGCATGAGGCGAAGTCTAAGGGAATTGTCGCAGATGGTGCCGGTCGAGGCGATTTCGCAAAGCTTCTGCGCGGTGAGTCTACGATCAATCCAGACGGTACATTAAAGAGAGCAATTGAGCATATAACTGCTCGATTGAGAGACGCTGGCACTACTGTTCCAAAATATTTATCTGAACTTACTCCGGTTGATTCTTCTTTTGGAACCAAAGTTAGGAATCGTGATGACGATATCTGATTATTTGAGTGCTGAAGAGCAATGTTCTGAGAAGAGCGGCTCAAACGGATTAAGTGATATGTTCTTGCAGGAGATGATTGAAAAAACTAAACGCAAGGATCGTATTGAGAGCTTGAACAATATAAAAAAAGCATGTGACTATCTGATCAATTCAAATTCAGTATTGACCTATGCCTCTGTTGCGTACTGGATTAAGAGTATTGGTGGATCTCCAAGCAGTGCCCAGGTTATTAAGAACGATAGTGCCGGACTGAAGCGTTATATAGATTTACGCAAACAAGAAGCTAATAATAGTGGCCCTAGTAGTATCGCTTCATCCAGAAAAGTAGTAGGAGAGTCATTAGATTCGTATTCAGAGTTATTTGATCTCGATAAAGATAGTGTCGTCACGAAACTGATCTTGCAAATGCAGATCAATAAGCTACTCGTACGAAAGGCGAACGATTTAGCTTCTTTGGTGAATCGTACAGTAAAAGTAGAGGTTTCTGAAAAGACAGCAAATGAACCAACTGTAACAAAATCTGGTCATTTGTTGATAGACGAGCGGGATGATCTCATCGAAGGGCTCTACCAGATTCTTGTTGATCAGTTTGACTTCAAATTCTCTGAAGCTGGAGTATTCATTAGCGAAAAGCGTGTTGCCGATGAGAAAACGTTGGCATTATTGGCGAAATCGCTCAGCTTGACGGTTGATCAGCTATTAGCATTCCTATAATGTATGCGTTTATAGAGCGACTATTGACATTGGATTGGTTTATAAAAGTTGGATTATTATTTCTGTAGGGTTTTTGAGATTAGAAATCGCCTTTTATTGACATCACGAGGCTCGATTCAACGGATATTGAATCAAACTGACGGCGAATTGTGGTAATTAATACTACCCACAATGCAGGTATCCTTTGACGGGAAAGAGAATACTCACTCTAGAATTCATTGTAACTCATGAATTCGAAGGACGTTCTATAGAGAAAAGGTCATCATATAGGAGGTCCATTGAACCGCCTCACCGCCTTCGCTTTTCTTTGCCTGGCCGCTTTTCCGCTTCACGCCGAAACGCTGGCCGGGCGCGTCGTATCCATCGCTGATGGCGATATCCATTCACCAAAGAACGTCGTCCATGACTACCGAAACGCCGAGAAAGCCGATCCAGCGCCACTGGGTTATTGCCGTGCAGCGTGACTGCGAAGGCCGCCGTATCGAGTTCCGTGCAGTTCATGTGCTGATTCGGCAAACCAGACAGCGAGGCAAACTGCTAGGACGATTTAATGGGCGAGATTAAACGGGTCATCTGCGACTGCGGCTTCAAGAAGCAGCGGCTTTACACATGGTTCGGGTTCCACAGCGACAGTGAGAATCCGAAAGCAGTCGTCGTTTGCCGGGACTGCTGGAAAGTCGGCACATCAGGCTATCTCAAGTCTGCTCCCACTTGCGCCCACTGTGGTTCAACGAATGTCGATCTTGCGGCACTTCCACCGGGACCAGAGCGAGATGAAGTTCTCAAACGCGGCTCCGACCGACTTGTCGATTATCGCGGGTACTTAACTTGCCCTAGGTGCAAAAAACGAACGCTGGAGGTATTGCATACCGGTGACTGGGATTAGTGGGCAATTTTGGTTCGCGAACAGCTAGATCGTGCCGTACGTCAAGGACAATAAGTCGCCTTTGGAGTGTACAAAACGTTCCGGGCTTGCTCGGTAAGCGGCTGGCTATAAACTGAGCAGAGTTTTTATGACAGGTCATCGACTACCGCTCGACGTTTTTCCCGCCTCCAGCATCAACTTATGGCGGTCTGCGGTGGTCATCGGTAACGGCAAAAACACAAGGACTACTCATCACCAATCAGTCCCACTTCCCCGCACTAGCGGTAATAGACCACCGATGACAATTCGGACAAGGAAACGGTCCCGGAATCAGATGCGTGCCCTTCCCGTCCTCCACGGTTCGTCCCATCAGCAGCAAGTCCGTCGAGTCGCATGATTGGCATGCAGCGATTAAAATGAAGTCAAGCTATGACCAAATCCGACCTTATCGACCTCCTGGCTAGACGCTTCCCGGCGTTGACTCATGGTGACGCTCGGGCCGCTACCGACGTTATTCTTTTTGCAATAAGTAACGCCCTGTCCCATGGCGATCGCGTGGAGATCCGGGGCTTTGGAAGCTTCGCATTGAATTATCGACCGCCCCGAAATGGACGAAATCCCAAGACTGGCGAGAAAGTGCAGGTACCGGCAAAGGTGGCCCCGCACTTCAAACCAGGGAAGGAATTGCGGGAACGGGTGGATGGCGTAGTCGGCTCTCCGTAGGCTTCCCGAGTTAGCTGGGGTGCATTGTGCCGCCTCATTTCTGAATGGCGGCGCAATCGGAAACCAGCGTGGCGGAGTAAAAGGGAGCCAGTCGGTTCGTAAAGTGGGCTCGGGGGAGCCCGACGGGTACTGCCGGGGTTTTGCCTTGCCTTGGACAGTAGGCGTAGCGTAGCGGAGCCGGATGGCCA
>CAMDMZ010000039.1 GCA_945902805.1 Propionivibrio dicarboxylicus | reverse complement strand
TGAAAGAGAAGCATGAGGCGTTTGCTGCCAAGAAGGATTGGGAAAATGCCACCCTGTGGGCCGAGCAGATCTGGCAATACCAGGTCAAGACGGCTGACCTCGGTCTGCGCGCCAAGACTTACCTTGAGCAGAACGGCGCCAAGAAGGTTAAGTGAGCAGAAATTTGATTTGCCTTAAGGATTATTTAAATAGTGCAACGTAGGCTGCTGCCTACTTCACCTCACAAAAAGGAAAACCCATGAAAACACTTATCGCTGTTGCTTCGATCGCCGCACTTTTCGCTGGCAACGCTCTTGCCGCTCCCGACGGCAAGGCTTTGTACGGTGACAAGACCTGCAATGCCTGCCATGGTCCGAATGGGAACAAGGCATTGATGCCTGACTATCCGAAAATCGCCGGCCAGAATGCCAAGTACATCGAAAAGCAGATGACCGACATCAAGAGCGGTGCCCGCGCCAACGGTAATTCGGCGGCCATGAAGGGTGTGATGCATCTGGTATCGGACGAGGAAATCAAGGTTCTGGCCGACTACATCTCGAAGCTGAAGCCGTAAGCCAATCAGGTTTGGCTGGATACAAATTTGGGAACTTGCCCGGCGCTTGATGAATATCAATGATCCCTGATATTCGGGCGCTGAAAATACTCCCATGCGTATGGCCGCCACGTTCATTCATTAGAAAAAGGAAACCATTATGAAATTCTCCCTACTACTTACCACGGTCCTGCTCTCTGCCGGCATCGCCTTTGCTGGACCGCCGGCACCGAAGAAGGAAGGCATCGAAGGCAAGGATTACAAGTGGAACGCCCAGGAAGGCGAAAAGATTGAAGCCCTGCACAAGAAGGGGAACGCAAAGGCGGGCGAAGAAGGCTATGAGGTCTGTGGCGCCTGCCATCTACCTTCCGGTGCCGGTCGCCCCGATGGTACTTTCCCGCAGTTGGCTGGCCAGCACACCACCGTCCTGATCAAGCAGATGGCCGATATTCGCGCCGGCCTGCGTGACAACCCGACCATGTACCCCTTCGCCCAGACATTGACTGATGCTCAGGAATTGGCCGACGTCTCCGCCTACATCGAAAAACTGTGTATCCCCATCGAGCATGGCAAGTACGAAGGCAAGGATGCCGCTCTTCAAATCGCGGCTGGCAAGGATCTGTACGAAAAGCAGTGCAAAGAATGTCACATGGCTAACGGTGAAGGCAACAAGGAAAAGTTCTATCCAGTGATCGCCGGTCAGCACTACAAGTATTTGCTGCGCCAGATGACCGAGATTCGCGACGGACATCGCCGTAACGCCAACCCGGACATGGTCAAGGTGATCAAGCCTTACACCAATGATCAGTTGGTCGCGATTTCCGCTTACCAGTCGAGTCTGGTCATGCCGGGTAATATGTGCAAGCCCAAGGCAGGCGGCAAGAAGAAATAATCGTTTTACGAGGTGCAGCAAAGACCCCGCGCGCCAAACTCCCCCCGGCGCGCGGAGTGTCCTCCGTGTAAAAAGTCGGTTATGGCGGTACGGCGCCGGATGAAGTCGCTAGACCCTATAAAAAAGAGAAACTGAGATGAACGCCCTGAAGAAACCTGAAACTGCGATTCCCCTGTTGACCTTCGTCGCCCTCGTGGCCATGGTCATTGCCTACTTTGCGCCGATCTGGTGGGTGTCATTGACGGCCCCCAACTATCCGCCCGATGCCTTTCCCGATGGCATTCGTATTCATTTCCATTTCGACGGCGTCTATAACGGCTGCTCGGCGGCATCCAAGGGCTCGAAGATGGCCGGCGAAATCATCCAGAAAGATCTGGGCGCCGAAGATGAGCGCTACAACCCGATTCTCGACGCCAAGAAGGACGTCGATAAAGGCGCCGAAGGCCTCGACTGCGTGCATGAGATGAACACCATCAATCACTATGTCGGTATGTTCCCGATCGCCACCGGCGCGCCTGTTGAGAAACCGCTGGCCAAATTCTTCTTTGGTTTCTTTGCCGTGATGCTGGCGGGCTTTGCCCTGGCCAAGCAGAAGCCGCGCCTGCTGGTGATGTCTGCTGGCTTTGCCGCCGTAGCCGTCTGGATGGTGGTCGATCAGTTCATGCTCGGCCATCTGGCGACTCACGTCGCCGCCTACAAGCAGGAAGCCGGCACCTTCTTCAAGGACGCGACCATGATCGAATCCTGGGGGGGCAACGTGGAGTTGTACAGCAAAGTGGCGGTTGTTGGCTTGATGGTGGTGATGGCTGTGGTCGTCCTGCTGACCTGGAAGATCAAGCAATTCCAGTTGTTGCTGGCGCTGGTGCCGGCGCTGCTGCCGGTGTTCTTTGTTATCACCTACGCCGGTTGGCTCTGGTTCTTCGGTCACAACATGCATCCATGGGGCGCCTTTACGGTCAAGCCCTTCATGCCTACCGTGTTTGGTGAAGGCAAGGTCGCGCAGTTCTCTACCTTCTCGTATCCCTATTGGGGTTACGGATTGCTGATGCTGATGTTTATCAGCCTGGTTCCGGCCATCCTGATGCGGCGCAAGCAGTTGCGTGAAGGCACGGCCGAATGAGTCGTCGGCGTGCGCTGCTGCTGGCGCTGGGCTTTGCCAGCCTGGCCGGCGCATCGCAGATTGTTCCTTCACCTGAGAATGCAGCCGATAAACCCGCTGGACTGGGTTCCAGCGCGGATTTTTCGACCGCGCCACGGGTCAATGTCGACAAGCCGGTCGAATTGATCCCGCTGTATCTGCGCGACAAACGAATCCATGGTTTGAAGCCGCTACAGGAGTTGATAGATAAGGCACCTGCCGGTGGTGAGCTCAAGGTACCGGCTGGCAATTATGCCGGTCCGGTACACCTCAAGAAACCGCTGGCCATCATTGGCGAAGGCAAGGTGGTCATCGACGGCGGCGACAAGGGCACCGTCTTTGTCATCGAGACCAATTCCGCGATCCTGCGCAATGTCACCATTACAGGCTCAGGGCCGTCGCACGATTCAGACGATGGTTGCCTGAATGTTCGTGGCCACGGCAACACCATCGAAAATGTGACCATCGATGATTGCCTGTTTGGTATCGATCTCAAGCAGTCGGACCAAAACGTGGTGCGCGGTAACCGCATTCGCTCCAAAGATGTTGAACTGGGGGTACGCGGTGATGGTCTGCGCCTGTGGTACAGCAATCGGAACCTGATCGAGAACAACGAGATTGTCGATACGCGCGATATGGTGGCCTGGTATTCGCACAACAACAATTTTCGCGGTAACGTCGGGCGCCGCAGCCGCTATTCCATCCATTTCATGTTTGCCAACAACAACATCGTCGAGAACAACAAGTTTTACGACAACGCGGTGGGTGTCTATTTCATGTATATGGAAGGCGGTGTGGCGCGCAACAACCTGATCTCGCATGCCACCGGCGCCACCGGCATGGCGTTCGGTTTCAAGGAATCGTCGGACATCCTGATCGAAAATAACGAAATCATCTATTGCGGTGTGGGTGTGGGCTCGGATTTGTCGCCCTTCCAGCCGGACACGACGATCCGCTTCAAAGGCAACCGCTTCGCCTACAACGGAATCGCGGTACAACTCACGAGCGAACTCGGCGGCAATATCTCGACCGATAACGTGTTCGAAGGGAATCTGACCGACATCTTCCAGGCCGGCCGTGGCAAGGGCGACCAGAACAAGTGGAGCGGTAACTATTTCGACAGCTACCAGGGTTTCGATCGGGACAATGACGGCATGGGCGACAAGCCGCACGAGCACTTTGCCTATGCCGACCAAATCTGGATGGAAATTCCCGACGCCCGCTTTTTCAAATCTTCACCGGTCATGGAGTTACTCGATTTTCTGGAGCGCCTGGCGCCGTTTTCGAGCCCTGAACTGCAACTCCGTGACGAGAAACCGCGATTCAATAAACCGCCTAGAGCACTAAGCGTAACCAGCCCATCGGGAACATCATGAGCGACGAAGAAACCCCGGAAGACAAGCCCGTTAAAAAAGTCGGCGCTGGCGGGACGGCGCCTCTTTCCAAAGAGCGCGCCCAGCAGGCGCGACGCAAGGTGTTGCGCACGATACTACTCACCGGCGGTGTGTTTGGTGCGGCGCTCTCCGGTTACCTGCCCTTGGTCTATGCGCAAAAGCCGCGATTGCGTCCGCCGGGTGCGCTGGATGAAAAGGACTTCCTCGCCAGTTGCATCAAGTGCGGCCAATGCGTACAGGTCTGCCCGGTGGAGGCGATCAAACTGGCCGATCTGGTTGATGGCTTCGGCGTTGGTGTGCCCTACATCGATGCCCGCTCCCAGGCTTGCGATTTTTCATGTGACGCCGTGCAATGCATCCTGGCTTGCCCGACCGGTTCGCTAACCTATAAAAAACCGCCCTTCGTTGGGACACGCCCCGGCGCTCAGTTAGCCGCTGCTCCGATCCTGAAAGCCAAGGAAAAAGATCCCGAGCCGACCTTGAATCTCAAGGAGCGTATTGGCGTCGCCCGTCTGACCCGCCCCGAAGCCTGCCTCGCGATTCAGGGCAAAGGCTTCAAGGGCCCGGCCCGTGGCAGCGACTTCAAGGGGCTCATGCGTTATATGGATGTTGATCGCTGGAAGCCGATCCCGATCAAGGATCATCCCTACGAAGTCGAGGAATGCGATCTTTGCGTCAGCGAATGTCCGATCAAGAACGCGATTTCCATCGAGACCGTGTTTGCTCCCGATGGCAGCAAGCGCAAGAGCCCCGTGGTGCATGAGCCCTGCGTCGGTTGTGGTGTGTGCGAAATGATCTGTCCGGCCGAACCGGCTGCAATCGAAATCGTGCCGAGGGAGGTGTGGAAAGCATGAGCGACGATCTGGTTGATGACAGCCCCCAGGCGGTCTTAAAGAATCGCTTCATCGAGGGCATCAAGGTCATGCTCGGGCGTGAACCGAAAAAGCCGACGGTGATTACTCCAGAAGCGAAGAAGATTCACTTCTACAAAAAGGGCAATCGCGATCTGATCGCCGAAAAACTGCACGCCCGCGCGCACGCCGAGCACAAGAACACCTGGCGCAACCGGCGCTGGATTACGCTGATTCTCGCCAATTTGCTGTTTGTCGTTTCGTTTCAGTTCGACATCCAGATCCTTGAAGGTGCGCTGACGGCCTCACGCCTGATTGGCTTTCACTCGGTCGACCTGAATTCGGGCTTGCAGGTGATATTGGCGCACAAGCACATCATCGTGAATCTGGTGATCGGCATGACAACCATGCTCGTTTTCTGGATGTTGTTCGGTGGGCGCGCTTTCTGTTCCTGGCTTTGCCCCTATCATCTGTTGGCCGAATGGGCGGAGAAGATCCATCTCTATCTGGTGAAGAAAAAGTTGGTGACCGACCAGACCATCGACCGCCGCACCCGCAGCGTGTTCTGGCTGATTTTCGCCGGCCTCGCGCTGGTTACCGGCTACACCGTGTATGAGTCGATTTCGCCGACCGGTATCCTTTCCCGTGCGTTGATTTATGGCCCTGGCCTGGCCTTGCTGTGGGTGTTTGCGCTGCTCGTGTTCGAGGTGTTTTTCTCACGCCGCGCTTGGTGCCGCTATGCCTGTCCAATCGGACTTACCTATGGCGTGGTTGGCATCATTTCGCCGCTGCGCATCAAATACACGCTCGATGGTTGCTTCCACGAAGGTGACTGCCGCAAGGTCTGTCTGGTGCCGCATGTGCTCGATACCGTGATCAAAGGTCGGGCGGTCAATACGGTCATCCCGATTGGCCCGGACTGCACCCGCTGTGGCCTTTGTGTCGACACCTGCCCGACGGGATCGCTCAAGTTTGAGGTAAAGGGCTTGTCGAAGTTGCTCTAGGTGCCGCGTCGCTGCGGCATTACCTCGCGTTAAACTGTTATATGTCAAGGAATCGGGACGTCCGACTCCTAGAATTCGGCCTACCATGATTCGATTTGATAAGCTTGGCAAGACCTTCCGGCGTCATCGCGTCCTCGATGACGTCAACCTTGAAATCGCCCTCGGCGAGCGCGTTGCACTGATTGGTTCCAATGGTGCCGGCAAAACCACGCTGATCCGCTGTTTGCTAGGCGAGTACACGCATGACGGCCTAGTCACTATCGACGGCCGCTCACCGCGCACTGAACGGACCTTGGTGCTCGGCAGCATCGGTTTCGTGCCGCAGTTGCCGCCGCCACTGAAGATGCCGGTTGGGCAACTGATCGATTTCGCTGCTTCGCTCTGCGGCACCGATCCGCAGCGCATGTTCGACCTGGCCAAGCGCCTTGGACTGGATGTCGATTCCATCCTGCAGCGGCCCTTCGTCAAGCTTTCCGGTGGCATGAAGCAGAAATTGCTGATCGCCGTTGCCCTCGGGCGCGATGCCAAGGTGCTGGTGCTCGATGAGCCCGCCGCCAACCTCGACCCGGAAGCGCGCAAGATTTTTTTCGAACTCCTGGCCGAACGTGCTGAGTCGGCCACCATGTTGATTTCGAGTCACCGGCTTAACGAAGTGTCGACGCTGGTCAATCGGGTGATCGAGCTCGATATGGGCAAAGTGGTGCTCGACGATCGTGTCGCCGACGACGTCTCGCTGGCTGGCTTGCTGGCCTGCCGTATTTCAGTGAAGCGCACCGAACCGGCGTTTGCCAAGGCCATGACGAGCTGGAACTTTACCGACCTGGGTGGCGGCATGGAGTGGCAGGGCGACGTCGCCGGCCCCGATCGCTTGCGCTTCCTGGGCATGACTTCACGGTATGTGTCGCTGATCAGCCAACTCTCGATGACGGAAACTGCTGCTGAAAAAGTCGGCACTGAAAAAGTCGGCGCTGGCAAGACGGCGGCATGATGAATCGGCGACACTTTCTGCTGGCGACGACGCTGACGCCGTTGGCCGTCGCGCTGGCTGGTTGCGGGAAAAAGGGTTCCTGGCCGGAAGGCATGACGGAATTGAAATGGGACCGCGATACCTGCGTTCGCTGCAGCATGGTGATCTCTGACCGGCGTTTTGCTGCTCAGATGAAAGGCGGCCCGAAAAACACGGTGTTCAAGTTTGACGACATCGGCTGTGCTGCCTTCTGGCTGCGCGACAAGATCAAGGACTTTCCCTGGATGACCGAGGCTGCAACACGTCTATGGGTCGCCGATGCCGCCAATCAAGGCGAGCGTCTGCAATGGCATGATGCTTTCACTGCCCAGTACATCGGCAAGGTCTCACCCATGGGTTACAACTACGCCGCCGTCGCCCACCCACAAGCGATGTCAGTCGATTTCGCCACGATGCGCGAACATACATTGGCCAAGGGTAAATAAGGAAAAATTGGTATGAAGCAACTCTGGCTTACCGCCAAACTCGATATCGTTGAATCACTGCGTGCGCGCTGGTTCCAGATCTACACCTTGGTCTTCGGCGGCATCGTCGCGCTGCTTTTCCTCTTCGGACTGACCGAATCGCGCGTGCTCGGTTTCATCGGTCTCTCGCGTCTGCTGGTGACGTATATCCAGCTCACTATGGCGATCCTGCCGATCTTCGTTTTGATCACGACCGTGCGCTCTGTGGCCGGCGACCGCGAGGCCGGCGTGTTCGAGTATCTACTGTCTCTGCCGGTCAGCTTGGGCGCCTGGTTCTGGGGCAAGATTCTCGGTCGCTATGTGGTGATTTTTGCCCCCGTGTTTGCGGCCATGCTGGGTGCCGTGATCTGGGCACTGATCAGTGGCATCGAAGTGCCGTGGGGTATGTTCGGCTACTACACGGCCTTGCTGGCGGCGATGGCGGCGTGTTTCCTCGGCATCGGCATGCTGATCTCGGCACTGGCACGCACCACCGATATGGCGCAGGGCGCTGCCTTCATGGTCTGGCTCAGCCTGTTGCTATTCCTTGATTTGATCCTGCTCGGTGTGATGATTCAGGGCAAGGTGGCGCCGGAAGTGGCGGTGAGCATTGCGCTGGCCAATCCGCTGCAGGTCTTCCGCACAGCTGCACTGGCGTTGTTTGACCCGCAATTGATCGTACTTGGGCCATCGGCCTACGTGATTCTGGATGCCTTCGGCGCCTTCGGCTACCAGGTGTTTGCCCTGATTTACCCGACCGTTCTTGGTGTGGTTTCCGCCGCTATCGGCTATCAGATATTTCGTCGCGGAGATTTGCCATGAGCGATGTTGTGAATAAGTCGGTGATGGCGGGACGGCGCTGGTTGCTCGCCCGCTGGTTGATGGCCCTCATGTGCCTCGCCAGCGGCATGAGCTACGCCGCCGGTGTCGAATCCCTGCTCGCAGCGACGATGCTCGATCCCGACGGAAAACAGGTTGCCCTCGAGATCTACAAAGGCAAACCGATGATTGTGAATTTTTGGGCACGCTGGTGCGGTCCGTGCCGGGTTGAAATTCCCGAGTTGCAAAAGGCGCATGACAAGTATAAAAAACAAGGCTTGGTCGTCCTCGGAATCGGGCTCGAAAATTCGCCCGAAGCGGTACGCGACTTCATGAAAGCCTACGATATGACTTATCCGGTGCTGCTGGCCAACGAGATATCCGATACCAAGGGAATCTGGATGATGCAGACGCTGGGCAATGAGCGCGCGGGTTTGCCGTTTACGCTGACCATCAATCGCCAGGGCGAAATCACGTCGCGTAAGCTTGGCGTCATGAAGCCGGCGGATATCGAGGCCGCCGCCAGCGCTCTATTGCGCTGAACGGCGGGCCTGCTCTTCATGTCTGCCTCACAGGAATCGACATTCGGCGAGGCGGTTGTCACTCCTGACGAGCGCCGTCAGCGTATCCGGCGTGTGTTTGATGGCGTCGCGCCGCGTTACGACCTGATGAACGATCTGATGAGCTTCGGCATCCACCGGCTGTGGAAGCGCACGATGGCGCGTCGCTGTCTGCCGGCGCGCGGTGTTGCCGTCGATCTGGCCGGCGGCACGGGTGATGTGGCGCGCCTGCTGGCGGCACGCGGCTGGTCGGTGACCGTCTGCGATCCGAGTCTGCCAATGATGGCGGCTGGCCGACAAGCCACCGATTCCACCCTGAAATGGATCGGCGGCGAGGCCGAACACTTACCGTTTGCCAACGCCAGTATCGATTTGCTGACTGTTTCCTTCGGCTTGCGTAACACGACGCGCCTCGATGCGGCGCTGACCGAGATTTATCGCGTACTTAAGCCCGGTGGACGCATGATTTGTCTCGAATTTTCGCGTCCGCAATGGTGGTTGGCGCCGGGCTACGACCTCTATTCGCGCTGGGTGATTCCGCGCCTTGGCGCCGCCGTGGCCGGGCAACCCGAGGCCTACCAATACCTGATCGAATCGATTCGTCGTTTTCCTGACCAGAACGAATTTGCGGCCATGATTCGTGCCGCCGGCTTTGGTACGGTCAGTTGGGAAAACCTTTCCTTTGGTATCGCCTGTTTGCATAGCGCGGAGCGCGGCGCATGAAGCCGGAACTGCCCCCAGCCATCCTCAAAGTGCCGCCTACCGGCTGGCGTGTCTGGTGGACGGCCGCGCGGCCGCGCACGCTGACCCTCGCCACCGCGCCCGTGCTGGCCGGTACCGCATTGGCCTGGGCCGAAGGCGCCCCGTTTGTCTGGGGCGCGGCTTTGGCCGCCCTGTTGACGGCGTTGTTGATCCAGATCGGCACCAATCTCTACAACGACGCCGCCGACCACGAACGCGGCAACGACCGCGCCGATCGCCTTGGCCCCTTGCGCGTCACCGCCGCCGGTTGGGCCAGTGCGCGCGAGGTGCGGCGTGCCGCCTTGCTCGTATTCGCCACGGCGCTGGCGTTGGGTGGCTACCTGGTCGCGGTTGGCGGCTGGCCGATTTTTCTCATCGGCTGCACCTCACTATTGGCCGCCATGGCGTATTCGGGCGGTCGTTATCCGATTTCCTACACACCGTTGGGTGAGGTTTTCGTCTGGATTTTTTTCGGCGTATTCGCCGTGGTGGGTAGCCATTGGTTGCAGGCGGGCAGCTTTTCTAGCACCTCAGTGTTGGCCGGTGCGGCCATCGGGCTGCCAGCGGCCGCCGTGCTGCTAGTCAATAACCTGCGCGATCTGGATGCCGACACCCGCGCTGGTCGGCGCACACTGGCCGCCCGACTAGGGGACGCCGGCGCGCGGAAAGCTTATGCGGTGCTGATGTTGTTGCCTTACGCCAGTCTGCCCATCCTGGCGCACACGGGGCTGAATGGCGCGTGGTTGGCGGTGCTGGTGTTGCCCGCCAGCATGTCCCTCGCGCGTGGCCTGCAAAAGGGCTTGACCGGGCCTGCGCTCAATCTGGTGTTGGCAGGCACGGCGCAGTGCGCACTTGGTTTCGCGGCACTGCTGGCGCTCGGCATTTTGTTGGTTTAGCCGGTGTGCTTCCTTAACGTATGGTGACCGACAAACTCCTTCCACTGGCACTCGCCTGCATCATGTTTGTCCTCGGTTTGGGCCTCACCGTGGCCGATTTTTCACGCGTGTTTCGTCAGCCACGGGCGATTGCCGCTGGCTTGCTGAGCCAGATGTTCGTTCTGCCGCTGATCGGATTTGTCGTCGCCCGGATGTTTGGCCTGACGGCGGAGATGGCGGTCGGCCTGATGTTGCTGGCGGCGTGTCCCGGTGGTGCGAGCGCGGGCTTGATTACCAAACTGGCGCAAGGTGAAACGGCCTTGTCGATCTCCCTGACGGCAATCACCAGCGTGCTGGCGGTCCTTAGCGTGCCCCTCATCGTCGATTTCGCCTTGCGGCATTTCACCGGGGTCGGCGTTGCCGTGAGCCTTCCGGTGCTTGATGTGGTGCGCGGGGTATTCGTTATCACGACGGTACCGGTCGCCCTCGGTATGCTCTTGCGCCATCGGCGTCCGATATTCACGGCGCGCATCGAGCCCATGGCCGGTCGCTTGGCGACCGGACTGTTCGTTGCCATCGTCGTCGCGACTTTTGTCAGCCAGCGCCAGTCGCTGATCGATCACTTTGCCAGCACCGGCCCGGCGGCACTGGTGCTGTGTATTCTCACCATGGCCAGTGGTTTCGGCATTGGCGCACTGGCGCGAGTCGATCGACGCGGGCGCATCGCGATTTCAGTCGAGAGCGGGCTGCAGAACGCCGCATTGGCGATTTTTATCGCCGTCAGCGTGCTCAAGATTCCTGCCATGGCGGTTCCCGGCGTGATCTACGCCTTGCTGATGAATGTCTGTGCGCTGGCCTTTATCGGTCTGGTGCGCCAGCACACGAGAAAGTCGCTGGCGCCAGCTCACTGACCACGATGCGCTGGCCGTTCTGGATCAGTTTGATATGCGGCCTGACAGTCGAATCAGCCGGTGCCGCGTTGCCTTTGCAGACGCTGATTGACGCCACGCTGCCGGGCGGAACCCTCACGCTTGAGGATGCCGTCTATGCCGGACCCGTGCAGATCAAAAAGCCGCTCACGATCGATGGTGGCGGCAAGGCGAAAATACAGGGCACGGGCCACGGAACGGTCGTCAGCATCAGCGGTTCCAACGTTACCCTGCGCGGCGTGCGCATTGTCGGTAGCGGTGAACTGCATGACAGCATCGATGCCGGCGTCTTGGTCGAAGGACGCGCTCATCGGGTCGAAGACAACCAGATCGACGATGTACTGTTCGGCATTCACCTGCGCCAGGCGGTCGATTCCTCGGTCCGTAACAATGCGGTCCACGGCAAGGGGCTGGAACCCGGCATGCGCGGCGATGCGATCCGGATGTGGAACGGCACCGGCAATCGTATCGAGAACAATCGCTTCCAGCGTGCGCGCGACCTGACGTTCATGAATTCGGCCGACAATCTGGTCATCGGCAACCGCTTCATCGATGGACGCTATGGCTTGCAGGCGGTTTTTTCGCCGCGCCTGCGCATCGAACGCAATCACTTTTCCCATATGGGCACCGGCATCGTGATCCTGTATTCGCGTGACGTCGTGCTGCGCGGCAACCACATCGAGCATGCGCTGGTCGGCGGCGGTGCCGGCATCGTGTTCAAGGAAAGTGATACCGGTATCGTGGAAGGTAACACCGTGCTGCATTGCGCCGCCGGGCTTAAGGTCGACGCGCCGCCCGAGCCAGTGGGTGTGCTCGAAGTGCGCAACAACCGCTTCGCGCACAACATCACCGGGCTGTACTTTTATGGCGAGGCTGGCGGCCATTTGCTGGAAAACAATCGTATCGAAAAAAACCTGACCAGCGTCGCTGTCAGTGCGCCGGGTGCCGGGGCGGCCAATATCTGGCGCGGGAATTATTGGGACGATTACCAGGGCTTCGATCGCAACCACGACGGCATCGGCGATACGCCACATGAAGTCTGGTTGCACGCTGATCGGATCTGGATGGAAACGCCGATGGCGAGCTTTTTCCGCAATTCGCCGGCCTTGGAATTGCTCGATTTTCTCGAACGACTGGCACCGTTTTCACTGCCCTATCGGGTGCTCAGTGATCCGACGCCGCGCATGCACTCAAAAATCGATTCCATCAAGGATGGCAAATGAAGACCCTGGCGTGTGGCTTGTTACTGGTGAGTGCTGTGGCGTTTGCCGAGACGGTGTTGGTCGCATTGCCGGCGGCTGATCCCGTCGTCGAGTTCAGGCAGCTTTCGGCAGCACCGACGCCGCTCGATTGCACCGCGCGGCGCCTGCGCCTGCCAGTTCTTGCGGACGGACTCGAAGTTACGCCAGGATCGCAACCGGGTACGCAGCGAGTGCTCTACCGGATGAACTTCAATCAGGTGACCGAGGGCTGGAATTGGCATCCGGAGGCGGCGCGCGAAGATCGGGACTACTACCAGTACAAATACTTGCCGATTGCCTCGGTCGACGAGTCGCGCGGTGCTTATCGCGGCGAAGACAAGATCGGTACGCCGCAGGATTTTCGCGTCGAATGGCGTTATGACTATTTCTTTGCCTTCGACAATCTCTACGATTTCTTTGCGCGTCGCGTCGATGATGACGCCGGGTTCGCTGCCGAGCTTACCGCAGACGTTCCCGCCGATCAGGTGCAGATGGTCGCCGATGTCGTTCTACGTGCGCCCTGCATCAGTGAAAGCACGACGTTCTGGAAAGCGGTGCACGCCCGCCCGGTCGATTTCACCCTGAAAAAGCGTTACCTGCTGGGCGATCTCGACTCTGTCCTGTTCATTGATCGGCGCACCGGTACCCTCCTGCAGCGGATCAGCAAGTAAGGTTCGGCGGCGGGCGGCAAATCCCGCATTGAATTTTGGGCCGGTGTATATCGATGGTGATACCCCGCAGTAAGATTACAGCTCAATTTCCGGAGTGCTATTGATGGCTGTCTCAATCCCGCTGCCCGCTCTTGTTCTGCCTAATCTCGACTTGCTGCCCGCGCAGCCGGCCGCCTGGACTTTCGTCCTGGCCGGTGATTTCGCGGCCGTGCAGGAGATCGTGGACCAGCTGGACGAGCAGGGCTTTGCCGTGGTCCGGGCGCGCGACCTGGCCGAGGCGACTGCCGCTTGTGGCACACGACAAAGCATTCTGGTGGCACCGACGGCGTGGTATCTCGATCAGCAAGAACAACTCGCCGCCTTGCCGGCGGTTGGCCATGAGTTCCCGCTTGGTCACCTGCGCGTCGCGATAAACCATGGCGACAATTTCCGCGCCCAGATCGCCGTTCGTCGCCTTGGCGTGCGTTTGCTCCTCGATGCGCCGCTGGCTGTCGATCGGTTGATCATCGAACTGTCGGGGCTGGCCTGGATGCCGTCCGAACCGTATCGGGTGCTGCTGGTGGATGATGAAGCGTCGGCGCTGGCACTACATGGCGAGATGCTTCGCGCGGCGGGCTTTGCCGTGTTGACCATGGATGACCCCGTCGCGGCCTACGAGTACATCGCCGAGTTTGCCCCGGAAACCTGCGTGCTCGATATTGAGATGCCGGCTTGTCTGGGCACCGACCTGGCGGCCCTGATGCGGAGCAATGTCGAGCTGGCACGCTTGCCGATCATTTATTTGTCAGCGTTTGCCGATGTATCCCGCCAGCTCGATGCGCGCCGTGCCGGTGGCGAGGATTATCTGGTCAAGCCGGTCGATCAATCTCTGTTGGTGATGGCGGTGCTGGAGCGGGCACGGCAGTTTCGTTTGACCGAAGCGATGCATCGCCAAAGCATCGAGTGCGCGCGTGCCCAGGAGAGCTTGCGTGAATCGGGCGATTTGCTACGGACGGTGATTGACGAAAGTCCGAATGTCATTCTGATGAAGGATTGGGACGGCCGTTTCTTGCTCGGTAACACGAGTCTCGCCGCCCTATATGGAACAACGCCCGATGACCTGGTCGGTAAGGACGACGGCGCATTCAATCCCAACGCCGAGCAGGTCGCCTTTTACCTCGAGAATGTCCGCAGCGTCATGCGCGCGGGCGAGACCCAGGTCGTACTCGAAGAGTCCACCGATGCCAAGACTGGCGAGGTGCATTACTACCAGTCGATCAAAAAACCGCTGCTAGGCCCGTCAGGGGAACACCGTATTCTGGTCATCGCCAACGACATTACCGAGTTCAAACAAACCCAGGCGCGGGTCGAAGCGAGCGAGAGACGCTTGCACTACGCGCTCGAAGCCACTGGCGATGGAGTTTGGGATTGGGATCTGACAACCAATATCGTCAAGCACAATGCGCAATGGTGTCGCTTGATGGCGGTGGAAGAGAGCTTGCTCGAACATCCGATGAAGTTTTTCAGCCAGCTGCTTCACGATGATGACCGGGCAACGGCGATGCAGGCGATCAAAGCTTGTCTGCAAGGCTCAGGCAGTTACGTTAGCGAGCACCGGATGGTGCGCAAGGATGGCCGTCTGATCTGGGTCGAGGACCATGGCCATGTGGTCGAGCGCGACGCTACTGGCCAGCCACTACGGATGGTGGGCAGCGTGCGGGATATTTCCGAGCGTAAGGTGCTGCTGGATGAGTTGAGTACCCATCGCGATAACCTTGAGCGCCTGGTACGAGAGCGCACGACCGAATTGTCACAGGCCTTGTCGCTGGTCGAGGCGACACTGGAAGCGACCGATAACGGTATTTTGGTCATTGGCCGTGATGGCCAGTTGACCTTGAGCAACAAGCGCTTTGCCGATATGTGGCGGATTCCCGCCGAAATGCTCGCCACGCGCGACGACCAGGCGCTGCTGGCGCATGTTCTGGATCAACTGAAAGAGCCGCAACAGTTTCTTGACAAGGTGCGGGAGCTTTATGAACGCCCCTTGGACAGTTCGCACGACCAGCTCTATTTCAAGGACGGCCGGGCCTTCTTCCGCTCGTCGCATCCGCAACGGATCGGTGACCAGATCGTCGGCCGCGTCTGGAGCTTCCTGGATATCACCGATCAGCATCAGGCCGAGCAGCGCGTGTTGCAGCTATCGCAGGCGGTTGCCGAAGAGCTCGAACACTCCGAGCATCAGCGTGGTCTGTTGCAGTCGCTGCTGAGTGCGATTCCTGATCTGGTCTGGGTCAAGGACAACGATGGCGTCTTCCTTTCCTGCAATCCGGCGTTCGAAAAGCTCTTGGGCGCGCCGGCTGCGGACATCGTCGGCAAGACTGATTACGACTTTTTCCCGGCGGAGGTCGCCGACTCGTTCCGCGAGCAGGACCGGGCCGCCACGGCCAGTGATACTCCCGTCACTATCGAGGAATGGGTGACCTATCTGAATGATGGCCATCGGGCATTGCTCGAAACGATCAAGACCCCCGTGCGCGGCAAGGACAACGCCATCCTGGGCGTGCTCGGCATTGCCCGCGACGTGACGCGGATGCGCAAGCTGCTGGACGATCTGGAGCAGGCGCGGCAGGCGGCGATGGAATCGAGCGAGGCCAAGAGCACCTTCCTCGCCAATATGTCGCACGAGATCCGGACACCGATGAACGCCATCATCGGCATGGCCGATTTGTGTCTCGCCAGCGCGCTGAATGAGCGTCAGACGAACTATGTTTCGAAGATCAAGACGGCGTCCGATTCGCTGCTGCACATCATCAACGACATTCTCGATTTTTCCAAGATCGAGGCTGGCAAGATGCAGATCGAGAAGATTCCCTTTGCCCTTGATAGCGTCTTCGCGCACCTTTCGAATGTCGTCGCCCTACGTGCCGAAAACAAAGGCATCGAACTCGCCTACGATATTCGTGGCGATATTTCTTTATTGCAGGGCGACCCGACGCGTCTGGGCCAGGTTCTGACCAATCTCGTCACCAACGCGCTCAAGTTTTCGGCGGATGGCAACGTGGTGGTCACGGTCGAGCAGGTGAGTAGTGACGGCGTGCAGACCGAACTGCATTTCGCGATCAGCGACGAAGGCATCGGCATGAGCGCCGAGCAGATCACCCATCTGTTCCAGCCATTCACCCAGGCGGATGCATCCACCACCCGCCGCTATGGCGGCACTGGCCTCGGTTTGGCGATCTCGCGCCAACTGATCGAACTGATGGGCGGGCGCCTTTGGGTCGAGAGTACACCGGGCGTTGGCAGCACCTTCCATTTAACGGTGCTTTTTGAAACGGCCGGACTTGACCGGCGGCTGGGCATTGCCTCGCTGGCGGAGAAACTGGCCGAACATGCACATCGCCCGATATTGTTGGTCGATGACAATCCCACGGCTCGCGTCATTCTCGAACGCATGATCATGCAGACCGGTTTGACGGTCGAGGTGCTGGACAGTGGTCAGGCGGCGCTGGAACGACTGGTGGTTGCCGATGCTCCCGACTATCTGGCGTGCCTGATCGATTGGCGCATGCCCGAGGTTGACGGGATTGAAACCATTCGCCGACTGCGCAAGGTGTTTGCCGTGCGCCAGATACCCGCGCCACCCATGTTGCTGGTGACGGCCTACAGTCATCACGATGACTTGCGCGAGGTCGGCCATCAGATCGATGGTCTTCTGGCCAAGCCGGTCAGCGCACGCCATCTCTACGTTGAACTCGCCCGCTGCCTTGGCGTCTTCGAGGCGCCGGAGCCAGTCCAGGACCGCCGCATCGCGGCCAAGTTGCAATGGGCGCGCTTCCGTGAAATTGACATCCTGCTGGTGGAGGATGTCGAGGTCAATCAGGAGGTCATCATGGAACTGCTGGCCGGCGTCGGCATCACCGTGCGACTGGCCGAGAATGGTGCCGTGGCCTTGCAGGAGGTGGCCCGCAAGCGTCCGGACCTGATTCTGATGGATTGTCACATGCCAGTGATGGACGGCTATGAGGCAACACGGCAGCTACGCGCCGATCCGGCCACGCGAAACCTGCCGGTGATCGCCCTCACCGCCAACGCGCTGGCGACCGACAAGGAGAAATGCTTTGCAGCGGGAATGAATGCCCACGTTGCCAAGCCCTTGCGCATGGAACAGCTTTACGAGCGCATGGTGCAGTGTTTCCCGGACAAGACGACCAAACCCGGATCGCCGGCAATGCCGGTTAAAACGGAACTGGACGGGCTTCCGGGTCTGCAGTTTCCGGGGATTGATCTGGATCTCGGCCTGTCCCATGTCGATGGCCGGTTGCCGCTCATGTTGCGCGTACTGAAGCAGTTCCGCGATCGGGTGGCGCAAAGCTTCGAAGGCGAATTCATGCTCGCGCACAATAGTGGCGACAGCGAGACCCGGATACGCGTGGCACATTCGCTCAAAGGCGTTGCGCATACACTCGGTGCCACCGAACTGGCAGACGCGGCAGTGGCACTGTTGGAGGCGGCGAAGGCGGGCGATGACAGCCGTTGCCTTGAATTGTTGCCTGCTGTCGTCGAGCGTCTGAATCATGTGGCTGCCGGACTCTGTGAAATTGATGCGCTGATCGAAGGGCTGAAAGCGCCGGGTCGTCCCTAACCGTCGTGGTTGCTGCCCCCTGTTAATGAACCCGTTCGCCCTGAGCCTGTCGAAGGGCTGTGGTTCGACAAGCTCACCACGAACGGCGTGGTTTCACGTTAAGGTGCCCCTAGGTTGCCCGTAAGTCACACTCGCGGCGTTGCTCTTAGCGCGTTCACTTGATTCGAATCAACGCTTCGCATTCCCCAATTCGCTTCAATAGCGCCATGTTCAGAATCTCACACTACATGCAGGAAATCGCCGCGCCGACGCCACTCGGGCTGGCGCGCAAGCCACCGGGACCGGTGGTGATCTGGAACCTGATCCGGCGCTGCAATTTGACCTGCAAGCACTGCTATTCGATCTCGGCCGATAAAGATTTTGCTGGCGAATTGTCGACCGAGGAAGTGTTTCGCGTGCTTGACGATCTCAAGGGCTTCAAGGTGCCGGCGCTGATTTTGTCCGGCGGCGAACCCTTGCTGCGGCCGGATATTTTCGAGATTGCTCGCCGTGCCAAGAGCATGGGCTTCTACACTGCTCTGTCCTCGAACGGCACGCTGATCGATGCGGCGCAGTGCGCCAAAATCGCCGAAATTGGTTTCGATTACGTTGGGGTCAGCCTCGATGGCCTGGGCGCCACGCACGATAAGTTTCGCCGCCTGAAGGGGGCGTTTGATCTGTCGCTGGCGGGCATACGCTTGTGTCAGGAGGCCGGCCTCAAGGTCGGCGTGCGCTTTACCCTGACGCAGGACAACTTTCACGATCTGCCTGGCTTGCTGCAACTGGTCGAAGCCGAAGGCATTCCGCGCTTCTATTTTTCGCACCTGAATTACGCCGGTCGCGGCAACAAGAATCGCAAGGACGATGCCCAGCACCAGATGACACGGCAGGCGATGGACCTGTTGTTCGATGCGTGCTGGCAGCATCAACAGAAGGGGCTGTTGCGCGACTACACCACGGGCAATAACGACGCCGACGGCGTCTATCTGCTGCACTGGGTGCGTAGCCGTTTCCCCGATCAGGCAGCCGAGATGGTGCCGCGACTGCGCGCCAAGCTGCAGCAATGGGGTGGCAATTCGAGCGGCGTGAATGTCGCCAATATCGACAATCTGGGCAATGTGCATCCGGACACCATGTGGTGGCATCACAATCTGGGCAATGTGCGCGAGCGGCCGTTCTCGACCATCTGGCAGGATTTGTCCGATCCACTGTTGGCGGGGCTCAAGGCTACGCCGCGCAAAGTGGAAGGGCGCTGCGCGACCTGCGTTGATCGGGCGATCTGCGGTGGCAACACGCGGGTGCGGGCACAGCAAACCACGGGCAACCCGTGGGCCGAAGATCCGGGCTGCTATTTGACCGACGAGGAGATCGCAGCATGAATCCGATGTTGAACATATTTGCTGTTGCGACGGCCTTGCTGTGCGTCGCCGCCACCGGTCAGGCTCAGCCCGTCGAAGGGCGTGCCGGGCTTCGACCAGCTCAGCCCGAACGGACGCTAGACGGTGCGGACGCACTATATCAACTGAATTGCGCTAGCTGTCATGGTCATGATCGTTTCGGCATCACCGGGCCGGCGTTGTTCCCCGAAAGCCTTGCACGCTTACGCAAGCCCGAGGCGATCAAGACCATACGCGAGGGCAGGGCGGCGACGCAGATGGCCGGTTTTTCCGATCGTTTGAGCAAGGAAGAGATCGAGGGACTGGTTAATTACATCTACACCGCCGTCTCGCCAGCACCGACTTTTCCAGAGGAGGCGATCAAGGCCTCGCGCGTCGTCCATTTCAGCGGTTTGCCCGATCGTCCCGCCGACATCTTCAAGGGCGTGGACATGATGAATATGTTCCTGGTGGTGGAAACCGGGGACCATCATGTGACGGTGCTCAACGGCGACAAACTGGAACCGATCCATCGCTTCCCCAGCCGCTATGCGCTGCACGGTGGTCCGAAGTTCACGCCGAACGGGCGTTACGTGTTCTTTGCTTCGCGTGACGGCTGGATCAGCAAGTTCGACATGTGGAATCTTAAAGTGGTGGCTGAGATTCGCGCCGGCATCAATACGCGCAACGTGGCGGTGTCGGGCGACGGCAAGTACGTTGCGGTGGCCAATTACCTGCCGCATACGCTGGTGCTGCTCGACGCCGATCTGAATCTACTGAAGGTGCATGCGGTCAAAACCAAGGATGGCAAGGAGTCGTCGCGTGTTTCCGCGATCTACGATGCCGCGCCACGGCAAAGCTTTGTCGCAGCCCTGAAAGATGTGCCCGAAGTCTGGGAGATCAGCTACAACCCGCAGACCGACGAAATTCCGAACGGCATGGTGCACGATTTTCAATACAGGGAAGGTGCCTTCATCAGTGGCTTCCTGAATCCGAAGCGCACCTTCCTGTCCGAGCCGCTGGACGACTTTTTCTTCACCCAGGACTATTCCGAGCTGATGGGGGCCGCGCGTGAAGGCGGCAAAGGGCAGGTCGTCAATCTGGATGCGCGCAAGAAAATTGCCGATCTGCAGTTGCCTGGTATGCCGCATCTGGGTTCTGGCATCACCTGGGACTGGAACGGGCGGCGCGTGATGGCAACGCCAAACCTGAAGGAGGGCTTGCTGTCGGTCATCGACCTTGGTAACTGGCAGACCATCAAACAGATTCCGACGCTCGGGCCGGGTTTCTTCATGCGTTCGCACGAAAATACGCCGTATGCGTGGACCGATTCGATGATGGACAAGACGAACAAGGACACGCTGCAGGTGATCGACAAGCGCTCGCTGGAGCGCGTCGCCGACATTAAGACCGATCCGGGTAAGACGCTGGCACACGTTGAATTCACGCGTGACGGCAAGTACGCCCTGGCCAGCCTGTGGGAACGCAAGGCCGATGGCGGTGCGCTGATCATCTTTGATGCCGCGACCTTCAAGGAAGTGAAGCGGATTCCGATGGACAAGCCCGTCGGCAAGTACAACCTGTTTAACAAGATCAGCCGTTCCGAAGGGACCAGTCACTAATGGCCGTTATGAAAATCGGCGAGCCGAAACTGGCCCGGCCGCGGGGCGTCGCCATCCTGGCCTTGGGTTTCCGCCCGTTCTACCTGCTCGCAGCCTTGTTTGCCTGTGTGGCGATTCCGCTGTGGGTGCTGAACCTCAGCGGTGCGGTGGAATTGCCGCTGCCGGGTTTGCTCTGGCATGCGCATGAAATGATCTTCGGCTTTGCGGCCGCAGTGATTGTTGGCTTTCTGTTTACCGCCGGGCGCAACTGGACCAATTTGCCAACCCCCAGCGGAGTGCCGCTGGCCTTGTTGGCAAGCCTCTGGCTGGCCGGTCGGATTGCCCTGTTGACCAGTAACGGCATGGTCGCGGCGCTGATCGATGTGCTGTTTCTGCCCCTCGCCGCCCTTGCTTTGGGGCGGGTGCTGGTGCGGGCTGGTACCAAGCGCAACTATGTGATGCTGGTCATTCTCAGTGCCTTGAGTCTGGCTAACCTGATGTTCCATCTGGCGCGATTGGGTGTGGTGGCGCTTGATCCCTTGGCCGCTTTGCACTTCGCCCTCGGCCTGATCGTGATGCTTGAAACCGTGATGGGCGGACGTGTCATTCCCAACTTCACCGAGAACGGCCTGCGCATGGCGCTCGGGAAACAGGTCTTGCTGGTACAACCGGCGTGGCTCAATCGTGCGGCCATCGCCGCGACCGGCGCGGCCTTGCTGCTCTGGGTGCTCGGTGCCGGTCAGTGGGCGGCGGCCGTCTCGTTGGTGGCCGGTGGCCTGCAACTGGCTCGCGCCCTGAGCTGGAAGCCATGGCTGACCTTGCGCGTGCCTATCGTGTGGATTCTCCAATTGGCCTATCTGTGGATTCCCTTGGGCTTGCTGCTTTTGGCGGCGGTGCAGCTGAACTGGCTACCGCGTCCGGCGGCGATCCATGCTTTCGGGATTGGCTCCACTGGTGGCCTGATCATCGGCATGATCACGCGCACGGCGCTCGGCCATACCGGTCGGCTTCTGAATGCGAGTTGGGTGGAAACGACGGCCTACAGCCTGGTGATGGTGGCGGCGCTGGCACGGGTGTTGTCGTTGGTGGCTCTACCCGCAGCGGCGCTGGGCGGAATCCATCTGGCGGCGACCTGCTGGACGCTGGCGTTTGCCTTCTATCTCTACCGCTACGTTCCCTTCCTGACCCGGCCGCGTGCCGATGGGCGACCCGATTAACGGGAAACGGCGTGTTTCGAGCGCCTGGCGGTAATGATAGACAGGCGAAGCAATGGACCTTTGATGGCGGGTGGCGCGAACTGACGACTCGTCGGCTTTGCATTACTAACGCCGTACGCCAGAATACGGTCGATGGAAAAACCGGATGACCCGCTGACAATCCCTGACGAGACGATTCGTGCGCGCTCGATCGAGAAGTATCGCAAGCATGCCAGCGGCTACGACGCCACCTGCGAGCCAACCTGGTCGATACGTGAACGCACCATCGCCGCCCTGCAATTGCAGAGCGGGCAGCGCGTGCTCGATGTCGGCTGCGGGACGGGGCTGAGCTTGCCACTGTTGCGTGCCGGCGTGGGCGAGAGCGGCAGGATTTTCGGCATCGACCAGAGTCCCGACATGCTGGCCATCGCCCGGCGGCGGGTTGCGGAACACGGCTGGGAGAATGTCGAACTGATCCAAACCGCCGCGCAGCATCTGGTGTTACCCGAACCCGTCGATGCGCTGCTGTTTCACTACACGCATGATGTCCTGCGTTCGCCGCTGGCGCTATCCCGCCTGCTGGCCTGCGCCCGCCCACAGGCGCGCATCGCCATTGCCGGCATCAAGTTCTTTAGCGGCTGGCTGACGCCGCTGAATTTTTGGGTTTACCTCAAAAATCACGGCTATAACGGGGCGCCGGGGGAGTTGCGGGAGCCCTGGGATCGCGTCGCACCGCTGCTGGAAGAGTGGCACATGAGTCCGACGCAGTT
The DNA here is from genome assembly GCA_945902805.1 of Propionivibrio dicarboxylicus. Lineage (GTDB taxonomy): Bacteria > Pseudomonadota > Gammaproteobacteria > Burkholderiales > Rhodocyclaceae > CAMDMZ01. The sequence goes on along the minus strand of CAMDMZ010000039.1, from coordinate 17,706 downwards.
CGGCATGGGCTACATCGGTGTCGGGCGCGTTGCCGGCAAGACAGCATGACAGCGCAGTCGACAAACACCCGGCCCTGGCGGCACATTGCGCTGACCGTACTGGCACTGTTGTTCCTCAACGGCATGCTGAGCTTCAGCACCTGGTGGCCAACGCCGGGGATCGTGCCGGACCACCGCCTCGCGCCGGAATTCGTCTGGCTGTGGCTGGCGCTGCTCGCCATCGTCGGTTGGCGCGGAACACTGTCACCCCGAGCCCTGAGCCTGCTCACCCTGGGCTACCTGCTGTTGGTGCTGGGACGTTACCTCGACGTGACCGCCCCCAGCCTGTTCGGGCGCGAAGTGAATCTGTATTGGGATGGCGCGCAGCTTCCGCGCCTGCTCTGGGTCACGGGACAAGACCAGCCCTGGTGGCTCAGCACCGGTGTGGTCGCGGCTGTTGCGCTATTCCTGTGGACGCTCTACCGCCTGCTGCGCTGGGGAGTGGCGACAACCGCGCGCGCGGCCGTGCCCTATGCGCTACGCACGCGCTGGGTCTGGCTGCTGAGTGCAGCGGCGGTAGTTCTCGTCACGGCCAACTACGCTGGCGTTAAAGCCACCTGGCCAGTAGTTTCCAAACCGGTGGTTCCGACTTACTGGCGGCAGGCCAAGCTGCTCGCCACCGCACTTTCCCCGCAGCGACTGGACGAGGTACTGCCGCCCTCCACCTTGCTGCAGACGGCCCTCGCAGACCCCGCCGGTAATGCACTGGCGGCACTGCGCGGCCGCGATGTCTACCTGATCGTCATGGAATCTTATGGCGCGGTTACCTATGACAACCCGCAAGCGGCAGCCGCTCTGGCCACAGCACGCCGGCAGTTTGCCGACGACCTGGACGCTGGCGGGCATCAGGTCATCTCCGCCTTCGTCAGTTCTCCCACGTACGGGGGAGCTTCCGATCTCGCGCACCTCAGCCTGCTTTCGGGCATCGACTTGTCCGATCCCATGCGTCATGACCTGTTGTTGACCACAAATCGGCCGACGCTACCCACCTTGTTCCGCGCCCATGGCTATCGTGCGTTCGGTGTCTACCCGGCGCTGTCGTGGGACTGGCCGGAGAGCGCCTTTTACGGCTTCGACCAACTCCATGAAAGTCGCACGCTCGCCTATCGCGGCCCGCCGCTGGGTTACTGGTCGATTCCCGATCAATATGCGTTGGCGCGCTTCGAGCAACTACAGCCGCGCGGCGCTGACGAGCCGCCGCGCTTTGTTTTCTTTCCGACGATTACCTGCCATTTTCCCTTCAGCCCGGTACCGCCGTATCAGCCGGACTGGCAACGGGTGTTGAGCGACCAACCCTTCGATGCGACCGAACTGGAGCAGGCACGCGCGGAGCAAGTTAACTGGCTGAACATGTTTCCCGACTATCTGCGCATGGTCGCCTACACCTACCGTTGGCTCGGCGGTTTCCTGCGCCAGTCGGAACCGCGCGAAACCGTGTTCATCCTCGTCGGCGATCACCAGCCGACGGCCAATATCAGCGGCGAAGGCTCGACTTGGGATGTGCCGGTGCACATCGTTTCGCGCGATGCGGCGCTGCTGAAAGGATTTACCGAGCAGGGTTTTTACCCCGGCCTCAACCCGCCGCGCCAGTCCCTCGGGGGATTGCATGACCTGACGGCCATGATGTTGCGCGCGTTCGCCCAACCGGAATCGGTCATGCTGGCGGAGAAAAGCCGGTGAGCGCCACGCGTGCATTCCTACGAGGAATGCCGGGGCGGCCACAGGGTCGACAAGGCCAAGACCATCAGCAAGGCCGCATACAGCAGCGCCTGCCCGTTCGCCACCCCTTCGAGGACGGCGACCAGCACGGCACAAAAGGCACAAACGGCAGCCAACAATCGCTCGACGCGTGCGCCAGCGGGCATTCGGTCGCCAAGCCAGGCCAGGATGACCATCAACAGTGCCGGGGCGGCGATGCCCGGCCAGGGCAAGGGTCGATAACGCGCATCAAACACCAGCCCGACCGCCTCGTTCGCCACGACGGCCAGCAAAGCGAAAAGCATCATCGCCAGCAGGTGCGCGCGCCCGGTCTCACCGCGCAGCACCTGCGTCAAGCGCCCGGCCGCAGCGAAACTGCACAGCACCGACAAGCCCAGTGTGACGATCCCCACCGCCCACTCCCACCCGCTGCGGCTCCACAAAGGCAATGCCACGGCCTGCAGCCATGCAAACGCGCCGATCAGCGCGCCAGCCAACGTCAGGGCAAGCAGGGGAACATCAGACTCTCGTCGTCGCAAGTACCCGGCCACCCAGGCGCCAGCCGCCCCGAGGACGGCCGCTACAGGAAGCCAGAACCAGTGGGGATCGGGTATCACCGGCCCGGCGAGCGGCACCCGCAATTCCCCGGCGGCGTTGAACAACCCCCAGGCGCCCCCCATGGCACCTTCCAGATCGCGCTTCCAGGGTTGATCGAAGCCCTCGATCAGATTGAAGGGCAACGGCTCGATAGCCTGCCGCGCCAGCAGTTCGCGCACGAAACGCGCCTGCTCCAGATGACCGGGCACGGACGGGCCACGCTGGCGTCCGGCGGCGGGCCAGCCGGTTTCGGCAACGAACACCGGCATCTCGCCGAAGGCTGCTTTCATCTGAGCGGCGATGGCGTACACATGATCGACTGCCTGATCGATATCGACCGGCTCGTCCTCCCAATACGGCAGGATGTGTGCCGCGACGACATCCACGTGCTCGCGCAGAATCGGGGCGTGGCGCAGCCAGAATTCCCAGACGTCAGCGTAGGTCACCGGCACCGGCGATGCGCGATGCGCACGCGCCAGCAGACCGGCCAGTTCTGCAGCCGGCAGATCGCCCCGCAACAGAACCTCGTTGCCCACCACCAGCAGTTGCACCACGTCCTGATATTCGCGCGCCAGTTGCAAGGCACGTTGCAACTGGATTTCGTTGACGGCAACATCACGCCCGATCCAGGCGCCCAGCACAACGCGCAGGCCCAGCTGGCGCGCGATGGCCGGCACAGCATCGAGACCGTGATCCAGACCATAGGTGCGCACGCAGCCGGTCACGGTCGCCAGCCGGCGCAGGTCGGCCTCGATTGCCGCCGGCGCAATACGCAATGCCGGATCGAAGGGTGTATCGCCCGCCCGCCGGAACGGCGCATACGAAACGCAGGGCAGGCGCACGTCTGCACTGATTTCGGACAGCGCCACCGGTTGTCCGCGCCAGAAGGCCCAGGCCAGCGTCACCGCCAGCACGGCGCCCAACAACAGCAACACGGCGGCGCGGCGCGTGGCACTCGGGCGATGCGTCACTGTTGCAGTTTTGATCGGGGTCATGGCAGGCCGTGCGGAGTATGGGTGTGAAGGTGATTGACGCGGTAGCGCGCAATGATGGCACTATTTTTGTCCGGGCCGCGCCGCTAGCACTACTGGTCGTGCTGCTCAATCTTGCCATATGGCAGTTTTTCAATCCGCCCCTGCCAGCGCCGGACGCCCCGGCGCGCGTCCAAGGGCTGGCTTACAACGCCTTCCAGCGCTGGGAAAGTCCACTGACACAGCGCTTTCCGAACCGCGCTGAACTCGCCGCCGACATGCAACTGCTGGCGACCCGTACCGACCGCCTGCGTACCTACAGCGCTGCCGAGTTTCCCGAACTGCCAGGGCTGGCTCAAGCTGCCGGTCTGCGCCTCACCCTAGGAGTCTGGCTCGACCGGCGTTTTGACAACAACGAACGCGAGATTCTCGCGGCGGTCGACGCTGCCCGTCGCCACCCCAACATCGAACGCCTGATCGCCGGCAACGAAACCCAGCTGCACCAGAAGCTCAGCCCAGCCGAGCTTTACATCACACTGGATCGGCTGCGCGCCACGCTGCCCGTGCCGGTATCGACGGCAGAACCATGGCACATCTGGCTACGCCAGCCGGAGCTCGCCGCACATGTCGATTTCATCACCCTGCATCTGCTGCCTTACTGGGAGGGCGTACCGCTGGAGGCGGCGCTGGATGAAGCGCTGCAACGCTATGCGCAGGTGCGCGCCCGTTTCCCCGGCAAGCCTGTCGTGATCGGTGAAATCGGCTGGCCCAGCGGCGGCGCCGCGATCGGCGTGGCGCAGGCCACACCCGCCGCACAGGCGATTTTCGTGCGCTCGTTTCTGGCGCGGATGTCATCGTGGCAAGCATCGTCACCTCTCGACTACTTCCTGATGGAAGCCATCGATCAGCCCTGGAAACAGGCAACCGAGGGCGCGGTCGGCGCTCACTGGGGCATGCTGGATGCGTCTCGCCAGCCGAAATTCGACTTCGCCGGCCCAATCCATGCCGATCCGTACTGGGATACCAAGGCGATGCTCTCAAGCCTATTGGGACTGGCCGCCGTGCTGCCGTTTCTGCTCGCCTTTGCCCGCATGCGGCTAGCCGGACGCCTGGCGTTCGCACTCATTGCCCAGGCCGTCGTCTCACTCGCGGTACTGTTCGCCACGCTGCCGCTGGAAAACTATTTACGTCCGCTGGATGTCGTCATGCTGGCACTGCTGGTGCCGGCACTGGTCGTCATGGCAGCGATCCTGCTCGCGCAAACCTTCGAGTTCGCGGAGTTGTTCTGGGAGGGCAGCCTGCAGCGCCGCGCGCCGATCAGCCCGCTCTGCCCGCTTTCACCGCCTGAAAAAACGCCTTGCGTCAGCATCCACCTCGCCTGCTGCAACGAGCCGCCGGACATGGTGATCGCCACCATCGACAGCCTGCTGGCACTGGACTGGCCCGATCTCGAAATCCTCGTCGTCGACAACAATACGACCGACCCGACGCTATGGCAGCCCGTGGAGCAGCATGTTCAGCAGCGGCTGCGCGCCCGCGAAGCCTCGACAAGCCACGCCGCGCACGGCCCGGCCCTGCGCTTTTTCCATTTGCCGACCTGGCCCGGCTTCAAGGCCGGGGCGCTGAATTTTGCGCTCGAACAAACCGACCCGCGCGCCGAATGGATCGGCGTGGTCGATGCCGACTACCTCGTCGATCCGCAATGGCTGCGCGTCCTGGCCGGCTATTTCGCCGACCCGGGCATCGGCATCGTACAGGCGCCGCAGGCTCACCGCGACTGGCACGGCCACCCGCTGCGGCGGATGATGAACTGGGAATATGAAGGCTTCTTTCGCATCGGCATGCACCATCGCCATGAACGCGATGCCATCGTGCAGCACGGTACGATGACCCTGATCCGGGCCACCGCCATGCGCGACGTCGGCGGCTGGGATGGCGGCTGCGTATGCGAAGACAGCGAACTGGGCCTGCGCGTCTTGCAGCATGGGCTGCGCGCCGTGTATGTCGATCGTGTGCTGGGCACCGGGCTGGTGCCGGCCGATTTCGGCGCCTACCGACGCCAACGCCGCCGTTGGGCGCAGGGCGCGATGCAAATCCTGCGCCAGCATGCCGGCGCACTGTTCGGCCCCTCACCGTTGAGCTTGGGGCAGCGCTACCACTTCGTTGCCGGCTGGCTGCCCTGGATCGGCGATGCGCTGCATCTGGTTTTCAGTCTGGCCGCACTGGCTTGGACGTTCGGCTTCCTCGTGGCGCCACACTTGTTCGGCTTGCCGATCGGGCTATTTGTGGTGCCGCTCACGGTATTTTTCCTCGCCCGCCTGGTACTGGGGCCGCTGCTGTACTGGCGGCGCGTTCCCTGCCCACCGGCGGACATTGCCGGCGCTGCGCTGGCCGGCATGGGGCTGTCGCACAGCATTGCCCGGGGTGTCATCGCCGGCCTCACCCGCCGGCATGCCATATTTCACGTTACGCGCCGCAGCGATGTTTCGGCCAAGGCGACGTCGTCCCGTAGCACACGTCGCTTGCTCGGCACAATCCGCGAAGAGGCTGGGCTGCTGTTGGGCTTGCTCACGTGCATCTTGGTACTGGCCCTGCAACGCCTGCCTGGAGATAGCACGACCGCTGCGTGGATGGCCATATTGAGTGTGCAAGCTCTGCCTTATGCTGCCGCACTTGCCTGTGGGCTACTCTACGAGCGATCGGCGGCGTAAGGTTTCATCGGCTTCTGCATCGAGGCGAACACCGATATTTCCTGGTCGCTTACTCTTGCTCTCTTACTCTGTCGGCCCGTTGTTTGCGACCGATGACGTGGCTCCTCGCCAAGTCGCAATCCATTCCGCAGCCGGTTTTGGCATACCGAAGTAATAGCCTTGGTGTGCGATATTCAGACCGTCGGTGCGCTGGTTGATGAAGACGGCCTGAGCGGCGGTTTCGACGCCTTCGGCGACCACGTTCAGGCGCATGTGGCGCGCTACGGAGAGGATGGTTTCCACCAGTGCGGCATCGTTCGGATCGGTGGGCGCATCCTGGACAAAGCTCTTGTCGATCTTGAGTTCGTGGATTGGCATGCGCTTCAGATAGCCGAGCGAGGAATATCCAGTGCCGAAGTCATCCACTGAAAAATGGATGCCGAGTGCTGTCAATTCGTGCATCTTGGCGACGACGGCATCGATATCGTCGATCACCAGACCCTCGGTCACTTCCAGTGTCAGCAGTGTTGGGTCAGCACCGGTCGCGGCGAGCAGATCACGAACCCAGGGCACAAAGCTGGCCTGACGGAACTGGCGTGGCGACAGGTTGACCGAGAGGTGCAGCGGGTAGCCAGCGACGGTTTCACGCGCGATGAGCTGGCAGGCTTCAGACAGCATCCAGGCGCCCAGGTCGACGATCAGATCGGATTCCTCGGCGATGCCGATGAAGGCGCCGGGCGGTAGCAGGCCCCGTTCAGGATGTTGCCAGCGCACCAAGGCTTCGGCGCCGACGACACGTCCGCTAATCGCGAATTGGGGTTGCAGGTAGATCCGCAACTCGCGATTCGGAATGCCGCGCCGCAACTCACGCTCGATTGAGAAGCGCTGACGGGCAGCGACGGCCATGGTCTCCTCGAAAAATGAGGTTTGATTGGCGCCGGCCGCTTTGGCCTTATGCAAGGCGTTGTCAGCACGCCGTAGCACTTCCTGCGGCGTATCGTTTTCGCTGTCGGGATACAGGGTGACGCCGATGCTGACGCTGAGCGCCGATTCCTCGCCGTTTTCAAAGCGGAAGGGCAGGCGCATCGACTGATGAATTTTTTCGGTGACGACCAGGACGCGCCGCCCGGCGACGTCCGGTGTATTGCCCACGTTGTGCAGCAGGATGGCAAATTCGTCGGCTGCCAGGCGCGCCAGGGTATCGCCTTCGCGCAACAGTGCCGCCAGCCGACCACCAACGGCAATCAACAGCAGGTCGCCGAGGGCATGGCCGTGGGCATCGTTGATGACCTTGAAACGATCCAGATTGATCAGGATCAGGGTGTCGATATTTTGCTGGCGCGTTGCCCCCGCCAACGCCAGAGCAAGGCGATCTTGCAACAGGCTGCGGTTGGGCAGATTGGTCAGGGCGTCGTAATACGCCAGGCGATGAATCTCGGCGGCCGCCAACTTTTGGTCGGTGATGTCCTGTTTGATGGCGAGGTAATGCGTCACTGACCCGTCAGCGGCGCGCACCGGAGAGATCGTCGCGTGTTCGATGAATTCGCTGCCATCCAGGCGACGATTGGTCAATTCGCCGTGCCAGATATTGCCGGCGAGCAGGGTCTCCCACAACGAGACAAACGTCGCTCGGGGAGTCTTGTTCGATTGCAGGAGGCGTGGATTGCGCCCGGCGACTTCTTTCGCGGTGTAGCCGGTGTTGCGGACAAAGGCCTGATTGACATACTCGATGTCACCCGCCAGATTGGTGATGATCACGCTGGCCGGGCTTTGTTCGACCGCCAGCGAGAGCTTGGACAAGGTTTGTTCGCGGGCCTGGACTTCTTCGGCCATGTGATTGAAGGCATTGGCCAACTGGCAGATTTCGTCGTGCCCGCGCGGCCGCATCCGCACTTCATAGTCACCCGCCGCAATCCGGTCCGCACCCGCCTGCAAACGCCACAGGCGCCGCATTACGAGGCGCTGCATCAGATAGCCGATGGCTATAAACAGGAGCAGGTAGCCGATCAAACTCTTGGCCGCCTGGGTGCCCCAAATATCGTAAAAGCGCGTCTCAAATTTGTTCGTCGGGATCTTGATGCTGACCAGTCCGCGCAGATCGCCGACCTTATAGTCGTAGGCGGCGTCGTAGTGGTCGCGAATGCTCTGGGGCGCGTCGGCCTCGCCTCCGTGACATTTGAGGCAGAAGGATTCGATCCAGATTGGTGCCGAGTAGAGCAGGTAACGGTTGCCGTTTGCCGATGTCACGTCATCCATGCGCTCTTTGGCTTTCGGGTTGCTCCGAAACCATTCCATGGCCGTGAGCTCGTCACGGTCGGCCTGATTGCCGGGGTTACGCGGGCGGTCTGATACATTGTTGAAGAGAATGCCGCTTTCGTTCCAGTTGGCGAAATCCTTGGCGATACGCGAGAACGAATGGGCGGGCAGAAAACCCACAGTGTGGTCATTCACGGGCAAACCGCTGTCGATGAATTGTTGTTGATAAACCCGCCGCGTGGCCATCATGAAGCCATAAATCGTGCGCGCGTCAAACTCGGTTTCGGCACGTAGTTCAGCCTGCAACTTGCGGTAGCCGATACCCAGATCGACAACGAGGATTACCCCCATCAGGAGCGAAAGCCACAGCCAGATTTTTGTCGTTAGCTTCATCGAAAATTGGCACCGGCAGAATGGCTTCCCGGCGTGGGTTTTGGCGCTTTAAGCAGGTTCAGTTCGGATTATCTGATTCTATGCCAGCATAACAACATTGTGATGGGCGCTCAGGGTTGAATTCCGACTGAATTCCGGCGCCGTCTCGCCAGCGCCGACTTATTTTCTGGGTGGTGGCAAGACTCAGGCAAGGCTTCACCGACAAGTTGTTTTTGTTGGAAAAAATCCCCGTTTAGGGTAATCTTGTCGCTATGGAAAAGCGCACACCACATTACCTGCTCGGCGCGATCCAGGAGCAGATGACCAGCGTTGCGGACATGAATTTGACGTTTACAGCACAAGATGGAATTCGGGCAGCCGGAATGGCGAAAACAGATGCGCTTGATGTGGTGCGGGGGTTGTCTCGTACCGAGTTCTACAAAAGCATGACTACGGCAAAAGATCATCGAGTTTGGCAGGACGTGTATCGCGCCGAGTGGCGAGGAAAACCGCTTTACGTGAAGTTCCAGCAATCTGGTGAATACTTCGTGGTGTCGTTCAAGGAGTTGTGACATGACGTCAAAATGGCATGGCAAGGTTTGTCCCCTCTGCAATGTAGGAACTTTGCACGATGGAATACGTAATCACCAGACCGAGTATCGCGGCCATATCTATGAGCATCTGTCAAAGGGTGCTTTTTGTGATCGATGCCAAGATGGATTTCCGGCCAATGATGCCGGAGACGAGGCAACGTGGCTGGCGTTTCGTGACCAAGTCGATGCCGAGGAGGTGGCTGAGCTTGCCCGGATTCGGAAGAAACTTGGCTTGACTCAGCAACAGGCAGCGCGCCTAGCGGGCGGAGGCAAGAACGCCTTTTCCCGCTACGAGCGTGGACAGGCCAAACCGGTAGCGGCGGTGATCAATCTATTTCGGTTGCTGGATAAACATCCTGACCTGTTGATCGAATTGCGGGCGAGTTAATCGGGTAAATCAGCGACGTCCAATACCATCCCCGACCAGCGAAAACGGCGCCCAGAAGGCTGGGTGCGCGTAGCTCAGACCGATTTTCTCATCACCGGAATTCATTACATCCAGCATCGCTTGGCGCAAGGCTTCGGCGCGCGTCAGGGCTGGATTTTCAACTTCGCGCCGAAATAGCGACGTTGTCAGTAAACGGGCCGATGTGGTTTCCACGGCCCAGTTTGTGACCAGCAGGCTTCGCGCGCCAGCGAAGAAGAACGCTCGACCAAGACCCGACACCGCCTCGGACGCTTTGCCATCCGAACTTGCCGTATTGCAGGCAGAAAGCACCACCCAGTCGGCATCCAACTTGAGCCCAAGCACTTCGTCCATGGTCAGGAATCCGTCGGTATCGGCCTCTCCCGTCAGAGCCGGATTCGAAAGCGCCAGTGCCGGCTGATCCAGGCCGGTTAGTTCGCCCGAAGCAATGCCATGGGTGGCAAATGCCACAACCCGGCGCTGCTCGAGATTGGTTTGCTTGACCTGTGTTTCTGTGGCACGGCGTCCAACATACACATCGCGCCCCACATCCGCCTTGAGCGCGGCCGCAATTTCCAGAAGTTCTTCGCCGGTATCGGGTAAGGCCGGAAGATGTTGGAAGGCGTTGGTCAAACGTAGGCTTGCCGTTGCCGGCGTCTTCGTCGAGACTGATGGGCTGCCGGATTTTGGTTGGCTGAGTTGTTCCATCACCGTATCGGCTTCTTTGCCGATTTGCAGATTCCGTGCGCGGCCGCGTTTGGTTGTCAGTCCGGCATTGGCGACGAAAATTGGATCACCAAAGCCGATGAACGATCCACGTTCGGTGCGCGAGACTTGCGACCGACGTAGTGCCAGAAACGCGTTGGCCGACGGTAGTTGGGCGATGGCGACTTTGCGTATCAACCACGGAATGGCTTTGTCGAGCGCCTGGCCTTCCTTTGCAACCGGTACCGCCCCAGTAGGCAAGAGCGCGAATGGAATCTGCCCGAGCGCACCATGGGGAATCACGGAAAGCACCTTGGCGTCTTGCCAGAGTCCGGCATCGGGGGCGAGAAACGCTTGATAAAGTTTGCTGGCGCGAGCGATATCGAAAACAGGGGGCTGGTCTTCGTCGTCTTTGAAGACCATGCTCAGACGTAGTTGCGCGACTTCATCGGCGACGGCGGCACGGCTCATGGGCACGACACGGAAGCTGGTCTTATCTTGTGTTCCCACTGTCCAAACGTAGGACTGAGTTTCCCCCAAGTAAATCGAGACCAGCGCCTCGCCGGGGGCGAGCGCCTTGCCGACAGCGGCCAGGGTGGCGGGTTTCGGGTCGATCAGTTCGCCATATTCGGGGAAGCGCTGTCGAATATCCGCCTGCAAAGTGATGTGTTCAGCACGCAAGCGTTCAACTTCCGTACGCATGTCGGCTATAACCTTGTTCAATCGTTGCGCCTCCGGTACGGTGGCCAGTCGGGCGAGAATTTTGTCGAGTGCGAGAGCCTGATTCTGACCGTCTTGATCGCGGCGGACCAGTTCCGCTAGTGCGGCATTAGGCAATTGGGCGCGGGCAGCACTTGCCGCAATCGCGGCCTGCACGCTGGACCCTCTGGCCAGATCAGCGATGCGGAAGGACTCGGCGACCGCGTCGAGTCCCGGTGGAAGCTTTCGTTCAACCTGTAGTCGGGCGAGCAAGTCAACGTAGGCTTCCAGTATTTCCGTGCGCCAGAACACGCGAGAGACGCTGATGCCTGTGGACTGTACAAGTTCAGGAAGCGCTAGTTGAAACGCGACCAGTGCTGCGGGTAAGTCTCCCAGCGTCGTCAGGCTCATACCCAAAATTCCGCGGAGACGCGCAAGATAGTATGGGTTAGGGGCCGACCGCTGCTGTTGCAGCGTAAGCAGTCGCTCAGCCATTTCCTTGGCCAACTGCGAAGAGCCAGACCGATGCAGCGCCATGGCCCAACTGACGGAATCGACAATTGAGGAGCGTGTCTCCGTACTTGATTGAAGTGCGGTGGCTCGGTCATTGAATACCGTTACCGCTTCCGTCCATTTCTTTTGCTCGACCAGCAGACTTCCAAGATCCGCACGCTGACTCGATGCGGTACCGGATTTAAGTCCGACCGCGACAGCATGTCGGTAAATCTTTTCGGCGCCGGCGAGATTGCCCGATTGGTGGCGAATATAAGCGAGCAATGCAAGTACTTGAGAAGTCTCAATTGACCTCGGACCGGAAGACTTGATTGCATCGTCAACACGTTCCTGCGCAAAGTATTCTGCCTCGCCAAGCTTGCCTCGCGTAGCAAGAATCCTTGCTAAGTTTCCCCTTGCGTGGGCAAGACTCGCTTTAGCTATTCGTACCCATTGTTGATAGCGTGATTGGCTGGCGAAATAGTCTTGTGCGTTGCCTAAGGCAAGCCTATAGAGGCGCTCGGCATCCATCCCATTGCCTTTTGCGAGTTCCAATTCAGCATGCTGAGTTTGGCTCACTTTCAGTGCGTTATAACCAATCCATTGCCAATCCTTGGTACTCCTCATTCGATCCAAGGCTACATCCGCCTCCTTTAGGGTTCCATCTGCAGCAGAAAAATCGCCGAGTCGTGTTTGAACTCCTGAAAGCATGCTCATGCAAAAAAAGTGAACGAAGCTATCCGGCGGGTGATCCTTTGCAATGGCTTGCCAATGTTTTTGTGCAGAAAGCAAATCACCATTTCTGCTCAAGGCGCTTCCTAAATCATTTTGAATTGGCCATAGGCCACCCCATTCGCCAGGCGTCAGTCGATTCGGCATGTTGTTCGGCAATGCGATTTGCAGATCATTCACCGACTGGCCATAGTTCCCCAATGTGAAATGGGCCATGCCGCGCTTGTGATAAAAGACCGCCAGTTCGTGCTTGTCGTCGGTTTGGGGAGGATTGTTTGCCACAAGCGCTTGTGCGTCGCGCGTGGCGGCACTGCTGTTGATTTTTTCGATCAGACCATCGATATCGTCTTCCTGCGCGAATGCCGGGGTCGCCGTCCAAGCCAGCAAAACGGCGCAGTGGAAAATTGTTGCCAGGAATCTTCGAGTCATTCGTGGGTTTTCCTTGTCCAGCATGGTTTCAGTACTGATCAAGGGCCAGTATCATCGATACGTCGCCACTTGCGAATTCAAAGTCATGCGTTATTCATTACCCGGATCAATGGGATTCCTGTTCAAAAGGTTTGTCGATGCGATTCGCGGCACTCGGTAGCGGCAGCCGGGGGAATTCCTGGCTGGTCGAAGCGGGAAGGACTCGGGTTCTGATCGACTGCGGCTTTGGTCCGCGCGAAACCTCACGCCGTTTGCAGCGCTTGGGCGTTGAGCCTGCCAGCATCGTCGCCATTGCCGTGACCCACGATCATTCCGATCATCTCGGCGGCGCGGTCGCCTGTGCGCGCCGTTTTGGCTGGGATCTTTACATGACGCATGGCAGCGCCATGGCGGAGCGTCGCGGTTTGCAGGCTGGCGAGTTTTCCCTCATCGAAAGTCATGTCGCCTTCCATGTGGGTGATCTGCACCTGAATCCATTCACGGTGCCGCATGACGCCCGTGAGCCGGTCCAGTTTGTGGTCTCGGATGGCGATCGGCGATTGGGCATTGTGACCGATGCCGGGCATGTGACGCCCCATATGATCAGTGCCCTGGATGTTTGCGATGCGCTGGTGCTGGAATGCAACCATGATCGCGACTTGTTGCAGCGCGGGTCGTATCCGCGTGCGCTCAAGCAGCGGATTGCCGGGCGCTGGGGTCATCTCGATAACGAGGCGGCAGCGGGTCTGCTGGCGGTAATCGACCGTTCGCGGCTAAATCAATTGGTGGCGGCGCATCTTTCAGAAGAGAACAATCGCCCGGAACTGGCTTGCGCGGCGCTCGCCACCGTGCTCGGTTGTGCCCCGGACTGGATCGCCGTCGCGAATCAGGACCAGGGGCTGGACTGGCGTGACGTATGAGCCATGAAAAGTCGGTGCTGGCGGGACGGCGCCAAGTGTGCGCCGTTGCGTTACCATTCCGCACATTGAGATCAGGCTCGGAGGGTGCCCCATGAATTCCGCTCGAATCACCTTTATTCTCGTAATGTCCCTGTTCGTTGCTGGCTGTGCAACGCTCGATGAAGGCCAGTGCCGCACGGCGAACTGGCAGGATTTGGGCACCCGCGACGGCATGGCGGGTTACACCGCGAGCCGTCTCGATGAACATCGCAAAGCCTGCGCCGAGTACGGCATTCGTCCGGAACAGGATCGATATATGTCGGGCCGTGACTTGGGACTGCGTCAATACTGTGTTTTTGACAACGCGGTGCGTGAAGGTCTGGCCGGCCGGACTTACCAGAATGTGTGTCCGCCGACCGTCAGCGGCCGCTTTGCGGAGTTGAACCGGAGTGCCTATGCGGTGTATTCGGCGCGTCAGGACGTTGACCAATTGAATAGCCAATCAGCCTCGCTGGAGCGTGAGCGGCGCAATGACAAGACTACGCCGGAGCGCAAACACAAGATTCGCGACGAACTGCGCGAACTTGACCGCCGGCTCGATCGGGCGCGCGATGAGGTGCGTTCGCGTGAGGGCGATCTTGATCGGACGACCAAGCTTTTAGTGCGCTGATCCGGCGTTAGTTACCAACCGGGTTGGCGTTATTGATTCATTGACCAGTGAAAAAGGAGCAATCATGACTATCGTTATCAAAGGAATCGTGGCGGCAGCAGCAGTGGGGCTACTTGCCGGTTGCGTGACATCGGGCTCTAACCAGCCGCGCTATTTTTCGGCCAGCGCTACTCAGGAGCAGATGATGAAAGCGCGGTCCGCGTGCATGTCCGAGGCGCAGAAGGCCGCAGGTGGGGGCAAGGTGTCGTGCGGCAAAGTGGATGCCTGCATGGTCAGTCGCAATTTCTTGAAGTCGGAGAAGGGAAATCTGGAGGTGCCTGAAATGGCGGCTCCGGATTGCGAAGAGTAAGCGGGCTACGACCAGGCCAGAGGATCGATCCGATAGAGTTGGCCGAGTTCCCGGTATAAATCCGGATGCTCGGCCGCAAAGCGTTGTGATTGCTCGAAGAAGGCTTCCGAAATGACGGCAAAGAATTCGGCTGGGTCGCTGGCGCCATAGGCATTGAAAAGCCCCGGCTGCTGGTCGCGCACCTCGTCTTGCAATAACTTGAATTCGGCACCGAGAATTTGCGACCAGCGATGGAATCGATGCCGTTGGAGCAGGCCGGGGGCGCCGTTGGCGTAGCCTTTTTCCTGGTCAAGCTGATGCGCGAACTCATGGATCACGACGTTATTGCCGTCATCGACCACTGCGGCACCGGCCAACACGTCCGGCCACGACAGAATCACCTGGCCTTGCGCCCAGGATTCACCGGCCAGGACTCGGCTCTGCGTCTGGGTCAGACCGAGCTTGTCGCGTTGCTCGCGCTGCACGATGAACGGCGACGGATAGATCAAAATCTCTTTCAAGCCTGGAAAATAGTACGTGCGACGATTCAGGATGAGCAGGCAGGCCTGGGCCGCAATCGTCACCCGCATCTCGTCGGTCACCACCAGCCCATCACAGCCGACGAAGGACTTTTCGGCGACGAAGACCTGGATCAGTTGCTTGAGCTGGATCTGCAGGTCAGCGGGCAGCAAGCGCACGTAGGGCACGTGCTGGCGCAGGATTTCCCGCCAGGGCGCCGGGAACGCTTGCTGGCGCAAACGTCGCCGCCGATACTCAATGCGTAGCGGATCGGCCATCAACCAGAGCATGAAAAGCAAGGCGATGACGATCAGTATTCCAAGCGCCATAACTGAACGGGCCAGTTGCTGTAATGGGGCATTAGGTGGTGGGAGCAGCGCGCTTTTCAATGGTTTCGCGGCAGCATGAAGGCGGAACCATCGCGCCGAATTGCCCATCTCGACATGGATGCGTTTTATGCATCGGTCGAGTTGCTGCGCTATCCCGAGCTCAAGGGTTACCCCGTGGTGATCGGCGGCCGACGTTCCCAGCAACCGGAACAATTGCCTGACGGCTCGCGCCGCTTTGCCCGTCTGCGTGATTATGTCGGGCGTGGGGTGTTGACGACGTCGACTTACGAAGCGCGCGCTCTGGGCGTGTTCTCGGGCATGGGCACCATGAAAGCGGCCCGTCTGGCGCCCGATGCCTTCATCCTGCCGGTGGATTTCGACGCGTATCGCCACTATTCGCGTTTGTTCAAGGCCGCCGTGGCGACGATTGCGCCGCAGATCGAGGATCGCGGAATTGACGAGATCTACATTGATCTGACCGACGTGGAGGAAGATTCGCTGCCGCTGGCTCGTCGGATCAAGGCGGCGGTTAAAGACGCGACCGGCTTGTCCTGCTCGATCGGTATTTCGCCCAACAAGTTGTTGTCAAAGATCTGCTCGGAATTGGAAAAACCCGATGGGATAACGATCCTGACCGAAGCGGATATCGCGACCCGGATCTGGCCGCTGGCGGTGCGAAAGATCAATGGCATCGGGCCGAAAGCTAGCGAAAAACTGGCTGCTCTCGGGATCGAAACCATTGCTGAACTGGCCGATACAGAACCCGAAGTCCTGCAGGCCAACTTTGGTCACAGCTACGCGGCGTGGCTATGGGATGTGGCACGCGGCATCGATTCGCGTCCGGTCGTCACCCGTTCGGAACCGAAGTCGATCAGCCGCGAGACGACGTTTGAGCGTGTAAAGTGGATCCCGAATTCAAGACAGCGAATTAAGTTGTGAGCTGTCAAGAGGGAAACGCTAAATGAGCGAGTTGAAAAAGCGAAATGTACCGACGGCGGAGTTCAAGGCGAAAGTAGGATTGGAAGCCGTCCGCGGGGTGAAGACGATCAACGAGATCAGCCAGATGTATGGGGTACATCCAACGCAAGTCGGGTTGTGGAAGAAGGAAATTCTGGAGCAGGCCAAAACCCTGTTTGAAGGCAAGCGAGGCCCGAAGCCGGTCGCCGCACACCAGGAACCTGATCGGCTTTACGGCGAGATTGGCCGACTGAAGGTTGAGCTGGATTGGCTCAAAAAAAGTCCGGGATCAGCCTGCCGTGACGCGACAAGCATGGATCAGCCCAGCGAACGACGTAGCCGTGGTACGTCAATGTGAGCTTGCCGGCGTATCGCGCACCACGCATTACGCCCACATGGTGGCACGACCGGTGGACGAAACGGATCTGTTGGTCAGTCGGCTGATTGACGAGGAATACACCCGGCCCCCGTTCTATGGCAGCCGTCGAATGGTCGTCTATCTCGGAAAGGCAGGGCATCTCGTCAATCGCAAGCGCGTACAGCGGCTGATGCGCTCGATGGGACTGGCCGGCATGGCGCCCGGCCCCAACACTAGCCGCAAGCATCCGGAGCACAAGGTTTACCCGTACCTGCTGCGGGGCGTACCGATCGTGCGGCCCAATCAGGTCTGGAGCACCGACATCACCTACATCCGCCTGGCGCATGGTTTCGTCTATCTGGTGGCCATCATTGACTGGTACTCGCGGCGCGTACTCAGTTGGCGGATCAGCAACAGTATGGAGGCTGTCTTCTGCGTCGATTGCCTGGAGGATGCGCTGCGCCTTCACGGCAAGCCGGAAATCTTCAACAGTGATCAGGGAGCGCAATTCACCAGTGCCGCCTTCACCGGCGTGTTGGAGCGCGAAAAGATCGTCATCAGCAGGGATGGGCGCGGGCGGGTGTTTGACAATATCTTTGTCGAACGGCTGTGGCGCAACGTCAAGTACGAAGACGTCTATTTGAAGGGCTACGCCACGATCGGCGACTTGATGGTCGGTCTGACCACGTATTTCGTCTTTTACAACGGCGAACGTCCGCATCAGGCGCTGGGGGACCAGACACCCGATGCGGTCCATCGCACGACACGGGGCGGTGGTGCGATCATCATCGATAAATTTTTGCGCGCGGCGGAGGAACCCCCTGTTCCGCTACGCTCCACAGACGGTTCCTCCGCCGCAACAACAGATTCAACGGCAATACCGACGTCAAAGGCAACAACCAAGGCAACATCGGGGCAGCGTCGTCCAGCTGCGAGTCAGGTCAAGTGCACCGCTTAAACCCAAGTCAATTCTGTCTTGACTTTGGGG
>CAMDMZ010000038.1 GCA_945902805.1 Propionivibrio dicarboxylicus | reverse complement strand
CCAACGCGATTAACCCAAAAGTGATTCTGTTCTTCTTGTCGTTCCTGCCGCAGTTCGTCACGGCATCGAACGGGAACGTGGAGTGGCAACTGGGGCTTCTGGGCGTGATATTCACGGCACAAGCGGCGGTCTTGTTCAGTCTGCTCGGACTGTTTTCCGGAAGTGTCGGTACTTGGTTGAACCGCAAACCAAGCGTAGGGAAATGGCTCGATCGGCTCACCGGGACCGTGTTCATTGCGCTGGGAATCCGAATGATCACGTCCCGCTGACGGCGGGACGGACGACAAGCACCTGACACTTGAGAGGGGCATGATTTTTCCATGGAACATTGTTTTGCCGCAAGATTGGCTTGCAACGGATGAGTCTATGCTGTCCCTCAACGTTTCTCACGATGGGTCGCCGTCATGCGCTTAACTGAAATCACGCTGGCGTGGCTTGCCTATTTTGCAGTCCACTCGCTGCTCGCCAGTTCGACTGCCAAGGCAGCGATTGTCGTGTAACGCTTCGGATATTCTCGGTGCCCTTTCTCTTGGTGAGATCGGTACCGATTCAGAAATGGGCTTCCCGCAGTTTCATAATGCCGCGCTTGTGTGCCAGGCCGTAACTGCAGCCCCATATTGTCTGCAAGCCCTGTGGTGATTGATATGTATTTCTGCGGCATTCGAGGATGTGACCGCGATTTCATGAGAGCGTGACCGATTCAGGTAACATTTGGCTCTATCCATGCAGCATTCCGCCATCGGTCACGATGACGCGAAATCACCGGTCACGTTCCGCGAAATACGAAGCGATCGTGCTGATACCTTGTTTGCCCAGTGGCTGGCCGGATATCTGAAATCCAGCGTCTGGGAGGCGCTCAATGCCGCCCATCGCCAGCACCCGGATTGGAGCCGGGCCGAGATGGAAGATTTCCGCAAGGCCATGGCCTCGCACCTATCGAGCCGTATGCAGACCCTTCGGCGCGAGCGGGATGAGGAATTCGCCGTGGCACCCAGGGCGCGGGCACGGCCTTGATGCTCGTTACGGAAAAGTTGACCAAGCGCGATGCAGAATTCGGTACCCCAAAATATCGTTCGGCTCAAGTCATGGTGCGCAATCCCGTCGCGGCACACAAAGGCGCTCAGGCTGGCGATCAGGTGGGTTTCGCCAAGCCGGTACAGGCACGGTAAGTCGGATAAGCACGATTCAATCCTCATCGGGAGCAAAGGGTAGCGTCGCGCTGAAGGTACTGCCGCCTCCCGGCGTGCCTGCCAGTGAAATTTCACCGCCAAGCAAATGGGCGATTCGGCGACAGATGGCCAAACCAAGCCCGTTACCGCCGACTTCTCGTGTAGTCGTGCCATCGAGCTGACGGAAAGGTTCGAAAACAAGCTCCCGCAGATCAGCCGGAATGCCCGGCCCGGAATCGACAATATCGATCTGCAACCAGATGCGTGGGTCTTCGGCAGGCGCTGTTGCCGGACGCAGGCGAACCTCGATCCCTCCCTGTGCAGTGAAATTCACCGCGTTATCAAGCAACTCGCCCAGCAGTTGCTGAAGTCGGTGACCATCCCCGTCCACCACGCCCGGCGTTTCCGGGTCACAGATCATGCGCAGCGACAAGCCCTTCTGCTCTGCCCGCAAGCCGACTCGGCGACATGCCGCTTGCGCCAGTTCGCAGGGGTCGAAAGGATTGTGCCGCATCATCACTTTGCCATCACCGAGCGCGACAAAGTCGAGCATGCGATCCAATACGACACCCAGACGTTTGGCCGACCCTTGCAGATCCTCGATCCAGGCGCGACGTTCAGTGTCTGTTTCGTCCATCGCCAGCAAGTCGGCCATGCCGAGAATGCCGTTCAGCGGCGTGCGAAATTCATGGCTGAGGTTGGACAGAATCTCGCCTTTGAGTTTGCTGTGGTCCTCTGCTTCCTCGGTGCGCTGGGCAAGTTCCGTGTTTGCAACGCTGAGTAGCTGTTCATGATCGATCAAACGCTGGAACAAGCTTGACACCACATAGGCAACGCCACCACCATAACCGGCGACGGCAAAGATCAGCAGCCCCCAGGTGCTGGCGCTGTGGGCATAGGTCCTATAGTCCAGTTCAAAATCAAGCCCACCACTGATCGCACCCCATGCCACCAGCACCAATCCGGTGAGTACATAGCCCGTGACCCGGAAAACGGCACGCCGCTCCATGAAAACGGCGGCAATGACGAGGAACAAGAGCAGAAACTGACCGGCGACCGCCGCCGGGCCATGCTGTGCATAACCGCCGAGCCCCGCAGTGGCAAGTGCCAACAGCGCAATGCCCAAGCGCCAGGAGAAGGGCAAGCGATGACGTTGCCACCAAAACAACCACATCGTTCCGGTCAGCACAATATGAACGATAAACACCGGGCGCAAGCCCATGATCGGAATGCGTGTCAGCGAGAGTGCCACGGCTGGCAGGGAAATAATTCCCAGCCAGAACAGGGTTTGGTCGAGCAGCTCGTTACGCAAGTGGGCAACGGTATCCGGAAGCGTTTTGTCCATCGGCAGATTCTGCTTAGAAGCTGTCTCAAATAATGGTAACTGGAGCCGATAACTGAGGTACATCAACTACCGAGAGGGAGGAAGCGATGTACCCAACCGATCTGACAGAAGAACAGTGGGCTGTTCTGGCGCCGTATGTGGTGAAGCCACTGCCGGCGGTGCGCGGCAAAGGCCGACCGCCGAAGCAAGACTTTCGGGCCGAGATCAACGGCATGTTGTACGTTCTGAAGACAGGTTGCCAGTGGCGCATGTTGCCGAAGGACTTCCCGCCGTGGAAGACCGTGTATGGATACCTGCGACGCTGGCGTCTGGAAGGCACCTGGGATACGGCGATGCGGGCCCGGCGCGAAGCGGCGCGACAGAAGGCCGGACGCAACGCCGAACCCTCGGTTGCCATCATCGACTCGCGCTCGGTCAAGAGTGCCGGAAAAGGGGGCAGCGCGGTTTCGATGCGGGCAAGAAGACCAAGGGGCGCAAGCAACACATCGCGGTAGATACGATGGGGTTCATCCTTGCCGTGATCGTTCATTCGGCGGGGATTCAAGATCGCACTGGCGCTCGCGCCATACTGATCCGGCTGTTCCGCCTGATACCCACTCTCCAGAAGGTCTTCGCTGATGGCGGTTACGCCGGCAAACTCATCGACTGGACGCGAGCGATGTTCGGTTGGGCTGTCGAGATCGTCAAACGCAACGAGACTGGCAAGTTCGTGGTGCTGCCCAAACGCTGGATCGTCGAACGCACCTTCGCCTGGCTGGCCTTTTCCCGTCGTTTGAACCGCGACTACGAAATCAACCCCAAGCAGTCCGAGGCCATGATCAAACTCGCTATGATTCATCTGCTGCCCAAACGCCTTGCATGATATTTTTTGAGACAGCTTCTTAGAGAAATTCATAACGAAGTCGAGATTGAAAGCCGCTGCGGCCAGCCCGGTGATTCGATGCCTTACGCATCATGCCAAGGGTAGCCACAGGGTGGCGACCGTTCCTTCACCCGGAGTGCTGGTCACGTCAACTTCACCCCCATGCAGTTCAACGATTTCCTTGACGATGCTCATACCGAGGCCGGTGCCGAGGTATTTGCCCGAGGTGTCGGCGCGATAGAAACGTTCGCAGACCCGCTCGAGTTGGTCGGCTGTCATGCCGATCCCATTGTCACGCACAGCGATCCCGACCCGACGGCGTCCATTCTCGTCGCTAACATGGAGTGAAATCTCCACCATGCCACCATTAGGTGAATACTTGTACGCATTCGATACGATGTTGAGTATCGCCTGCTGCAACTTGCTGCGGTCGGCGTCAACATGGATGGGTGTCACCGGAGCGTTGAAGAATGGCGCTGTGCGCCCGGAAGGTGGTTTGTAGCCCATGATGGTCGCGGTGATCACGTCGCCAAGAGCCAGCCGCTCGATGGCGAAGTCCTTGCCGCGACGAGCCTCGATACGCGCCAAGTCAAGCAATTCGTTGATGATCGAGGCCATCACCTCGGATTGACTGAAAATGGTCTGCAGCAATTCCTTGCGCGATTCGTCGTCAAACTCCTGCGCCAGTAGCAGTTCGGCATAGCCGTAAATGCTGGCCATCGGTGTGCGTAACTCGTGCGCTGCAGTGGAGAGGAATTCGCTCTTCATGCGATCCACCTCCGTTTCGTGGGTGACATCGCGAAAGTACAGGATCTGCGACAGATTGTCGGTCTCAGCGAGGCGGATACCGACATCGATGACACGACTTTCCGGCGCGACAAGCTCGATCAGCAGGCGTTGTCCGTCCTGCTCTGGCGCCGTTTCGCCAGCGCCGACTTTTTGGCGCGCCTGGCGCAGCTTGGCGACTCCGGGAAATGTTGCCTGGGCCAAGCACTTGCGCACCAGGCGATCGGAAAACGCGGCCTCATCCAGGCCGATGATCTCAGCCTCAGCGATACCCGTCATCTGCAGGAAGGAACGGTTGGCAAAACTGACGCAATGCTGGCTGTCAAACGACACCAGACCATCCGGGCTCAGGGCGAAAATCGCATCGAGTTGCTCCGAGCGATCGTTAAGCTCCTTGGTCCGCTGGGTCACCAGCGCTTCCAACCCGCGACGATAGCGCTCAAGTTCCTCGGCGGCCGCTTTGCGCTGGGAAATGTCGCGCAACAGCACCAGAACGAGGGTTCGACCACCCCAGTCGGCGCGGCTGACGGCGACCTCAGCGCTGTAGTGGCTGCCATCCTTGCGGCGGTGCACGGTTTCAAACAAGCCGCCCGTGCTACCGACATCATTGAGCACACGTTCCAGTTCAGTGGGGTTCCAGCGCTGATCCCAGTCAACAATGTTGAGTTGGAGCAGTTCATCCGGCTGGTATCCCAACATGGCCGCGCATTTCGGATTGGCCTCGATGACACTCCCATCCGGATTAAGAACGACGACACCGTCGCGCTCGTGCTCGAACAAGGCACGTCGCCGCGACGCCTCATCGGCAATGGCCTGCAAGGCGGCGCGGCGAATTTCGTCCTGAGCCGCAATGGTGTCGAGCAACAAGTCAAAGTGACGCGACAACACGCCCAATTCGTCTTCGCGCAGCGGCAAGCCGACCCGCGCTGTGCGATCCCCCTCTTGCACCGTCGTCATCGTCAGAGCAATCCTGCTCAGGCGCTGAGTCAACTCCCTTCCGGTATGCAAGAAGACCACGGAAATTGCCAACATGGTTAGCGCCAACAGCGCGGCCACCACGCCAAGCAGCAAGCGTGTCGCATTCCGGTAGGGCACATCGGGGAATCCGGCGCTGACCATGCCAATGTAACGGCCTTCACCGTCGGTAAGGGGCTGGTAGCCGACGATATGCGATTGATTACCGAAGATCACATTGCCCAGCCACGGGGCGCCCTGTTTCAATACGGTTTCGACGATGCTGCCGCTGACCCTGTCGCCAATACCACGCTGTCCCTGGTCACGTTGGCGGCTGATGGCGATCAGCACATCATCCAGATAAATGGCATTCAAACCCTCGGTGTCACCCGGCAGCGCCCCCACCGGGAAGATGATCTGGCGCATATGCTCGATCAGGGGAAAGTTCCGGTTGAGCAGGATGCCGCCAAGCAGGATGACATCCGGCGTACCGATATCCAAGGGGAAGTGGGCTGCCGCATTGATCAGTAACCCCCGACTCTCCACACTCCCCGTGCCACCCAACTCGACTCGTGCGGACTCTGGAAACATGGGTGAAAAAGCAGCCAGTTGCGCTTCATCAAAGCGCTCGTACGCGGCGCTGGGGACGCCGATCACAGCCTGCCGGATCACATAGGAATCCGGCAAACGGGTGCCGTGGGGCACACCCGAACTCGCCCCGAGCACCGTACCATCCTGGTCCGCAATGAGCAGGAAATCGAATCCGCCACTTTTCGCGGTGGTCGCCAACAAACGATCAAGCTCCTCGCTCTTGGCATTTTTGTTGAGCAGATGCAGCAGGCGCTCTGATTTTGCCATCTGATCAACGCGGACACCTGCCTCGGTTTTCAACTGATCGAGGTAATTGCGTGTGCCCGCCAGATTGCTGTGCAGATTGGACTCGAGCAAGCTGGTCGCACCTTCATCACTGACAACGAACAGCACGGCGATGACCACCGGAAAGGCGATCAGCAACGGCATCAGCCCAAGCGCAAGCAGACGGAAACGCAATGAGGCATGCCAGGCGCGATACCAGCCAGTCAGCAGGGAGGTGCCGCATCGTTTCCCGGGAACGGCGGGGAATGCGAGTGCTCCACATGACTTACGTATCATATTAACAGTCGAATCGATGAATAATTTGAAATATTATAGTAAAATAATGATAATGATGCCATATAAGAGATACCTAATCGATGGCATCGTCGGCTGATAAATTTCTTGCCTTCTTGCATAGGAGTGTCTTCCAAATGAGAAATCGCGCATTGTTGAGAGCAACTCTGGCCTGTCTCGCCTTGTCCGGGTGCGGTGCACCGGAACCGATCCCGATCGGCTTTATCGGCGGGCTTTCTGACCGCAACTCGGACAATGGTCAGTCTGGTCAGAACGGGGTGATCCTGGCGATCGAGCAGTTCAATCGTGCCGGCGGTGTCGGTGGCCGCATCGTCGAACTGATATCGCGGGATGATGCCCAGAACAAGGACACGGCGGCGAAATCGGCAAACGAGTTGGTGGCCGCCAAAGTCGAGGCGGTGATCGGTCCCTTTACCAGCAGCATGGCCGAAGTCATCGTGCCGATTACCGGCCAGGCCGGGATCTTCCAGGTCAGCCCGACCATCACCTCGATGGCCTTCTATGGCAAAGACGACAACCTGTTCCGTATCAACCGGACAACTCGCGACAACGCCCGTGACTATGCGGGTGTGATGACAGGACGGGGCCAGCGCAAGATTGCCGTGGCTTACGACATCCGCAATCGCAATTTCACCGAATCCTGGCTCAACGAATTCCGCGCGGCGGTCGAGGCGGACGGCGGCAGCGTGTTGATCGCCGAAGCATACGAATCCAGCCCCGAGGTCAATTTCGAAAAAGTGGTGCAGGCGATGGTGGCCAGCAAGCCCGATAGCCTGTTCTTCATTTCCGGCGCGCTCGACGTAGCGCGACTGGCCCAGCAAGCCCGCAAACAGGCGCCGAAGTTACCTATCGGCGCTTCGGAATGGGCCTCCACCGAACAACTGGTGGATCTGGGGGGAACGGTGGTCGAAGGTTTGTTGATCGTGCAAAACTACAACCACGAGGACCAGTCGGCGCGCTTCCGGGAATTCAGCGAAGCCTATTTCAAGCGCTTCCAGCGCAATCCGGGCTATAGCTCGGTATCCGCCTACGATGCCGCCATCGTGGTGCTGACCGCGCTGAAGAACCGTAAGCCAAGTGAATCCATGAAAGCCGCTGCTTTGCGCTCCGGCCCGTACCAGGGCTTGCAGCAGGAAATCAGCTTTGATGCCAACGGCGACACCCCGCGCAAAGTTTTCTTTACCGAGATCCGGGATGGCCGCTACGTGCAACTGAAATAACTGGACGAGGATGATAGGTGCTGACGGAGCGGGTCTCATCCCATTCCGTCAAGTGCCCGCATCCAATCCAACACCTCTACGATGACGGCTCACACGCACATGAAAGATATCCTGATTTCCGACAAGGCTGACGTCGTTGTGGTCGACGACCAGCCGGAAAACCTCAAGCTGCTGATGAGTTTTCTGGCGCCTCATTTCACGGTCCATCCGTTCATGCGTGGGCATGATCTTTTCCATTACCTCGAAGCCGGTCATCCCGCCGACCTGATACTCCTCGACGTGGTCATGCCCGCGCCGGATGGTCTTGAGATCTGTCGTGCCTTGCGCCAGAACCCTGAACTCATCGATGTGCCCATCGTGTTCCTGACTTCTCTCGATTCGAGTGCGGACGAGGAAATCGGGCTGGCCGCCGGCGCTGTGGACTACATCACCAAGCCGTTTTCACCCCCCATCGTTCTGGCCCGCGTTGCGCATCACGTCCGCCTCGGCCGGGCACTGCGCACCATCCAGAATCTCAATGACTTCCTCGATCTGCGCGTCGAGGAACGCACGGCGGAACTGGTCGGCAAGAACTCCGAGTTGATGCGGACCCAAGAAGCCACTATCCACGCGCTGTCGGTGCTCGTCGAAACACGCGATTCGGACACTGGTCATCACATTCATCGCACCCAGCACTATTTGCGCGAGCTTGCCCTCGCCGCCCAGGAGGCAACTCACTTCACCACACAACTGAACGACTCGATGATCGCCGAACTGTTTCGCTCGGCGCCGCTACACGATATTGGCAAAGTCGCGATCCCGGATCGGGTGCTGCTCAAGCCTGGCCGTCTCGACGCGGATGAGTTCGATCTGATGAAGACACATACAACGCATGGACGCGATGCCATAGCGCGAGCTGAGAAAATTATCGGTTCGAGCGACAGCTTTCTCAATCACGCCCGCGACATCGCCTTCAGTCACCACGAACGCTGGGACGGCAAAGGTTATCCCCAGGGACTGAATGGCGAGGAAATTCCGCTGTCGGCACGCTTGATGGCGATTGCCGATGTTTATGACGCGCTGATCAGCTCACGCAGCTACAAGCTCGGTATGCCCCATGACAAAGCCGTCACCATCATCCGCGAGGGGCGTGGCACACAGTTTGATCCGCGTGTGGTGGACATCTTCCTCGAGATCCACGAACGCTTTGATGAAATTGCCCGCCAGTTTACAGATGTCGAAACGGCGTTAGCATGATCGATCGCTGGTTTTCACACTGGAGCCCCCACCGGATGGCTTTGGTGTTCGTTGCCTTCGTCGCATTTTTCTCGGTCATCGGCATCGGCGGATTTCACCTGCTGTCTGATTCCTTGCTGGATAAAGAGCGGCAAAGGCTGACAGCGATCGCGGACCTCAAGTCATCGGATATCGAGATCTGGCTGGCCGAGCGCAAACATGATGTACGCGTTCAGGCGGCTAGTCAGGTGTTTATTGCATTGCTCCGGCCCGTGCTGCGAAAAACGACTACCGCGAACGACAAAACTCAAACGAAGCATGCCCGATTGCTGGTGTGGCTCAATGAGTTCCGCCAAGCCAGTGGTTATGCCTCGATCGCGGTCTTCACCGAATCGGCTCAATCCCTTGCCGCATCGGGTGCCACACCGTACCGTGCGCACATGATCGATGGTCTGCTGAACGCCGTGGTCAAATCCGGGAAGATCGAGATCATGGATGTCCCAGTCGAGACCCAGGGGCAGCCTTATATCACCCTCGCCGCGCCGATTTCGATGCCTGCCGATGAGCAGCGTCTGATCCTGGTGGTCAGTGTGAATCTGAAGGATCGCTTTCTGCCGATGCTGGAAACCTGGCCGAACCCGACGCGCAGCGGCGGGCTGCTACTGATCCGTAGCGACGCTCCGATGGTGACTACGATCAATCGCATCGATGAAGCCAGCGGCAAGCTGTTGCAATATCCAATCGCCAGCACTCGGCACCCGGCACGCCAGGCCCTGCTGCAAGGCAACGGTGTTTATGCCGGATATGACCGCAGCGGGCACGAGGTGATGGCCGCATTTCATGCGGTCGAGAGTCTCCCCTGGTGGGTAGTAGCCAAGGTCGATCACGACGAACTGCATGAACCGATCGAGCAATTAGCCTTGTTCACCGGCTTGCTGGCAATGGTCGGCACGATGGCTTCGGGCGGCTTGTTGGTGATGCTGGCGCGTCAACAACGCCAGCGCTTGACAGAGGCTCAACAACTCAACACAGAACTCGATCGCCGCTCGCAGGAGGCGCTGAGCGCAGCAAAGGCCAAAAGCGCTTTCCTGGCCAATATGAGTCATGAAATCCGGACGCCCATGAATGCCATAGTCGGCCTGACTCACCTAATGCAACAGCGGGCTCCAGATGGCACCTGGGAACGGCAGAAGCTGGATCAGATCAATGCGGCGTCGCATCACTTGCTGGCGATCATCAATGATATTCTCGATATGTCGCGCATTGACGCCGGCAAGCTGAAACTTGAAGAGACCGACTTTAACGTCGACGACCTGCTGCTCAAGCAGGTTTACAACATCATCAGCCAACGGGCCCGGGAAAAAGGGCTGGAGGTCTTGCTCGATGTTGATCCAGCACTGTCGGTTCCGCTACGCGGGGATGTATTGCGACTTTCTCAGTCGATCCTGAACTTTGCCAGCAATGCAGTGAAGTTCACCGAGTACGGTCGTATCGTCATCCGTGCGAAAGTAGAGAGCGCAGACGATGAAGGCATCCTTGCGCGGTTTGAAGTACGCGATACCGGAATCGGCCTTACGCCAGAGCAATGCGACCGATTGTTCAGCGCTTTTGAGCAGGCTGATACCTCGACGACGCGAAAGTATGGGGGTACCGGGCTCGGGCTCGCCATCACCCGGGTTCTGGCGCAACTGATGGGGGGCGAGGTCGGTGTCCAAAGCGTTCACGGTATTGGAAGCGTGTTTTGGCTCACGGCGCGACTTCGGTATGGCAAAGCGGTGGCTCGGCGCCAGCTTTCGTTTGTACGCGGGAAACACATGCTTATCGTTGACGACCTGCCTGAATCGCGCGAGATTCTGCTCGCCATGGCGACCGGTCTTGGCATGCGTGTCAGCACCGTGGCCAGTGGGGAATCAGCGGTCGAAATGGTGTCCCGCGCGGATCAGGAACACGACAGTTTTGATCTGCTTCTGGTCGATTGGCGGATGCCTGGCCTCGACGGAATGGATACTCTGCAGCACCTCAATCAACTACAGCTCGAGCATTCGCCCCTTGCGCTGATGGTCACCGCTTACGATGCGCCGGAATTGCAAGCCAAGGCGAGTGCTGCCGGTTTCGCCCGCGTGTTGCCCAAACCGCTGACCGCCTCAACTCTGGTCGATGCCCTGGCCGAGATTGACGGCGTTCCCGTCGACACAGCGATCCTGGCCAGTGCAGGAGCGGCGGCGCAGCGACTGAAGCACTGCCAACGCAAGCGCCTGCTGATTGCCGAGGACAATCCAGTTAATCGCGATGTTGTGCGCGAGTTGCTCAACGGGTTCAATCTCGATCTCGATCTTGCCATCGATGGCCGCGAAGCGCTCGCCAAAGCACGCGCGCAGACCTATGACATGGTCCTGATGGACATGCAAATGCCAGAAATGGATGGCCTCGAAGCCACCCGGCAGATCCGCCAACTGCCTGGCTGGCAAAGCATACCGATCGTGGCCATGACCGCCAATGCCTTCGGCGAGGACAAGCGTGCCTGCCTCGAGGCCGGGATGAATGATCACCTGGCCAAACCGGTCGAACCGGAAACACTTTACGAGATCCTGGATCACTGGCTATCGATAGCGGCGGATGGCCCTAGTGCGCCTGACAAAGGTTCACCGGGGAATCCGTCAATGTCGGTTCCAGCGAATTTTGACCCGACACGCCTGATGACATTGTCCCGTGGCGAGCCCGTGGTAGTGACACGTTTGCTCAGTGAATTCCTCAAACACCATATTGACGACGCCAATCAACTGGCCCAGCTGGTTGCCGTCGAGGATACCCTTGGCTTGTTTCAGTTAGCCCACGGACTAAAAGGTAGTGCTGGCCAGTTGGGTGCAAATTCCCTACGCCATGCCGCCCTTGCCGTGGAAGTCCCGGCGCGCACTGGGCAGATGCCAGCGGTGGAATTGATCGCCGAGCTAAATCACCAGCTTGTGCATACTCTGCAAGAGGTTCGAGACTGGATCGCGACCCAAGCGGCAGGGACAAGCATGACAGCGGAGCAAGCGCCACCGGACTTGTCATTCGATGTACTGCAATTGCGCTTGAAGCAGCTAGGCGATCAGCTCAACACCTTCGACGGCGAAGCCATTCGCGCGGCCGAAGCGCTGGTTCCGCTGTTGCCAGGCTTGCTACCTGCCACACACGTCGCCAGCTTCGCCACCATTGTTACTGCCATCGAGCAATTCGACATGGTGCGTGCTGCTCGATTGCTGGCCCAGTTGAATGGCCAACTGGCGAAGCCCGATTGACTACCCCCTGCTTCTCAACGGTTGAAGTCGAGCGATATCGCTGAACTGGAATTCCCGCTCAGACCCGGCGTCGGTCGGCAGATGCTGCTGATCTCGGCGCCCTGGCGGCAGCGCTTGCGCTCCGCCAGCTCGGCGGCTTCTTCCTCGTGCCGAAGGCGCTCGGCATGTCGCCTATGGCTCAAGCGTTGATAAAGAATCACCAACAGCCCACCCACCAACGCCGATGCCCCGAGCATGACCAGAAGCTCCAGCGGGGTGACTTCGAAAAGCAACGGCTTTGATTCAAAAACACGAAGGGAGTCTTTTGCTACCCGCTCAATACCATTACTCACGCATGGCCCCTCTGTCAGATTCGGTGAAATTGTTGCCGTGGTTGGCGAGGCGACCTGTTCAGTCCTGATTCACGCTAGCCAGAAACAGATTCTATATCAATGTTATCATTTTATTATTACTTCTTTCTCAATTGATGCCCTATAATGGTTTCATTAATTTCCGAATTTCGGCATTAAAATGGCAATACTTTCTCAAACTGCATACTGCACCACCCGCGAAGCGGCTGAACTTCTCGGCATATCGCTGCGCACGGCGCAACTCTGGACTGAGAGCGGCCTGCTCGATGCCTGGAAAACCGAAGGCGGCCACCGGCGCATCACCCGTAGTTCGGTACAGCGCCTGATCGATGGCGATGGCGTTCCGCGCAAGCGGGAACAGAACGACCAAACGTCAGCGAGGGCACTGACAAGCATCAAGGTGCTGATCATTGAAGACGACAGTGTGCTGCTCAAGCTCTACAAGACCGCCATTGCCAGCTGGAAGCTGCCCGCAGAAACCATCACGGCCCAGAATGGCGCAGAGGGATTGATCCGTGTCGGCCGCGATGCCCCCGACCTGATGATCACCGACCTGTCGATGCCGAGCATGGATGGCTTCCAGCTGATCAACAACCTGATCGGTTCAGCTTATCGCGAAGGCATGGAGATTATTGTCGTCACCGGCATGGACAAGACATCAATCGAGGAACGCGGCGGGCTTCCAGAAGGCATTCGCGTCCTGCCCAAGCCGGTACACTTGACCGAACTGCACGGTATCTTTGCCGATCTGCTCGAACGCCGCTCCACCTATCTTTGACAATTACCACACGATTGACTTGAGGAAATACCATGCACAAGATCCTGCTCGTTGATGATCACTCCGACATCCGCCGCCTGGTCCGCATCACACTCGGCAAGAACTTCGAGGTTTTCGAAGCCGAAGACGGTGTCACCGCTCTGGATATCGCCCGCCGGCACAAGCCCGACCTCGTCGTGCTCGACGTCATGATGCCGGGCGAAATGGACGGCCTGCAAGTGCTCGATGCCATCAAGGCCGACCCACAACTGGCTGCCACCCGCGTCATCATGGTCACCGCTCGTGGCCAGGCGAGCGACTTCGATGACGGCATGGCTCGCGGTGCCGACGGCTATTTCATCAAGCCCTTCAGCCCGCTGCAACTGGTATCCGCCATCAAGGAAACGCTCGCCAAGTGAGGCAATCATGAAGCGCGACGATGCAATCAAGTCACTGAGGGCCACCGACCAGATACAGCGGTGGCATTATCCTTTGCTATGTTGGAATATTCTTCGACCGCAGCCGTGGTCCTGCCACGCATGACCACCCTTGCCCCCGGGGGCATTCTGATGATTGACCGTTTTCATCAACTCGACCTGCGCGGCAAGATCACCGCCGTCCTGATCACTGTCTCGTTGCTGCTCGGCATGGGGGTTTTTGCGATCATCGGCATCGTCGCCTACCATTTCGTCACCGAGCATGGCCAGGATATGCACATATTCAACTTCCTGGCTCCACTGTTCGCCATCACGGGCATGGTCGTCATCGCCCTGATCTTTCCGCTCGCCCGATTCAGCGCCCGACTGATCACTACCCCCTTGCTGGAAGCCGTGGCGGCAGCCGAGTCGATTGCCGTCAGCGGGCGGCCGACCGGCGCGCTGTCGATCGAACGCCACGATGAATTCGGCCGGCTCAGCGCGGCCTTCAACATCATGATCACGCGTCTCGGCGAATCCTATGCCGACCTCGAACAGCGCGTGGCCGAGCGCACCCGCGAATATGAGGAAAGCCAGCACGAGGCGCAGCAAGCCGTCAACCTGCTGCGCGAGGCGGTCCAGTATGTCGCCGTCGGCTTCACCATCTACGACGAAAACGACCGCCTGGCGATCTGCAATGAAGCCTACCTGCGCATCTATGAAGACAGCCGCGACCTCATCGTGCCCGGCAATACCTTCGAGGAAATCGTCCGCAAAGGCGCCGAACGCGGCCAGTACCAGGCCGCCATCGGCAATGTCGAAGCATGGGTAGACGAGCGCGTGCGGCTGCACCAGAGCGCGAAGGGCGAGATCATCGAACAGAAGCTTGGTGACGGCCGCTGGCTGATGATCATCGAGTACCGTACACCCAGCGGCTACATCGTCGGCAACCGGATTGACATCACAGAGCTGAAGAATGCCACCGAAACCCTGCGCCAGCGCGAACTCTACCTGCAGGCAACGCTCGACAACCTGCCCTTCCTCTTCTGGCTCAAGGACGCTGACTGCCGTTTTCTCGCCGTTAACAAAGTATTCGCAGACGCCTGCGGACGCAGTAGTCCGGATGCTGTGGTTGGCCTCACTGACATTGACATCTGGCCCCGCGAGTTGGCCGAGCGTTACCGCGCCGACGACTTGGCGGTGATGGCCAGCCGCCGGGAAAAGACCATCGAGGAACCGGTCGCCGGCGGCTCGGCAACCGGCTGGATCGAGACCTACAAAAAACCCGTCATCGCCAGCGACGGCACCCTGCACGGTACGGTCGGCTTCGCCCGCGACATCAGCGACCGGCGCGAGGCGGAAGCCAGAATCCGCGATCGCAACCAACAGCTCGACGCCATCTTCACCCTGAGTCCGGATGGCTTCGTCTCCTTCGACCGCGAAGGCCACGTTAAATATGCGTCACCCGCCTTCCTGCGCATGAGCGGGTTTGAGCTGGAGTCCATCGTCGGCCTCGACGAGGCGGCATTCTCCGCACGTCTTGCCGGGGCCTGCCTCGAGACCGCCCGATTCCCCGGCCTGCCGGCCCTGCACCGGCACCTGAAAGTCGGCGCTGGAGGGATGAAATCACCCGAAGCGGTGACGGCGGCAGATGCTGGCGAAAGCCCGCGGTTCCTGATCGAACTAGCCGACAGCCAAAAGCGCATCCTCGAGATCGGCCTGCGTGAATCCGGGGCAGATACCGTCTCGCAGATCCTTTACTTCCGCGACGTGACGCACGAAAAAGAAGTGGAGCGGATGAAGAGCGAGTTCCTCGCCACCGCCGCCCACGAACTGCGCACGCCGATGGCCAGCATCTACGGCTTTACCGAACTGCTGCTCAGCCAGGAATTCGGGGAGCAAGAGCGCGGCGATTTCCTCGCCACCATCTTCAAACAGTCCGAACTGATGGTCTCGATCATCAACGAGCTGCTCGATCTTGCCCGCATCGAGGCGCGGCGCGGCAAGGACTTCCATATCGACTGCCTTTCGCTGAACCACCTCGTCCAGGATGTCGTCACCGGCTTCAAGCCGCCGGCCGGCCGCAGCAGCCCACGTGTGGCGCCCTGTGACGATCCCTGCTGGGTGCGCGCTGACCCGAAGAAACTGGCCCAGGCCATCGGCAACGTGCTATCGAATGCCTACAAGTATTCGCCTGCGGGCGGCGAGGTGGATATCGAATTCATCATCCCGGTCCCGGAAACACTCGACGAAGACGGTCAGCCAACCCCCTGCGGCGTCCGCATCACCGATCACGGCATCGGCATGACCCCGGAGCAACGGACACGCGTCTTCGAACGCTTCTACCGTGCCGACACTTCCGGGAAAGTCCCCGGCACCGGACTGGGCATGAGCATTGTCAAGGAAATCATCGAACTGATGGACGGCCGCATCGACATCGCCAGCCAGTTCGGCCAGGGCAGCCAGATCACCCTCTGGCTGCCGGCTTCGCCACCGGAGAAAACCGCATCATGAAACGCATCGACTCCCTGTTCGGCATTCAGATCTCCCTGATCCTGTTTGCCAGCCTCGTGCTGATCTGGTCGGCCGTCTTTTATGACCTGCAACGCAGCCGCGAAACCACCCTGCGCGAGTCGGAAGTTAGGACGGTAATCCAGGCCCAGGTCTTCGCCGAGTACTCGCGCTCGACGCTGAAGCGCATCAACGAGTTCATCCTCAATGCGCGCACGGAGTGGACCGGCGACTGGCAGTCCTTCTCCGCCTATATCAAGCGGGCGCAGGAAAACGTCGACGACCTCGTCTTCCAGGTCGCCATCATCGACCGAGACGGCATCATGGCCTTCTCCAACCTCGCCAAGCCGAGCGATCGTGTCGACTTGAGCGAGCGCGAACACTTCCGCGTCCACAAGGAAGCGTCCCAAAGTGATCGCCTCTTCATCAGCCGGCCGCTCAAGGGCAAGGTCTCCGGCAAGTGGTCCATCCAGGTGACTCGCCCCATTTTGAAGAACGGCCAGTTCAACGGCGTCATCGTTGTCTCGGTCAGTCCCGACCAGTTTGCCGCTTTCGCCGAGAAGCTGGGCCTGACCAAAGGCAACGTCATGACCATCGTCCGCAATTCCGGCGAGATCATGGCGCGCTACCCGCGTAACGAAAAAGGCCTCGGCATCGTGTTGCGTGATCGTCCCTACCTCGGTGAACAGCCCGTGCTTTCCGGCAACTACCTGCAAGCCTCGAGCGTGGACGGAGAAGAGCGGATCTGGGGCTTCAGCACACTGCCCGAATATGGCATGGCCTTCGTGGTGGGCGAAAGTATGAACACGCTGATGGTGGGCTACGAATCGCACCGCACCGCCGTGCTGGGCGTGGCCGGCGCCGTTTCACTGATGGCTGGCATCCTGCTTTTCATGCTGTATCGCTCGCTGGTTGCCGAAGGTGAAATGAAGCAGCAGCTGGCGGAGATCTTCGCATTGAGCCCGGATGGCTTCGTCTCTTTCGATGCCCGTCGCCGCATCCGCTATGTCAGCCCGGCCTTTTGCGAGATGACCGGACTGGAAGAGCGGGAGTTGGTCGGACTCGACGAGGCGGCTTTCTCGACACGCCTCGCGCAACGCTGCAACGCCAATGCGCGCTTCCCCGGCATCGCCGCCCTGCGCCAGACCGAGAAAGTCGGCTCTGGCGGGATGAAATCACCCGAAGCGGTGACGGCGACAGAAGAAAGCGGGGGCAGCCACAAGCGCCAGCGCCACCATCTGATCGAGCTGAGCGGGGCCGGCCAGCGCGTACTCGATGTCGGTTTGCGCATTTCGCCCACCACCGCCGTCTCGCAGATTCTCTTCTGCCGCGACGTGACGCACGAAACCGAGGTGGACCGCATGAAAAGCGAATTCCTCTCCACCGCCGCCCACGAGCTGCGCACCCCAATGGCCAGCATCTTCGGCTTTACCGAGCTGCTGCTCGAGCAGGAATTCCCGCCCGAGGACCAGCGCGATTTCCTCGCCACCATCCACCGCCAGTCCGAGCTGATGATCGGCATCATCAACGAGCTGCTCGACCTTGCCCGTATCGAGGCCCGACGCGGCAAGGATTTCCAGATCACGCGGCTCGACCTTGGCGAATTGCTCGCCGAAGTCGCCGCCGGATTCAAGGTGCCTGCCGGTCGCGAAGCACCGGTTCAACCACGCTCGGCAACCCGCTGCCCGGTGCGCGTCGACCGCAAGAAACTCACACAGGCCATCGGCAACATCCTGTCGAACGCCTACAAGTATTCGCCGGATGGCGGAGCCGTCGAGATCGAACTGCTCCCCCCGGGGGCGGAAAGTGCGGAGAGGCAACCGGCGCAGATCGGCATCCGTATCACCGACCATGGCATCGGCATGCGGTCCGAGCAGCGGGGCCGCGTCTGCGAACGCTTCTACCGCGCCGACACCTCGGGCAAGATTCCCGGCACCGGCCTAGGCATGAGCATCGTCAAGGAAATCATCGAGCTGCATGGCGGCAGCATTGACATCGCCAGCCAATTCGGCGAAGGTACGCAAATCACCCTCTGGCTGCCGCTCGCCACTTCGGAATCCGCAAAAGTCGGCGCTGGCGACATGAAATCGCCCGAAGCGGTGACGGCAACCGAACCAAGGAGCCTGTCTTGAGAACCCGTACCCATTACATTCCGATCGTCGAAGTCGAAGCCGGTCAGGTTCTCGGCGCGCCCGTCGTCATCAGCAACCGTGGCATCGTGCGCCTCAAGCTGCCGGCCGGCCATACGCTGACCAAGGACAACCTCCACCAGCTCACCGCCCACCAGGCCGAGTTCATCTTCGTTGCCGAACCGGACGAGCGCAGCGACGAGCAGGTGGCCGTCGATGCCGCGCTTTCCGCCCGCCGCACCATGGAGATTTTTGCCGGCGCCGATCTCACCGACCCCACCCTGGCCGCGCTGTTCGACCAGGTGCTTGCCTACCGGAGCGCATGATGACAACCATGCCCATCACGCAGGAACTCGTTATCGAGAAAGCCGGCGAACTGCCAGGATTTCCCCGCGTCATCACCGAGATCATCGCGACGCTCGACGACCCGGAGGCCAACCTGAATGTCCTGTCACAACTGATCCAGCTCGACCCGGTGATTGCCGCGCGCGTCCTCTCGCTGGCCAATAACGCCGCATCGCGGACGCGCCATCTCTCAGAGATCCGCGACATCTACACCGCCACCTCGCTGATCGGCATGGGGCGCGTGCGCCAGATGGCCTTGATCAGCAGCTGCACCGATTATTTCGACAAGATCGCGCCGGCCAACATGACATCGATGTTCTGGCAGCACAGCGTCGCCGTCGGCATCTGCGGCGAGGAGATTGCCCTGCATATCGACAAACCCGTCTCTGCCAGTACTGCACTGATCGCCGGGCTGCTGCACGACGTAGGACAACTCTGGCTCTACCGCTTCAGCCCGGAGGGTTTCCGCACCGCCTGGAGCAATGCGCTTGCACATTCCGGCGGCATCGAGGAGGCCGAGCGCAAGCAATTCGGCGCCGACCACTCCGTGATCGGTGCCTGGCTGACCGAATACTGGCAGCTGCCACCGCCCATTATCGCGGCCATCCGCTTCCACCACGCCTGCGATGCCGCGCTCGACCAGCCGATCGTTCCTGTCATCCACGTCGCAGAAGTGCTCTCCAACGCCCTCGACCTGACCGGCCGCAAGGAGAACCACGTCACCCATATTTCTTCTGCCGCCTGCCGCAGCCTCGGCATCATCTGGAACGACGAAGTGCGTACCTTGTTCGGCCGCATCGATGCCCGCAGCCGCCATGCCAACGCATTTTTTGAAAGCACCTGACGGTTTTGCTCGAGACAAACATCATGATGTCACTTTCGTCACTTTTGTCGCCGCTGTTTCAGAGGTGTTTTCGGTCAACGCTGAAATACCCGCTTGCCCTGTTGTGCCTGGTGATGGCCACCAGCTCGGAGGCGGCCTCGACAGCGCCTCCCTTGCGCTTCGTTTCCGACGAGGCTTACCCGCCGCTATCCTACTTTTATGGCACCCAGCCCAAGGGCCTCGGTGTGGACCTGGCCCGGGCCGTGGTCGATCAGTTCGGCCGGCCGCTCGAAGTTACCTTGCTGCCGTGGCCGGAGGCCCAGGCCAGGGTGCAGCAAGGGCAGGCGGATTTCCTCGGGCCGATGGCGATCACCCCGCAGCGTCGGGAACTGTACGACTTCACCGTACCCTTCTATCGGTTTGAGTACGTGTTCCTGGTCCGGGAAGATGCGCAAGATCTGCATGAACTCAAAGACTTTGCCGGCAAACGGGTCGGCGTGACCGCCGGCGGCTATCCGCGCTCACGGCTCAAGGGCGAGACACAGCTGACGCTCGTCCCGGTCGATGACACCGAACAGGCCATCGACCTGCTGCGCGAAGGCAAGATCGACGCCTATGCGGTCGACAAGTGGGTGGCCAGTTATGAACTCGGCTTGCTCGGGGTGCATGACGTGGTGGTGGCCGGCCCGCCTTTCGACATCCGCGAAAGCGCCCTGGCGGTGCAAAAAGGCAATGCCGAATTGTTGAAGAAACTCGACACCGCGCAGGCGGCGCTGATTCAGTCCGGCGCTTACCAGAAGATGGTGGATCGCTGGCTGTCCGACGGCCATTCGGTTGGCGCACACGCTCAAGGGTGTATCGGGCCAGATCGGCGCACAAACCGTCCAGACGCTTGCCCAACTGCTGGAAAATGCCCTGCAACAGCGCGAAGCGTCTCAGGTACTGACCACCCTGCGTAGCCAGATTGCCGAAATGCTCGGTAGCCTGATCGACGCCATCGAGGCCGCATTGCCCCAGGAGTCTGCACGGGCCGCCCCGCTGACCATCGATCAGGACAAGCTGGCCGCCTTGTACGGCAATCTGCTGGCACTGCTCGAAAAGACCGATTTTGCTTCAAGCACTCTATGGAACGCCAACCAGGAACTGCTGCATGCCGGGTTGGCGGCGCAATTTGCCGGGATAGACAGCGCCGTACAGAATTTCGATTTTGAGACAGCACTCAAGGAATTGCGTTTGGCCATTAGCGGGACTGGCTTAACCGCAACACCCGGATAAACGGCTATTCCGCAACCACCGATCAACACCAGCTGAAGATTCTCAGATAGCCGTATTGACAATAGCTACACAATTCGGATAATTTGCGTATCTATTGGATATACAGGAGGTCAGAATGCGTGACGCAGCCATCAATCTACGGGCAATGCCCGAGCAGCGCGAACTTATTGACCATGCCGCATCGGTACTGGGCAAGAACCGCTCTGACTTCATGCTCGAGGCCGCCTGTGAGCGTGCGCAGTCAGTTTTGCTCGATCAGGTATTTTTCCGTCTCGACACCGAGAAATTCGAACAATTCGTCGCCATGCTCGATGCTCCGCCGAAACCCAACCCTGGCCTTGAACGGCTAATGGCCGTCAAGGCACCCTGGAATGCCAGTTCGGCATGAGCCAGAAGATCCCTGCGCCACAACCTTTATCCACCGAGCATCGGCTGGATGGTTTTGTCTGCGGAGAATCGTCGCTGGACGAATGGTTAAGGCGCCGAGCCCTGCCGAACCAAACAATGGGGGCAAGCCGGACCTTTGTGGTCACAGATGACTCGAATCAGGTAGTCGCATACTACGCATTGGCAGCTGGGGCGGTAACTCATCGGGAAGCTTCAGGACGCATCCGCAGGAATATGCCGGACCCGGTTCCGGTGATGGTGCTTGCCCGTTTGGCGGTAGATCAACGCTACCAAGGCCATAAACTCGGCGCCGCCATGCTGCAGGATGCTGTGCAACGCACGCTTGCTGTCTCGCAGACTGCCGGAGTTCGCGCCTTGCTTGTGCATGCTCTCAACGAATCTTCGCGGCAGTTTTACATGCACTATGGTTTTGAGTCTTCGCCAGTCAACCCCATGACCATGATGCTGCTCTTACAGTCAGGGAATCATCATTGTGTCGCGGCGCATTGAATTTTGACTAGTTGTGCGCGTTGAATAATGACTAGGGCACGTAGCCGGTTGTCATCAACTTGTTGGAACGAAGTGTAGAGGAAGCCGGTTTCCGCCGAGTGAGCCCGTTGCTCTAAGACCTATGTTGAACTGCGACGTCGGTCCGCAGATAGTGCTTATTTTGACTTCTTGACGGTTTCGCGCACGCTCAGCCAATTCGGCGGTCTCTTCCTGCTGTCTACGGCGCTCAACCTCGCGCCGCTGGCTCAATAGTTGATAAAGAACCACCAGCAGCCCCCCCCATTAGAGCCGACGATCCGAGCATGCCCAATAGCTCGAGTGGCGTGATTTCGAGGAGTAATCGTTTTGCTTCGAAAACACTTGGCGAGTTTGTTGTAACGCGTTCAATACGATTGCTCATACATGGGCCCTCAAATCGATGCATCCGCCGGAGTTTCGGTTGGCATCCAGCGGGTCAGACATGCGGCAAGATCATCGCGACGGAAGGGTTTTGACAGAAAGTCATTCATGCCAGCCTGACGACACGTGTCGCGGTCAGACTGCATGGCGTTGGCGGTCAGTGCGATGATGGGCGTGTGTCGATTTTGACCATTGCCGGCACGAATGCGTCGTGTGGCCTCGATACCATCCATTTCCGGCATCTGCATGTCCATGAAGATGAGCGAGTATTGTTCACGATCCGCTGCGACGACAGCCTGGATGCCATTTTCGGCGAGCTCCGCATCGTGACCGAGTCGATTGAGAAGGGTCATTGCCAGTTTCTGGTTAACCGGGTTATCCTCAACCAGCAGCAGCCGTGCACGGGAAACATTGC
Organism: Propionivibrio dicarboxylicus; assembly: GCA_945902805.1. Lineage (GTDB taxonomy): Bacteria > Pseudomonadota > Gammaproteobacteria > Burkholderiales > Rhodocyclaceae > CAMDMZ01. The sequence continues at coordinate 20,955 of CAMDMZ010000038.1, read as the reverse complement.
CTTGGGCAGGAATCTCTTGAGCATTGGCGGGTTGCGAATCCAGCAATATGCTGGGAACGGCAGTCCGTGGCAGAGGTAGCGAAAACCAGAAATTGCTACCCTTGCCCGGTTCGCTGGTGACGCCGATCTTGCCGCCCATGCCCTCGACCAACCGTTTGCTGATCGCCAGCCCTAGCCCCGTGCCACCAAAGCGTCGCGTCGTCGATGCATCGACCTGGCTGAAATCGGTAAAAAGTCGATCGATAGCCTCATCTGCAAGGCCGATCCCTGTGTCATGAACGTCGAAGCGAAGGCCATCCGCCGTCGCCTCAAGCGAAATCCGGACTTCGCCCTGTGGCGTGAATTTGACAGCATTGCTGGTGAGATTGAGCAGCACCTGATGGATTCGGGTGCTATCGCCCAGATAGTAGCCGCGAATCTCGTCGCTCATTTCGAATTCAAGCCCGATACCCTTTTCACGGGCACGCATCGCTAGCAAGGAATGTACGTGTTCGGTGACAGTACAGATCGCGAAGGGAAGGTTTTCATACTCCATGCGCCCTGCTTCGATCTTGGAATAATCGAGGATGTCATTAATGATGGTGAGCAGCAATTCAGCTGAGTGCGCCACATCATTGGCCAGTTCCCGTTGTGTCGGCGAGAGCGGCGAATCGAGCAACAAATGGGTCATGCCGATCACACCATTCATTGGCGTGCGGATCTCATGGCTCATGGTGGCCAGAAATTGTGATTTGGTGGCGGTGGCGCGCTCCGCAGCTTCCCGGGCCAGGCGATTTTCGATGGCCAGGTGTTCCAGTGATTGTTCGTGGGCGTGCCGACTGACATCTGCTTGCCAGACAAAAAAGAGCAAGGCAACGAGGATCACAAGGAAGGTCACCACCAGTTTGCGCCGCAGTTCGACCAGTTGGACTTCCATCTCGGTGATGGATCGCGTGCGGTCCGTGTAGATCTCAATCACCGCCTCGATGCCCTTGTCTGTGATAACGGGCAAGTAAGACGACACCAGGTCGCGATCATGGATTTCGCTATCGAACGCATTGAACTTGCCACGGAAGGACAGTTCGCTGATCACTTGGCCGCGGCGGGCACTATTGAATCCCATGTTGTCCGACTTGTCCTCTCCTATCTGTGCAGCGTCGGACGAATACCGGGTAATCCCATCAAGATCAATCAGCTTGACCTTCACGATAGCGGCGTGATGAACAAAGTGACGCACACGAGCATCGAATTGGGACAAGTGCGGGTTGTCACGGGCTGACGAGCCCTCGGCTCCGCGATGAGCAATGACGGGGGCGATGTCATTCCATGCCTCTGAAATTAGCGCCTGGCCCAAGATGCTGTTTTCTTCTTCCGCAGAAAACAGCAAGGCCTGATGCGTGGCGTGTGACGAGGCGGTCAGAGTCAAGTACAGGCCAATGCCGAGGACGGCCAAGGAGGTAAGTGCGAAGAGAATCAGGTTGTAGCGAATATAGAGTCTTCGCAGGGAATTTTCCACGATGGCGATTTTCCTGTCAGAAGGGTAGCTTTTCGGTTGCCGTCATATCCAAATGATTAGAAAAACGACTTATATGAATATTGCGCGAATTATAGCAAGAAGCAGTTCATTAATCTGATACTAGATGATATTACTAAACTAGATGCCACATATGGTTCTTTGTCTGTTTCCCCGAATGGGGCTGGACCCTCTACCGATCACTTGCGTTGCCGCTTCAGGTGCCGTTCCGCCAGCACCGACTTTTTGAAAGCGATCGACACGCCGCTATTCCTGACAGATCGGTCTCCTTCAGCAGAAGATCTACTTCACGACGTTGCACGCCAGAAGAAACTTCACGATGTGCCTTACGAGTGTGTCGATACAACGTGGTGTTGTAGAACTGCGCGGCGGTCTATCTCGGGTACAAGTTCAGATTGTCACAGCATCTAAGACGATGCCAGCAGGCGCCGATTGAGTTCGGATAGAAAATCCTCCAGTTGCCGGGCGAGCGCTTCGGCCAGGGCAGGGGCGTCGGGCGAGTTGGCGCGAGCGGCGGTTTCGAGTGCCATTGCCGACTCGATCAGCTTTGCAGCAAAGAACTCGCCAGCTACACCCTTGGTACTGTGGGCCAATGCACTGAGCTTTTGCATATCGCCAAGGGCCGCCGCCACCCGGATATCTGCCGCCACTGCGGCCCGGCTGGTCTGTGTGATCTTGATTAAACGGGGGACGAAATCCAGGCGGGAAGCATGGCGTTCGATGAATCTGGGCCAGTCGATGAGTGCAGATACCACTTCGCTGGCAACGGGCTCCGGACTGCTGGAAGGCCCCAACACTGTCGACGCCCTGTCAATCATGGGAGCAACGGGGGCGTGACGCAGCACGATATCCACCAGGTCATTGAGGTCAATTGGCTTGGTGATGGTGGCAACCATTCCGGCGGATAGACAACTGTTGTGCTCTTCGACCAAGGCATGTGCGGTCTGGCCGATTACGGGAAGTGTCGGAATTAGCGCGTGAATGTGTCGTGTGGCCTCCCGCCCATCCATCTCCGGCATTTGGACATCCATCAGCACCAGGTCGAACGCTGTGCGGTTCTGTGCCACGGTGGCAAGTGCCAGCCGACCATTGCCGACCATGGTAACGGTGGCGCCCTCGCCGGTCAGCATGTTGTCCAGGACAAGTTGGTTCACCTCATTGTCCTCGGCCACCAGCAGGTGCAAACCGGATAGTCGCCGGGTGCTCGCTTCCGGGAGAATCGCAGCCCGGCCGACACGCTCGACCGGTGCCTCGGTGGCGAGGTATGGCAAGCGCAGTTCGAAGCGCGAACCGACCGCTGGCGTGCTGGTGACACGAATTTCGCCGCCCATAAGCTCGGCCAGACGTTTGCTGATCGAAAGTCCGAGGCCGGTTCCCCCATACTGGCGCGTGGTACTGCCGTCCGCTTGCTCGAACGGTGAAAACAGGCGCAAGACCTGCTCCGGGGTCATGCCGATACCGGTATCGGTCACGGTGAAAACCAGAGTTTCCCCCTGCCTGCCGGCGTTGAGGGTGACACTTCCGCTCGCGGTGAACTTGATAGCGTTGGAGAGCAGGTTGAGGAGTATCTGCGATATCCGGACCGGATCTCCCATGCAAGCCGGGGGCAGTTCGCCCTCGAGCAACGAGCCGAGGGTGAGCTGTTTTGCCGCAGCGCGATCGGCCATGACGGCGAGGGCTTCCTCGACACTATCGCGCGGCGAAAATGGAATTGACTCCAATCCCATCTTGCCGGCTTCAATCTTGGAAAAATCGAGAATGTCATTGATGATCGATAGCAGAAGTCGGCCCGATTCGAGGATACGGGTGAAGGTCTCCTGCGACTTGCCGCGCCCCCGGCTGTCGCGGTAGCCGATCTGGGCCAGCCCCAGCACGCCATTCAGCGGCGTGCGAATTTCATGTGACATGTTGGCCAGAAAATCGCTTTTGATGCGGGCAAGTTGTTCCGCCGCTGCGCGCGCGCTTTCGCGTTCGGCAAGGGTTTTCTGCCGATCGGTCGCATCGGTAAAGCTCATCACGGCACCGAGAATCTGCTCACCATCGAGGATCGGGTGGGTCGACAGCGAAACCGGGAGCGGGCTTCCGTCGGCACGCCACAGCAGATCGTCTTCGATACGCATAGTTCGCCCCGCCTTGATGGCGGTGACGACAATGCATTCGCTGGCCGGGTAGACGCTTCCATCAGCACGTCGGGCATGGATTGCAGAATGAATATTTCGCCCGAGGAGCGCATCGGCGGTATAGCCCAGCATCTTGCATGCCGCAGGGTTGATCAGCGTGATCCGGCTTCGGGAATCGAGTTCGATAATCCCATCGGCACTGGAATCAATGACTAAACGCAAGCGGCTCTTTGCGGCGAGGTGATCCTTGGTGCGCTGGACGACTAAATCTTCCAGATGGCGACGATGCTGTACCAGTTCGACGGCGATTTTCTTTTTCTCGGTGATGTCTACCTGCACGGAAACAAAGTGCGTTACGAAACCGCTGTCATCGCGGATCGGAGTGATGTGGCAGTCGTCGATTCCTACCGTGCCATCACGGCGGCGGTTGTGAAACTCGCCGCGCCAGGGAATGCCGGCCGCGATTGCGGCATAGAGACTTTGCATGGTTTCGTGCGGGGTTGTGTCTGCACCCAGGATGCCCGCCGATTGACCAAGCACCTCACGACTGCTGTAGCCGGTAATCCGTAAAAATCCATCATTTACAAAGGTAATCCGCATGTTCGGATCGGTGACGATCACGCTGTCAGGGCTTTGGGTGATCGCCGCCGAAAGAATGCGCATCTGTTCCTCGGTGTGCTTCCTGGCCGTAATTTCGGTGTGGCGGATAATCACGCGCCGCATGGCGCCCTGGCCAAACCGGATCGCGGACATGGCAAACCAGTGGGCGTTACCGACTGGGTCCGGGCAGTTGTACTCGAAGTCGAATTGCGGTAGCTCACCGGCGAGTACGGCGCGCAATTGTTGCGCAACGTCGCGGGCATCGGGCGTTGCCGCCGCGTCACCGGGATGGGCCGGATCACAACTCGCGAGATAGCTCTCGCCAATGCCAAAGTTTTCGTTTTGCCACTGACCGGCACGGGCAAAGTCGCGCCAGCGTTCGTTAACTGTCAGGATCTTGCCCTCACTATCAACAATGGCGATGTGGCTTGGCAGGCAGTCGAGCGCGGATTGAAGAAGCTGTTGCGAGTCTTGAAGCTCACGCAGGGCCACCTTTTCTTTGGTGATGTCGAGGATGATGCCGACGTAGCGGTCGACCTTGGCTGCAGGATTGGTCAGCGCGTGTCCGCGGGTCATCAGCCACCGTTCGCTCTCGGTGGTGGACTTGAGCCGGTACTCGATCTGAAAGTCACCCCCGGTGCTGGCGGCCGCCTGAATACCCTGCTCGACGCGTTGGCGGTCGTCGGGATGGATGGTGCTGGCCCAAAGATCATACGACGCCTCCGATCCGGGAACCTCAAACCCATAGAGCTGCCATAGCGCAGCGGACCAGCGATTTTCGTTTGTCGCCAGAACCCATTCCCAGGTTCCGGCCTGTGTGTTCGAGAGGGCCAGGTTGAGCCAGGCGGTCTGGTTTCGTTGTGTCTCGGCATCCAGAGTGGCTTGTGCCGCCGCCTGTTCCGCCTCTTTGCGCTTGCCGATGTCGACCAGCATGATGAAGAACTCGGATGGCGACAAGTTGGCGTGGGCTTCGACCCAAACATACTGGCCGTCCTTGCAGCGCACATGTCCTTCGAAGTTGTGGATTTCGCCGCCGCCGACCACGGCTTCCGTCATCAAGGCTTCCCAGGTGGCTTGCCGCTCGGTTCGATAGGCGGGATTCGGGTAGGCAAGCGGCCACCAGGCGTCGATGTGCGGGATGTCCTCCGTGGTGTAGCCGAAGATACGGGTAAACGATGCACTCAACGCGACTACGCGCCCAGTGTGGTCGAGCGTCGCAATTGCCGCCGGCGAGTACTCGAGCAACCGGCGCATGCGGTCTTCCTCGGCTTGTCGCGCGACAAGAAACTGCATCGGATCAATGGTTGTCACGGTCTGTTGCCTTCTTTGTTTGTCTGGATTGTTCAGCGTCCGATGCAATCGGGCAAAGAATGCATTGGCATGCCGGCTACGCGCCTCGATACGACCAAACAAAGCGTGGCTGTTTTCGTCCCAGCGTAGACCGAGGGCGCGCAAGACGCATTCGATATGTAAGTCACTCGATTCTCGTTGCGCCCGGTCAGGTCGAGGGCATTCGACAAGACTTCGACGATGGGAATGTAACGAGTGCGTGTGCGCATTTGATCCTCGATTTATCGCCGTTGCCCAGCAATCTCATGCCGCCGATGCGAAGGCGTGGCCAATTGCGGCTCTGAATTCGTCGTCTTCCCACGGTTTTCCAATGTATTTCCATACCGTGCCATGCTTGACGGCCTCCGTCAGCAGGGGAATATCCAAATATCCTGCAAGGATAATACGCCGGGTATCGGGATAAAGTTGGCGGACGCGCTCCAGCAGTTCTAGCCCCGTCATCCCTGGCATGCGCTGGTCGGAAACGATAACCTGGACGGGATGAGCGGCAAGGATGCCGAGGGCGGCTTCGCCGCTTTCGGCCGTCAGGATGGCGTAGCCCTCGTGGCGTAGAACGCGCTGGAGCGAACTCAGGATGCGGGGCTCGTCATCGACCAGCAGCAAGGAGAGCATCGGGTTGCCCACCTGGTTCAGATTGCTCGGAGTAGTGTCAATCTGATTGATCGACACTGGTCGCAGTTCATTCGGTGGCGAATTAGAAGTGGTCACGATACAGCTTCCTTTCGCGACGGACCGAAAATCGGCAAGCTGACACGGAAGCAACTGCCTTGCCCCGGCTTACTTTCGACGTCGATCGTGCCCTGGTGTTTATGAACAACATCCCAGACGATGGCGAGGCCCAGTCCAGTGCCGACGCCCACTGGTTTGGTGGTAAAGAAGGGATTGAATATCTGCAGTCGGGTCGCTTCATCGATGCCACATCCACTATCGGCAATCTCAATCCAGACATGGTCACCGGCAATGCCGCTACGCAGAGTGATAACGCCAAAGTTGGTAATCGCCTGCGCCGCATTTATTAGCAAACTGAGAAAGATCTGGTTGATCTGAGTCGGCACACACTTCACGCGCGGCAACGGTTCCAGCTCGCGGACGATATCGGCCTTGTCTTTCAGTTCGTGCCAGGCGACGATAACCGTATTCTCAAGGCCGGCCAACAGATCGGCATGCTGCCATTCGACTTCGCCCACGTGTGCAAACTCTTTGAGCGAGAGAACAATTTTGCGTACCCGCTCCAGTCCTGTGTAGGACTCGGCCAGAAGATCCGGTAGATCGGAACGAATGAATTCTAGGTCGATTTCCGACCGCAAAGCCAGGCCAGCGGGAGTCGCGGCACCCAAGTCCACAAAGTGCATCAGGTCATCAATGTACTTACCCAGGGTCCCCAGGTTCGAATTGACAAAGCCGACCGGGTTATTGATTTCATGGGCCACGCCAGCGGCGAGGTGACCGATAGCCGACATTTTTTCGGTTTGCAACAGCTGGCGGTGCATTTGATCCGTCTGGACTTTCAGTTCGCGTAGTTCGCGGTGGTCGGCATCCAGTTCATGGTAGGCGTCGGTCAGGGCTTCCGCTGCCTGGGCCAATTCGAGTTCAACCTGTTTCTGGGTAGTGATGTCGGTCCGGATCGAGATGTACTTAACCGGTTTGCCTTGCGCGTCGAGAAAGGGTACGACCGTGGCTTGCACCCAGTAGTGTCGGCCATCCTTTGCCTGATTTCGAATTTCGCCGTGCCACGTCTTGCCGGCCGCCAGATCGCGATACATGGCCTGGAACCACGCCTTCGGATGAAGACCCGAGTTCACGATGCGGTGATTTTTCCCGATCAGTTCCTCGCGGCTGTAACCACTGATTTGGCAGAACTTGTCATTGACGGTGATGATCTCGCCGGTCACGTTGGTGGCACTGACAATGGCATGCTCGTCCAAGGCACGGATATAGTTGTCGAGCCGGTTCTCGGTGTTGGCTTCCCGCGATAGTTGTTCGGCAGCAAGTCTCCGGACTGTCGCGGTATAGCGGGCCAGCGTAAGGGCCACCAGTCCGTAGCTTAGTAGGTAGAACACCAATAGGCCGGGAGTTCCCGCAAACGGACCCTTGTCCAACTGTGTGCCTGTAACGCAGACCGTGGCGACGAGGAACACCAGCCAGGCGGTAATGCGTGAGCGGAACCGGGTTGCCGACCAGACCAGGAACAGAAACAGCCCATGCCCCTTGGTCGCACGATCGAGCCAAGGGTGAAGTGACGGCGAGACTATGGCGTGACCCCAGTCGAGAAACACGATGCCGGATGCCAGGACGGCTAGTCCAAGCATGAGCACCATCTCCGCAAGTGACCAATCGATCCAGCGGGGAGTGGTGGATATGGTCATCGGTCGTCCATCCGGATGTGCAAGGTGAATGCCTTGCCGCAAACTTTTTCCATGTCGCGCAGTTGGCGGATGATCAGGTCGTCCAGTTGATTGCCCCGCGCCAGCAAAAGGTAGCCACCGGGATGGTGCAGGCTACGAGAGAGCGTCATACCTTCCTTGATCCGCATAGTCGGCAGTGCCACCTCCTTCCAGCTGCGGCTTGGTGCTGACGCGTCGTTGCGGTCGCGCAATGTGGCGGGGCCGGAACCCTGGCGGATATGAATGAGGATAGCCTGGCTCTCATTTTCCTGTAAGCACAGCAACTGGGCAGTGGCAGTCGCATCGATCACTCGCCCTTTGGGCAGCAGCGTGGAGCCATCACTGTGTTGCAGGTCACGCGTCACCACCATGCCGGGCTTGAGCTCGGCGGGCGTGACAACCACTTCGCGTTCCGTGCGTAATGCACTCTCGTTGATGATGGCAACCAGAGCGTCAACTACCTGCGGGTCGTAGCGCTTGCCGCGTTGCTTGATGATGTATTCGAGTGCCTTGATAGGTGTGTGCAGGTGCAATGACAGGGCACCCGTTTGCAACTCGTCATAGTCGTTGGCGACGGCCAGGATGCGCGCGCCGAAGGGAATCATGAGGCCGCCGATCTGGTCGGGGTAACCACTGCCATCCATGCATTCGTGGTGATGGCGAATGACCCGGGCGACCTCGGGAAATTGCGGGACGCCGGCCAACAGTTGCTGGCCCTTGACCGGGTGGCACATCACGACCTGCTTTTCGGCAAAGGAGAGTGCATTGAAGGAGCGTTCGAACAGTTTGTCGGACATGCCGACTTTGCCGATGTCGTGCAACAGGCCGGCCAGCAACACGGTGCGTTGTTCGCTCTCATCGAGTCCGAGCCGTTCCACCAACTGACGGGCAAGGTCGGCGACGCGTCGCGAATGCCCGGCAGTGCGGCCCTCGCGTTGTTCGATCAGGTTGGCAAACACCTGCACGGTGGCGAGGAAACTTTGCCGCAGCTCGGCATTGGCGGCCTGCAGCTCCAGCGTGCGTTCGGCGACCTTTTGCTCGAGACTGGCATTCAGGGTTCGCAGTTCCTCGTTTTGTTCCTGCGTCAACGCCGTGAGTTGGGTGTTTTGCATCACCAGACGGCGATGAGCCAGGGCCTGCTGAGCGACGTCGATCAGCTCTTCGTCGTTCCACGGTTTCGCTACATAGCGCCAGATTTTGCCCATATTGATGGCAGCAATGGTGGCCGAGGATTCGGCGAAACCTGTCAGCAAGATGCGCTTGGTCTCCGGCCAGCGCGCGAAAACTTGTTGCAGGAACTGGGCACCATCCATTTCAGGCATGCGCATGTCCGAGATGACGAGGTCCACCGGTCCCTTTTCCAGTAGGGCAAGGGCTTCCGGGCCAGAGCCAGCAGTCAGGATTTCAACGCCCTGGCTGCGGAAAATGCGCTTCAGGGCGTTCAGGATGGCCGGTTCATCGTCGACGAACAGGACGCGAGGCAAGGGAACTGAATCAGCGATGACGGTCGGGATCGGGTTCATGATGGCTCAGAAAGTTGGTGCTGGCGGGACGGCGCTTGCAGCGGCGATTTCCTCTGCTGGTGGCCGTAGCGGCAGCGTGATGGTGAATGTGGTGCCCTCGCCAACCGTGCTGATAACTTCGATGCGGCCATGGTGGCGATCAATGATGCTCCAGGCCAGGGACAGGCCAAGTCCGGTGCCCTTGCCGACCGGTTTGGTCGTGAAGAAAGGCTCGAACAGGCGGTTGACATGTTCCGGGGCAATCCCGCTGCCGTTGTCGGAAATCTTCACCTGCACCGCGTCGCTGCCGGCAAGCTCGGTGCGGATCACAATCTCGCCCTGATTCGGAATCGCCTGGGCGGCGTTAACCAGCAGGTTCATGAATACCTGGTTCAGCTGCGAGGGCAGGCAATATATTTCCGGAAGCGGGCCGTATTCTTTGCGTACAGTGCACTTGTACTTGATTTCGTTGGCCACGATATTGAGCGTTGAATCGAGACCGTGGTGCAGATCGGCCAGTTGCCAGTGCAATTCTCCGACGCGTGAAAAGTCCTTGAGGTCCTGCACGATGTTGCGCACCCGATGCAGGCCCTCCTTGGTTTCGGCAAGCAAAATGGGAATGTCACCGCGCAGGTAGTCCAGGTCGATCGATCCCGTCAGTTCCTTGGCCGCTTCACAGGTAGCACCGACTTCCGCCAACTGCAGCAGATCACGGACATAGGTGCCGAGGGTACGCAGATTGGAGGTGACAAAGCCGATCGGGTTATTGATTTCGTGTGCCACGCCGGCAGCCAACTGGCCGATGGAAGCCATTTTCTCGGACTGCAGCAACTGGTTCTGGGCTTCGCGCAGATCATTTTCGGCCCGATGACGGCGGACGATCCGCCAAGCATCGCTGGCGAGGATCTGCAGGAACTCAAGGTCATCTTGGTCGTAATCGTCCTTCTTGCCGCCGATCCAGGCGATTGCGCGCACGATGTCGTTGTCGATGACCGGCACGGCCATGAGGCGTGACGGTAGCGGGCCAGTGGATAGTGAGGCGGCTACGCTGTCGTCGAGGGTGTTGATGATCAGGCCATGGCGATCAGGGAAGCTGTGAACCCAGATCTTCTCCTTGCTGATTGGATAGCGAGGATCGCGCAGCAGAATTTCGTTTTCTTCCGGCGACCCGCCCCAGGCTACTCGGTCGCTATCGGTCAACTTGGTATTCACCAGGTGGAGAAAGCCGACACGGCTACCTGTCAGGCGCCGTGCTTCGTCGAGCGCATGGCGGAGAAACTCCTGCTCGCCATCTTTGCCGGCGTATTCCCCACTCTGCGCCAGGCGCAGAAGTGCCAGCCAGCGCTCGGCCTGTCGCCGCTCGCGCTCGCGCTGCAGAGCTGTGTCCATGGCATACGACAGGGTTTGCGACAGTACATCGAGCTCGTCCGCGATATGTTCCTCAAAGACATCGATGGCGTTGGCGTAAAGCATCAACACGCCACAGACCATACCACTGCGCCGCAGCGGTATGGCAGCACACGAGGCGATGCCGAATTCGCTCGCTCTGGCTTGCCAGGGTAAGGTGGTGGGGTCATCGAGAAAGCGGTTGATGATCACGCAATGACCGTTATGAAGGGCTTGCCCAGTGGGCCCCTGGCCTTCGGTGCTCGCCGGATCAGCGAGTATGTGAATACCGTCTAGGTAGGCGGCAGCGGGTCCGGCGTGCGCCACAGGATGTACCTCGCGGGCACTGCCCTGGATCATCCCCACCCAGGCCAGTATCAGGCGCCGGTCAAGCTGGATACCGAGACGACAAATATCTACGTATAGCTGGGCGATATCGTCTGCGCGCGCTACCAGACCATTGGCCTGGACCAGGAAGGCGTAGAAATCCAGCAACTGCTCCATCTGCGACATGCCGCCGCTGTCGTTTGACGTGACTGTCGAGGTGATGTCGCCCAGGTTGGTCATGGATTGTTCCTTGCTATGTGGAATCAGTCGGTCGCAACGAGCGCTGCGCAATTGGCGGCCCGGCACATCTGCGCCAGGGTGCGGTTCTCCATCAGCAGGCGGCGGCGAGCCAGTGCCTGCGCCACCGCTGCCCGCAGGACGAAACCGACCCAGGGTTTGGTCAGAAAGGACTGGATCTGTGCCAGATCCAGGGCATTGATCAGTCCTTCGCTGTCGGCATCTTCCGCCATCAGGATGCAGGCGGAATCGGGAAGCCGGTCGGCTATTTCAGCCAACAGGCGGGCACCATTCATCTCGGGCATGTGGTAATCAGAAATGACGCAGGAGTACTCCACGGACTCGGCCATTTTCAGCGCATGAAGAGGTGAATTGGCGATTTGGACGCTGATGCGCGAGGAATCGAGGTCGGGCGCCCGCCCGGGCGAGCCGTCTTCCCAGATGGTCCGAAACATACTGTCCAGAGCGCTGCGCTGGGTCAGGCAGCGGACGATGGACTGGGCGACATCGAGTTCATCATCGACGACCAGAATCTGGTCGATCGGGTTAATGGCGCCGTATGGAATATCGATGCCGCGCTGGCGCAGGCGATTGGCAAGCGCGCGGTTCTCGAGCCGAACGGTACGAAAGTCAATGGCCTGGCTGAGCGAACTCTTGAGGAAGTAGTCGTTCCATGGCTTGGGAATGAAACGATAGATATGCGTCTCGTTAATCATGCGGATCAACGCTTCAAAATCGGTTTGCCCCGACAGAACAATGCGAACACAATCCGGCTGCAAGGGAGTCAATGCCTTGAGAAAGCTCAGACCGTCCATTTCCGGCATTCGGTAGTCGGAGATGACGACCTCGAACTCCTGGGTCGCCGCACGGTCAAGTGCAGTAAGCGGATTGGTGAAGGTTTCGATGTCGAATTGATGGCGACCAAAGGGAGCGGTAAGCAGTTCGCGACGCACGGCATTGACGATGGGGAGTTCGTCATCGACAATCAGAATGCGGTGCTTCTTCGTGAAGGTTGTGTTAGTCATTTTGTTCTCCGTGGGGGGCTGGTTGGGGAAGGACACGTCTGGGCGAGAAGCGTCTGCAGCACGTTGGACGTTTCAAATACCGCAGCGGCCAGGTCACGATTCATGCTGTCGCCACCGGTTCGGCTTAGCAACATCCTGGCGATGATCTCGAGGCGGGCCACGGGTTCGGCGAGGCCGTGCTGCAAAGTTTCCAGTTGCCATTGCAGTTGGTCGGCCCGCTGGCAGTCGATACCAATTCGCGCAAGTTCTTCGGTGACCTGGCGATGCTCGTCGGCCAGGCGGTTGAAATCCTCGGCATAGCGTTCCAGTTGCCTGGGGCGGGGATCGATCAGGTCAATCAGCGGTTGCGCGGTCATTAATTCGCTCCGCGTGGAAGGATGTTGACTGTGTTATCGCTAGCGCCAGAGGCGACCGGCAGCCAGAGCGTTACCGTGGTATCTACGCCAAACTGGCTTTCGATTTGCAGTGAGCCACCGTGTAATTCGACGATTTCCTTGACGATGCTCATACCCAGCCCGGTGCCGGGAATCTTGCCGGAGGCATCGGCGCGGTAGAAGCGCTCGCAGACACCTGCCAGTTGTTCGGGGGTCATGCCAATACCCTGATCGCTGATACGAATGCCCAGTAGTGACAAGGCGTCGGTGACATCTTCGGTTGTCGTTTCGGGAGTGAGGGCGACAAATTCGACGGTGACAGCGCCGCCGGCTGGTGAGTATTTGTACGCATTGGAAATGACATTGCTGATGGCCTGGGTCAGCTTTTTCCGGTCACCGCGAATCGAGCAGGGTGTGTGGCATTCGGGTTCTTTAGGTGGCAGGCGTTCCGCCGAGATCTTGAAATTGGCAACGATTTCATGAGTGAGCTCGCAGGCCACCAGATTGATCATGACGAAATCCTTACCACGCCTTGCTTCAATGCGTGCGAGATCGAGAAGTTCGTTGATGATTGAGACCATCAGTTCGGATTGCTTGAAGATGGTTTCAAGGAAATCCTGTCGGTCGCCGGGTTCAAATTCCTGGCTCAACAACAATTCGGTAAAGCCGTAAATGCTGGCCATCGGTGTGCGTAACTCATGCGCCGCCGTGGAGAGGAACTCGCTTTTCATGCGGTCGACCTCGGTCTCGTAGGCGCGAAGATGGTGTAGCAATTGCCTCCGCGTCTTTTTGCGCGGTACATGGCAATATCTGCATGCTTGAGGAGACTCTTTTCATCCGCGCCATGGCGCGGAAACGCTGCACAACCAAGGCTTCCGCCAACCTGCAATTCGAATTCATCGATGATTAGCGGAGCGGTAAGTTGTACCAGCAGCTTTTGGCAGTAGCGGTCGATGTCCGTATCCTCGCCCATCGATGGAGCAATTATCACGAACTCGTCGCCACCAAAGCGGGCGACGGTATCGGCTTTCCGTACGGCGCCTTTCATGCGCTGCGCCATGGCCTGTAGCACGCGGTCACCGACATCGTGGCCGTATTTGTCATTGATTGGCTTGAAGTGATCAAGGTCGATGAAGATCAGAGTGAGGGGTGTTTCGTAGCGCTCCGAGTGGTGCAGGGCATGTGTCAGACGATCCTGAAACAGCAGTCGATTGGGTAGACCTGTTAGGCTGTCGTGGTGGGCCAGATCGGCGAGTTCCTTTTCCACCTCGAGCAGGCGTGATAAGTCGGAGAACACCCCGATATAGCTCAGCGTGCGATTGTCCTTGTCGCGAACCGAGCTGACCGTCAGCCATTCCGGATAAATTTCGCCATTCTTCCGTCGGTTGTAGATTCGCCCCTGCCAGCGCCCTGTTTCTTGCAGACCGCGCCAGAAGTCGGCATAGAACCGGGCATCCTGAACGCCAGAGTTAATCAAGTTGGCACGTCGGCCTACTGCCTCGACAGTGCTATATCCGGTGATTCGAGTGAAAGCGGGGTTAATAGCGAGGATTTCGCCTGCAACGTCGGTAATCATCACGCCTTCCGTTGCGTGACGAAATACCATTGAGGAGATCTCTGTTTCGACCTCGACTTCTCGTTGCTGCGTCACATCGCGCAGGATCCAGTGCAATGAAGTCAGCAATCCATCCTTACGTACGGGAAGGACCTGGGCGAGCACAATCAATGGCGAGGCGTCTGGATCTTCTCGACGTAGACGCAGTTCCCAGTCCGACTCATTGGGGGGCGTGTTTTCCAGAGCGCGAGCTCGCAGGGCCTTGAAATGCGGCCGATACGCAGGCAGCATCCAGTCTGCGAGGTTGTAGCCGGTGATGCGCTGAGGCGGGGCAATTACCCGACTGGCCGGATTGCACCGCAGGATAGTGCCATCGGGATCGGTAACGATGTGGAGATCGCGAGAGCTGTAGATCAGATCCTCAAGCATGTTGCGGCTGAGTGCGAGATGGCTACACGTGTCGCGAAGGCTATCGAGATGATTCTCAAGGGTGCTGTGCCTCTCGATCATCATTTCGAGATCCTCGGCGTAGCGGTAGAGCTGGTCGTTGAGTACCGCGGCATCCTTGACCTGCACTACGGTTTGTGTCGATTTCTCAGATGCCAGGGGCACCTCAATGGAATAATTGTTCGCGGCCATGATTAACCTAGCTAGCCAGGAGCTCCTTGATTGCCGCCACAAGTTGCAAGGGGCTAAAGGGTTTGATGAAGTAGGAATCCGATCCACGCCGCATGCCATCTTCGTAGTCACTTGCCTGCCCACGGGCGGTGACCATGATGACGCGGGTTCCGGCCAACTCCGGATCTGCCTTGATAACGTCGAGTACCTGCAGACCATCTATGGCCCCCGGCATCATTACGTCAAGAACGACAAGCGCGGGTCGCTGTTGGCGCACGATTTCGAGGGCTGTCGTGCCATCTTCAGCTTCCAGAACCTCGAATGCCTTGCCTAGAGTGATACGGATCAGGCGGCGAATGTCGGAGTGATCGTCTACAAGAAGAATTCTGGTCATGATGTTCACCTATAGTCGGATGGTGCGATGTTGAATGATCCGCGTACAGATCGCTTTCAGGTCAGCGATACTTGGCATACCGTAGATAACGAGTATCTCCGGGGGTAGTTCACCCCAACACGCGATCTCGTTTCCGGTGAGCGTCGTGATGAGGACAATTTCCATGCCTTCGCGATGTGTCGAGCGGGCCAGGTTCCGCACCATGTCCAAGCCGCTGATTCCAATTAGGTTGAGATTTGCAATCAGCAGATCGGGAGATTCCCGCCCAATCTGCAGCAGGGTGTCGTAGCCGTTCCTGGCGGTTAGCAGCAGTATTGGCAATCCCCAACCGCGAATACTCTGCCTGAACAGGCGTTGTTGCTCGGTGCTGTCGGCGAGCAGAACGCGAAGGGGCGGCTGCGCGTAGACGTGTGTTTGCTGCCGATGACTTAAGGGGACGGCTTTCTGGCGCTTGTCTTCAAGTATGGCTTCAACCGAAGCGCGACTAATTCGCCGGTGTCCGCCTTGTGTTCGCCAAGCGGCCAGAATTCCTTGGTCGGCCCACAATTGTGCGGTTCGGACCGCAACACCCAACATACTTGCCGCCTGGCGTGTGGTGCAGAAGGTGAATTCGCGATCGGATGCGAAGACACCGCGAGGAAGTGGCCGGGAGTTCATGATGAGGCGAAATTTGACTTACCGTGAAGTGATAAGCCATATTAGCACTAAACTGATACTAAATAGAACTCTTTTCTTTTACTAGTATATTTTTATTTGATCCTCGGGAAGCTACTTGGCATCGATCATGCGTCACGTGGACGAATCATGCCCACCGCGCGCCAAGTAACAGAGCGCACGAAGCAAGAGGCTGAGCGGTACAGGGAAGAATTTGACGCCGGGAGCGGCGTGCCGGATCAGCTATGGCCGAGCGCAGCGCGACGGCCAAGTAGGTTTTCTGCGACAGCTTTCAATTCATTGAAAGGCACTGGCTTCGTCAGACACCGCACGCCGGGGGGGATTCCACCATCTGCGGCAAGATCCTGTTCCGCCATGCCCGTCACCACAACGATCTCCATACCTTCACGGAAGGACGATGCAAGCAGGGTACGAACCATCTTGAAGCCGTCAATGCCAGGCATCAACAGGTCTGTGATCATCAGATCCGGTTGCTCACGGCCTATCAACACCAAGGCTTCGTAGCCATTGGAGGCGGTTGTGACATCAATCGGCATGTTCCATGCGGAAATTCGTGCGCGGTAGAGTTTGAGCAAGACGTTGTCGTCTTCAACCACGAGCAATTTAAGTCGTTCATTGCTGGGTGTCGGGCTGCCTACCGATGCCGCAGATACAGGCTGTCCGGGGGATTTTTCGCGAAGAAGTTTTTCCACCGAATCGAGGCTGATGCGACGGTGTCCGCCGTCGGTTTTCCAAGCTTCGAGTATGCCGCCATCTACCCACAACTGGGCAGTACGCAAAGAAACTCCGAGCCGGTCTGCTGCCTCTCGTGTCGTGCAGTAATTGCGGGATCGGGCAAAGGCATCACCGTGATCGGTCATGGCGTTTCGCAAGACGAAAGTATTGAATAGATGATATTGTATCACATATTAGCAGATCAAGAAGTGCTTCCTCAGCGTTGACCGTTGTTGCTGCGTGAATGGGTTGCTATCGTAAGAACCTGGCCAATTGTGGAAACTCATCGCATCGATACAGTTAGGGTCCTCAAGAACTCGGCACAACTGCAATAACCCTCCTACCTTGCAGTATCCTGAAATACTGCCACCTTGGTGGCGACTTTCTATTGGTTTACCAGGTCGACACCCATCGCTACAACTGAGTACGCACAGGTAACCAGTTTGACCCGGTTTGAAAAGTTGCGACCTATCCACTTACTCCGGTTCAACAAGCACCAGGGGAATCCCGCATCCCATACATCCCAGGCGTACTGACCGCGCCGCCTTTGCCTGGTCGCTGCATTGAGGGCAGACCCAGATTACGGCGGCCGGTTTCTTTCTGGGCGGCTTAGAAGCGCCCCCTGCTGCGCCAAGGATATCCCGCCAGACGAGATCAAACCCCTGATCAATCAGTTCTGCACAGACCCTCTCGAACAAGCCACCGGCAATCGGAAACTGATCCATTGCCTGCCCGGTCGTCTTGCCGCCCACGGTGCCGGTACTTGTCGGTTGCAGCCCCAAGGCGACCATTTTCTCCGCCCATTGCCGGTTGTGATAGGTCGGTCGTGACGCGTCGCCTTCAACGTGTTGCCAATGGTGCACAATCTGATGCAACAGCAGCGCCAGTATCGCTTGCTGTGGCCAGGTGAACATTGCCGGATTTAGGGCAATTTCGGCTGCTTGGTGCGCGTGGTCCCGGGTCTCGAACGCAGCGGGGACGTAGTACGCGGCCGACTGTTTGCCCTTTCCGCGCAACGTGAGCATAAGGGGAGGCAGTTTGCCGTCAAATAGCGATTCGTTGAAGCTGTTGCAGGCCCATTGCAGTGGAACGTACATCTCACCGGTCGGGCAGACAAGAAAATCGACGTCGGGTTTTGTATCGCGCGATACAAAATCCGGTCGGCCACGAACAATTAATTGCTGTCCCGTCATGCCGCCTGCCGAACTAAGCTTCGACACGCTATGGTCGATGCCCGGTAGGATCACTCCCGACACAAGGTCCGTTGTCGCGGCTGCTGTTCTCATATCCCCTCTCCACCTTAATCAACAGTGCCCAATTTCTTGGGCGAATCGTTCATCTGATTGATTTTCCATGATTATTTGATGCATTTGGTGGGGAAAAACAGGGCTAACAGGATCAATTTCGCGTGCGCAGCCAAGCACATGCGTGAAAACCGCGAGGCATCACTGCGAACGTCGGGTAATCCCGATCGGAAATGCGGCGCCGGACTGGGATCCTGCGAGTTCAGCTACGCAGGAAACAGAGGACTCAGTGTATGGCCCTTCAGCCGGTCAGCTGTCCGGTTCCGCCTTGAACAATGGCAGAATCTAGGGATCCAACCACCCGAAGGAACACCGCCATGAACAAGTCCGAACTGATTGAGGCCCTGTCGGTCAAGACCGACGTCTCAAAAGCCGCTGCTGGCAAATCGATTGATGCGCTGATCGAACTCATCACCGCGTCGGTCGCTAAGGGTGACGATGTGACCCTGATCGGTTTTGGTACATTCAAACCGTCCAAGCGCGCCGCGCGCACGGGGAAGAATCCGAAGACCGGCGAAGCACTGAAGATAGCGGCAACGACGGTGCCCACCTTCAAGGCCGGTACCGCATTCAAGGCCGCTGTCGCGCCGAAGAAAAAGAAGAAGTGAGAGTGGAAGCCAAACCAGACTAGACACGGAGCTTCTGGAATTCGAGAACGGCGACAACGCGGGTCCTCGACATAACGCTATAGATGGACAAGAAGCCCTTTACGCAACTGAAGGGCTCTCCTCTTTTTGGACGAACGTTTGTAAATTCAGAATATTTTCAGGCATTCACGCCCCCCAGACGTGAAAAGGTCCTCCAAGCCAAAGACGAAAGCCTGAAGTTACTTTTTCCCGTAGGCTCCGTCGTGGTCCTGATGGAGGGCGCTGAATTGCATCCACCTGCCTTCGCGAGTCGCGACGGCACGGTACGACTGAGAAAGTCGAATTGTGTAGTTACCGGGCAGAGCGTGTAAGATTTTTTGTGTAAACGGTTATCCGGCGGGAAACTGCCGAAACGCAAGGAGCGATGATGACCGTAGCAAAAAGAGAAGTAAGCAAGGAGTTGGTAGCGGGGTTGCTGACGGATTACCGGAAGCCGGAAGACCTGATTGGTGAGAACGGTTTGCTCAAGCAGCTGACCAAGATTCTGGTCGAAGCTGCGCTAGAGGCCGAGATGGCCGAGCATCTGGGTCATGGCAAGAATCAACCCGTCGAGAATGCGGCAGGCAATACCCGCAATGGCAAGAGTCGGAAGACTCTCAAGGGCGAGTTTGGAGAACTGCCGATCGATATTCCCCGGGATCGCCACGGCAGCTTTGAACCACAACTGGTACCCAAGCACCAGACCCGCTGGACCGGCTTTGACGACAAGATTCTGTCGCTCTACGCCCGAGGATTAACGGTCCGGGAAATCCAGAGTCATTTGGAAGAAATGTACGGTACGGAAGTTTCACCGACACTCATCTCCTCCGTCACCGATGCTGTCATTGAGGAGGTCAAAGCCTGGCAGGCCCGTCCCCTGGATACGATTTACCCCATCGTCTATCTGGACTGCCTCCATGTCAAAGTCCGGGATGGCAGTGTCCGCGTCAAAGCCGTCTATTTGGCGATCGGCATCAATCTGGCGGGCGAGAAGGAAGTGCTGGGCCTGTGGATCGCTCAGACCGAGGGGGCCAAATTCTGGCTTCAGGTCGTCACCGAATTGAAGAACCGTGGAGTGCAAGACATCTTCATTGCTTGCGTCGATGGGCTGAAGGGATTCCCGGAAGCGATTGAGGCCGTGTATCCGAAAGCGGCCGTTCAATTGTGCATCGTCCATATGGTCCGGCACAGTCTCAGCTTCGTATCGTGGAAACTGCGTAAGGAGGTGGCGGCTGATCTACGCCACATCTACACCGCAGCCACGGCCGATGAGGCCGAGCAGCGGCTGAGCGAGTTTGAGGGCAAGTGGGACGACGCCTATCTCCCCATTGGTCAATCCTGGCGACGAAACTGGCCGAGGATTATTCCGTTCTTTGATTATCCCCCCGAGATTCGAAAGGTGATCTACACGACCAATGCCATTGAGTCCGTCAATATGAGCCTACGGAAAATCACCAAGAATCGTGGCTCGTTTCCAAGCGATGATGCATTGCTGAAACTGTTCTATCTGGCTCTGCGAAACATCAGCCAGAAATGGACCATGCCAATTCGTGACTGGAAAGCGGCCCTGACTCGCTTTACCATTCAGTTCGATGAACGGATGAGTGGCCTTTAACCCATACCCCGTTTACACAAAATTCAGGACACCCTCACCGGGCATGCTCTTGACCTCTTCCCAATTGAGTCCGCGGTCTCGGAAGACATCGTTCCACGTTAGACCTTTGACCTTCTTTAGCGTCTTGAGAACCTTTTTGACCTCAGATGCGTCTAGGTCGAACAGGTCAGACTGAAAGTCTGGAAAGTTCAGATCGAGCAGTACCTTCGCGTCATTCCCACTCATGAACCAGCGGTGAGCTTAGATTCAAGTTCATCCAAATCTGTTTCACGAGGTGGGTTTTGCCGTCTCCACTCAGCTGCACGGGCAAGCCGTTCTTTCATGGCAGGCTCGTGTAGCCAGGTTTCATTCATCGGCACCACCACGGCACGTTTCAGCACGATGTCGCCGCCAGGCAGCTGCTCCATGATGAACTCCATACCGGCAAGCGCCTTACCGACCGAAATCTGGCCACTCTTCCCAACAGTCTTGATGGCATACATAGGGCTGCCCGGTGTCAATTACTTTGACCGGTCGGCGTCAATTATCGTGGCCGGTGGAAGCGAGGCATGTTGGGTTTAGCCTTTTGCCTTTGACGTTGGTTTTTTGCTCTGCTCAGACGGGGCGCGCCCCGTCTGAGCAGAGCGGCGGCGGAAA
>CAMDMZ010000037.1 GCA_945902805.1 Propionivibrio dicarboxylicus | reverse complement strand
CTCCACGCCAGCGCACGACATCAGCATTTCATCCCGTTTCGCTCGCCTCAATTTCGACTCACCCATCGGGTGTCTCCCTTCAGACCATTCAACCTCACAGCCTGCCTGATTCCTGGCTACTTTGCATCCGGTCTAATGCGGTTTTTAGGATTATGCCGAGCAATCGCTGAGCCGGTGCAAGGAAGGCCACTTCGTCCCCCGCTCAGGCCCATGCCCGAACCATTGAGAGCAGCAGGCGGCAACCATAGTCCCGAACGTTCGTTGGATCTCCAATTCCTTAGTCGACCTTCACCCCATTTTTGTAGAGACCTGCTGCCCGCTCGCCAGAAGCCCAGATGTATTCGCCTCGGCCATCGGGTTTGCCGTCGGCCCACTCACCGGTATAACTGGTTCCGTCGGCCCAGCGGTAGCTTCCTTTACCTGCGATTACGCCCTGACTAAAAGTGCCCTCATAGACGTCGCCATTGGCGCTGACCATGCGTCCTTGGCCTTCCTGGCGTCCATCAACCACAGTCCCGACATACTTGTTTCCGTTCGGGAAAAGAATCTCGCCACGACCATCCATCTTCCCATCCTGCAAGTCACCCTTGTAGACCTGTCCGTCGGGGAAACGGATTTCACCACGTCCGTGCATCTTGCCATCCTTCCACTCGCCGTCGTAGGTCTGCCCATTGGCCCAGACCAGCTTGCCCCTGCCAGTTTCCCTACTGTCGACCAAGGTGCCGACAAAGACATTGCCGTTGGCCCAACGCATCGTTCCGCTACCGGTAACTGATCTCCCTCCAGGATTAACCTTGAACCGGCCTTCGTAGGTGATATCGCCTGAACTGAAAACGGTCTCCGTTACATCTGCTGCGGTATCAACTGACCCGGCCGCCGCACCTGACGGACTCGAAACCGAAGGTGTAGGACTAATGGAACGCGTCGGCGCAGTCGCGGGAAGCGGAGTCGGAGCAACGGGTGTTACCGTCAGCGACGATTGGCCCATTGTTGCTTGTGTAGTCGATACCGACGTGGCCATGGGTACTGATGACCGAGTCGACGAGCTTGTCGCCACATCGACTCCGGGGAGCATTGGCATTGATGCCGAGCCAGCAATTGGTGATGGCAGGACCGCTCGGCTTATGGTCGGTGCCGCTGGGGAATTGACCGTAATGGATTCGCGTCTTTGTGGTGCGGATTGCGGGCGCTCTCCGGATCTCGTTGGCTCTGGCGCCGCCGCGCTGCGCTGGCGGGTCAGATTTTTTGTCAGCATGCCGAGCTTTCGGCTATCGTGGCTTTCCCGGTGGGGTGTGTCCGCGGTGTGGCGCATGATTTGCAGCAATTGCTCGTCGCGCGACCGGGCTTCGTCGTTAAGTCCGGCCAGGATCTCCTGAAGTGCTTTGTCGAATGATTGGTGCGACTGCTCAACGATCTGTGCAGCTTCCGCTTCCTGACGTTCGCGATTGCCGATTACCTGTAACGTCAGGCTCTCCAAGGGACGATTCTCGGTCGGCGCCATCATGCCGCGCGATGCCAGATCGCCGACCGTGAGGCTGGTCGCTTTGCGTTCGAGTTGCTTGATGCGATCCAGCCGCTCATGGCGCTTGGCAGTCTTGTCCTTGCTGTGAATGCCGAGCGCGGTGCGCATGACATCCAACTGCGTCAGATCCAGGCGGGAGAACGAAAAAGTTTCCCGACTGCGATCCAGCAGATAGATCGTGATCGGAACATGGCGACTTACATCGATTTCGAGTTCTTCATAGTCATACTCGGTGACGACGGGCTCGCGGCGCATTCGCGGCGTTTTTAATAGGCGCTCCTGCAGGCTCTGGATCTGCGACATGATCGTTGCCGGGGCGCCACTGGGTTTGCTGCCGCCACCAGTGGCCTGGGTGATGCTGGAAAAAAGGTCCAGTGCCTTGGTCAACTTATCGGTATTTTTGTTTCCGGAAGATGGTGTGCCGAAAAGGCTGGGGCTACCCGAGGCTGACTTGGCCTCGGCTCCGGTGGCCCGTGAATATTCCATTTGCGCGTTCTGGATCTCAATCTCGATCTGCTGGTAGTCGGGATTGGCGACGTCCTGAAAGCCTTCCGCGAACGACGACTTCTGGCTCGCCCGCTGACTCAGGCGCACCTGGGCATAACGCGGGTGGACGTCGATGAGCACGATATGCTTCGCCGGATTGAGGAAGTCGAGGCTTTCCGGCTCGTCGCCAAGGCTGTCCAGGGAAACCGGCTGTATTCCCGTATCGTTGGTCAAGCTCAGCGGGAAGGGCGAGTTGCCGCCTGTCTGGCCACTGCGCAGTACCGCTACCCCTTTTGCCCATTGACCGCCGGTGTCGATGCCGACTTTGCGGAAGGCATCGAACAGCGCCAGTGCGTCTGCCCAGCGGCCAGCGTCGAAGCTTGCTTGCAGGATGCCAAAGACTTCATCCGCCTGCCGGGCATTGCCCACTGGTATCTGATGCGCGGCCGCGTCACGCAGATAGGTCAGCACCTTGGTTGCTTGCTGATCGACCAGTCGCTCGCGGAATACCGCCAGCAGCACCTGCTGCAATTCGGCGTAGTCTGCAGACAGGCCCGCCTGTTTTGCAAAAACCTGAGCCTTGAGCGCGAGTTCAAGATCCTGCGCGGCCAGCACCCGTCCGGCAAGGCGCCGTCGCAGCGCATCGGCGAGCGCTTGCCGGTCGAGAGGAACGCCTAGTGCATCGGCACCGCGAAATATCTCGAAGGCCTTGGTGAAATCTTCCTCAAGCAAGGCATCACGGGTTCGTGCCGCATAACCGTCGCGCAGCACCGTCTTGTCCGGCGCGATGCCTATGGCGGCAAGTCGCCCCAGTTCGGTCGCTTGTTCGGTAGCTAATGCAGGATGTCGGATCAGGGCCCGCGCCAGGGCTGTTGTCGCTTGATCCTTGGCTAGCGTCCACTCATTGGCTTGCGCCGCCTCGACAAACTGCATGCCGCTTTGCCAGTCGCCCGCCGCGAGGTATGCGGCGAGTGCCGCACCTGCACGTTCGCCAACCGCCAGTTGGTCAAGCGCTGCCGCATGCCGCGAACGGAATCCGCGTTGCTTCAGGAGTGGAATCGACGCGAGTGTCTGCGCCGGCTTGTCGGCGCTTTCCTTGAGCGCCTTGAGCGTGGCGAAGTCCTCCGCTTGCCGCAAATCCAGCATCCGCATGGTTGTCAGCGCGGCAATCAGGCCGAGTTTGCGCTCGGCGGGTTCCGCCAGAATGACCGCCAGTCGGTCGAGCACCGCCTTGTACTCGGCAGCGTTGGTATCGAAATGTTCCTTGTGTTTGAGGTAGTAGTGCTGCGCCCAGCCACCGTGAAAATGCCCGACCAAGCCGCCAATTTCTTCGGCTTTGGATTTGAACATGGACAGGTAGCTGCCCTTTTCCTCACGCGGGACATCGTTGTCGAAAACCAACTCGGTACTCTCCCCGCCCGGCGCGATCAGAACACCCTTGCCGTCTTTCAAATCTTCCGTGAACAGACCCTGATAAACGGTTTTGTCAGGCAAGGTCAAGGCGCCTGGTCCGTCGGCCAACCCGTCGATGAACTTGCCCTGATATACGCGACCATCGGCCCACTGCATGCGACCCTCGCCGGCGGGTAGGCCCTCGGAGATTTCGCCGCTGTAGCGGGAGCCGTCGGGCCATTGATAGCTGCCGCTACCCTCCGGCAGTCCGGCCTTGAATTCGCCCTCGAACTTGAGGCCATTCGCCCAAGTGTAGCTTCCCTTGCCCTGACGGGTGCCAGCGACCAGTTCGCCCTGGTAGCGATGCCCTCCGGCGTAGGTGAAGATACCGTTGCCCTGCGGCTGGCCTGCCGAAATATTGCCGTCAAAGGCGCTGCCACCTGGATAGGTAAGGATGCCGCGCCCAGTGTTGAATCCCTGCTGCAGCGTGCCATCAAACACATGGCCGTTGAGGTAGGTGCAACGCACACGGCCCGGCAGGGTGCCGTCGCCGCGAACCTCACCTTCGCAGCGATCCCCATTGACCAGTTCGAGGGTACCTGCACCGCCGGGACGATTGGCAACGATAACCCCATTGAAGCGCCGACCGTCGGGGAAGATGAACTTGCCTTTGCCGGCGGCGACACCCGAAGTGAAATTGGCGAGCAATTCGCCGTTGGCCAGGTGCAGTGTGCCTTTGCCCTCCAGTTTGCCATTGGCGAGCGTGCCCTGAAGGCGCTCGCCGTTCTGCAGCCGGAGCGAAACTTCGCCCTGCGATTGGCCTTTAACAAAGCGCGCCAGCAGGCGGCTACCATCGCGACGCAGCATCACCCCAATACCGTGCGGCTGATCCTCCAAGAGTGGCCCGTCATAGCGATCGCCATTGGGGAAGCGCAATTCTCCGACTCCGGTGATAGCGCCGCGCGTGAACTCGCCGAAAAAGCTCTTGCCATTTTCCCAGGCAAGGCGCCCTTTGCCTTCTGGGTAGCCATCGATCAGTTCACCTTCGAACTCCCGCAGCTTGCGCGACTTATCAAACCAAACCAGAGTTCCCGTCCCCTGCGGGCGGCCGTCGACGCAAGCGCCTTTCCATTCCGTGCGTTCCCCGTTAGCGGCCAGTTCCGTCGGCACTTCGCATTTGCGCACGGCTACTGGTTTCGCCTTTTCGGCTGCTTGGGTGGCGAGGGGCAAAACGCAAACGAGCAGCACATAGCAACAGGCAGTGCGTATGGTCATGACGATCATCCTGAATTCACGGTGGACTGAGGTTTGGGGGGGGCAGCGAAAAACAGAAAAGCCCCACCAAGAACAATAGATTGTTGCGCAAGTATCGTCGTTGAATCTGGAGAAAGTCAATGACGGGCCGGCCGTCAATCCCGCGTCGACGTCAAACCGCAAAAGCGCATGGACCACGGAAATTCGCCGTAGTAGCGAAAAATATGGTGTGATTCAGTTATTGCGTTCACGAAAGATTCTCATGCCCGGTATCAATCCTTATGCCTACCTGCAGCAAGTGGCCGGCCGCCTCCCGCATTTGACCGAACGTCGTGAAATTGAGACCCTGCTCGATGAAGTCGAGTACCTCTACGAAGCCATCGAGCCCGAGTTGCAGGAGCCGGCCACGCAATTGATCGAACAATTGCGCAAGCGCCTGGAGACCGTGTCCTGACCGCCACCGATCCGCCAGCGCCGGCACAGTGCTATGCCCGCCGCCGCGCTAACCCGTTTCGCGGCGTCGAACTCGTCGTTGAAACGGCGGCTGGACGCGCCATCAGCGTCGATGGTGAAAACTGGGAGCTGCAATTGCTGGCGCCGCGCCCGGCCGCCTGGGGCAGCCTGAACAGCGGGAATCCGACGCTGGACTTCGCGCGCTATGGCGTTTGGTCGGCGAACGAAGGGCTGGCCCGCTTCCCCCGCTTTCCATCGTCGGCGCGCGACCTCGTTGCCGACGCCGACATGCTGCTGCAAACGATTGCCCGCACGCGCGATCAAATCCCTTACCCACTCGCCGATACGGTGGAATGCTGGCTTTGTCTCGGTCAGCAACCGGTCGCCCTGTTGGCAGCGGCGAGGCGCCTACCGGAACGGCGCATCCCTATGCCCTGGCACGCCCTACCGACTAGCCGGCTGGCCCCGGCGGTCGAAACCGCCGTGCGCGAATTGCGCGGAACGAGCCTGTGGTTTGAAATGCTGGCCGATGGTCGGCGACAAAAAGTCGGCGCTGGCGGGGCGGCGGTTGATTGCGAATTCCCCGAGCTACTGCTTGCCACCACGGCTTTTCCACCCGCCCTGCAGCCGTTGATTGATGCCTATCTGACACAACTGGCGCCCCGCCTGCTGACGCTACCGCTACACATCGAGACCCGCGCCCGACTCGAACAGGCAGCCGCAGCCGATGCCGCCGGCGTCGCGCATTTTTTCCGCCTGTACCCGGCCCAATGCGATGCGGAACTCATTACCCGACTGCGGGTTGAAGCCCGCCTGCGAGCCGCCGCCGACTAGAATCGACGCATGAATTACCGACTCTGGCGCCTTGCCGCCTGCATCAGCGGCTTGCTGGCCGCACCGCTCCACGCTGCTGAATTGCCGGCCAGCGTCGCCCAGGCATTGAAAACCGCCGGCATTCCCACCAGCGCGGTCGGCATCGTCGTTCAGCGCGTCGATGAAGCCCGTCCGCGTCTGAGCGTGAATGGCGAGCAAGCCCTCAACCCCGCCTCAACCATCAAGCTCGTCACCACCTTTGCCGCGCTTGAGCGGCTCGGTCCCGCCTACACCTGGCAAACCGAGGCGTGGATTGACGAAACGCCGACCAAGGGCGTACTCCAAGGCAATCTGTATCTGAAAGGCGGCGGCGACCCGCGTCTGACCTACGAGCAGTTCGGACGCCTGTTGCGCCAACTGCGCCAGCGCGGCGTACAGGAGATTCGCGGCGATCTGGTGCTCGATCGCGGTGCCTTCGAGTCGATTGAGGCTGATCCCGGCCATTTTGATGCCCAGCCGCTGCGGCCGTACAACGTCACACCCGACGCCTTGTTGGTGAATTTCAATGCTATAAGCCTAACCTTGACGCCAGATACCGCGACCAAAGTAGTCAATCTGGTTCAGGAACCGCCGGCTGCCACACTCGACCTGATCAACAAAATTCGCGTCACTCAGGCGAACGGCAACGGGAGCACTCAGTGCGGCGACTGGCGCGAAAACCTGCGGGCCGACACCTTTGCCCACGGTGACCTCATTCGCCTGGTGCTTTCCGGCAACTATCCGGCGGCGTGCGGCGAGCAACGCTGGAACCTGGCGCCGATGTCCGCGCGCCTATTCACCTTTGGCGTTTTTCGCTCGCTCTGGGAAGAGCTCGGCGGCAAATTCAGCGGCAATCTGCGCGACGGCGAGGTGCCCGCCAGCGCCCAGCGCAGCGCCGTCCTGCCAGCACCGACTTTGTCCGAGATCGTGCGCGACATCAACAAGTTTTCCAACAACGTCATGGCCCGACAGTTATTTCTTACTTTGGGCATGGCCGCTGGCAAGCGTCCGGCGCGCGTTGAGGATGGTGATCGCGCCGTGCGCGAGTGGCTGAGCGAACGCAGCCTGAATTTCCCTGAACTGGTCCTGGAAAATGGCTCCGGTCTCGGCCGTCAGGCGCGCATTTCCGCCGACAACCTGGGCCGTTTGCTGCTCGCCGCCTGGCGCAGCGCCGTGATGCCGGAACTGATTGCCTCGCTGCCCGTTACTGCGGTAGACGGCACCATGCGCAAACGCCTGAAAGACAAAAACGTGGCCGGCCAGGCGCACATCAAGACCGGCTCGCTCGAAGGCGTCAAGGCCATTGCCGGTTACCTGCTGGATAAAAGCGGCCGGCGCTGGGTTGTCGTTTTCCTGGTCAATCATGCCAAGGCCGGTGCCGCCGGCCCGGCACAAGATGCGTTGCTTGAATGGACTTACGCGCAATAGAGGGGACATGAAACACATTGCTTTCCTGATCGTCGCCTTTGCCCTGCTGGTCACCGGGATCGAATCGCTGCACATTCTTACCGCATGGTGGCATGCCGGCTGGCCGACCCCAAGTATTGCCGTTTGGCTGGCGATCGCGGCGCTAGCGCTGGTCGGCTACGCCTGGTGGCGCCACTCGATTTTTCACTGCGCGCGCGGCCAATGCCTGCAGCCTGTGGCAAAGCCGAAGCAAGACAACGATGTACCGCCCCCGTAACAAGCCCTGACGCAATGCCCTGCGATAGCCGAATTTCACCCAGTTGATCGACGGCAAACCAGTTCGCCGGCGCTTTCGGGAAAAATCCCCACCCATGTTGTCCGTCACCGGTCTTTCCTGCGCGCGCGGGGAGCGCGCGCTCTGGTCAGACTTTCTCCGCCGGAGAGTGGGGAAATCCACTGGCGTGGCGAACTGGCTCCACCCACCGAGTTTCATCGCGACCTGATCTATCTTGGCCATCACGCCGCCGTCAAGGAAAAGCTGATGCCGCTGGAAAACCTGCGCCTCTCGGCCTCGCTCGACGGTCTCGCCCTGACTGAGTCACCGCCGTCGACGACACCATGCGCAAACGCCTGAAAGACAAGAGCGTTGCCGGTCCGGCGCAGGATGCTTTACTGGAATGGACCTACGGCCAATAAGCCCGGACTAGCGGCTGCTGCCGTGCCGGGCCTTGTCTTCGTACATCGCAATATCGGCGATGCGCATCAAATCGAGGGCAAGACGACCATCGTCAGGGAAACTGGCAACGCCAATGCTGCATCCGGGTCGCACGACTTCCTGACCAAAACGCAACTCAGGCTTGGCAATCGCCAACCGCAGCCGTTCAGCCAACTCGGTCGCCGATGCGCGATTGGTCGCCAGGGCCAGGACGGCAAATTCATCGCCACCAATGCGCGCCGCCATATCGGTATCGCGCAGCGCAGCCTGGATCGCCTTGCCAACTGCTATCAGCACGGCATCACCGGCCGCATGCCCGAACAGGTCATTGATCGGTTTGAAGCGATCGAGGTCAATCAGCAGCACGGAAAACGGGATGCTGCCGTGACCGGCATCCAACGCGGCTTGATCCAGCACGACATCGAAGTGGCGGCGATTGAAGAGTCCCGTCAGCGGGTCGCGAATCGACGCCTCCCACAGTTGCTCATGCGATTCCCGCACTCGCCCCATCAAGCGGTTGAAGTTCTCGGCCAGACTGCTCACCTCTTTCGGCCAATGCTCTTTGAGCAGCAGGTCGCGAGAAAAGTCGCCTTGTTCGGACAGCCTGCTGACATGGCGACTCAGTTCCGTAATCGGTTTGCTGACACGTAGGCGCAGGAACAGGAAAGTCATCAGCAATAGACCGGCAACCAATGCCAGGGCAAGCTTCATGATCGGGAATATCAGGCTCTCGATCGGCTGATAGAGCACCGGCGTGGGTACATTGACCGCGATCACCCCATTTATTTCGCCCACTTGTGCCGAGGTGTGGCAGGTCGAACACTCCGCGGTCATTGGCACAGGAAGGAGAAAACGCAGTTTGCCTTCCTCGACGCGAACCTGTTCGCCACCACCGGTCAAGACCACTTTCACTGCCTCGTCGTTCTCGCGCAATTCGGCATGTGCCGGCCGGTCACCAAACTGCCTCACGACTGGTTCGCCACGAATCACGACGATCTCATAACCCGGGAGCTGCAAGTGGATGCGGTGGATCACATCGTCGATCTCGCTGCGAGTCCAGCCCTTGCGCATCACCGAATAAAGATGCTCAAACGCCATTTGTGAAATCCGCTTCGCATCGGCACGGGCCATCGCATGTACCGTACTCTGGCGATAGGCATTGAAGGTCGAATACACAGCCACCGCCGAGACCAGCAATCCGGCGACAAAAACGCCGAGCAACAGGTTGCCGATTGAGGCAGATCCAGTGCTTCTGCGGCTGGTCGTGACAGTCCGATCCATACCTAATTGTAGGTACTAAAACCATTGCCCGGAAGGGAATTTGTTTCTCTTGATTCAGGGCAAACCAGTTCGCCGTCTGTTTCGGGCAAAATCCCCACCCATGTTGTCCGTCACCGGTCTTTCCTGCGCGCGCGGGGAGCGCACGCTCTTCGCCGATGTCTCGTTCACACTCGCCGAGCGCGAATGGCTGCACGTGCAGGGCGAAAACGGCGCCGGCAAGACCACCTTGATGCGTGCGCTGGTCGGACTTTCTCCGCCAGAGAGCGGTGAAATTCACTGGCGCGGCGAATTGGCTCCATCCACCGAGTTTCATCGCGACCTGATTTACCTCGGCCATCATGCCGCCGTCAAGGAAGAGCTGACCCCGCTGGAAAACCTGCGCCTCTCGGCCTCGCTCGACGGCCTTGCCTTGACTGAACGTGACGCTCTGGCGGCCTTGATCCGCCTTGGCCTACGCGGCCGTGAAGAACTGCCGGTACGCGTCCTCTCGGCCGGGCAAAAACGTCGCGTGCTGCTTGCCCGCCTGCTCACGAGACCGGCCAAATTGTGGGTACTCGATGAAGCCTTCAACGCCCTGGACGTGGCTGCTGTGCAACTGCTGGGCAGCCTGATCGGCGACCATCTCGCTGGCGGCGGCATGGCCGTACTCACCAGCCATCAACCCTTGCCGGTGCCCGGCGGACGAGTGCTCACGCTATGAATGCCCTGTTCGCGACCACGCGACGCGATCTATTGCTGGCCCTGCGGCGCAAGAGCGAGGTGCTGACGGCGCTGTTTTTCTTCGTCATCGTCACCAGTCTGTTTCCGCTTGGCATCGGCCCGGAGCCGGCGCTATTGAAGAAAATCGCGCCTGGCATTCTTTGGGTCGCCGCCCTGCTCGCCACGCTACTCGGCCTGCCGCGCATGTTCGCCGCCGACCATCAGGACGGCACGCTGGAACAAATGGCGCTATCGCCCGCACCATTCGGTTTGCTCGTGTCTGGCAAAATACTGGCGCACTGGCTGGTTTGCGGCTTGCCGCTAGTGCTGCTGGCGCCGGTGCTGGGCATTCAGTTTGATCTCGACGCCGGGGCGCTGTGGGTTCTGACGCTGGCCTTGCTGCTCGGCACGCCTTTGCTCAGCCTGATCGGTGCCATCGGTGCCGCGCTGACGCTGGGCGTTCGGGGCGGTGGCGTGTTGATGGCGCTGCTGGTGTTGCCTTTGTATGTGCCGGCCCTGATCTTCGGTGCCGGCGCGGTGGAAGCGTATATTGCCGGCCTGGATATTGGCGGCCACTTCTCATTGCTTGCAGCAATGTTGGCGGTGGCCGTGTTTTTTGCGCCTTGGGCGACCACAGCGGCACTGAAGATTGCCCTGGAATAGATTGTTAAATTGTTAACCATGGGCGCCGTTCCGCCAGCGCCGACTTTTTGAGCTTATGACCGACAAGTCACATCCGATCGCCCGCCTGCTGTTTCACTTCGCCAGTCCGCAGGCCTTCTATCCGCTGGCCGGCAAGCTGATTCCGTGGTTCTGGGCGCTGACGGCGATCTTCGGCGTCGCCGGACTCTATATCAGCTTCTTCGTCGCGCCTACCGACGCCACTCAGGGCGAGGCCTACCGCATCATCTTCGTGCATGTCCCGGCGTCGTGGATGTCGATGTTCATCTATCTAGTGATGGCCTTCTGGGCTGGCATCGGCTTGACGTTCAACACCAGGCTCTCCGGCATGGTGGCGCAATCGCTGGCTCCCACTGGCGCGCTGATGGCCGCGCTGTCGCTCTGGACCGGCGCCTTGTGGGGCAAGCCGATGTGGGGCACCTGGTGGGTGTGGGACGCACGCCTGACCTCAGAACTGATCCTGTTCTTTCTTTACATCGGCTTCATAGCCCTGCAAGCCGCGATTGACGACGCCCGCCGTGCCGACAAGGCCGGGGCCATCCTGGCGCTGGTCGGCGTGGTGAACATTCCCATCATCTACTTCTCGGTGAAATGGTGGAACACGCTGCATCAGGGTGCCTCGGTGTCGCTGACCAAATCGCCGGCCATGGCGCAAACCATGCTCTGGGGCATGCTGATCATGGCGCTGTTTTTCTGGATGTACTCGATCGCGGTGGCCTTGATGCGCGCGCGCGCCATCATTCTGGAACGCGAAGCCAATACGGAGTGGGTCAAGCATGCAGTGGACTAGCGTCGGCGAGTTTTTCGCCATGGGCGGGCGCGGCTTCTTCGTCTGGGGAAGCTTTGGTGCCTGCCTGATATTGATGGTTGCGGAACCAATTCTGGCGCGCCACCGTCAAAGATCGATTCGTGACACCCTGCGCCGTGAACGCCTCGCGGACGAACTGGATAGCAAAGCCCCATGAAACCCCGTCAAAAACGCATCGCCCTGATTGTCGGCGGCCTCGCCTCGCTGGCCGTGGCGGCCACACTGGTGCTCAACGCGCTCGATTCCAACATCGCGCTGTATGTCACGCCCTCTGAAGTCGCCGCCGGCAAGGCACCACAGGGCAAGGCTTTCCGCATCGGCGGAATGGTCAAGGAGGGTTCGGTCAAACGTAACGAACTCACCGTGAATTTCATCGTGACCGATACCGCCAAGGAAGTCCCCGTCGCCTACACCGGCATCCTGCCCGACCTGTTCAAGGAAGGGAAAGGCGCCGTGGTGCAAGGCAAGCTCGGCCCGGATGGACTCTTCACCGCCAGCGAAGTGCTGGCCAAACACGACGAAAACTACATGCCTCCCGAAGCCCAGCACGCCCTAGACCAGGCGCAGAAAGCGCAGAAGACACTCCAATGATCCCAGAAATCGGCCATTTCGCTCTCATCCTCGCGTTTCTTGTCACCATCGCACAAGGCGTGCTGCCGTTAATTGGCGCGCAGCGCGGCAATGCGCAATGGGTCGCGCTAGCCCGACCGGCGGCACAAGCCCAGTTCCTGCTGATCTCGTTTGCCTTTGGCTGCCTGGCGCAGTCGTTCATGGTCAGCGACTTCTCGGTGGCCTACGTTGCCCACCACTCCAACACTCACCTGCCTGATCTCTATCGCTTCGCCGCCGTCTGGGGTGGGCATGAGGGCTCGCTGTTGCTGTGGATTCTGATGCTGTCGGGCTGGGGCATGGCCGTTGCCGCGTTCTCGCGCCAGTTGCCGGATGCCATGGTGGCGCGTGTGTTGGGCGTTCTCGGTCTGGTCACCGTCGGGCTGCTGGCCTTTGTGCTATTCACCTCCAACCCCTTCGACCGCCTGATTCCGGCACCGGCACAAGGCCGCGACCTGAATCCGCTGCTGCAAGACCCCGGCCTAGTCTTCCACCCACCCATGCTCTACATGGGTTACGTCGGCTTCTCGGTCGCCTTCGCCTTTGCCATCGCCGCACTACTTGCCGGACGCCTCGACGCTGCCTGGGCGCGCTGGTCACGGCCATGGACGACGGCGGCCTGGATTTTCCTGACATTGGGTATCGCCCTCGGTAGCTGGTGGGCATATTACGAATTGGGCTGGGGCGGCTGGTGGTTCTGGGACCCGGTCGAAAACGCCTCGTTCATGCCCTGGCTGGTTGGCACAGCCCTGATTCACTCGCTGGCCGTCACCGAAAAACGCGGCGCCTTCAAGAACTGGACCGTGCTGCTGGCGATTTCGGCTTTCTCGCTCAGCCTGCTCGGCACCTTCCTGGTCCGTTCCGGTGTGCTGACCTCCGTGCATGCCTTCGCTTCCGACCCACGGCGCGGCGTTTTCATTCTGCTGCTGCTGGCCATCGTGGTCGGTAGCTCGCTGATGCTCTTCGCCTGGCGCGCGGCGCAAACCGAAAAACTCGGTGCTGGTGGCACGGCGCCAGGCGGCGGCGACTTCAGTCTGGTCTCGCGCGAAACCCTGCTGCTGATGAACAACGTGTTTCTCGTCGTCGCCTGCGGCAGCGTGCTGCTGGGCACGCTCTATCCCTTGCTGATCGACGCCCTCAATCTGGGCAAGCTCTCGGTCGGCCCGCCCTACTTCAATGCCGTCTTCGTCCCGATCATGGTGCCCTTGCTGGTGCTGATCGCCGTCGGCCCGATCGCACGCTGGAAGCATGCCGATCTCAAGGATCTGGTGGCGCGTCTGCGCATCGGCATGGTGGTCGCGGTAATCGCTGGCGTTGGGATACCAATCCTGATGGGCGGCTGGACGCCGATGACCGGCCTTGGCAGTCTCCTCGCCGCCTGGATCGCCACGGCCGTGGTGGTGCAAACGCGCGACCGACTGAAGACCGGCAACCCACCGGCGGCCTTCTGGGGCATGCAAATGGCGCACCTGGGTATGGCGGTGTTTGTGCTCGGCGTCACCATGGTCGGTGGCTTTCAGGCCGAAAAGGATGTCCGCATGGGACCCGGCGACACCGTAGAAGTTGGTGGTTACACCTTCCGCTTCCTTGGCGTCAAGGCCGCCATGGGACCGAACTACAAGGCCGCCGTCGGCGATGTCGAACTGCTGAAGGACGGCAAGCTGGAGAAGATGTTGCATCCGGAAAAGCGCAACTATTTCTCGTCCTCGATGCCGATGACCGAAGCCGCGATCGATGCCGGAATCACCCGCGATGTCTATGTGTCACTTGGCGAACCGCTCGATGACGGGGCGTGGGCAGTGCGCGTGTATCACAAACCCTTCGTCGACTGGATCTGGGGTGGCTGCATCCTGATGGGCCTGGGCGGTCTGGCCGCCATGCTCGATCGCCGTTATCGGGTGCGCGCCGCGCGTCGCACCACGACGCTGACCCAAGGAGCCGCCGCATGAAGAAATTCCTCCTGCCGCTGATCGGCTTCGCCGTCCTGGTCGTCTTTCTCGCCATTGGACTTAACCGCAATCCGCGCGACGTGCCCAGTCCGCTGGTCGGCAAACCGGCGCCTGATTTCAAGGTGCCGCAACTCGGCGACCCGAGCAAGAGCTTTAGCCCGGCCGACATGAAAGGCAAAGTCTGGCTCTTCAACGTCTGGGCCTCGTGGTGCGTTTCATGTCGCCAGGAACACCCGGTGCTGGTGGCCTTTGCCAAGCAAGGTGGTGTCCCGATAATCGGCCTGAATTACAAGGACGCGGCGGCCGACGGCAAGAAGTGGCTGGTCGACTTCGGTGATCCCTACCAACTCTCGGCTTTCGATAGCGATGGCCGCGTTGGCATCAACTACGGGGTCTATGGCGTGCCGGAAACCTACATCATCGATAAACAAGGCGTCATCCGCATGAAACACACCGGCCCGATCACCCCCGATTCGCTCAAGGACGAAATCCTGCCTCTGGTTGCGGAGTTGTCGAAATGAAGCGCTGGCTCGTGATCGTCTTCGCCCTGCTGCTCTCGCTGGGCGCAATCGCCAAGGACGCGGCGCCGCTGGCCGAAGATCCGGTACTCGAAGCCCGCCTGATGGCGATCAGCGAGGAGTTGCGCTGCCTGGTCTGCCAGAACGAATCACTGGCTGGCTCGCGCGCCGATCTGGCGCTGGACTTGCGACGCGAAATTCGCACCATGATTCGCGACGGCAAGACCGACAAGGAAATCCTCGATTTCATGGTCGGTCGTTATGGTGATTTCGTCCGCTACCGGCCGCCGGTCAAACCCACCACCTGGCTGCTCTGGGTTGGCCCCTTCCTGTTGCTTGGCGGCGGCGTCGCAGCCATGCTCATGTTCCTGCGCCGACGCACCAAACAACCGCTTGCCGGGCCGCTGTCGGACGAAGAACGTCACCGCGCCGAGGCTCTGCTCGCCAACTCCAGCTCGAAAGACAACCGCTCGTGACAAATTTTTATCTTTCTGCAGCGGCAATCACCGTCGTTGCCCTGCTGGTACTGCTTCGTCCATGGTGGCTGGCCCGCGTCGCCCCCACCCGTGCCGCATCGGAAGACGATGCCATGCGCGCACTCAACACCGCCATCTACCGCGACCAGATCGCCGATCTGGAACGCGACCGAACTGCCGGCCAACTCGCCGAAAGCGACTATGTCGCGACGCGTGACGAACTGCAACGACGGCTGCTCGACGATACGCGTGGCAATCAGACGTCTCCGGGGTTTGCCACCAGTGGCTTCCGGGGTCTCTGGGTGGTCCTCGCGCTGGTCATTCCGATCGGCGCGTTTGCGCTCTATAACGTGCTGGGCTCTCCCGACACCATGCTCAGCGCCGCCCAGCAGGATTACCGCGCCAACGCCAGCATGGAAAAAATGGTGGACGATCTCGCCAAGCGACTCGAAGAAAAGCCCGACAATCCCCAAGGCTGGGCGATGCTGGCGCGCTCCTACGCCGCCATGGGGCGCTACGACGATGGCGAAAAAGCGTTTGGCCGAATTGGCCCGGCGCTGGAGCAAAGCCCGGAACTCCTCGGCGCCTTTGCCGAATTCCTGGTGCGCAAGGCCGACGGTGATTTCTCCGGCCGGCCGCGTCAGCTGATTGCCAAAGCCTTGCAACTTGATCCGGAAAACATGCTGGGTCTGTATCTGGCGGGCGTCGATGCGATACAGAACGAGCGCTGGAACGACACCATCAAATACTGGGAACCGCTCCTGAAAAAGCTCGAACCCGGTTCGGACGACGCCGAATCGATCGGCGCCGGTCTCGACCAGGCACGGCAAAAAGTCGGTGCTGGCAAGACGGCGCACGCCAGTGCGGCGATGGCCAAGAAGCCCGCTGCCGCCGGCGGCAAGACCCTCAGTGGTCGCGTCGAACTCGCGCCTGCGCTGCGCGCCAAGGCCAAAGCCGATGACGTGGTGTTCATCTTCGCCCGCGCCGAAGGCGGCCCGCCCATGCCGCTCGCCGCCCTGCGACTGAAAGTCGCCGAGCTCCCGTATAACTTCACCCTGTCGGATGAAAACTCGCTGGGTGGCGCCAAGCTCTCCGAAGTCACCGCCATTCGCGTTCAGGCACGCATTGCCAAGGGTGGTACCGCCACCGCCAGTCCCGGTGATCTGACCGGCCAAAGCACTGTGGTCAAGCCCGGTGACAAGGGCATTCGCATCCTGATCGAGAACGAGCTCAAGTAAATGCCGCTGGCAGCGGGGAGGAAATCCCGCTGCCAGAGCGCAGCCTACACCTTTGCACCTTGAGCTTCGACAGGCTCAGCCTGGACGGTGAAACTTTATGGCCGGCGGTGGTCGCTTACCGGCCCATGCTCCAGCCATCTCAACAAGGTGGCAAAAAATTGGTCGGGCTTGACCGGTTTGCTGATGAAGTCATTCATCCCGGCCTCGAAACAACGCTGCTTGTCATCGGCGAACGAGTTGGCGGTCATGGCCAGGATGGGAACCTGATCGCCATCGGGTAGCTGGCGAATCTGACGGGTTGCTTCCAGTCCGTCCATGCGCGGCATTTGCATGTCCATCACAATCAGCCGGTATGTGTTTTGTATCACCAGGTCCAGCGCTTCCACGCCATCCTGGGCGACATCAACCTCCAGCCCGACTTGTTCCAGCAGCATCGTGGTGATTTCACGATTGACTGGCTCGTCTTCCGCCAGCAGCACGCGCGATCCGGCGTAGCTCTGTTTGATCCTCGTTTCGGCGTTCTGGCTTGAAATCTCGTCACGATTAGCAGCGACCGTATCGACTTTTTTCAAACGCGCCGTGAACCAGAATGTGCTGCCTTGTCCCGGCACACTGACTGCGCCGGCGTCGCCACCCATTAGCGTGGCGAGCCGCTTGGTGATCGCCAGGCCAAGTCCGGTACCACCATACTTGCGCGTTGTGCTGTTGTCCGCCTGCTCAAAAACACTGAAGAGCTTGGACATGACTGCCGGAGCGATGCCGATACCGCTATCGGTTACCTCGAAGCGAACCAGGGCGGTAGCGGAATCTTCTTCGACCAAATGGGCCGACAGACGCACATGGCCAGCTTCGGTGAACTTGATGGCGTTGGTCGCGTAATTCAGCAGCGCTTGTTGCAGGCGGGTGACATCACCCACCAGATTCGCGGGCAGATCGCCAGTTTCGGCGGACCAGTCCAAATGCTTGCTCTGCGCACGTTGCTGCAGCATCGCGGTGACGTTGCCGAGAATGGCGTCGATCCTGACTGGCGATTCATCCAGCGTAAACTTGCCGGCGTCGATCTTGGACAGATCAAGGACCGCATTGAGAATTTCGAGCAGATGCTCACCTGCCATATCGATCTTCTGCAACCGGTCAGCTTGCTCGGTCGTCACTCCGGAACGCTTGATCAGATGGACCATGCCATTGATCGCATTCAGCGGCGTGCGGATCTCGTGCGACATATTCGCCAGGAAGGAACTCTTGGCCAGATTGGCCGCCTCAGCCGCTTCCTTGGCTTCCATCAACTGCGCGGTTCGCTCCGCAACCAGATCTTCCAGATGCAGACGGTACGCGTCACGCTCGGCTTCGGCGATCCGCAGGGCGGAGATATCCACGCCAAAGGCAATCACGGCCGGTTGCCCATCGATAACAAACGGCGACGCCGAGTACAGGAAGGGAATGCGTCGCCCGGCACGGGTGACGATGGTTAGTTCCATGCTGGCCGGGGTGCCGTCATAAACGCTTTTCAGACCTTCCTTCACCCGGCCTAAATCGGCCGCATCGACGTAATCGCCGGCAAAGGTCTGCGCATATTCCTCGGTAGTGAGGCCGAGCGTGGTTTCCACGTTGCGATTCCACAGCACGGGGCGCAGCGTTGCGTCGAACAAATGGAAAAACCCGGGGTTGGCGTCGATGACCTGTTGCCGCAGGCGATATTCGTCGGCCAGCTTCGTTTCGTTACGTTTGCGCTCGGTGATGTCATGAATCGAGACGCGACGCCCCTGATACGTACCGCCATCGTCGAAGATCGGGCGGCAGGCGTGACTCACCCAGCGGATAGCGCCGCCCTTGGTCACAATCCGAAACTCCAGTTCGGCGAGTTCATGCGATGCCGCGCCGGGCAAATGCGAGAGACTGTGCTCGAGCCAAAGAGCCTGGTCGTCGGCAAAGACCATCCGTTCGAGCAAACCGGGATCTCGTGTCAGCTCAGCGGCGGTGTAGCCCGACACCCGCTCGACTGACGGCGTGGTGTAATGAAACTGGCCATCGGGCTGGATCCAGTATTCCCAGTCGTAGGTCCAGTCGGCCATGGTGTGAAACTTGGCTTCGCTTTTGCGCAGGACGTCTTCAACGCGCCGGATGCGCCCGATACCCAGCCACAAGCCGAGCACACCGAGCAGAGCTACCGCACCATGCCTCAGTTGCACGCGCTGCCGCTGCTGATCGGCGATCTCGATGTAAGGCTTGAGTGGCACCGAAACGCTGAGCCCACCACGCACTTCGCCGAGCTTGTAGCCCTGGATTTCATGGCATTTCAGGCATGGTTGCTCGGCCAACATGGGGCGCATGAAACGCAGGAAGGGTTCTCCGGCGGTCATTACGCGCTCGGCGACTTCAGGAGTCCCCGTTTCAAATGAGCGCAGGGCTTGCTGCTCCCATTCGTCGGCACGGTTTTCCGGCCGCAGTGGATTCAGGCTGGTGATATGCGCACGCACGCCGTACTGTTCGGCGCCCAATTCATGCACCTGGCGCGTCATGTAGGCCGGATTGACCAGCGTCAGCGACTTGCCTGCGGACGTAACGACATCACGGTCCGGAATGTTGCTGAGGTAGGGATTAGGCGGCGTGTCGGCTGTCGCCGGGACATAGACACCGCCATGCTTGGCGGCCCAACGGCGATACACCATGTCTTTGTCAAAGTGCGTTCGCGCTTCGACGCGGGCAAGATCGATGACCAAACTGTCGAGCTGAACTGCATTGAAACTGTATGAGCCGAAGACGAGCAAAACCCAAACCAGCGAGGTGCTCCATTCAAGCCAGTTCTTCACCTCATTCGCTCCTCAAACGCCATGAATTTGCAGGTTGCTGTGTGTATCGCTGGTTCGGTCTGACACCGCCTGGACAGCTTAGCATTGCGCCCCGGATTCTCAAATGACAATCGGCCGACCAAGGACTTTCCTGGTCGGCCGATTGATTTGTTGCAGATCCCCGCAGGTTCGCGGAACTGCTTTATTCCTCCTCCGGCTCCTCGTATTCCTTCGGCAGTTGATGCGCAATACCCTTGTGGCAATCAATACAGCTCTTGCCTTCGTCCTTGGCCTTCATGTGTTTCTTGTACGGTGTTTTCTTCTGCAGTTCCGGGCTCATCGCATCGAAGTTGTGGCAGTTGCGACATTCGATCGAATTGCGCGCCTTCATCCGGTTCCACTCATTGGTCGCCAGACGCATGCGATGGGATTCGAATTTCTCCTTGGTGTCGATCGTCCCCAGGAGTTTGCCCCAGACTTCCTTACTGGCCTGGACCTTGCGAATCATCTTGTGCGTCCAGTCCTTAGGCACGTGGCAGTCGGAACAGACAGCACGCACACCGGTGCGGTTGCTGTAGTGGATGGTTTCCTTGTATTCCTGATACACGGTGTCGCGCATCTCGTGACAACCGATACAGAACTCCAGCGTGTTCGTGGCTTCCATTGCGGTGTTAAAACCACCCCAGAAAACAATGCCCGAAGCGAATCCGACCAGTAACAGTGTCAGCAATGAATACTTTGCGCTGGGGCTACGCAAGGTGGCAAAGAGTTTGGTCAACATGTGGTTTTCCTAGAAGAGGTTACCGTGCGTCGCGAAAAAATGGCGACTTCTAAATTCCGCATCAATGCTACTGCTACAAGCATCAAATGTAATTGATCTTAGTTAAAACCATTGCTCGACTCAGGTCATTTAAGGTTCGATGCACAAGGAAATGGTGGCCTAAAAAAAAGACGCTCGGTTTGTCGAGCGTCCCTTGATCAACCAGGCTGCATTGGCGATGCAGCCTTTCAAGCCAGCCGATCCAGCTTATTGCTCGAGAATGTAGGCAACCAGGTTCTTGATCTGCGCCATGTCCTTGGTCTTGACCATCTTGTGCTCTTCTTCCGAACCGTCTTCCAGCTTGACCTTGGGACCGGTCGTCAGATGGGTAACCAGTTTGCTTTCCGCATCAGCCTTGCCTTTGTACTTGGCAGCGGTTTTCTTGAACGACGGACCGTCCTTGTCTTTGTCGATGCCGTGGCACTTCATGCAGTTGTTGGCTTTGGTCAGTGCCTTGGCACCTTCAACATCGGCACCAGCAAAAGCAGTGGTCGAAAACGCAGCAACGGCAGCAGCGGCGACGAGAGTTTGTAGCGAAAGCTTCATAACGATGATCTCCGATCAGGTGAGGATTAAGTTACTTGATGTTACCAACAAAGACGTTCTCGACAAGTTCCTTGGCGTCAACTTGGGCGACATGGCAGGAATTGCACTGGAAGCGCGACATCTCTACCACGGGCTGACCCTCGGCATCTTTCACCGTCTTTGAAAAATGACTAACGCCCATCTTGGGCATGGGTTTACCACGCAGCTCATCCGTAGCATGGCACTCAAGACACGCGTTCTCTTCCATCGTAATCGGCTCGTACTTCTCGGTTAAATGCGGGATTAACGGCGGCTGCGTGCTGAAGGTGCGGGAAATCAATTTCTGCTCGCCGACTCCCGGGGTCTTCTGAGAGTATTGCTTGGCCTCCGGTGCACGATCGGCACTCTTCACATCGACACCACGCATCGAAACCGGCGCGGTGGAAGCGCAACCGATGATGGAGGCCAAGAGAGCCGCGAGTGCGATGCTTACAGTCTTCTTCATGATGAACTCCTCCCAGAGGAAAAAATGTGAGTCATTTCAGCGCCGCATGCGCGGTGCCGGTTACGGTTAAGTGCGAACTGGAAAAACGGGTACCAAATTGAAATACATCCTTCGAGCAGACGTCAATACAACGTCCGCAATTGGTGCAATTGGCGTCAATGATTACCGGCGCCGCACCATTGATCGCCTTCAGCGCCGGTCGAATCACTTGCTGCTCCGGGCAAACGGCAAAACAGTCCATGCAGTCATTGCACGCCTCGCGCGCCGGCAAGCGAATGCGTGTCACAGACAACTTTCCGATCAGGCTGTAGAAGGCACCGACGGGGCACAGATGGCCGCACCAGCCCTGACGCATAACAAACAAATCGAACAGGAATACGCCGATGATCACCATCCAGGCGGCACCGAGTCCAAAAATCAACCCGCGATGCAGCATGGATACCGGGTTCAACATTTCCCAGGCGATCGTTCCTGTCGCCGCAGCGGCGACAAGCGTCATGCCCAGAATCCAATAGCGCGTGGTACGCGAAAGGTGTGCCCCGCCCTTCAAGCCAAGGCGCGCACGCAACCAATTGGCGAAATCGGTGACCAGGTTCACCGGACAGACCCAGGAGCAGTAGGACCGGCCGCCGACCAATAAATAGAACGCCAGGACAATGCCAACGCCGATCAGAGCCAGCTTTTCGGGGATTTGCCCGGTCACCAGACTTTGCAACAACAAATACGGATCGGCCAGCGGCAGAACACCCAGGGTGTAGCTGTAATTCAGGTTGCCCTTGACCACCCACAGGCCAAACCACGGCCCCACCAGGAACAACAGCAGGATGCCGATCTGGCTGCTGCGGCGCAGGATCAACCACTTGTGTGCGGCGAGCCACCCCTTTTCGGCGATCGCCTCGGCACCGGGGCGCAATGCCCCTTTTTTGGCGACGGCGTTCATAGCTTGTTCCCCTGCAAGGCTTTAGGCAAGCCCTGAAAAGTCGGTTCTGGCGGGAC
Source organism: Propionivibrio dicarboxylicus (assembly GCA_945902805.1). Classification (GTDB taxonomy): domain Bacteria; phylum Pseudomonadota; class Gammaproteobacteria; order Burkholderiales; family Rhodocyclaceae; genus CAMDMZ01. The sequence continues at coordinate 26,522 of CAMDMZ010000037.1, read as the reverse complement.
GGCGGTACCCGGCACGGTCGACAGCCCTTTGCCATTTTCATACTTCATGCCTTCGGGCATGTTGTACTGGTGCTCGATATCGGGCGCGACCAGACTGGCGCCGGCCTTTTCCTTTTCGACCCAGCCGAGGCGATAGTGTGCCGACAGCTGGCCCTTGGCCATGTAAAGCGGGAACACCTTGATCGCCGCGATCTCAGTCGGACACGCCTTCTCACACTTGCCGCAACCTGTGCAATGCTCGGAATGCACCACCGGAATGAATAGAGCGTGCTTGCCGGTGCGCTCGTTGATTTGTGGCTCTAGCGTAATTGCCTTGTCGATGACCGGGCAGACGCGGTAACAGATGTCGCAACGCAAACCAAGAAAGTTGAGGCAGGTCTCGTGATCGACCAACACGGCAAGACCCATCTTGGCCTTGTTGATGTCTTTTAATGAATGATCCAAAGCGCCGGTGGGGCATGCCTTGACACAGGGAATGTCCTCGCACATTTCGCAGGGGATTTGCCGCGCCACGAAATACGGCGTACCGGTCGACATCGGCTCTTCCGGTTTCGCCAGATGCAGGATGTCGTAAGGGCAATCGCGCACGCACATGCCGCAACGAATACAGGCGGCAGAAAAGCTCGTCTCCGGCAAGGCACCGGGCGGGCGAATGGCGGCGGGTGGAAGTGCCGTCGCATGTCGCGAGTAAAGGCCGAGCCCCAGGCCCAACAATCCGACCCCGCAAGCAACCCGTGCCGTATCAGCGATGAATTGCCGTCGCGCGGAACCCCGCGTCGACACCTTTGGATTTGCTGTCTTTTCCATGATTCGGTGTTAGGTGCCGGCGAATTGACCAATCCGCCGACACCTCCTTCTCAGGTTAGCTTCAGACCTTCACCACCTTAGCAGCGCACTTCTTGTAGTCGGTCTCTTTCGAGATTGGACAAGTGGCATCCAGCGTCAGCTTGTTGACCAAACGATGCTCGTCAAAGAACGGAACGAAGATCAAACCCTCTGGCGGTTTGTTGCGGCCCTTGGTATCGACGCGCATTTCGATTTCGCCACGACGGGTCGATACCTTGACCACGTCGTTACGCTTGAGTCCGCGCTTTTCGGCATCTTTCGGGTGCATCCAGACCACGGCATCCGGGAAGGCCTTGTACAGCTCAGGCACACGCCGGGTCATTGAACCGGTATGCCAGTGCTCGATCACGCGACCGGTACATAGCCACAGATCGTAGTCCTTGTCCGGCTGTTCGGCGGCGGGCTGGTAGGGCAGTGCAAAGATCTTGGCCTTGCCATCCGGGTAGCCGTAGAACTTCACGCCCTCGCCTTTCTTGACATAGGGATCGTAGCCTTCGCGGAAGCGCCACAGGGTTTCCTTACCATCGACCACCGGCCAGCGCAAGCCACGCACCTTGTGATAGGTCTCGAACGGTGCCAGGTCGTGCGCGTGACCCCGACCGAAAGAGGCATACTCTTCGAACAAGCCCATCTGGACGTAGTAGCCGTAGGCTTCCGACTCGTCGTTGCTGTAGTTCGGAATACCATGCTCATTGACGCGCTTGAGTTCGGTGAGCGGGAACTTGTTTACCTGGCCATTGGTATAGAGCACTTCATAGAGTGTCTTGCCCTTGTATTCCGGCATCTTGGCGACGAGGTCGGCAGGCCATACGTCCTCGACTTTGAAGCGCTTGGAAAACTCCATGTACTGCCACAAGTCGGACTTCGCCTCGCCCGGCGCTTTGACCTGCTGGCGCCACATCTGGCCACGACGCTCGGCGTTGCCGAACATGCCTTCCTTCTCCATCCACATCGCAGCGGGCAGGATCAGGTCGGCCGCCAGTGCGGAGACGGTCGGATAGACATCGGAAACGACCGTAAAGCACTTCGGATTGCGCCAGCCCGGGTAGATCTCGTCATTGACGTTCGGACCGGCCTGCATATTGTTAGTGGTCGACGTCCAGAGGAAACCGATCTTGCCATCCTTGGCCATGCGCGATTGCAGCACGGCGTGGTAGCCCGGCTTCGGATCAATGGTGCCGGCCGGCAGCTTCCAGATTTTTTCAGAGGCTTCGCGGTGCTTCGGATTCATCACCACCATGTCAGCCGGCAGACGATGGGTAAAGGTACCGACTTCGCGTGCCGTGCCGCAGGCGGAAGGCTGACCAGTCAGCGAGAACGGACTGTTGCCCGGCTCGGAGATCTTGCCCACCAGCAGGTGCACGTTGTAAATCATGTTATTAACCCAGGTGCCGCGCGTGTGCTGATTGAAGCCCATGGTCCAGGTGGACGTCACCTTGATCTTCGGATCGGCGTAGGTCTTGGCCAGCAGTTCCAGTTTTTCCTTCGGCACACCGGAAATTTCGTGGGTCTTTTCCAGCGTGTATTCCGAGACGAACTTGGCGAAGTCATCAAAGCTGATCGGCGAATGGGCACCGGGATCACCCTTCGGTTTGCCATCGGCGCCCGGGTAGCCGTTGTTCATCGCCACCGTCTCCAGCGGATGATTCGGCCGCAGGCCGTAGCCAATGTCAGTGACGCCCTTGAAGAAGTTGACGTTCTTTTTGACGAACTCCTGATTCACTGCGTTGTTCTGGATGATGTAGTTACAGATGTAATTGAGGATCGCCAGGTCAGAGCTTGGCTTGAAGATCAGTTCATTGTCGGCCAGCTCACAGGAACGATGGCTGAAGGTGGAGAGCACATGAATCTTGGCATGCTTGGCGGTGAGGCGACGATTGGTGATGCGCGACCAGAGGATCGGGTGCATCTCGGCCATGTTCGAGCCCCACAGCACGAAGGCATCGGCATGCTCGAAGTCATCGTAGCAGCCCATCGGCTCATCGATACCGAAGGTACGCATGAAACCGGCCACGGCCGAGGCCATGCAGTGACGAGCATTCGGATCGATCGAATTGGAGCGGAAACCGGCTTTCATCAGCTTGACGGCGGCGTAGCCTTCCCACACCGTCCATTGACCGGAACCAAACATCGCCACGCCCGGCACACCCTGAGTGGGGTCCTTCATGGTCTGCTTGACCTTCTCGGCCATGATGTCGAAGGCCTGGTTCCAGGTAATCGGCGTGAATTCGCCGTTCTTGTCGAACTTGCCGTCTTTCATGCGCAGCAGTGGCTGAGTCAGACGATCTTTACCATATTGGATCTTCGACAGGAAGTAACCTTTGACGCAGTTGAGGCCTTTGTTTACCGGTGCATCGGGGTCGCCCTGGGTGGCCACGATACGGCCATCCTTGACGCCGACCAGCACGCCGCAACCTGTACCGCAATAACGGCAAGCCCCTTTATCCCAGCGCACCCCATCCGCGCCCTTGGCGGCCTGAGCCAGCGCCGTTCCGGGCACTGTCATGCCGGCGGTCGTCGCTGCTGCAGCGACCGCATTCGTCTTGATGAATTCACGCCGAGTTAATTTCATTACAGACATTTCAGACCTCCTTGTCGATGCGGTGTCGCCTGATGGCTAGGCCGCCACTGAGATTTCTACTTCGGGATCGGTTTCTAACTGGTGATACACCATGGACGCCGACATGACGCCGTCCATCACACTGATGTGCTCGAAGGTTTGGATAGTGTCACGATCACCCTCGGTTTCGATGGTGACGATGATTTTCCCCTCGGGCGATACGGCAGCCACTTCAACACCCTCTATGGCGTTCAGACTATCGACGACCGCCTGAATGTGGTCGGGGTGGGGAATAACAATTACGCTTGAGATATTCATGGTTGGCCCGCAGAATCATGCTCCAAGGTTTCAAACAATAAATTGACCTCGGTCATGTTTTTAGTGAGGTTGCACGCATCCTAGTAGCCTCAAAACTTTGCGCAAGCCTCGGACCATCACCGGGCGCGCACAAAACTACCTCTAAAGAAGTAGCCGCACAGCCCCTGTCGCCGACGTGTTTTTACGTAGAATCAAGGCAGTGCAGCAATTGCCTGATTTCCGGCAAGTCCCTGCCGGGTACTCCGAAGTTCACCACGGGTAGTCAAAAATATACGTCATGCACCGCTTCTTTCCGTCTCTGACCCAAGGTTTGCGCAATTCGGTATTGGTTCGTACCGGCTTGACCATGAGCGTGCTGGCCCTGCTTTCTCTGGCGTCCATTGTCATCTCCACTCTGATCGCCGAAGACATCAGCGGCCGCGCCAATGCCGTCAATGTCTCTGGCTCCTTGCGCATGTTGAGTTTTCGTACCCTTACCGAAGTGCAGCAGCCGGCGAAGCGGCTGCAGGCACTCGATACCATGAAGATATTCGAGCGCCGCCTGCTGGGTCTGGAACGCTTCATCGTTGCCAAGTCAGCGAGCGATTCCCCTTCCGTGATCGCCGTCCATAGCGTGCTGCAGCGCTGGAACGCTGATATCCGGCGTCTTGAGCAGGACGCGGCAATGGGCGACTCTGCCGCAGTTCAGCAGATGACCCACGAGATTCCCGATTTCGTCGAGCAGATCGACCATGTCGTGCGCCTGATCGAGGAAGAACTTGAAAGCAAGGCGCGCTCGCTGCGCGTGATACAGCTCGGACTACTCGCCTGCATCGTGCTCATCAGCCTGTTCACCATCTGGATGCTGCGCTGGCAACTGGTTTTGCCGCTGGCGCACTTGCTGGAAGCGGCCAAGACCGTGTCGCAGGGCTCTTTCTCGGCTCGCGTCACGCATGTCACCAGCGACGAACTCGGCCAACTCGGACGCGCCTTCAACACCATGGTGGAAGAAATCGCCAGCATGTACGCCCATCTGGCCGACAAGGTCGAGGAAAAAACCCAGGAACTGACCCGCACCAATCAATCGCTGGAATTGTTGTACCGGATCAGCCAGCAACTGTCGGCCAGCGATCTGACGCTGGACAAGGTCCAGGCGATTCTGCGCGAAGTGGAGAACGAACTGGAACTCGGTCATAGCATGATCTGCATCAGCGAGAACGGGCAAATGCCCGCCCACACCGTCACCGGCAACCTCACCGCCGACGAAGCCCACGCGCTGTGCGATCGCCCGGACTGTGGCCAATGTTTTGCCCGCGCTGAAACGAGCCTGACCGAACAAGCGCATCGGCGTCCGATGGTGGCGGTACCTCTAGGCGATGGCGATCAACTGCGCGGCATCATGCCGGTCTTGCTCAAGGCCGACACAGCGCTGCCGCGCGAGAAGGCACGCATCATCGAAACCGTCGGCCATCATGTATCGAACGCCCTGCTCAACATGCGCCGCACCGAACAGAAGCACCGCCTGGCCGTGCTGGAAGAGCGCTCGGTCATCGCGCGCGAGTTGCACGACTCGATCGCCCAGTCGCTGAGCTATCTGCGCATTCAGGTCACACGCCTGGAAAAATGTCTCGAACAAAATGGCGATGCCCGCGCCATCACCGACGAACTGAAACAAGGCCTCGCCGGTGCCTACCGCGAGCTGCGCGAGCTGATCGTCACCTTCCGGCTACGCATCGACGAACGCGGGTTCAATGTCGCGCTGCAAGAAACCATCGCGGAATTCTCGGCCAAACTCGGCTTTCCGATCCAGCTCAATAGCTCCCTCTCCGGTATCGTGCTCTCGGGCAACGAGGAGATGCATGTGATACGCATCATTCGCGAAGCCTTGTCAAACATCGAGCGCCATGCCGAAGCCAAGAGTGCCAGCGTTCACATCGCGATCGACGCATTGCATGCGGTGACCGTGCGCATCACCGATGATGGCAAAGGCTTTCACCCGCACAAGACGCCCACCAGTCACTTTGGCGTGAACATCATGCATGATCGCTCGCAGATTCTGGATGGCCGCTTCGAAATCGAAACTGCCCCCGGCACCGGCACAGTCGTCACTCTTCAGTTCCTGCCGCAGAAAGTCCGACAGATTATTCACGAACCACGCTCAACGTAACTTTTCGCCTTCCAAAGCCAAGCCCATGCCTGAAACCACCCGCGTTCTCATCATTGACGATCACCCGCTGTTCCGTCGCGGTGTGCGCCAGTTGCTCGCACTCGAAGAAAGCTTTACCGTCGTCGGTGAAGCCGCCGGCGGCCAGGAAGGCATCGAACTGGCGCGGCTGCACGCACCCGACCTGATCCTGCTGGACCTGAACATGAAAGGAATCGACGGCCTAGAGACCTTGCGCACCCTGCGCGATCTCGGTTGTGATGCGCGCATCATTCTGCTCACCGTATCCAATGCGCCGGAAGACCTGATCGCCGCGATTCGGGCGGGATCAGATGGCTACATTCTCAAGGACAACGACCCGGAAGACATCCTCAAAATGATCTGCCGCGCCATGGACGGCCAGAATGCCATCAGCCCGGAACTGACCAGCTTGCTGGCCAACGCCTTGCGTGAAGAAAGCATGACAGAAAACCGGAACCATGCCAGCCTGACTGAACGCGAATCCGCGATCCTCAAGTGCCTAGCCGCCGGCATGTCGAACAAGCTGATCGGCCGCGAACTCGACATCATGGAAAGCACGGTCAAAGTGCATATCCGCAACCTGCTGAAGAAGCTGCATTTCCGCTCCCGCGTCGAAGCCGCCGTGTGGGCGGTGGCGAACAAGTTGGGCTGACCTGCGCCGACTGAATTTAACGAGGCTTACTCGACCATCCCTGGCAGGCAAGCCTGGGCAAGGTCGACCAACTCGGTCAGCAATGCCTGATCCGCCTCAGGCCGCAACGCATCCGGTGTGCCGCGCTGACCCGTCGGCGCCAGCGCGAACCGTTCGCCGACCAGCGACACCTTCAGCTCGCCACCGCAATGACGGCAATAGACAATCGAGCCATCGCCCTGGCGCCGCTGCACCACCACAATGGGACCGCAGGCAGGACAGGTTTGCAGCGGCATACCCGGTTCGCTGTGGCCGACGATGTGCTCGAGTGCGCCTTGCTCGCCTAGGAGGATGAAGCGCCGCCCCCAGTCGCTATCGAACTGCGTACCGAGATTTTCTTCGATGACGCTCAGTGCCCGTGAAATCGGCATGCCGGTGCGATAGGGGCGCGTCGAAGTCATGGCATCGAACGCATCGGTGATGCCGACGATACGGGCATCGGTCGGAATGTCGGTGCTGGCAAGACGGCGTGGGTAGCCGGCGCCATCGGGTCGCTCGTGGTGCGCCCAGACGGCAGCCAGTGCGAGGTCGGCCAACGGATGATCACCCAGCAGGCGGTGGCCGACATCGGGATGGGTCTTGATCACCGCATATTCGTCATCGGTAAGACGATCCGGCTTATTGAGGATGGCATCCGGCACAGCAATCTTGCCTAGATCGTGAAGAAAACCACCGACCATGATGCGCGCCACGTCGGCCACGGGTAGCGCCCCCTCTTCGGCCAACAGCCGCGAAAACTGGGAGACACGCCAAAGATGACCACCGGTATAGGGATCGCGCGCCTCGACCATCGAGGCCATGGCGAAGAGACTTTTGAGCAGCAACTGGACGGTGTTCATGGAGCAACCTGTCAATGTTCGCGGCCAAACTGCCGCGCATCCAATTTTACGTTCCCAAGGGAATAAACTGACCTCGCCATCCGTATATCAGGTGTAGCACCCCCAACCCTGAACGGAGAACATCATGAAAATCAAACAAATTGCCGCCGCACTTTCCCTCGTCGCCTTCGCCGCCACCGCCTGGGCCACCCCCCCGGTCAAGGCCGCCGATGGTGTGCTCGCCGGTGCTAACGGCATGACGCTCTATACCTTCGACAAGGATGCCGCCGGCAGTGGCAAGAGCATGTGCAACGGTCCCTGCGCCACCAACTGGCCGCCGCTGGCCGCCAACGCCAGTGATGCAGCAAGTGGCGACTACAGCATCATCACCCGTGACGACGGCGCCAAGCAGTGGGCGCTCAAGGGCAAGCCGCTCTACTTCTGGGCCAAGGACCAGAAGCTGGGCGACAAGACCGGCGAGGGTTTCAACGGTGTCTGGCAAGTGGCCAAGCCGTAATCCGCCAAGGTGAGCAGCCGCGACGCGATCGTTGCCGAGATTCCCCGTCTGCGCCGCTATGCGCGAGCGCTGACGGGGCGTAGCGATAGCGCCGACGACCTGGTGCAGGACACGCTGGAACGCGCGCTCGACAAATGGCGCTTCTGGCAACGCGAACGCGACCTGCGGCCGTGGCTGTTTTCCATCATGCATAACCTGCATGTCGATGGCCATCGCCGCAATGGTCACGACGGTCATAATGGTCGCGTGGAGTTTTGCGACGACGAAGATCTGCCGGTTCCGGTACAGCGCGCCGAGCAGGCCGATGCGCTGGAGCTGCGCGATCTCGAGCGTGCGCTTTCCTTGCTGCCGCTCGACCAGCGCGAAGTCTTGCTGCTGGTGGGGCTGGAAGAACTCAGCTACGCCGAGGTAGCGCGCGCCCTTGGCGTACCGCAGGGCACCGTGATGTCGCGCCTGTCGCGCGCCCGCAATCGGCTCAAGGCGATACTGGCCGGCGAATCAACCCCGCATTTGAAAGTGGTCAGCTCATGAACGCGCCGATTTCAGAAGACGACCTGCACGCCTATGCCGACGGCCAACTCGACGCCAGCCGATTGACGCAGGTGGAGGCCTGGCTTGCCGCGCATCCCGAGCGGCAAGCGCAAGTCGCCGAGTGGCGCGCGCAGTCAGCGGGTCTGCATCGGGCCTTCGATCGCGTGCTTGACGAACCGGTCCCGGCGCGCCTGATTCCCGCAGCGAATTCACCACACTGGCTCGATGCACGCAAACTGGCGGCCGTGGCCTGGCTGATGCTGGGCACCGTCACCGGCTTCGTCCTGCGTGGCCAAACGGACGGGGAGCAGGCATCCACCCGAATCGCGCAATCCCTGCCGCGCCAGGCGGCGGTGGCCCATGCGGTCTTCGTTCCCGAGGTCCGCCATCCGGTCGAAGTGGGTGCCGACCAGGAAGCCCATCTTGTCGGTTGGCTATCGAAACGCCTGGGCAGCGAACTGAAACCACCAAAGCTCGACGACGCCGGCTACCATCTCGTTGGCGGGCGCCTGTTGCCGGGCGACAAGGGTGAAGTTGCCCAGTTCATGTACGAGAATTCCACGCACAATCGCCTCACCCTTTATGTACGACCTGACGCCGGAAACAACAAGGACACGGCCTTCCGCCATGCCCGCGAGAACGACGTCGATGTCTTCTACTGGATCGACGAACGCTTTGGCTACGCGCTCTCGGGCAACACCGGGCGTGAAGACATGCTGCGACTCGCCACGTTGGTGTACGGGCAATATTCCCGCTAGCCAATCGGCCCAGTGCATTCGGGCGCCGTCTCGCCAGCACCGACTTTTTACCGTAGGTTCGTCGTCGATGGCGGTACAGATTGACCAGTACAAAGAAGGACGCTCACTACCGAAAGCCGGCTGGCTACCGGCACTAGGTCAGCACTACGTCGCCAGCCGGCCACGCAGCAAATTGCTTGCTGCATCGACGGCCAGTACCAGTAGCAACATGGCAATCAGCACCGTGGCGGCTTCCGCCTGCTGAAAGATCGACAAGTGGAAATACAGCATCTGGCCTAATCCGCCGGCGCCAACGAAGCCGAGCACCGCCGCCATGCGGATATTCATTTCCAGTCGATAAAGGCTGTAGGCAATGAACTGTGGCCAGACCAAGGGCAACGTGCCATACAAGAAGGCAACGGCGCTGCCGCTCCCGGCTTGGCGCAGGCTAAGCTCGGCGGTAGACGGTACGTTTTCGATGGCTTCGGCGAACAGGCGGCCAAGCACGCCTATGGTGTGCAGCGCCAGGGCAAGCGTACCGGCGAAGGGTCCGAGCCCGGCCGCCAGCACCATCAGCGTGGCCCAGACCAGTTCGGGCACGCTGCGCAACACATTCAGTGCAAAGCGCGCCAACTGGCGCGGCGCCTCACCCATTCGCCCGGCCGCCGGCAAGGCGAAAAACACCCCGAGCAGCGCAGCGAACAGCGTACCAACAGCCGCCGTAGCGAAGGTCTGCAAGGCGCCATGGGCGGTTTTCTGGAGAAACGCGGGCGCCGCTTCCGGCGGAAAGAAAGACGCCACGAAATCGCCCATACCGGACGCAGACTCACGGGAAAACAAGGCACTGAAATCAATGTCGAGATAAGCAAAGCTGGCAATGACGGCGGCCAACAGCCCGGCACTGGTCAGCAGGCAGGTCAGGCAAAAATCGCCAGCACCACGCGACGTGCACGGCTGTACGGTATCGCTCATGCCAGCGCCTTGCGTAGTGCGGAGCTAAGCGCATCGGCAAGCACCACCAGCGCGAGAAACATCAACAGGATCGCGCTCGCTTCGCCGCCGTTCAGCATTTTCATCGACTGGTCCATCAATTGCCCCAGCCCACCGGCGCCGACAAAACCCATGATGACCGAGGCACGCACCGCACATTCCCAGCGATAAACCGTGTAGGAAGTCAGTTCTTGCGCGGCATTCGGGATCAGGCCGTAGACCAATGCCGTGATCCGACCGCTACCGCCCTGCAGCAACGCGCGTGCGGGACGCGTGTCGGTGGATTCGAGAATCTCGGTATAGACCTTGCCCAACATACCGCCATAGGTAATCGCCAAAGCCAGCACACCGGCAGCAGGTCCGAGTCCGAGGACGCGCACGAACATCAGCGCCCAGACGATTTCGGGAATCGCGCGCAACACGGTCAGCAATGCCCGGCAGGCGACACGCACCACGTTGCCGCGCCAACGATCCGGGCCGGGACCGATACTCGATATCGATAAGGCACGGGTGCCGATGATCGCCAGCGGCACCGCTATCAACAGGGCCAAGGCAATACCGGCAGTGGCGATCGCCAGGGTTTCCAGCGTGGCCTTGAACAGCAGACCAAGAAATTCAGGCCCGCGTTCGGGCGGAAAAAAACCGGCCAGAAAGCCGGTCATCACCTTCAGGTTACCTGCCTCGAACAAGACCGCCGGACGAAATTCCGCCAGTTGCAACAAGGGCCACAAGATCACCAGGGCGATCAGCGTCGTGCCAAGGCGGCGACGCGCCTCGGGATCACGGACAACAAAATCCGATGGTTCCGCAGCGAGTTGACCGCTGCTCATCCGCGACCCCGGCAGCTATCGAGACGCACCACTTTAGGGTCGGTGATTTCCGGCAGCGGCTCGGTAAGTGCGTGCAACAGCGCCGGATCATTGGCTTGGGTGGGCACGATGCTGCCTTCGCTGCTGTACAAATCGCGCAGCATGTCGGTGCTGACCTCTGCCGCCGGCAGGTCAAAAGCCAGTTGGCCGGAGCGCAACCCGATCACACGCGGAAACCACTTGAGTGCCAGATCAACCGCATGCAACGAAGCCAACACCGTGGCGCCGCGTTGCTCGGCTTCGGCAACGATTTGCGCAATCGCCGCATCGGCGAGAATGGGGTCGAGCGCCGAGACCGGTTCGTCGGCCAGGATCAGGTCGGGCTGCTGGTACAACACGCGGGCGATGCCGACGCGCTGCAGTTGGCCACCAGACAGCCTATCGCAACGCTCAAACAACCGATCGGCGAGATCGAGGCGCGCCAGCGCTTGTTGCGCACCAGCGATATCCACGGGATACAACAAGGAGAGCAAACCCTTCCAGGCCGGCCAACGCCCCAATCGCCCGGCCAGAATCGCGGTAATCACGCGTAACCGGGGCGGAATGGGCGGCGCCTGGTGAATTGTGCCAATCCGCGTGCGCAGTTGCCGCAGCCCGGCCGCCGATTGCTGCCACGGGTTTTCACCGAGCAGTTCAAGGCGTCCGTTGGTCGGCCGTAGCGCACTGCCCAGCAAGCGGATCAGGCTGGTCTTACCGGCGCCCGAAGGGCCGATGATGGCTACCCGTTCGCCCGCCGTCAGCTTGAGGTTGAGGCCATGCAGGGCGCGAAAACCGTTGCCATGCTCAAGACCGAGCTGGTGAGTGACTATTGACATCGAAGTGGCGCTGAAAACGACCGATGGCGGCAGAACCGCATCGTGACCATCGCGCCTTACTTGATCAGCCCGGCGTCGCGTGCCGCCGCTTCGATGCCGTCATAGTTGGTCGCCTTGGTGGCAATGTACTTCGAGGCGCGTTGCAGATCCATCAACTCTTTGTGCGCCGGATTGGCCGCATCGAGCTTGAGGAAGGCATCGGTCAGTTTCTTGGTCAGCGCCGGATCGAGCTCGGGGCGCACGGTCCAGTTGTAGTCAAAATAAGGCGGCGTGGTGGCGATGATCTTCACCCGCTTGGCATTGGCATCGCCCTTTTCGAGCAGCTTGTCCATCACCGAGGCATTGAGAACGCCGCCATCGGCCTTGCCGGACGCGACAAACGCCACGGTGGCGTCATGCGCACCAGAGAAGGCGACATTCTTGAAATCCTTATCCGGATTGATGCCGTCCTTGAGCAGGAAATGACGCGGCATCAAATGGCCGGAAGTCGATGAGGGCGAACCAAAGGCAAAGTTCTTGCCCTTCAGGTCCGCCAAAGTTTTCGCCGGGCTGTCAGCCGGGACGATGAACTTGCTGAGAAACTTCTCGTCCTCGGCACGCTGCACGATCGGCGTTGCGGTGCCATGGGTGCGAATCTTGGCCTGAACAAAGGTAAAGCCACCGAGCCAGGCCATGTCGATCTTCTTCGCGGCCAGACCCTCGACCACAGCGGCGTAATCACTCACCGGCGTGAATTGCACCTTGAGACCGGTCTCCTTTTCCAGATAATCGCCCAGAGGTTTGAACTTGCGTTGCAATTCGGTTGGCGCCTCATCGGGAATAGCCGATATGCGCAAGGTCTCAGCCAGGCTGTGGGCGGCGCCGAACAACAGGGCAAGGGAAAGGGCGCTACGTGCGAGCAAACGGGACTTGGTCTTCATTTTTGGCTCCTGGGTGGATGTTTCATTTTTGAACTATATAAAGTACTCAGCGCACGCGAATCGCCATCACCGGGCAGGGCGCAACGCACGCACCGCAACCCGTGCATAAGTCACTGCGAATCTCGGGCAGTGGTGGACCGCCCACTCGAGGGCTAAAGCGAATCGCGAATTCATCGCAATGTTCGCCACAGATGCGGCATTCGACCCCTTTGTGGGACATGCAACTTTCTGCCGCGACCGCAATGCGCTGCCAAGGCCGTGCTTCGCCCTCGCGGCGCAACGCAGCCGGCATGCAAACCCGGACGCACTCCGCACAAAAGGTGCAGGCGCCGGCGCTGAAATCAAGCTGCGGATAGCCTTCTTTGATCTGGACGATTTTGGTTGGGCAAATTACCGCGCAGTTGCCGCAGCGCGTGCACCGCGCCAGGAAGTCGTCTTCGGCCAATGCCCATGGTGGTCGCACGGGCGGCGGCCCGGAACGGATGCGGCCGCGCAGGAAGCCACGGCGGGAATGATTGATGTCTGAACTCATGGTGCTCGATTGTAGCGCCGCCGATTACATTCGCCTTGACGAATATATGCAATGCCGTATATAGTGACCCCATGGACACGCAAACCATCTTTGAAGCTTTCGCCGACCCGACGCGGCGCCGCATCCTCGCTTTGCTCGCCGACCAGGGCGAGTTGTGCGTTTGCGAACTGACGGCCGCACTTGCCGAAGGGCAGCCCAAAATTTCCCGCCACCTGGCCACCTTGAAGGAATCCGGCCTGGCGATTCCGCGTCGCGCCGGCACCTGGATGCACTACCGCCTGGACGATTCGGTACCGCAATGGACCATTGGGGTATTGCAGTCCCTCGGCCAAGGCGCGGTCGCCGAACTGGCAGATGATCTCGAGCGATTGGAACGCATGCACAGCCGCCCCGAGCGCTGCGCCGCCTGATGATGGCCCGACAACTCGCCTGGCTCCTCGTGGCCATCATCCTCTGGATCGCCGCCTACGCCAGCCTGATTCCGTTTGCGGATGCCGTGATTGCCGCGCTCGGTTTGACGCAGAAAACACATCTGGGCGAAGCGCTGCATTTCTTCTTCTACGACACGCCCAAGGTCTTGCTGCTGCTGACTGGCATCGTCTTTGTCATGGGCATCATCCATACCTTTGTCGCCCCGGAACGCACCCGTGCCCTGCTTTCGGGCAAGCGCCTCGGTATCGGCAATGTCATGGCCGCCACGCTGGGCATCGTCACCCCGTTCTGCTCCTGTTCGGCGGTGCCGCTGTTTATTGGCTTTCTTTCTGCCGGCGTGCCGCTCGGTGTCACTTTTTCCTTCCTGATTTCGGCGCCGATGGTGAATGAGGTCGCACTCGCGCTGTTGTTCGGTCTGTTCGGCTGGAAAGTCGCGGCGCTTTACCTCGGGCTGGGGCTCAGCGTTGCCATCGTCGCCGGCCTGATCATCGGCCGCCTGGGCATGGAAAAACACCTCGAAGACTGGGTGCGCGAAATGCAGGCCACGCAATCGGCCGACTACGACGCGGCCAGGCCGACCTGGGCCGAACGCATCGATGCCGGCGTCAGGCACGTCAAGGAAATCGTCGGCAAAGTGTGGCCCTACATCCTGGCCGGCATCGCCATTGGTGCCGGCATTCATGGTTATGTGCCCGAGGATTTCATGGCCTCGATCATGGGCAAGGATGCGCCGTGGTGGTCGGTGCCGGCTGCCGTGCTGATCGGCGTGCCGATGTATTCCAACGCCGCCGGCATCATCCCGATTGTCGAAGCCCTGATCGGCAAGGGCGCGGCGCTCGGCACCGTGCTCGCTTTCATGATGAGCGTGATCGCGCTCTCGTTGCCTGAAATGGTGATCCTGCGCAAGGTGCTCAAACTGCCGCTCATCGCCACCTTTGCCGGCGTGGTCGCGGCCGGCATTTTGGTGGTGGGCTACGTCTTCAACGCCGTCTTGTGAACAAAAGCGCCGTATCGCCAGTCCCGAAAAGGGGATTTCCTTCGGTCACACCGACTTTTTAACCCTTCAGCGTAAATCCCCATGAAAAACATCAAAGTCCTCGGCACCGGTTGTGCCAATTGCCAGAACACCCTCAAGCTGGTCGACGAAGTCGCCAAAGCCAAGGGCGCAGAAATCCAGCTCGAAAAGGTCGAAGACCTCAAATTGATCATGAGCTACGGCGTGATGAGCACGCCCGGCGTGGTGATCGACGGCAAGGTGGTGCATGCCGGTGGCGTACCGACGCGAGCCAAGGTTGAGGGCTGGTTTTGATGCGCGGCCTGGCGCTAATTTGCCTGCTGATCCTTAGCTCGACGCTGCGCGCCTGGGATGCCGTGCCGCAGAAAGTGGCTGATGGCGTTTATGCCTTCATCGGCGAAACTGGCCCACGCACGGTGGCCAACGAGGGCATGAACGCCAACACCGGCTTCATCATCACCGATGCCGGTGTGGTGGTGATCGACAGCGGCAGTTCGCGGCAGGTGGCGCAGAAGATCGAAGCGACGATTCGCAAAATCACGCCGCAGCCGATCAAGTGGGTCATCAACACCGGCGGCCAGGATCATCGCTGGCTGGGCAACAGCCATTTCGCCGCACAAGGCATACCTGTACTGGCGCACGAAAAGACCGTGACCGATATCGCCGAGCGTGGCGAAATGCAGGCTGAGAGCCTCAGCCGCTTACTCGGCGCCGCCTTCAGCGGCACGCAGGTACAAAAACCCACACGTACTTTCACCAGCCGCGAAACCCTTACGCTGGGTAAAGAAAGCATCGAACTCATCTTCGCCGGCGGCGGCCATACCCCCGGCGACAGCATTGTCTGGCTGCCACGCCAGCGCGTCGCCTTTTCCGGCGACATCGTCTACGTCGATCGTCTGCTCGGTGTCATGCCAATGTCGCATGTCGGCCGCTGGTTGGGCTCATTCGTCGCACTGGAGGCCCTGCAACCAGAACTCATCGTGCCCGGCCATGGCGCACCCGCCGACCGGGCCAAAGCGCGCAAGGAAACCCACGATTACCTGTTGAAACTGCGGACGCACATGAAGCAGGCGGTTGATGCCGGTGACGATCTGCAAAAGGCAATCGACACGCTCGATGACAAGGCTTTTGCCTATCTGCCGGTGTATCCCGAACTGCGTGGCCCGAACGCCAGCCGCGCCTATCTCGAAGCCGAAGCGGAATAGCGAAACCCGATGCGACGTGTCTTTCTACTGTTGTGGCTGTTGCTGGCGCCCACGGCTCACGCGGACGCACCGTGGGTCACCCCCGGCTCGGACGGCACGCCACAAGTGCAGTTGTATTTCTACTGGTCGCTGACCTGTCCGCATTGCACCGCCGCACATCCGTACATCGAAGCGATTCCCGCCCAGCGCCCGTGGGTCACCCTGCATGCGCTTGAGCTTTCGCGCCAACCGGAAAACGTGCGTCATTATCTGACCATGACCCAAGCAATTGGCGCCGACGCAAGCGCCGTTCCGGCCTTGATTTTCTGCGGCGAAATGCACACCGGCTGGGACAGCGATGCCACCACCGGCGCGCTGATCCGCGAACGCCTCGATGCCTGCAGGGCGCGCAATGGGGCAACTGACACCGCCGGCCGTACCGAAAGCATTGATCTCCCACTGCTCGGACGCGTCGATCTCGCCAGCTTTTCGCTACCGGCGCTGACGTTCGTGCTGGCCGGGCTCGATGCCTTCAACCCGTGCGCATTCTTCGTGCTGCTGTTCCTGCTGTCGATGATGGCGCACCAGAAAAACCGTTCGCGCATGCTGATCATCGGCGGTGTTTTCGTTGCCATTTCCGGGCTGATGTATTTCGCTTTTATGGCGGCCTGGCTCAATGTCTTCCAGCTCTTCGGTCATCTGGCCTGGGTCACGCTGGTCGCTGGTGCGCTGGCCGTCCTTGTCGGCGCTATTAACGTCAAGGATTTCTTCCGCTTCAAACAGGGTCTCACGCTCTCGATTCCCGAGGCGCAAAAGGCCGACATCTTTCGCCGTGCGCGCGGCATCCTCGCCGCCGACAGCCTACCGGCCATGGTGCTGGCGACCACCTTCCTCGCCATCGCCGCCAACTTCTATGAACTGCTGTGCACCGCTGGCTTCCCTATGGTCTTTACGCGTCTGCTGACGCTCGCCGACCTGACACCCTCCGGTCGTTACATGTATCTCGCCGCCTACAACCTGATCTACGTCGTCCCGCTCGCCGCCATCGTCGCCGTCTTCGCCGGCACCCTGGGGGCGAGAAAACTGACCGAGCGCGAAGGCCGTCTGCTCAAGCTGATGTCCGGTCTGATGATGCTCGGCCTCGGCGCACTGCTGCTGCTCGCGCCGGAAAGCATCAGCCAGGTTGGCATCGCCTTCGGCCTGATGGCTCTCGCCGTCGTCATCACCGTCGTTGCTGCAAAACTATCCCCGGAGAAATCATCGTGAGCCAAGCCTTCAACGTACTGGTGCTGTGCACCGGCAATTCTGCCCGCTCGATTCTTGGCGAGATGTTGTTCAACCATCTCGGTCAAGGTCGAATCAAGGCATACTCGGCAGGCAGCAAGCCGGGCGGTGTGGTCAATCCGGTCGCCATCGAGACCTTGCTCAAGCACGGCGTTCCCCGCGACGGTGCGCGCAGCAAATCGTGGGACGAATTCAGCGCTACCGCCGTACCACCAGCACCGACTTTTGACTTCATCTTCACCGTTTGCAGCAACGCCGCCAACGAAACCTGCCCGGTCTGGCCCGGCCACCCGACCACCGCGCACTGGTCCTTACCCGACCCAGCGCATGTCGAACCGCTGGACGCCCGCCGCGTGGCCTTCGAAACCGCCTACCAATCGCTGAAAACCCGCATCGAAGCCTTCCTCGCCCTGCCGCTGGAAACCATGAGCCGCGACGAGGCACTGGCTGCCGCGCGCAAGATCCATACGGAAGCCTGAATCATGTCGGTGTTCGAACGCTATCTCACCGTCTGGGTATTCCTCTGCATCGTCGTCGGCATCGCCCTTGGCCAGTTCGTGCCGGCACCTTTTCAGATGTTGGGCAAGATGGAAGTCGCCAACGTCAATCTGCCGGTCGGTCTCTTGATCTGGGTGATGATCATCCCGATGCTGGTCAAGGTCGATTTCAGCGCACTGCACGAGGTCAAAGCTCACATCAAAGGCATCGGCGTCACGCTGTTCGTGAACTGGCTGGTCAAGCCCTTCTCGATGGCGCTGCTGGGCTGGATTTTCATTCGTCATCTGTTCGCCCCCTATCTCCCCGCCGACCAGCTCGACAGCTACATCGCCGGCCTGATCCTGCTCGCCGCCGCACCTTGCACGGCAATGGTCTTCGTCTGGAGCCGGCTGACCAATGGCGATCCGCTGTTCACGCTCTCGCAGGTCGCACTCAACGACAGCATCATGATCGTCGCCTTCGCCCCACTCGTCGGGCTGTTGCTCGGCATTTCGGCGATCACCGTGCCGTGGGCGACGCTGGTCACGTCCGTCGTTCTCTACATCGTCATTCCGCTGGCACTCGCCCAGCTCTGGCGCAAGACCTTGCTCGCCCGTGGCCAGGATTATTTTGACGCCATGCTGGCGAAAATCGGCCCCTGGTCGGTCGCCGCGCTACTCGCCACGCTGGTGCTGCTGTTCGCCTTTCAAGGCCGCGCCATCATCGAGCAGCCGCTGGTAATTGCCCTGCTCGCCGTGCCGATCCTGATCCAGGTCTGTTTCAATTCCGGTCTCGCCTATTGGCTCAATCGCCGCGTCGGTGAAACACACAACGTCGCTTGTCCGTCGGCCCTGATCGGCGCCAGCAACTTCTTCGAACTCGCCGTCGCCACCGCCATCTCGTTGTTCGGCTTCGAATCCGGCGCCGCCCTGGCGACCGTGGTCGGCGTGCTGATCGAGGTGCCGGTGATGTTGTTGGTTGTGAAAGTGGTCAATGCCAGCAAGGGTTGGTACGAGGAAGGCGTGCGGTAGAACTGCTATCACTCGCCTATAATGCAGTCATTGATATCACCTTTCGGAGTTATTAGCGATGGCATCAATCACTGTTCGTAACTTGCCCGAGGAAACCCACCGCGCTTTGCGTGTGCGCGCCGCGATGGCCGGTCGAAGCACCGAAGCCGAGATCCGGGCCATCCTCGAAAGCGCTGCGCGGCCCGAAGGCCGGATCAAGCTGGGCTCGTTGCTGGCTGACATTGGCCAGCAAGTCGGCGGGTTCGAGCTTGAGATCGAGCGCGACAAGACACCCGCAGAGCCGATCAGCCTTGAATGATTCTTCTCGATACCAACGTCGTTTCTGAGCCATTGAAGGTAGCCGGCGATGCGGGCGTGCTGGCCTGGCTGGACGCGCAACTTGTCGAAACGCTTTACCTATCGACGATCAGCCTGGCCGAGTTGCGCTTTGGCATCGCGGCACTACCGCCTGGCAAACGAAAAGACACTCTCCACGCCAGTCTTGAGCAACGCATCTTGCCTTTGTTCGCCGGTCGAATCCTGCCCTTCGACGCGGCCGCGTCCGCCGCCTATGCGGAGCTTCGTGCCCGTGCGAGGGCCGACGGAAAGGCTATCGCACCCGCAGACGGCTACATCGCGGCCACGGCGACGACGCATGGCTTGATTGTCGCAACCAGTGACACCGCTCCATTCGAAGCAGCGGGCTTGATCGTCATCAACCCGTGGGCAGTTCAGCAGTAACGCACCTGTAGCGATCCAAACGGATTCCTCTCGTCGCACCGACTTTCGGCGACAATGTCGTTATGACATCCGAACAGTTCATCGCCTTGTGGCGCGACAACCCGCTTTCTGAACGCGCCGGGGCACAAGCGCACTTTGACGACCTTTGCGAGTTGCTCGGCGTTGAAAAACCACGCGACGCCGACAACTACTGTTTCGAACGCGGTGCCGGCAAAGCCAGTGGCGGTGATGGCTGGGCCGATGTCTGGAAGCGCGGCCACTTCGGCTGGGAAAACAAGCGCCCCGGACGCGACCTGCGCGCCGCCCTCAAGCAGCTCACCGACTACAGCCTGGAACTGGAAAACCCGCCGCTGCTGATCGTCTCCGACCGCGAACGCATCGAGATTCATACCGCCTTCACCGGCTACCCCGACGAACCACGCAGCATCCGTATCGAAGACATCGGCGCCCCGGAAAATCTGCAAACCCTGCGCTGGGTGTTCACCGATCCCGAACAACTGCGCCCGGTCAAATCGCTCGCTGCGATTACTGAAGATGCCGCAGGCAAACTCGGCGCGTTGGCCGAAACCTTGCGCGCTCGCGGGCTGGCTGCGCAACCGGTGGCGCACTTCCTCATTCAGTGCCTGTTCTGCATGTTCGCCGAAGATGAAGGTTTATTGTCGCGCGGCCTGTTTACCGGCCTGCTCGGCAAAACCGCCAACGACCCGGTACGCGCCACGAATCGGCTCACGGCCCTGTTCAATGCCATGCAAAGCGGTAGCGACTACGGCGACGAAACTATCGCCTGGTTCAACGGCGGCCTGTTTGCCAGCGTTGCTGTGCCACCGCTCACCGGCGCGGACGTCACCGCGCTACACCACGCCGCCGAAATGGATTGGCGCAACATCGATCCTTCAATCTTCGGCACCCTGTTCGAGCGCGGCCTCAACCCGGCCAAGCGTTCACAACTCGGCGCGCATTACACCGATTCGGCCACCATCATGCGCCTGATCGATCCCGTCATCGTTCGCCCGCTGACGGCCGAATGGCAGGCGACAAAAGTGCAGATCGCCGCACTGATGAATAAGTCAAGAAAGCGCGACGACAAGCCCTACCGCGACGCCGCCACCCTCTTCCATTCCTACCTCGAACGCCTGCGCAACTTCCGCGTACTCGACCCGGCCTGCGGCAGCGGCAATTTCCTTTACCTCGCGCTGAAGGCCCTGAAAGACCTGGAACGCCGCGCCAACATCGACGCCGAAACCTTGGGCCTGCAACGCCAGGTCAGCATCGAAGTTTCGCCCGCCAACGTACTGGGCATCGAACTTGACCCCTACGCGGCAGAGCTCGCGCGCGTCACGGTCTGGATCGGCGAGATTCAATGGATGCTACGGAATGGCTATCCGGTCTCGGCGCAGCCGATCCTGAAACCGCTCGACACTATTGAAAACCGCGACGCCCTCGTAAAAGTCGGCGCTGGCGGTACGGCGATTGAGGCGGAATGGCCTGCCTGTGATGCGGTGGTGGGGAATCCACCGTTTCTGGGCGACAAGGTAATGCGCAGCGAATTGGGCGCTGAATACACTGATACGCTACGCCAGTGCTATGCCGGTCGCGTGCCTGGTGGCGCCGACTTCGTCACTTACTGGTTCGAGAAGTCACGGGCGCAAATCGACGCGGGCAAGTGCATCGCGGCCGGTCTGGTTGGTACGAACAGTGTGCGCGGTGGCGCGAACCGCAAAGCTCTGGATCGGATTGTTGCCAGCGGGCGCATCTTTGAGGCATGGGGCGACGAACCGTGGATCAACGAAGGAGCGGCAGTGCGCGTGTCGCTGGTGTGCTTTGGCACAGCCGATGCCGCGATGGGCAATCTTGACGGGCAGCCGGCGAAGACCATACACGCCGATCTTTCGGCGGCGGTCGGGCTTGATCTGGCAGCAGCGAAACCATTGCCTGAGAACGCGGGAACTGCCTACCTCGGCATTCAGAAAACTGGCCCGTTTGACATTCCTGGTGACCTCGCTCGCAAGTGGCTGACGCTGCCGAATCCACATGGCCGACCGAACACCGAGGTGGTGAAGCCATGGTTCAACGGCCTCGACATCACGCGGCGCAACCGCGATGTCTGGATCATCGACTACGGCACCGACATGCCGGAAGCTGACGCTTGCCTTTACGAAACGCCCTTCACCTACGCAAAAGAGCATGTGCAACCGACGCGCGTTGGAAACCGCGTAGCGGACACCAGCGAAATCTGGTGGCTATTTCATCGCCCCCGGCCAGCAATGCGCCGCGCAACTGCAACGCTGCCACGCTTCATCGTTACGCCAGAGGTATCCAAACATCGCGTCTTTGCATGGATGGCACCGCCCATCGTGCCGGACAAAAACCTGACCGTTATCGCCCGCGCCGACGACGCCACCTTCGGCATCCTGCATTCACGCTTCCACGAACTCTGGTCGTTGCGGCTCGGCACCTCGCTCGAAGATCGTCCGCGCTACACGCCCACCACCACCTTTGAAACCTTCCCTTTCCCCGGCGGCCTGACGCCACGCGACACGGCATCAAACGCCAGCAACTGGGCCCCGGCCTCCGCCAGGGTGACGGCGCAGGCCATCGCCGCCGCCGCACAACGCCTCAACCAACTGCGCGAAAACTGGCTCAATCCGCCGGAATGGACGGAGCGCATTCCTGAAATCGTCCTTGGTTACCCCGACCGCATCGTCGCCAAACCCGGTTTTGAGGCCGAGCTGAAAAAGCGCACGCTGACGAATCTTTACAACGTCCGCCCGACGTGGCTGGTCAACGCGCACCAGGCGCTCGATACAGCGGTGGCGCAAGCCTATGGCTGGGCCAACTACACGCCGGCGATGCCCGACGAAGAAATCCTGCGCCGCTTGCTGGCGCTAAATCTCGAGCGCTGCCAGAACCATCGATAGAACGCTTCCAAGACGTTCAACGCGCCACCGGCAGTCGCGCCAGATAATCGCGCCAGGCCGTGAGCACCTCGTCGGTGCGCACTTGCAGACCCGGCATTTGCGCGACGGCGGCGGCCAGGTTACCGGCATCACAGAAAGCCTCGATGCGGCGCGCATGGTGCCCGGCACGGAGTGCGCCACCGCCATAAAGCAGGCCTTTGAGCGTGTGTGCGGCACGACTGGCCGCTTCGGCGCTGCTCGCGTTCAGTGCCTGCTCCAGAACAACCAGATTCTGCGGCAGATCAAGCAGCAAGCTGTCCAGCATCATGGCGGCAATTTCCGCATCGCCGCCCAACAGCGAGAGCATGGCTTCGGCATCAAATACCGGAACCTGGTCATCCGCCACATCTGCCGCCACCTCGGTCACCGCGCTCATCACATTCACCATGGCTGCAGTCGAAGCAGCAGGATCGATTCCGTGTGGTTCCGTGTTCAGGAAGCGCTGAATCAGGGCATTCAGGTCGGCTTCATGGAAGGGCTTGGACAAATAATCGTTCATGCCGGTGGCGATGCAGGTTTCGCGATCGCCTTCCATGGCGTTGGCGGTCATGGCGACAATCGGGATGTCGCGGAACGCCGCGTTAGCATCGGCGCGGATATGCCGCGTGGCTTCGAAACCGTCCATCACCGGCATCTGGCAATCCATCAGCACCAGATCGAAGTGTTCGGTGGCCAGCATCTCTAGCGCCAGAGCGCCGTTGGCGGCAATCTTGACGCTATGGCCGCGTTTCTTCAACAAGGTGGCGGCGACTTTCTGGTTGATCGGGTTGTCCTCGACCAGCAAGATGTGCCCGATGCGTCCTTGCGGCGCCTCTTCCAGGGTATGGCGCGTGATGAGCGGCGGGGCGGTGTCGACATCGGTCACCCGTCCGCGCAAAGCCGCCAGGCAACGCTGAATGTGTTCCTCCTTCAGCGGTTTGGTCAGATAGGCGGCGAAACCGGCTTCGCGCAAGCGTGTGGCGTCACCGCGTAATGCCGCCGAGGTCAGCATCACCCGCTGCACGTTGGCCAACGTCGGATCATCGCGCATACGGCGACCCAGGGTTTCACCATCCTGCTCGGGCATGTTCATGTCGAGCAGGGCAATCTCGTATGGACGGCCGGCGGCGACAGCAGCCGTCAGTTCCTCGAATGCGGCGTGGGCGCCATCGGCTTCGGTTGCCCGGCAGCCCCAGGCGGTCAGCAATGTGGTCAGCAAATGACGATTGGTTTGATTGTCATCCACGATCAGGACGCGGCAGCCGGACAGATCAACCCGTGGCAAGGGCGCCGGCGGCGCCGCATCCTCGGGCTGGCATTCAAGCGCCAGCGTGAACCAGAAGGTGGAGCCCTGACCTTCGACACTATCGACGCCAAGCTCGCCGCCCATCAGCTCGACCAGACGTTTCGAGATTGACAGCCCCAACCCGGTGCCACCAAAGCGCCGCGTGATCGAGGCGTCCACCTGGCTGAATGGCTGAAACAGAAGTTCGCGGTGTTTCGTCGGGATTCCAATTCCGGTATCGCGTACCGAGAACTTGAGCAGTTGCTGCGAGCCGCGATGAGCGATCAGCGCTACGGCGATCTCGACTTCTCCAGCCGTCGTAAATTTGATCGCATTGCCGGCCAGATTGAGGATCACCTGGCGCAGGCGGCCGGGGTCGCCCCGCATCAGGCGCTGTACCTGACCATCGATGTGGCAAATGAGCTCCAGTCCCTTGTCTTCGGCGCGCGCTGCCAGCAGGTCGGCGGCCTGAGTGACGGTGCTGACCAGATCAAAATCGATGGTCTCGATTTCCAGGCGGCCGGCCTCGACCTTGGAAAAATCAAGAATGTCGTTGATCACCGTCAGCAGAGCTTCGGCACTGCCCTTGACGATCTGCGCATACTCGCGCTGTTCGTCGTTGAGTCCGCTGGTCAACAGCAATTGCGACATGCCGATCACACCATTCATCGGGGTGCGGATCTCGTGGCTCATGTTGGCCAAAAACTCGCTCTTGGCGCGACTGGCGGCCTCGGCATGCGCCGTCGCGTTTTGCAGCAAGTGTCCGGTGCGCTCGTTGATCACGGCCAGGGCAAAGATTTCGCCGAGCTGTTGTAGTGCTTCCAGGCGGCCCGGATTTTCCGGCGGCCTCACAACGGTATCCAGCACCAGCGCACCCAGCCATTCCTCGCCGTGCCACAGCGGAATCGTGTAGTGGCCGTGATCCGGCTTCCTGATCGGGCAATGCACCACCACAGCGACAGCGCCGATCGGTGCAAGCTCGGCATCCTCGGCCCACAACGAGCTTCCGTAGACCACGCTGGGGTGGGCGACGTTGTCGCCATTCAAGACGAGGCGGGCGCCTCCTTCCAGCAGCATGCCCTTCAGCACGGCAACCGCGTCCAGCGCCTGCGCCGCCCGCGCGGTGAAGGGCAGATCCGTGTCCTGCAAGGCGCGCGCCACGGCATATTTGACTTGCATGCCCTCGCTCTGAAACGCATCCTCTTCCTCGCGCTCCTTGCGCTCCGTGACATTCGCCCCGGTACCTCGATAGCCGAGGAAAGTGCCATCGGCGGCGAAGCGTGGCATGCCGCTGATGGCCAGCCAGGCGTCTGTGCCGTCGGGCAGGGCGATGCGGTATTCGAATTGGCGGATCGGCTCGTGCCGATCCAGTTGCGCCAGGTGGGCAGTCCATTTCGCCTGTTCCGTGCCTTCGCGCGCGGCAACCAGATCATGCCGACGCTGACCGAGCATGCTATCGACCGGGCGGCCAATGGCCGTGGCAGTATTCGGTGAGAAGTAAGAAAAGCGCAGATCCGCATCCATCTCCCAGAACCACCAGTCGGAACTGACCGAGGCAAAATCGTCAAAGCGTTGTTGCTTCTCGCGTACCGCCTCTTCCCCGGCCACGACATGACGCTCGATCTGGCGCACGCGATAGGCCAAGGCGGCGGCGAGACCCAGCGCCAACAGCACAGCGGCGGCAAAGAGTTTGGCAAACTGGGCCTGTCGCTCGGCATTGATCACATCGGTGCTGCGCAAGATGGCGAGCGAGCTTACCGGCCGCCCGCTATCGTCGTTGATGCGGATAAAACCACCGGCCCAGTCGTGGCCCTGGTCGGAAACGTCGAACACGCTGGGCATTTCGTCATCACTGGCGAAACCTTGCCACGCCGCCAGGACAGGAGTCGGTAAGCCCGGCAAGGTCTGGCTCAGCAGTGCAATCTCGGGCAGAGTCTCCCATTCGCCGGAAAATCCGAGCGCCCGCTTGCCGTTGGCGAAATCGCTGGCATTGGTGTAAGGCTTGTGGACAGCAGAAGCGATCTCGTAACCCAGCAGTGACTTGATGCGATGGGCAAACCATTCGACCTCGATACCGAGTTCGAGATAGCCCAGAAGTTGGCCATCAACATGCCAGGGCATGACCTGGCGCAGGGTCAGCGTCGCCGTTTGGCCGAGTTCCAGCCCGCTCACCATTTTGTCGGTTTCCGCCGCGCGGAGCAGGGTCGACCGGGTCAGGATGTCGCCGGCCTGAGACGGGTTATGAACTCGCAACAAGACCTGCCGTTGTGGCGTAATGAAGTAGAAATGCGAAATGCCAAGGTAGCGTTTCATTTCGTCAAAGCGATCACGGCTGGCGGCCAGCAGAGTCTGCGCATTACGCTCACGCATCGCCTTTTGCAGACGCGGATCAGCGGCGATACCGCGCAGCAGCCACTCCATGTCACTGACACGATCGTCGCGCAGACCGTCCCACGTCGCCTGCACCTGCTGGCGCCCAACTTGTGAAACCTGCCAGACGCGCGAGCGGAGAAAGTCGTCAAAAAACCAGACCCCCAACAGTGCCAGCATGACCAGCGCCAGCGCGACCGGAAGGACGATCTTGCGCTGAAAACCGAGGGACACGTGAGCGGCGGAGGACGGCATGAAAGGGCGGGGGACCGAGGAACACCTAGGTCTTTAGTATAACGACGCAGACTCTCGGAAAATTTGTCATGCCACCCGGGTGTAATTGAAAGTGGTGAACGCTGATGTATCGAAAGGGAGGAACAGAGGGGTAAAACCGAGGAAGGATCAAGAAGGTCGAAGACATGCCGAATCTGCGAGGTAACCCCGACCGAAGGAGATGTCGATGGACGCAGAAGCGACGCA
>CAMDMZ010000036.1 GCA_945902805.1 Propionivibrio dicarboxylicus | reverse complement strand
ATCGTCCGCCCAAAAGGCGAAAGTTGACCAGAAACGGCATGAGTCCACAAGATGATGTCATAAGTGCATGAGTGTGAACGATTATTTCAAAGCGTCGACTTCATTGGCATATTTCATCGATCATGTCATTCGAGTGCGGTGGCCCTGGGCTATTGGCCAAGACGGAGGTCAAAGATTTAGGAGGAATCCACTGGCCGATTCTCTATGAACGCGGTCTTGTCGCGAAACAGCGGGGGGATATTGAAACGGCACTTAAGTTCTTCAAAGAGTCGGCGGAGGCCATTGAAAAAGTTCGCAGTAGCATATCCATCGAGTCAAGCAAAATTGGGTTTGCAGGTAGCAAGCAAGCGGTATATCAAGATTTGGTCTTAGCGGCTACTGCCAAAGGCGATTGGACTATGGCGTTTGAATATGCCGAACGTGCTAAAGCGCGTGCTTTTGTTGATATGCTGGCGCAGAAAACTGACTTGGCAGCACCTCTCGCGGCTGACGAGAAAATTGTCGCTCTCTTGGCGAGCGCCGAAGATCGAGAGCCAATTTTGGCAATTTTCGATACGGATGGTTTGACTCGATCCGCTGTGATTGAAGCACGGACACAATTGAATCAGGTGGCACCAGAGGCGGCGTCACTGATTGCGGTCAACAACGTTCCGTTGTCTGATGTAACCAGTCGGTTGAGCAGCAAAGAGGTTCTAATCAACTACTACATTGCGGAAAAGGATCTCTATGCGTTCCTTCTCAGTAGCACCGGAATCAAGGGCTTTAAATTGAGTGCGGAGGGTTTGGAGGAGGAAATTCGCGACTTCAGATCTGCACTTCAATCGGCTGAAGCAAATGCCGACACGTTGGGGAAAAGCTTGTATGGGCGCCTTATCGCGCCGCTTGAAGGCGACTTCAAGGGCGCTCGACTGACCATTTCACCTCACGGCATATTGCACTATTTGCCATTCGCCGCACTCACCGATGGCAGTAAGTATGTTGTCGACAAATACTCCGTTAGGGTGATGCCGAGCGCGAATTCACTGGCTTATGTGCGTAGCGACAAACCGATAAAAACCGGCAAGATGTTGGCATTTGGCAATCCAGAGCTCGGTAATCCCCGCCTTGACCTTCCAAGCGCGCAGGATGAGGCAATACGGGTCGCAAAAATGTTCCCTGCTTCAAAGGCGTTGGTCCGTAAAGATGCGAGCAAGACTGCCCTCAAGGAACTTGGAAGCGGCTTTTCGATTCTTCATATTGCATCGCATGGCGAATTTGATTCAGATGCCCCGCTGAATTCCGGATTACTACTCGCCAAGACAGAAGCAGATGAAGGTCGACTGACGGTAAGTGATCTTTACTCCATACGACTTGATGCAGAACTTGTCACTCTGTCCGCATGTGAAACCGGATTGGGCAAAGTGGCTAGTGGCGATGATGTGGTCGGCTTGACCCGTGGGTTTATGTATGCCGGGGCACGCTCTATCGTGTCATCTCTTTGGCAAGTTGATGACGCGGCGACCGCGACACTTATGCAGGGCTTTTACCGAAACTTGGCCAAGAATATTGATAAACGCGAAGCGCTTCGGCTTGCTCAGGTCGAGACAAAGAAAAGTCATCCGCATCCCTTCTATTGGGGAGCGTTCCAAATTACAGGCGCGGCAAACTAATGGATGTCCTCGTGGGCGATGGTGAAAGTACCAGTATTTCCCCGGAACCGCCCAATCCGCCAGGTCAATCCAATGCTGTATGAAACTCTTCGCCGAATGGAAAGGGGCGTGGGACAGCAGACGTGACCAGAGGAAATAGCAACGCCTCACGATGTCGGTGATGAATTGCCGGATGGATAGATCCCGGTGCGCATCGTGCAATGGCGGATGCGTGGGTGTGCGCGGCGAGTATGGAAACTCATGGATGGGTGCAGCCCACCCATCAGTGTCACCAACTGACCATCTTCAAAACAGCTGTGGTCGGCAAGAAGGCTGCGAAGAAGAATTAGAGGGATTTCCCCGAGGGATGGAATTTCCCTGGACGGGGAGCAACCAGGAAAGAGTGTGACGGGGTTGCTATCGCTGATCGGGAGCGTCGGCGGTTTTGTCCATCAACAATTGGAGGCCGACTGAAGCATCGCCTTTCGGCGGGAATCGCCGGTTGTATACAGCTCGGAACACAGCGCGCTGTGAGGGATGCGAGAAGGTGCTCGTGGAGGAGGTGGGCTCCTCTTAATGGTGCAGCCTTACGAATAGGGGCATCTGCTGAGGCGTCCAGACAATCGAATTGACGCCACCGGAAAAGTGCTTAGCTGACGTTAACAGGATCGTCCTTTAGACATTTCTCACGAAGATCAACAGCAACGCTCCACCGATCAATTTTTAAGCTCTGATAAATCTTCCGATCTGCAACACGAATAACGATTGATGCCTCATCGCAAGAAGTAAGGTCGTCCTGAGTTTTTTGCGCGTAGTAAATACCATCAGCAGCAGTTTCAAAATAGGTTGTGTTCTCACCTGCTGATGAGCCGTCGTCCAATGTTCTTGTCCAGCGGATCTTTACGGTGACATGGCCAAGTTTCGGTTGCATTGTCAGGAACTCAGCAACCTCAAACCAGAAAACGCGCTCCATCGACAAAAGACTATTCGAAGCCATCTGCGCTATTCCTGACGACATGCGGTGCCGCATCTCGATCAAACGCTTGGCAATAGAACTCTGCCTGTCGGTATTTTCGACGCTGCTGCCTCGCTTATTGGTACGAGCGGGTTTTGAACTGAGTTCATCCTCACGCGCACGCTGATTAGGCAAGTTTCCGTTCGATGCCAGCCACTCTGCAACTTTAAAAATATCGACGCAGCGGCGACGCCCAATGGTTTTTACAGGAAACGGAAATCGGCCACGCTCAATCAGATGGGCTAGTGCCCGTTCGGTCAAGCCGAGCACCTTCGCCATGTCAGGCGCGTAGAGGACAAGGCGACCAGGGAACATTTCTTGAAGGTGATCAAGAACAACCTTGCCCTGCATGCGTCCCCTTACATGAGATCACAAAATCCCATCAAAATCCCACCAAGTGTTGGGATTTGGTGGGATCAAGAGGGACAAATTGGGAATATACTTAATCCTGCAATCCAACACGAGAACCATCAACCGCTTGATTATTATAGATATTGCGGTCCTGGCGGAGACGCAGGGATTCGAACCCTGGATTCCGTTTTTGACAGAATGCTCCCTTAGCAGGGGAGTGCCTTCGACCACTCGGCCACGTCTCCGTGTTCTTAATTCAGTAAATCGCCAGCAAATCAACGTCCTTCAGCAAAAAAACTGCAACCTGCCAAAGAACTGACGATTGTAGCGGAGAAAATGTGTGTTAACAAAAAAAGCTACGTATTCGGGGTCGCGGTAGGGGGTGACCTATGTCCCTACCGCGATCCCGCACAATCTGTCATCACCTCCATCTCCCGCTGGCTCTTACTCGTTATCTTCGCGCCCCTTCACCGTCTGCTCGAGGCACAAAAACCCTGAAATTGGGAAGGAAATCATGGAGGTTTGTGTCGGCTGCCACGGTAAGCATGGACAAGGTGGCAAGAACGACGAATACCTGCGACTGACCAGACAGCGTGCCAGCTACATTCAGGAACAGTTCCTCGCCTTTCACCGCTGGACGTGAATATCACCCACGGCAAAGGAATTTACGATGCTGAATGCGCCAACTACCACGCCCTCGAGGGCCGGGGCCGCAGCAGTCTTCTCATGCCGGCGCGCCGTTGCCCCTCAGCGATCTGGATATCCACAACATCCTGGCTTGCCTGAGCGGTTTCAGGAACACCCTGAGTAGAGCGGTGCCCGCCGCCGCGACGATGGGCGGTGGCGAGATCGCCGGAGTCGCTTTTACATTTGCTTGCAGAAGCCAGTTGCCGCCTCATCTACAATCGCACCATGAAAACACGCTCACTCGTCATTATTTCGCTGCTGGTGGTCACGCTGGGTGGCGCTTACGTCGGCTGGCAAAAGTTTGGGAATGGCGGTGACGCACCGCAATTCAAGCTGGCCAAGGTGGAAAGTGGGCCGCTTACGGCGGTGGTTTCTGCCACCGGGACCTTGACGCCGGTAGTCTCGGTCCAGGTCAGTTCGCAGGTTTCCGGGCAAATCCGCGAAATCTTTGTCGATTTCAATTCCACCGTAACCCAAGGCCAACTCATCGCCCGTATCGCGCCAGAGACCTTCGAGCACAAGGTCAATCAGGCTGCGGCCGATCTTGAGGCATCGCGTGCCGCTGTCGGCGTGCAACTGGCCGAAGCCTTGCGTGCCCGCGCCAATCTCGCCGAAGCTGAGCGCGATTACGAGCGCAAAAAGATGCTGGTCGACAAAAACTACATTTCACCGGCCGAACGCGATAAGGCCCGTTCGCTATTCGATGCCGCGGCTGCCGCTTTGCAAGTCGTCGAATCACAAGCAAAGAATGCATCAGCCGTCGTGCGCCAGCGTGAAGCGCAGCTCGGCCAGGCCCGCGTCGATCTTGAGCGCACGCAAATCCGCGCGCCGGTCGATGGTATCGTCGTCAAGCGTAGCGTGGAGCCGGGCCAAACGGTCGCCGCCAGCCTGCAGGCACCCGAGATGTTCGTCATCGCCAAGAGTTTGTCGGACATGCAGGTCGAGGCCTCGATCGACGAGGCCGACATCGGCCGCGTAAAGACCGGCCAGACCGCCACCTTCACTGTCGACGCCTTCCCCGGCCGCAGTTTCAGCGGCGAGGTCAAGCAGGTGCGCAAAGCGGCCACCGTGGTCTCCAACGTCGTCAGCTATACCGTCGTCGTCTCTGCCAGCAATCCGGATCTCACCTTGCTACCGGGAATGACAGCGAACGTGCGCATCACCACGGCCCAGCGCGAAAAGGTTCTAAAGGTAGCCAATGCCGCCTTGCGCTTCCGTCCACCCGGCATCACGGATGAAAAGAAGCCGGCCGGCAGTTCAACGCCGAGCACCGTCTCGCCAGCACCGACTTCTGGCGGTGGTGGTAGTGGCGGTGGCCCAGGTCAACTGCGCGAGCGCTTGACCGCCGAACTCAAGCTCGATGCCGATCAGCAGGAAAAACTCTCCGCCGTCTTCGCCGGCATGCGCGAGAAATTCATGGCCGCGCGCGAACTGCCCGAAGCCGAACGTGCCAAGGCCAGTGAACGCAACCGTGCTGAGATCCGCGAGAAAGTGGTGGCCTTCCTCACCGATGAACAGAAGGCGCGCTACACGCAGATGAACGCCGAGGCGGCTGCAGCGCGCTCGGGTGTTGGTGGTGGCGAAGGTCGCGTCTGGACGCTCGACGCCAACGGCAAGCCGCAGCCGGTCACCATCAAGCTGGGACTAACAGATGGCAGCATGACGCAAATCGTTTCCGGCGACATCAAGGAAGCCAGCGAAGTCATCACCGGTCAGCAAACCGCCAAACCGACGGCACCCACCGGTGGCGGTCCGGGGCCGCGCCTTTTCTGACCCACACACCATGTCCACGCTGATCTCGGTCCGGGATCTCGCTAAGGATTACGTCATGGGCGACACCACGGTGCACGCCCTGCGCGGCGTCAGCCTGGATATCGCCAAGGGTGAATTCGTCGCCGTCATGGGCCCGTCGGGTTCCGGAAAGTCCACATTCATGAACCTCCTGGGTTGCCTTGATCATCCCAGCCGCGGTGTCTACCGACTCGACGATGAGGAAGTCTCACGCCTGGATGGCGATCGACTGGCAAATGTGCGCAACCGCAAGCTGGGCTTTGTCTTCCAGCACTTCAACCTGCTGCCCCGCACCTCGGCGCTGGATAACGTTGCGCTCCCCCTGCTCTACGCCGGCACGTCCACGGCCGAACGTCACCAACGCGCCGCCGAACGCCTGCGCCAGGTCGGGCTGGCTGAACGCATGGATCATCACCCGTCCCAGCTTTCGGGCGGCCAGCAGCAGCGCGTGGCGATTGCCCGTGCCCTGGTGAATGACCCGGCCCTGGTGCTGGCCGATGAACCGACCGGCGCACTCGACTCGATCACCAGTATCGAGATCATGGCCTTGCTCCAGCAACTCAACCGCGAAGGCATCACGGTGGTGCTGGTCACCCACGAACACGACATCGCCGCCCATGCCGGGCGCATCATCAGCTTCCGCGATGGTGCGGTGATCGAGGATCGCGTCAACACGCCGCTGCAGGCCATAATCGGCGGCATAGCGGCATGAATTTCATCGCCACGCTGCGCATCGCCCTCGCCGCTTTGCGCGCCAACAAGCTGCGCTCCGGCCTGACCATGCTCGGCATCATCATCGGCGTCGCTGCGGTGATCGTGATGATCGCTGTTGGCCGTGGTGCCCAGGCCAAAGTCGAAGCCCAGATCAAGAGCTTGGGCTCGAATATGATCATGCTGTTCTCGGCCTCCTCCACATTCACCGGCGCTCGCGGTGCTGCCGGCGCCAGTTTCACCATCAGCGAGGACGATGCCTACGCCATTGCCCGCGAGCTTCCCGAAGAAGTTCAGGGTGCGGCGCCGGCCCTGCGTGGCAGCGGCCAAGTCGTGGCTGGCGGAGCCAACTGGTCGTCCACGTTCTACGGCGTCACACCCGATTATTTCGATGTGCGTGAATGGGGCGTGATCGAAGGGCGCGTATTCGAGACGACCGAGATTGCCGGTGCCGCCAAGGTCGCGATTATCGGCCAGACGGTGGCCAAGAATCTGTTTGGTGACGCCAGTGCCGCCGTCGATCAGGTTATCCGAATCCGCACCGTACCACTCACGGTCATCGGCGTGCTCTCGTCCAAGGGCCAGACGCTCTCCGGCTCGGATCAGGACGACATCGTGCTGATGCCGATCAGCACCGCCCGCAACCGGGTTCTGGGCGCCACGGCGCTGGCCAAGTCGCGGTCGGTCGGTTCGATCAGCGTCAAGATCCGCGAAGGGGTGGACATGAAGCAGGGCGAAGAACGCATCCGCGATCTGCTGCGCCAGCGCCATCGGCTGCAGACCGGGCAGGAGGACGACTTCACGCTGCGCAACCTGTCGGAAATCCTCCAGGCACGCGAGGAGTCCTCACGCGTGATGGCGCTGCTGCTGGCAGCGATCGCGTCGGTTTCCCTGCTGGTCGGTGGCATCGGCATCATGAATATCATGCTGGTCTCGGTCACCGAACGCACGCGGGAAATCGGCCTGCGCATGGCGGTCGGCGCCCGTGGCCGCGACATCCTTACCCAGTTTCTGGTGGAGGCGGTCACGCTATCCTTGATTGGCGGTCTGATCGGCATCCTGCTCGGCATCTCCGGCGATGCGGCGATCGCCAAATTCGCCGGCTGGCCAACCGAGCTTTCCGCCGGGGCGATCCTCCTCGCGGCGGGATTTGCCGCCGCAATCGGGATCTTCTTTGGCTACTATCCGGCGCGAAAAGCCTCGAAACTCTCACCCATCGAAGCACTACGATACGAATAATGGCCGAAGAAATCGAACTCAAGCTGGCCCTCGCCACCACGGATCAACTCCGCTTCCTGCGTCACCCGCTGTTGCGCGAGGCCACTGCGAAGACAGACCAGATCCTCGACAACACCTATTTCGACACGCCAGAACTGGCATTGCGCAAACGGGGTGTTGCCCTGCGTATTCGCAAACAGGGTCGCCAGCGGCTGCAGACCGTCAAACTCGCGGCCAAGGCCAGTGCTGGTCTTTCCATTCGTCCGGAATGGGAAACCCCGTATCGTGGCCGCTTTGATTTCTCCCCCATCGAGGCTGTCGAGATCAAGCAGTGGCTCGAGCAGCCGGAGATCGTCGGTCGCATCGGACCACTGTTCCAGACCCGCTTCCGCCGCATCACCTGGCATTTTCCGATCCCGGACGGCGGCGAAATCCTGCTCGCGCTGGATCGCGGCCACGTCCTTTCCGGTGGGCGTGAGGAAATTATTTCCGAAGTCGAACTCGAGCTGTCCGGTAGCAGCGATGTCAACGCTTTGCAACAACTGGCGACTACGCTGGGCAGTCGCGTCGCGCTGACCCCGGAATCGCTTTCCAAAGCCCAGCGCGGTTATATGTTGTTGAAATAAGGAGCACCTATGGATTTGATTCTCTGGCGCCACGCCGAGGCTGAAGAAGGTTCGGACACTCTACCCGACGAAAAACGTCGGCTCACCGCGCGTGGTGAAAAACAGGCGCGGCAAATGGCCATCTGGCTAGCAAAACATCTACCGAAAAAGACCCGCATCCTGGTCAGCCCGGCCGAACGGACGCAGCAAACCGCCCATCCGCTACAGCGCCCGTACGAGCTGGAGAAAAAAGTCGGTCCTGGCGGCACGGCGGATGATCTGCTGGCAGCAGTCGAGTGGCCCGACCATGACGCCACAGTCCTCGTCATCGGGCATCAACCGACGCTTGGACAGGTTACCGCGCGCCTGCTGGGCGGCACCGAAACGGAATGGACGGTGAAGAAAGGTGGCGTCTGGTGGATCTCGCATCGCATGCGCGGCCCCATCGAACAGACCGTGCTGCGCGCCGTCATGAATCCCGATTTCCTTTGATTTGGCATATTCCGGGGCGTTTAATTTATAATTGAATATTCTCAAAACCAAACTAATGGCGCCATAAGCGGCGGCATAGCCCCAGAGAAGCCATGAGCAAAACCACATTTCAGGTGCCGGAAATCACGGTTGCCGCCACCCAGGCCGATACCGAAACCCGCGCCACGTCAGAGCACGCGCCCGATTTGCGTCTCTGGTTGCGCCTACTGGCCTGTACCAATCTCATCGAAAACGAGATCCGCTCGCGCCTGCGCACCGAGTTCGGCATCACCTTGCCGCGCTTCGATTTGATGGCACAACTGGAACGCAAGCCGCAGGGATTGCGCATGGGCGAGCTCTCGAAGCGCATGATGGTCACCGGTGGCAATGTCACAGGTATCACCGATCAGTTGGTCACAGAAGGACTCGTGGTACGCGAAGATAACCCGAACGACCGCCGCGCCTACATCGTCAAGCTGACCACTGAAGGGCGTCGCGTTTTCCGCCGCATGGCCGAAGCGCACGAAAAGTGGATCGTCGAACTGCTCGGCGGCATGGCGGAAAATGATCGCAGCCAGTTGTATGGTCTGCTCGCACAAATCAAGAGTCACGCTGCCCGCGTCACCGGTCGCTGATTTCACAATTCGTGCCGTAAAATCAGACGACGACTACGTCATCCGAACCTTCATGAGCAAACCCATCGTCCTTGTTTTCGCTGTCCTGCTTGCCGGCTGCGATCAGCTAGGGATCGAAACTCCCGTGCAACAGGCCGCTCGAAGCACAGCCGAAGGCAAGGCAATCGGAAGTTCCTGCCGCCACTCGGCGCGTGCCCTGGAAGACTGTTATCAGATCAATCCCAAGGCATCAAAGGCGGCGATTTTCGAGGGCTGGCGCGACATGGATGCCTACATGCGCGAGAACAAGCTGGAAACCGTCGCCCCGCAGTTTCCGATGAATCCGCCGCCATCAAAAAAGAAATTAGCCGCGACGGCCGCCGGGGACGCACCAGCAGAAGAAACCAAAGCCGCCGAAGCCAAACCGGCCGAAAAAGCCGCGCACTAAGGCGCCGGGTTCGTATAGCGCAGGTGTAGCGCCTCGATTTCGGCCAACACATCGTCCGGCAAAGTAAGCGAACAGGCATCAATGTCTTCCTGCAATTGCAGCAACGTCGTCGCGCCGATGATCGTGCTGGCTGAAAACCAGCGGGACGCGACAAACCCAAGCGCCAGCTGCGTCGGTGTCAAACCGTGGCGCTTGGCCAATTCGGCATAGGCGGCGACCGCAGGCTGCACATTCGCCTTCGAATAGCGCTGGGCAAAACCCGCGAACTGCGTAATGCGACCGCTCGCCTTGGGGTTCGCCAGGTATTTTCCGCTCAGCAAGCCAAAAGCCAAGGGTGAGTAAGGCAGCAAACTCACAGCTTCGCGGAAGCCAATCTCGGCCAGCCCCGTCTCCCAGTTTCGATTGAGCAAACTGTAGGCGTTCTGCACGCTAACCACACGCGGCAGACCGTATTCCTCGGCAAGATGGACAAAGCGCATCACGCCCCAGGCGGTTTCATTGGACAGACCGATATACCGAATCTTGCCTTCTTGAACCAGTTCGCTCAACGCCTCCAAGGTTTCCCGAATGGGTACCGTGTCACGTTCCTGGGTCGGATCAAACTGGTACTGCCCAAAGATCGGCGTATTGCGGTCCGGCCAGTGCAGTTGATATAGATCGACGTAATCGGTTTGCAGACGCCTCAGCGAGGCGTCGAGGGCAAGACGAATGTTCCGGCGATTGAAGGCAAGATCACCCTTGCGTATCCATTGCAAGTTTCTCCCTGGCCCCGCAATCTTGGTCGCCAACACCAGCTTGTCGCGCGCCTGATGCTTGAGCCAGCGACCGATATAGGTCTCCGTCTGGCCATAGCTTTCAGCATTCGGCGGCACCGAATACATTTCGGCGGTGTCGATGAAATTGATGCCGCGTGCGAGCGCGTAATCGAGCTGCGCATGCGCTTCGGCTTCCGAATTCTGTGTGCCCCAGGTCATACTCCCCAGACTCACTGACGATACCTGCAAATCACTTTTGCCCAGCTTTACCTGTTTCATTCGTAATCTCCTATGGATCGCCCGCGACATTACACCAAACTCGCGGGATTCTTACGACAGCAAGGAAGGCTGTAGAATCTCACCTGTGCGCCTTGCCGGTTGGCGTTCTCGTGACCGTTCGGTCATCTCTTTTTCTCAAGCGTTTCGCCGCCTGAACCGGTTCCAGGACGATCACCTCGCCTGGCGGGCCGACTCAGGAGCTCCATTGAATACATCCACCCCAGAAACCAACACCGCCGTCCCGCCAGTCCCGACTTTTGACGATCTCGGCCTATTGCCCGAGTTGCTGCGCGCTGTCAAAGACAACGGTTACACGCACCCGACGCCGATCCAGGCGCAAGCCATCCCCATCATCATGTCCGGCAAGGACGTCATGGGCGGCGCCCAGACCGGTACCGGCAAGACGGCCGGATTCACCCTGCCCTTGCTGCAACGCCTGGCCAAATACGCCAGCAGTTCGCCCTCCCCGGCCCGTCATCCGGTGCGCGCGCTGATCCTGGCGCCAACCCGCGAGTTGGCGATGCAGGTGCATGAAAGCGTGGTCACCTACAGCAAGCATATGCCGCTGCGCTCGGTTTGCATCTATGGCGGTGTCGATATCCGGCCACAGATCGCCGAACTGCGCGAAGGCCGTGAAATCGTCGTCGCCACGCCCGGTCGCCTGCTCGATCACGTGCAGCAAAAGAGTGTGTCCTTCGCCTCGGTCGAGGTACTGGTGCTCGACGAAGCCGACCGCATGCTCGACATGGGCTTCATCCCCGACATCAAGCGCATCCTCGACATGCTGCCAAAGGCGCGCCAGAGTCTGCTGTTTTCGGCCACCTTCTCGAACGAGATCAAAAAGCTCGCCGATTCGATGCTGAAAGAGCCGCAACTGATCGAAGTGGCACGGCGCAACGCCGTCGGTGAGAACATCACCCACCGCGTCTATCCGGTCGCCAGCGATCTCAAGCGCAGCCTGCTGGTGCATCTGCTCACGCATGACGAAGAAAATGCCAAGCAGGTACTGGTCTTCGTCGGCACCAAGTTTGGCGCTAGTCGTCTGGCGCACTATCTGGCGCGCCAGGGCATCGCCGCCGACGCCATCCACGGCGACAAAAGCCAGCAGCAACGTACCGAAGCGCTGGAAGGCTTCAAGTCCGGCGCGATCCGCGTCCTCGTCGCCACTGACGTCGCCGCGCGCGGCCTGGATATCGACGATCTGCCGCATGTGATCAACTACGAACTGCCGCACACGGCAGAAGACTATGTGCATCGCATTGGTCGCACCGGGCGCGCCGGCAAAACAGGTATCGCCACCTCCTTGTTCTCGCCCGAAGAAACGCCCCGGCTGACGGATATCGAAAAGCTGATCAAGATGACGATCGAGCGCATCACGATCAGTGGTTTCGTGGCCGAAAAGGGCGAGCGTGAAGCCGGCGAGCCGCGACACTCCCGTGGTGCCCGCGAAGGCCGCGAACCGCGTGAATCGCGTGAACCACGCAGTGGCAGCAGCAGTGCCGTGCCTCGGCGCGAGAACGAAGACCGTAAACGCGAGCGGGAGGTGAAACACGAAGAACCCCGCGCGCGACGTCCGCTGCCGCACATGCCTTCGCCATCCGCGCATCTGCCAAAACTCGACTTCGACCCGAACAAGCCCTACGAAAACAAAGTCCACCCCGCAGGCACTCAAGGACCGACGGAAAAGCCACCCAGTGTGCGTCCGCGCCGCCCCGTCGCCGCCTTGCTCGGTGGATTCGGCAAGACCACTGAAAAGCCCTGATGAAGCTGGTCCGCTACGGCGCCAAAGGGCGTGAAAAGCCGGGCCTGATCGGCAGCGATGGGCGGCTGCGCGATCTGTCCGGCCATATCGCCAACATCGGATGGAACGAACTAGCGCCGTCCGGCCAGAACCGACTTTCCCGGCTTGATCCCGGTGGTCTGCCCCTGGTACCCGGCAAACCGCGTCTCGGTGTACCGTACACCGGCATCTCGAAAATCATTGGCATCGGACTCAACTATCGCGCCCATGCCGATGAAGCGAAAATGCCGCTGCCCACCGAACCGGTGGTGTTCATGAAGGCCACCAGTTGCATCAACGGCCCGTTCGATCCAATTATCAAACCGCGCGACAGCACCAAGCTGGATTGGGAAGTGGAGCTCGGCATTGTCATTGGCCGCGAAGCCCGCTATGTTGATGAAGGCGATGCTCCCAAACACGTTGCCGGCTACTGCGTGTTCCATGATGTGTCTGAGCGAGCATTCCAGCTTGAGCGCGGCGGCAGTTGGGACAAAGGCAAGGGCTGCGATACCTTTGGTCCCATCGGCCCGTGCTTGGTCACCGCTGACGAAATTCCCGATCCGCAGAACCTGCGTCTGTGGCTGGATGTGAATGGTCAGCGCATGCAGGATTCGACTACCGCCGACATGATCTTTGGCTGCGCCCGAATTGTCAGCTACCTATCGCAATTCATGACTCTGCTACCGGGCGACCTGATCGCCACCGGCACCCCGCAAGGCGTCGGCATGGGACGCGGCGTGTTTCTCAACGTCGGCGATGAGGTCCGTCTCGGTATCGACGGACTCGGCGAACAGCGGCAGAAAGTTATTGCGGCGCGCTGATCACGACGGCGTCATCACGTGCTTCAAGTGGTACCAGAAGCAGCCCCTCGCCGTCACACTCTCCATCCTGGCAACTGCCGTCGCGCCAGCCATAGCGGGCGTAGTGCACGTTGCAGCTAAGGCTTTGGCTGGGTTTGAAGATCAATTGCTCCACCTTCTCGGCGAGCGGTACGCCAAAGTGGGCGCAGCGATTGACATAGCCGAAGACGTCGTCGCCGCTACGCAGCACGATCAGGCGGAAGGTCTGCTTGCCTTCGCCCTGGGACCAGAACAAGGCGCCGCCATCGGCGAGTTCATGCAACGACGCCACCGCCGTTCCCGGCGCTGGCGCGTTGGGTAGATCAGTCCAGCGCAGGGTGCTCAGGCGACGGCCTGTACAGGAATACGGCGACTATGGTGAGTGATGCGGTTCTTCGCATCCACATAAACCAGATCGGGCTCGAACTTGGATAGCTCGAGCTCGTTCATGGACACGTAAGAGGCAATGATCAGCAGATCGCCTGGAGCCGCGAGTCGCGCCGCCGCGCCATTCACCGAAATGGTGCCCGTGCCGCGTTCAGCACGAATAGCGTAGGTGGAAAAACGCTCACCGTTATTGACGTTGTAGATGTCGATCTGCTGGTATTCCTTGATATCGGCAGCGTCGAGCAATTCGTCGTCGATGGCGCAGGAACCTTCGTAGTGCAGTTCGGCCTGGGTCACGGTAACGCGGTGCAGCTTGGATTTCAACATAATGCGTTGCATTGTCGAACCTTTCTCATGCAAAGGCGGCAAGGGAGTGGAAACAGCAAACGTGTTTCCGCGATTTGGGCTGGCTTATGACTTTCGGCTGCTGGTTACCGCCGGCATGAGCGCATCGCCGTAACCTAAACTTCCAGATTGTCGATGAGGCGCGTGCTTCCCAAACGCGCCGCCGCCAACACCACCAATCCGGTATCGTGAGCCGACGGCGATTGTAGATCAATCTGTTTTCGCAAGGCAATATAGTCGGGTGCCCAGTGGTGCGCACGCAACTCGTCCATCGCCTCGTGTTCAAGGCGGGCGAAATCGGTGGCGCCTGCGCGTACCTGCTCGATCACTTTCGCCAGAACCCGATACAGTCGCGGCGCTTCGGCCCGCTCGGCGGCCGAAAGAAAGCCATTGCGCGAGGAAAGCGCCAAACCATCCGCAGCGCGCACCGTCGGGCCGGGAATAACGTCGATCGGCAAACCGAATTCACGAACCATGCTCGATAGCACCATGAATTGCTGAAAATCCTTCTTGCCGAACAGCGCGGCCTGCGGCGAAACGATGCCAAACAACTTCATCACCACTGTCGCCACGCCCCGAAAATGGCCAGGGCGAAACTCACCTTCAAGAATATTGGCATGTTCGGCAGGGGGTTCGACCACGTAGCGTTGGGGTGCCGGATAAAGCTCGGTTTCGTCCGGGGCAAACAGGTGATCGACACCCGCTTCGCGCAGCTTGTCACAGTCCGCGAGCATGGTGCGTGGATACTTCTCGAAATCCTCACCCGGACGGAACTGCAAGCGATTGACGAAGATCGAGGCGACCACGCAATCGCCATGCTGGCGCGCCTGACGCATCAGGGCAATGTGGCCCTCATGCAGATTGCCCATGGTGGGCACAAAGACAACCCGCCCGGCCGCTTTCAGCGCGGTGCGAACACCGGAAATCGTGTCATGTATTTGCATCTAAGAAAGCTCAGTAGCAGTGTTCGGGGCCAGGGAAAGAACCATCCTTGACGGCGGTGACATAGGCCATGACAGCACCTTCAATACTCTGTGCCTCGACCATGAAGTCCTTGACGAAGCGCCCCTTTTTGCCCGGATAAATCCCGAGCATGTCATGCAGCACCAACACCTGCCCATCGCATTCCTTGCCGGCACCGATACCGATCGTGGCGCAGACAGTGAGTTCGCGCGTAATTTCGCCCGCCAGATCAGCCGGCACCATTTCCAGGACCATCATCGAGGCACCCGCCTGCTCCAGCGCATGAGCGTCGGCCTTCATGCGCGCGGCACCTTCTTCGCCACGGCCCTGGACGCGATAGCCGCTGAGTGCGTGCACCGATTGCGGCGTCAAGCCAATATGCGCGCAGACCGGCACGCCACGCTCGACCAGGAAATGTACCGTCTCGGCCATCACCGCCCCGCCTTCGAGCTTGACCATCTCGGCACCGGCCGCCATCAGGCGCACGGCATTGCGCATCGCCTGTTCTTTCGACTCGTGATAGCTGCCGAAGGACATATCGGCCACCACCATCGGCCGTTGCGCACTATGGCCAACACATTCGGTGTGATAGATCATGTGCTCGATGGTCACCGGCAGCGTCGAGGTCTTGCCCTGCAACACGTTGCCCAGCGAATCGCCGACCAGAATCACATCGACGCCACAGCGGTCTTCCAGTGCAGCGAAGCTCGCGTCATAACCAGTCAGCATGGCGATCTTTTCACCGTCGCGCTTCATGCGCGCCAGCTCAATCAGCGTGATGGGTTTGTTGGAGGCTAAGTAGGTCATGAGGTGTCACGATGGACGAAATAAACGGCGCCAAGGATACACAAAGCGGCGGCGGGATAGGCCCTTAGCCGATAAAACGATCCAAGCTGCCGTCGATTCGCTGAATCGCCTGGTCAGCGCAGGTGATGAGCAGTTCTCGTACCACTCCCTGACCGGCAATTATCAGCTCAGGGGCGAGTTCGGCCAGCGGCGCGAGCACAAAAGCGCGCTGATGCATGCGTGGATGCGGCAATACACATGACGCTTCGTCGCTGACCATGTCGCCATACAACAACAAATCCAGATCCAATGTGCGCGGTGCGTTCGGCACGCTGCGTTGGCGGCCGAAGTGCGCTTCGATGGCAAACAATCGACTCAGAAAAGTCGGTGCTGGCAGGACGGCGGAATCGACATCCAGGGCCGCTACGGCATTGATGAAATCGGGCTGATGCTTCAAGCCGACGGGCGCGGTGCGGTATAGCGACGAGGCACCGATCAGCTTGGCATCCGGTACGGATGCCAGCGCATCAAGCGCCGCCTTGACCGTTGCTACCGGGTCGCCCAGATTAGCGCCCAGCGCAACAAAACACCGCACGCGCATGTTTAGTCGGCAGTGATTTCTGCGATCTGGACCGTCTCGCCCGGCTTCTTGCTGCGAACGCGGCGACGGCGTTTTTTGGGACCGCTATCCGGAATCAACAACGCTTCGCGGCCTGGTCCGTCGGCGTTCTGGAAGTCACGCCACCAGTCGGCCACCTCGGTTTCGATCTCGCCACTCTCGGCGCGCAGGGCAAGGAAATCGTAACCGGCGCGGAAACGGGGTTGTTCGATCAGGCGATAGGGTGTCTTACCCGCGCGCTTCTCGAAACGCGGCTGTAAGGCCCAGATATCCTTGATATCACCGGCGACCCGGCGCGTGATGGCCAGCTTCTCGGCCTGGATGTCGAGCACTTCATCCATCGCCTCATAGAGAGCCGGCATCGAAATCTCACCGCGTGCCTTGCGTGCCTCCCAGTTGGCCAGCACTTCATGCCACAGCAACGTGGCGAAGAGGTAGCCCGGTGAAAGCGTTTTGCCGGCGCGCACGCGCTCGTCGGTCGATTCCAGCGCCAGCAGGACAAACTTCTCGCCCAACGGTTGCTCGAGAATCACATCGAGCAGCGGCAGCAAACCATGATGCAGACCGGCCTCACGCAGGCGATGCACGGCATTGACCGCATGGCCGGAGAACAAGAGCTTGAGCATCTCGTCAAACAGGCGGGCGGCCGGCACGTTCTCCATCAACTCGGCCATCTCGCGGATCGGCGCACTCACGGCTGGGTCAAGGGTCAGCCCGAGCTTGGCCGCCAAACGCACGGCCCGCAACATGCGCACCGGATCTTCACGATAGCGGGTGCGCGGTTCTCCGATCATGCGCAGGGTTTTCTGCTGCAGGTCAGCCACGCCGTGATGGTAGTCATGCACGATTTCCGTC
Organism: Propionivibrio dicarboxylicus; assembly: GCA_945902805.1. GTDB lineage: Bacteria > Pseudomonadota > Gammaproteobacteria > Burkholderiales > Rhodocyclaceae > CAMDMZ01. Next base: position 31,955 of record CAMDMZ010000036.1, on the reverse strand, counting down.
GCCGGATCGTAATACAGCGCATTGACGGTGAAATCGCGCCGCGCCGCGTCTTCGGCCATATTGCCCCAGACATTGTCGCGCAGCACCCGGCCATGCTCGTCCTTGACCGTATCCACGTCATGCGCCGCGCGGAAGGTCGATACTTCAAGCGTTTCGGCACCGAACATCACATGCACGATCTGGAAGCGACGGCCGATGATGCGCGAGCGGCGAAACACGGCGCGCACCTGATCCGGCGTGGCATCGGTGGCGATGTCGTAATCCTTCGGTACGATGCCAGCGATCAAATCGCGCACGGCACCGCCAACGACATAGGCCTTGTGCCCGGCCTTCTGCAAGGCCTCACAGGTGCGGCGCGCGGCCGACGATACATGCTCGCGGTGAATGCCATGTTGAGCAACAGCAATCGTGGCCAGGGAAGAGGTAGCGGCAGGAGCCGCACTGCCACGTTTAAAGACGCGGCTAAACAGCTTGCGGATCATGCGAAAAAGAGGAAGGTAACCACTTGGGAAGCCAGGGATGGGGCCGAAAGAGGCGCCAATCATAGCGGAAACATGGCAGCAAAGGCAGCGCCACGCGCTAAAATCGCGGCCTTCGCGGCGTTCGCCGCCTCCTTGCCATTCACGGACGCATCATGGAACTCGCCAAGAGCTTCGAACCCTCTGAAATTGAGAAACGCTGGTACCCGATCTGGGAATCGAGCAACTTTTTCGCCGCCGGACTCGATACCACCAAGACCGACAATTTCTGCATCCTGCTACCGCCGCCCAATGTCACCGGCACGCTGCACATGGGCCACGGCTTCAACCAGGCGATCATGGATGCGCTCACGCGCTACCACCGCATGCGCGGCGCCAATACGCTGTGGCAACCGGGCACCGATCATGCCGGCATTGCGACTCAAATCGTGGTTGAACGTCAGCTCGACGCCCAGGGCATCTCGCGCCACGACCTCGGCCGCGAGAAATTCCTCGAAAAAGTCTGGGAGTGGAAGGAATATTCGGGTAACACCATCACCAAGCAGATGCGCCGCCTCGGCACGTCGCCCGACTGGACGCGCGAGCGTTTCACGATGGATGCCGGGCTATCGAAGATCGTTACGGAAACCTTCGTCCGCCTCCACAAGGAAGGCCTGATCTATCGCGGCAAGCGCCTCGTCAACTGGGACCCGAAGCTCCTCACGGCCGTGTCCGATCTCGAGGTCGTCAGCGAGGAGGAAGATGGCTTCATGTGGGAGATCAGCTACCCATTTGCCTGCGGTAAAGGCGCCCTGACCGTCGCCACGACACGCCCGGAAACGCTGCTTGGCGACGTTGCGGTCGCGGTCAATCCCGATGACGAACGCTATGCTCACCTGATCGGCAAGCATGTCCAATTGCCACTTTGCGACCGCACCATTCCAGTTATCGCCGACCATTATGTGGACAAGGAATTCGGCACCGGCTGCGTCAAGATCACGCCGGCGCACGACTTCAACGACTGGCAGATCGGCCATCGCCATGGCCTCGCGCCAATCTCGATCCTGACGCTCGACGCCCGCATCAACGAACACGGCCCGGAGAAGTATCGCGGCCTGGATCGCTACGATGCCCGCAAGGCCATCGTCGCCGATCTCGACGCGGCCGGGCTGCTGGTCTCGATCAAGCCACACAAGCTGATGGTGCCACGAGGCGATCGCACCGGTGTAGCCATTGAGCCGATGCTCACCGACCAGTGGTTCGTCGCCATGAGCAAACCGGGTGCCGATGGCACCAGCATCGCCGGCAAAGCGCTGGAATGTGTCGCCTCGGGCGAGATCAAGTTCGTGCCCGAAAACTGGGTGAATACCTACAATCAGTGGCTCAACAACATCCAGGACTGGTGCATCTCGCGCCAGCTCTGGTGGGGCCACCAGATTCCCGCGTGGTACAGCGACGACGGTCGCGTCTACGTCGCCCACGACGAAGCCGAAGCCTATGCCCAGGCAAAAAGCGATGGCTATACCGGCGGACTAGAGCGCGATGCCGACGTACTTGACACCTGGTATTCCTCAGCCCTGTGGCCCTTCTCGACACTCGATTGGACACCTGAATGGCCGGCGCAATCGAATGCTGCTCTCGATCTCTACCTGCCGTCGACCGTATTAGTCACTGGATTCGACATCATCTTTTTCTGGGTGGCGCGGATGGTGATGATGACCAAGCACATCACCGGCAAGATTCCGTTCAAGGATGTCTATGTGCACGGCCTGATCCGCGATGCGGAAGGCCAGAAGATGAGCAAGTCGAAAGGCAATGTGCTCGACCCGATCGACCTGATCGACGGCATCACGCTTGATGACTTGGTGAAGAAACGTACCACGGGCCTGATGAACCCGAAGCAGGCCGAGCAAATCGAGAAGCGCACCCGCAAGGAGTACCCGAACGGGATTTCCGGCGTCGGCACGGATGCCCTGCGCTTTACCTTCCTGAGCCTGGCCAGCCCGGGGCGCGATATCAAGTTCGATATGCAACGTTGCGAAGGCTATCGCAACTTCTGTAACAAGCTATGGAACGCCACACGCTTCGTTCTGATGAACTGCGAGGGTAAGGATTGCGGCATCGAAACGCCGGGCGCCTGCGGCGGCGTGGGCGATATCGAACTGTCACCTGCCGACCGTTGGATCATCAGTCTGCTGCAAAAGCTCGAAGGCGACGTCAGCAAGCACTTCGCCGACTACCGTTTTGACTTACTGGCCAAAGCGATCTACGAGTTCGTCTGGGATGAATACTGCGACTGGTATGTGGAACTGGCCAAGGTGCAGATGCAGCAAGGCTCCGAAGCGCAGCAGCGCGGTACCCGACGCACGCTGATTCGGGTGCTGGAAACGATCTTGCGGATTGCTCATCCGCTAATCCCATTCATCACCGAAGAGCTTTGGCAAACGGTGGCCCCGATCGCCGGCAAGCTCAATGAAAAAGTCGGTGCTGGCGAGACGGCGTCGCTGATGCTACAGACCTATCCGCAGCCCAACGTAGATGCCATCAATGTCGAGGCCGAAGCCTGGGTGGCGACTTTGAAAGAGTTGGTGACCGCGTGTCGCAGCCTGCGCGGCGAGATGAATCTTTCTCCGGCGCTGAGGGTGCCATTGATTGGCAGCGGTGGCGCGGCATTGAAAGACTACGCGCCCTACCTCGCCGCCCTTGGCAAACTGTCGGAAGTCACGATTGCCGAAGCGCTTCCAGATTCCGAAGCCCCGGTGCAAATCGTTGGTGAATTCCGTCTTATGCTGAAGATTGAAATCGACCTGGCGGCGGAAAAACTGCGCCTGGGCAAGGAACTGGCGAACATCGAGAATGAGATCGCCAAGGCCGAGAAGAAACTATCGACCGAGAGCTTCGTGGCGCGGGCGCCGGCGGCGGTGGTAGAACAAGAACGAGAGCGGCTGGCGGGCTTCAACACCCTGCGCGAGAAACTCGCCAGCCAATTGATCCGACTCGGTTAGTCTTTGTCGCCAGCGGTATAGGCCAGCGCCTTTTTCATGGCGTCTGGCGACTCCATGATCTTCATAAAGCTGTTTTCGCCCATCATCGACAAATCCGGGAAGCTGGCGGCAATGCGGAAGCGGGCGGACTGCGCAAACACCTTGGCGTCACTGACAAGGATTTCATAGGGCAGGTGTGCTGCGGATTTCGGATCCTTGAAGTCGATCTGGCTCATGATGTATTTGTCATCGATAAACTTGTCTTTATCGGCGCCCTTCATGGCGACGCCAAACACGACTTCCTTCTTGCCGGGGATATCGATGCGGTACACTTTGGTCACGCCCTGCTTACCAGCGGCAAGACCCGCTTCGACCTGCTTGATCGCCTCTTCATGGCTGCTGTGCCGCACCAGTTCGTCCGGTTCGTCAAAGTAAGGCATCATCATCTTGTAGTGATATTTGCGTAATTCAGCGGCAGTCAAACCCTTGGCACCGAAGTCCTCGACTTTGCCGAGTGCAGCCTGAAGCTTGTCCGCCGTTCCCTTCAGATCGCCAGACATGCGATAGATATTCGCCCAATAGGGCGGGTTGGTATAGGCGACTTGCAGTTCGTCCTTGTTCTTGACGACGGAAATACGCTGCGCCGCACCAAAACCACCATGTTCCGATTTCGCCGCCGTACCCTTCAGCTCATCGCTTGTTGCGATAAGAATGGTGGTATTGGGATAAGGGCTGTAGGTGCCAACAACCGTGAAACCGGCCCCGGTCAGCGCCGTCTTGGTCTCTGCAACCTTCTGCGCGAGATCGCCCGCACCTTTGAATCCGAGCACAAAAGGTTTCAGTGCCTGGGCAGATGCCATCGTCGCACACAGCGACAGAGCCAGCGCACCCACTAATTTAAGCATTTTCGACATAGGTTACCTCCGAGATATATATGAATTTACTGATATTCATTACACACATATGAAAAAGGCCGGCAGAGCCGGCCTTTCTACTTTCAACAAACCAACTATCAGAAACGCTGGCTATACATTAACTGCCAGTTGTGCGTCTGAGCGTGAGTGGTCGTGATGCCCATATTCGCGTTGGTCACTGACACCTTCGGGGCATAGGTATAAGCGAAGTCCATCGATGATGCCTTGCTCAACTCATAGCCTATACCCGCAGTGTAGTGATCCTTGACCGTTGCAGGAAACAAGGGGTTCATCAGATTGTCCGGAATCGGGTTGTTGGCAAGATTGACACCTAAACGAATGGTCAGCGGTGCGGAAACCTTGTACGCTGCACCGATCATGAAGACATCCTGATCTTTCCAGTTCTGATAAAGCGTAGCGTCCATGGTAGTGCCGCCCATACCACCCGCCATCGGATTTGCCTGAACCGCATCTGCGACAAAACTCATGTTGAAATTCTTCATGACTTTGGCCCAGCCAATTCGCTTGTAATCGGCAGCGATCATCAATTGGTCATTGACCCTATAAGCGAGGCCAATCCCGTAAGTTTCGGGCCATTGGAAATCAACAATCTTGAGCCGACCAGTCACGCCAATCACGCCCATCGGAGTACCCATTTTGATACTGCCGCCACCCTCCATGTCGCTTAGGCGAGTTTTTGCATGATAAACACCGCCAACAGATAGTTGCGGAGTTGCTTGCCATTGAAAACCGATATTGCCTGCCCAGCCGTCGGTCTTCAAGGCCTGCTTCATCTTATTGGTGCCTTGCGAAAAATCGAACTGAGCCCAGTTCAGGTCAAAGCCCGGCATTTGCATGAAACCACCAACCGCACCGAGTATTGTGCTGGTCGGGCTCACGGCCCCGGATGGTGATGTTCCACCGGCAAACCGACCAAACTCTTGACCACTCATAACCATCTGCAAATCAAGACCGCCCCAAAGATAATCGATAGAGCCAGCAAGCTTAAAGCTATTGCTTACGTCATAAGAGACTGGAAACATCACGCGACCAAGTCCCAATTCGGAACGATTACCTTGGCGTTCCGCAGCGGTTGTCATGTGCATCGCACCCATCATTGATGGGATAGCAGGATTGCCGCTCATGAAGCTATCACTGCCATACTCGGTGCCCATACCCCCTTGGGCCATCATGCCGACGCCCCAAGCCAGGGGACCATCCTTGCGGACATAACCGATGGCGGGCATGTAATACTCTTTGCCGCCGGAATCGGCATCCGGCATACCATTCATTTTGGTAGTGACCTTCGGGTGCAATCCGCCGATAGCCACATCCAGCCGGCTCGTTCCCGACTGGATAAGGCCAAGCGTAGCCGGGTTGTTGATCATGCCGGCGGTGCCGTGGTCATAGGCCATGGCAGCGCCGCCCATGCCGGTGGCAACCGGGCCGTAACCTTCCATATTCATACCATTAGTCGCAAATACCGGTGCCGAACCAGCGGCGATGGCGACAAGTGCTGCAATCTTCTTCAGTTTCATGATTTCCCCCGAGAGATACTTCGTTTCAGATAACGACAGATTAAATCTGAAGTAAACGCGCGAGTCGAGACGATTCAATGAATCGTCTCGACTCGCGTTGCAAATAGGCTACATGAACAGCGCGACGTCAGCGGTTTGAGCCACCGGCAGGAAGGTGGCTGCACCGGCGTAATCGACGCCCGAGATAAAGTCGTCGTGACTGAAGCCGAAAAGCTCAACTGTCATCTGGCAGGCAATGAACTTGACATCGGCTTCCTGGCTTAGGCTGCGCAGCTCTTCAATGGTAGCGACGCCATTATTGGCAATCGTCTTTTGCATCAACGCGGTAGCGACTGTCTCGAAGCCAGGCACGCCAGCCTGGATCAGGTTCGGGATATTCCAGTTAATTCCCTTGAACCATTGCGGTCCAAACGGCATCTTCATCGGCATTCCCGGATTACCCAACGGGCTGACCTTGAGATCGGAGACATCTTTCTTCAGCAAATTGAGACCGTAGAAGGTAAAGAAGATCGAGACATCCCAACCCAGCGCAGCCGCCGTCGACCCAAGGATGAAGGGCGGATAAGCCCAATCCAGGGTGCCACGGGTGGCGATGATCGCCATCGATGGAGTTTTGGAATCTTCGCGTGCTTGCAGCAGCGACTCAAGCTTTTGCGGCAGAAGCTCGTCCAAGCGCTTGTTGATCAGGTCGTCAATGACTGCGATTTCAGGTGTAGCGCCCATAGTGGCCTCCCAGACAGGAATAGATGTGGAAATTGGTTAATCTTGGATGATGAAATATATCGCACTGCAACAGCCAGCAAATTCTCTTTATACCCCGATAATCACGCTAATACTAGCGCTATTGAAGTGGTTTTGATCGAAATTGCTACCTCGCCAAGAACTCGGCGAGCGGCGAAAAAAAACCCGCCGAGTTATTTCTCCCGGCGGGTTTATGGTTCATGCAGCGACTACTTGCGCTTCATGAAGAATTCAAATTCCTTGTTGTTTTCGCCGCTGGAAAGAAGCTCGTTCCCCGTCTGCTTGGCGAAAGCAACGAAATCCTTGACCGAACCTGGATCAGTGGAGATGATCTTCAGGACTTGGCCAGTCTGCATTTCAGCCAGGGCTTTCTTGGCGCGCAGAATGGGGAGCGGGCAATTCAGGCCACGGGCGTCGAGTTCTTTGTCGAAATTCATGAGTCTTTCCTCCAAGTGCATCGTTGAAAAAACGCGGACTGGCCGCGGGAAAAATCGTGATATCTGATGATGATAATCCGGTCATTAGCTGCCCGTGATAAATCCATCTAATCAGGCTATCGATCTGTAGTACAAATTCTGCGGGTGATTGGCTTGAGCGAAAAAGAACCATCGTTCGGCAAGCAAGCCAAGGTACTGAACGACGAAGGCGAGAGCAAGAATCCCGGCCGCGCCACTCATGCCGGCGAGCAATAGCACTAGCGGGATCAGGAACGTGGCAACCAGGAAAAGCCATTTAATGGAGCGCAAGACTTGCGGCGCCTTGCCGTGAAAGAACTCACGGGTATTAAATGAGCCCCCCATGAACCCTTGGGCTTTTTGCGCAATCTGTGGATGCTTGACGCCAATGGCTGTCTGCAAAGTCGATTTCGGCTTAAGCCGGGCATTGCGATAGAGCGAGGCGACACGCCCTATCAGGCCAAGCACGGTAATGATGGCAGCCCAACCGGCAAAGAAGCTAACCAGTTGCGGTGCTGTTGCTGTCGCAAAAGCGGCCGCGAGAGTAAAACCGGAAGCACCGCCAAGCAAGATGTAATTCAGCACGGTCAGCGGTGAATGCCATTCCTGCAAGAATTTCAGGCAGGCGTAGATCATCGCGGTACAGACAAATAACGCGAAGGCCAGAATGGTGCCGGCAACCCCAAGAATTGCGGTCGGATCAACGGGCTGACCACTCGGCAAGGTCATCAAGGTCGGTCGAAAATCCAGCCAATGGGCCACACCATAGAGAAATACGACGCCCATGAACGCGGGCAGCACGATGACCTCCCGCGAGAGCCAAGAGGTGCGCCATTTGGCCGCCGCACGCCAAGCGCGCTCCGGATGACCGAGGTGGAAGAACGATGCAATCAGGCCAAGTGCCAGCAGTACCAGCACGATCACGCTACCTTGGGCATAGAAGGCATGACCATCCGGCTGCGGCAGGAGGTTGAAGGCGGCGTAGGACTGCGCGGTGAACATGGCCAGGAACAAACCTTGGCCGGCGCCGATTAGCGTAGTCAAAAAGATGACGGAAAAAGCGGGATGCATGGTGATCGTCCTTTACCAGGTCGTTGCGTCGTCGAGCGTCGGCTCGTTCTTGCCCGGCTTCGGCAGCAGGCCATCGACCTTCAACGGATTGTCAGCACGCTCCAATTCGTCGACGTGTATGCGGATCTGAGCCTTACGGCGTGGCAGATAGTGGTTCGATGGCTGGGTGCCCCACTCCGGCATCAGCGCGTAACCACCGCGCTCGCGGATCGCTTTGGATACGACGGATTCTGGATCATGCACATCGCCAAAAAGGCGCGCGGACGTCGGACAGGCTTTGACGCAGGCTGGCTTGCGGTCGTCCGGAACCATGGTCATGTCGTAAATGCGATCGACACAAAGTGTGCACTTCTTCATGACCTGCTGCTTTTCATCGAGCTCCCGCGCACCGTACGGGCACGCCCACGAGCAATACTTGCAAGCGATACACTTATCGTAGTCGACCAAAACGATGCCGTCTTCCGGACGCTTGTACGATGCACCCGTCGGACAGACTGGCACACATGGTGGGTCTTCGCAGTGCAAGCAAGACTTTGGAAAATGCAAGGTCTCGGTATTTGGAAACTCGCCGATCTCGAAAGTCTGCACCCGATTGAAGAAGGTACCCGTCGGATCGACACCATAAGGATTCTGGTCCACCATCGGACCGGCACTACCAGACGTGTTCCACTCCTTGCAGGATGTCACGCAAGCGTGGCAACCGACGCAGACGTTGAGATCAATAACGAGAGCAAGTTGGGTCATTTTGACTTGCCTCCGAACAGGCCACCGACGAAGGCGAGGATGCTCGATCTATCCTTCATTCCTGGGTATGGTTTCATACTTGCAAACTGCGGTGAGGTCTGTTCGGGCTCCCCGGCTTCAGCCTTATAAATCCGGACCCGAACGTCGTACCAGGCAGCCTGACCGGTGATTGGATCAGAGTTGGAAATGCGGTTGCCGGCACGATCAGGCAACTCTTCCGAAATCAAGTGATTGAGCAAAAAGCCACGCTGCGACTCGTTCGCGTCCGGCGTCAAATTCCAGGCCCCGGCTGCTTTGCCGATGGCATTCCAAGTCCACACCGTGCCCGGCTCCACCGCTTCGGAATGACGGCACATGCAGCGCACTTTGCCCCACTGCGACTCGACCCAGATCCAGTCGTCATCTTCAATGCCGGCACTACGTGCCGTCTTGGTATTCACAAATAGATAGTTGTGGGTGTGAATCTGGCGCAACCAGGCATTCTGTGAATCCCAGGAGTGGTACATCGCCATCGGACGCTGGGTGATCGCCGCCAGCGGGTATTTATGCTTGTCGGTGACATGCGATTCGAGCGTGTCGTAGAAGAAAGGCAGCGGATCAAAATAGGTTTCGACCCGCTTGGCCAGATGCACCGGCGGCTTACGCGAAAAACCCTTGCCCTGGGCAGCAGCACGAAAACGCTGCAGCACTTCGGAATAGATATGGATGTTTATCGGCTCGGCGTAGCGCGTGATGCGATTACGCTGTGACCATTCGAGATAGCCCTTATTCCAGTTGCGCATGTACTGGTAGCTCTTGGGCAACTCATAGTGGTACACGCAGTTGTTCTTGGCGTACATCTCCCACTGGTTCGGGTTCGGCTCACCGCGCAGGAACTTTTCACCACCTTTACCACGCCAGCCGGCGAGGAAGCCAATTCCAGAACCGGGCTCGGTTTCCCAATTGACGACGAAGTCCGGGTAATCACGGAACTTGCGACTACCGTCCGGTTTCGTGAACGCTGGTAGCTTGAGGCGCGAACCCAGTTCAATAACCACTTCTTGGAACGGCTTGCAGTCACCAGTGACCGGCACCACGGGAATACGCACCGAGTCGACCGGACCGTCGAATTCAGAAATCGGCCGATCGAGGATAGACATGACGTCGTGCCGCTCCAGATACGTCGTATCGGGCAGCAACAGGTCGGCAAAAGCCGTCATTTCGGAGTGGAAGGCATCGCAGACGACAAGGAAGGGAATCTTGAATTCCCCCGTCTCGTCCTTGTCGTTCAGCATCTTGCGCACTTCCTGGGCATTCATTGTCGAATTCCACGCCATGTTGGCCATGAAAATCAGCAAAGTATCGATCTTGTACGGATCGCCACGCCAGGCATTGGTGATCACGTTGTGCATCAAGCCGTGCACCGACAACGGGTACTCCCACGAAAACCCCTTGTCGATCCGTACCGGCTTGCCTTCGTGGTCCACGAAAAGGTCATCGGGGTCAGACGGCCAACCCAAGGCCATGCCGTCTAGCGGCTTGTTCGGCTGCACGGCGCGCGGATCGTTGGGTGTGCGCGCACAGGGCGGAATCGGACGCGGGAACGGCACTTTATGGCGAAATCCGCCCGGGCGATCAATGGTGCCCAGAATCGACATCAGAATGGCCAGCGCACGAATCGTCTGGAAACCATTGGAGTGCGCCGCTAAACCACGCATAGCGTGAAAAGACACTGGATTACCGGTGATCGAATCGTGATCCTTGCCCCAGGAATCGGTCCAGGCAATAGGTAGTTCAATGCGTTGATCGCGTGCCACCACGGCCATTTCGTGGGCCAGGCGACGGATGGTTTCGACCGGAATGCCGGTGACCGACGCGGCCCATTCGGGGGTGTAGTCCTTTACCCGCTCCTTGAGTAACTGAAACGCGGGCTTGACCGGCGTACCGTCAGCCAACTTGAATTCGCCAAGAAGGAAGGGGTCGGCACCGGGTTTGTGCGTGATCACCGGACGGTCTGTCGTGCGGTCCCACCACAATTTGTCCTGCGGTTCGTAGCAAGCCTCTTCCGTCGGCACTTCGGTGCGGACGAAGAAGCCAAACTCATCATTGGCTTCATCGACATTGATCAACTCACCGGCATTGCTGTACTGAACCAGAAAATCGCGGTCATATAGACCCGTAGCGATGATCTCGTGAATGATGGCCAGCAATAAGGCGCCATCGGTACCCGGACGGATCGGCACCCATTCATCAGCAATGGCCGAATAACCGGTACGCACCGGATTGATGGAAATAAACCGTCCACCATCACGCTTGAATTTTGACAGGGCAATCTTCAGCGGATTGGAGTGATGATCCTCGGCGGTACCAATCATCACGAAAAGCTTGGAACGATCGAGATCTGGACCGCCAAATTCCCAGAATGATCCACCTATAGTGTAGATCATGCCCGCAGCCATGTTCACCGAACAAAAGCCGCCATGCGCCGCATAGTTTGGCGTCCCGAACTGACGAGCGAACATTCCGGTGAGCGCCTGCATCTGGTCGCGGCCGGTAAACAGTGCGAACTTTTTGGGATCCGTGGCGCGGATTTTCCCCAGGCGCTCGGTCAAGATGGAAAATGCCTCTTCCCAACTGATCGGTTCGAACTCACCAATTCCGCGATCGGCACCGGCTTTGCGCCGTAACGGCTGCGTCAGGCGCGCCGGCGAATACTGCTTCATGATGCCGGAACTACCCTTGGCGCAGATCACCCCCTTGTTCAGCGGATGATCGGGATTACCATCAATGTAACGCACCTGTCCGTCGCGCAAATGCACGCGAATGCCACAGCGACACGCGCACATGTAACACGTGGTCTTCTTGATCTCCTGCACCGGGGCAAGGTTCGCAGAAATACTGCCGCTCATTGCACTACTCATTGGGGAGGGCACCACAGAACATTAGAAATTCACTATATTCTGTCAAAGCTCGCAGTGCAGCAACAAGGATTTTCTTTTTATTCCCTGATAAGCTGAACGTTTGGAGTGCCCACATTACTGACCCGGACTGCCCATGACCATTCCCAACACCCCCAACACATCGCCAATTTCCGATTTTTCCGATTCGGATCGCCAGTTGCTTGGCCAAATCCTGTTTGAACGCTACGCCCGTCTAGTCTCCATTCAGTCCGCAGACGCGGAGCTTCAACTTGATCCGCAACAGGAAACCCTGACGCTCTGCCCGACCTTGTATTGGGAAGAGCGTGGCGCCAATTTTGTCGTCATCAAGATCAGCGACAACCGCTTTCGCTGCCAGTTCTTCTATTCAGACCAAGAGCAATTCGGCACCGGCCGCGAGTTCTACGACAATCTGGGCGACTGTGTGGTCACTATGCTTCAGGTCCAGGCCGACCATGAGCGCGCACAGAAAGGTGTCCTTTCAGGCATGACTGCAAAAGAATTGCCGAAAGCCGTGGACGATGATTATTTTGGCCCGCTGATCATATGACGCTCGACAAGGCGCACGAACTACTCGCCGCACAAATCCAGTTCGGTGGCGGCTACCAACGCAATGGTGCACGCCTAATCATCGCCGATGTGCAACGCGAACATGGACTCGATGCCGCTGACCGCCTGATTCGTGAATTTGACCTGGAATCACTGTTTGGCTTCAAGCCCGGGGAAAGCCTGTGAAGATCTGCATCGTTTCCGATAGTCACGATCGTGGCGATCTGCTCGCGATCGCCATCCAGCAAGCCAAGGCAGAGGGTGCCGAAGTCGTTATTCATTGCGGCGATGTCATCGGTGGCAATACGCTCCGCGCCTCGATGAAACTTGGGCTTCCCATGCACGTGGTGCATGGCAACAATCTCGGCGACCCGGTATCCATGTCGCGCCTCGCCGCAAAATCGAATGGCTTGCTGCACTACTACGGGCCGGATGCCATGCTCGAACTAGGTGGGCGCAAGATTTTCGTGACCCACTATCCGCATTATGGTGAGGCAATGGCCTGCACCGGCGACTGGGATCTGGTGTGCTGCGGCCACAGTCATGAACCCTTGATTGCCGAACGACCGAACATCAAAGGCCGCACCACCTGGCTGGTGAATCCCGGCACCATCGCCGGTTTGGGCGCCCCAGAAGCAACCTGGGTCAGTGGCAATACCGACAGCGCCGAATACCTGCTGCGCCGCATTTAAGATATCCAGTTGGCAAGATCAAGCCGCTTAAAACCCGCAAATAACCCGCAAATAACCCGCTATTACCTTATCTATCCACACTAGCCGGCTAGTTGTCCATGCTATGCTTCTCCGGCCGATAAATGCCTTTAGAGAGACCATTCTTGCGCTCGCCTCCCCATTCTTCATCGTTTCTGGTGGTCCTGACTGCAATTGCAGGTCTTGGCGGTTGCGGCACAACGCCCACAACGCCCCCTTCGGCGACCCACCTTATGGCCGACAAAGTGGCGCCGCCCAACAAGGATATTCCGGCGCTTGTTCAATCGACCGTGATGTTGCCGCGCCCGAAGCCGGTGGCCAAAGTGGAAACCTATTCGGTTTCAGTGCGCAACATAGCCGTTGAAGAACTTCTGTTCGCACTCGCCCGCGACGCCAAGCTAAATATCGACCTACACTCAGGCATCACAGGTGCCGTCACCATCAATGCCATCGATCAAACCTTGCAGCAAATCCTGACCCGGATCGGCAAACAGGTTGATATGCGCTGGGAACTGGATGGGCCGAATCTGATCGTGATGCCGGATACGCCTTTCCTACGCACGTACAAAGTCGATTACGTCAATATGTCGCGCGACGTCAGCGGTACGGTCTCAATCAATACACAGATTGCCTCGACCAGCTCGGGTGCCAATGCCACCACGGCGGCTGGCAACAACTCATCGACCACGGTCAACAGCAAAGCCAAGAACAACTTCTGGGACTCTCTGGAAAAAAACATAAAGGATCTTTTGCGGGAAACCGACAAGATCCTTCCCGAGGGCTCCAGCGAAACCGTTATTGAGCACAACGAATCACAGAACACCAGCGGCGAAGGCGCTTTGACTCAAACGCCTGGCCGTACCTCTGCCAACGCCCGAATAGCACAAGCCAGCAGCACCAGCCCGACCAGTCTCAATCGAGAACAACAAGGTGCCACGACCGTGCGCCGAACCACTTTCCGTGAGGCCGCCTCGGTGATCGTCAATCCAGAGGCCGGCGTTGTGGTCGTTCGAGCCACCTCGCAGCAGCATGAAAAGGTCCAGGAATATGTCGACCTGGTGACCCGTAACTCGCGCCGCCAGGTCATGATTGAGGCAACTATTGTCGAAGTAGGGCTCAGTGACAAATTTGAACAAGGCATCGACTGGAGTGTCATGCCCACGGGTAGCGCCGGTACCAAGCTCAGTATCGGCTCAACGACCGGACTGCAAGTGAGCAGCTACAACACCGCTCAGGCGGCGGACAAGGCAGCCGCTTTGACTGGCGTTATTCTCAAGGGCGTCGGCGTCATTTCAGGCCAGATCAAGCTGCTGGAAAACTTCGGCACGGTAAAAGTTCTTTCCAGCCCGAAGATCAGCGTCTTGAACAACCAGACCGCGATGCTCAAGGTCGTCAATAACTACGTCTATTTCAACGTTGCCTCAAATACGACGACATCGGCCAGTGGCCCGTCGCAAACCACCGTCACGACCACGCCGCATTCGGTTTCCATTGGATTGGTCATGAGCGTCACGCCACAGATTGGCGAAAACGACATGGTCTTGCTCAACGTTCGCCCGACCATCTCCAGCCTTTTCGGGGCTGGCAAGAAAGACCCGAACCCCAGCATCCCGCAAGGTCTGGAAAATATCGTCCCGGAAATCCAGACACGAGAAATGGAGTCCATGCTGCGCCTGAGCAATGGTGAAATCGCCATCATGGGCGGCTTGATGGAAGACAAGGTCGATAACACGGGAACGTCGGTTCCCGGACTGGGCGATCTGCCCGGGATAGGTTCCTTGTTTGGATCACGAACCGACAAGCGGACAAAAACCGAACTGGTCGTTTTCCTGCGCCCCACCATCATTCGGGACGCCAGCATGAACGGCGATTACCGCGAACTTAAGAGTCTTTTACCTGAAGACAGTTTTCTTGAGAATGTTCCGGAAAACAAGAAGCCCAGTTTTCGACCGTACGAGAACAAGCGACCATGAGCCTGTTGATGGACGCCCTGAAGCGGGCGGAACTGGCCAAACAAAAGACCACCACTAACCTCGATGGTCGGGTCATAGAACCCAGCGAACCACTTTCACTGGCCCCGGTTGAGAGCGCACCGAATTCACCCGGCTTGACATTTGACAACGCGCCGTCGATCGCCGACGATGGGCAAAAACTGCCTGAATTGCCCAGCCGGATGGAAGATCTGGACGAACAGTTTTCCTCGTCGTCGCCAAGAAGGTTTGCCCCGCCATCAGAATCAGCCAAAACACCACAGCGTCAAGCGACCAGTGAAAAGCCGTCGCCAGTACGGCCAGCGACCGTACCACCTGCCGCCTCATCGACTGCGCCTGCTGCCTCGGCAACAAATGACCAAGTCGCTATCAAGAATCTATTCGCGGCAAAGAGCCCTGTCGTTGCCGAAAAGAACCACCTGTTTGCCATCAGCGTAGGGACACTTACGGTACTGGCAACCCTAGGGATTGGCGGCTACTTTTGGTGGCAATTGCAACCCAAATCCAGCATGGTGCCGCTCGTCGCCGCCGCCGCGCCGACTGCGCCTGCCCCACCGGCAGCAGCACCGACACTACCGACCGCCGCCCCCGCTGCGGGCCCAGAGCCCAGCTCGCCAGCATCTGGCGCCGTCCCGCCAGCACCGACTTTTCCGCCTGCCACGCAAAATACAGCGCTCACTGCCATCGACACCGACCACAGCGAATCGCAAGCGTCCACCAAATCGGCTCGGGAACGCCAAGGCGCACCAGTGCAATCCACCCGCGTCGCCACCCAAATCGCGGCCCCAGCCGATGGCCCCGTCCGGCGCACCAAATCGCCCTTACGTGTCAACCCGGCGCTAGCGCGTGGCTACGAATTGTTTGAACGTGGCGAGCTTGCAACGGCACGCCTGGAATACGAAAGCGTGCTCAAATCCGAGCCACAAAACCTAGACGCGTTGCACGGCATGGCGGCGATTTCGGTGCGCGAAAACCGGCCTGACGCAGCTGAACACTTTCTCCGTCAGGTATTGATCGCCGACCCGCAAGATGCCAACGCCATCGCTGGGCTAATCAATCTGCGCGGTCACCTCAACCCGGCGGCAGCTGAAAGCCGTCTGCGCGGTGTCGCGGCGGCCCAACCGGAACTCGCTGCACCAGCATTCGCCCTCGGTAACCTGATGGCCAGCCAGTCACGCTGGGAGGAAGCCCAGCAGGCTTACTTCAAAGCCTACTCGGCGGAACCCGGCAATCCGGACATTCTGTTTAACCTGGCAGTGAGTCTTGAACACTTGCGGCAGAACAAATTAGCCCGGCAGTACTATGGTTTGGCCATTGAAGCCGCTGAACGTCACGCCGCAGGATTTGAACCGGACCAAGCGCGCGCGCGCCTACGCAGCTTGCAACCCTAAGGAAAACTCGCAAACTCGCGAACCCGCAAACAGAATCACTATCGAATTTGTAGTGCTGGCAATGAACAATGAACTTGGTATTTCGCCAAACACGCGTTTTTGTTGTTTACTTTTTCCTTAACAATATGGTTATATTGTTAATGTTCAATAGTTAAGGGGGTCTATCGTGAGAAATTACTTGATATTGGGTGCCTCGCTTTCGATGTTGGCAGGCTGCGCTCCGTTTCCACATTCCGAAGCACCGCTGGCGACCAACTTCGCCACTGCAAAGCAAATGAAGCTGCAAGCGGGTCAACATTGGCAAGTAATCGCCAACGATACAGCCGATACACTGGCGGCCGCACTGGCCAAAGGCGCCACGTGCATCGCCCCCGCCGGCAACTGTCCGCCACTGTTTGTCAGTCGCAGCGATCCGACCAGCGCTTTTGGCAAAGCCTTCCACAGCCAGTTTGTTTCGCGCCTGGTCAATCAGGGCCATAGCGTAGCGACATCCGGACCGGGCGATATTCTCGTCACCATCGAGGCGCAGACCGTCAAATTCACTCCCGATCGTAGCCAGTACATGGGAGCGGGTAAATTCACCATGCTATCCACGGGTGTTTGGGCATTGCGCGAAATCGGCGTCAATCAATCAACGGGCACCGCCATCGTCGCCGGGTCAGTCGCTGCTGATATCTACGAATGGAACGTGTCTGAGTTCGCCAAGGGACAAACGCCACAGATCGAGCTGATTCTCACCGCCTCAGCGACAAAAGGTGGCAAATACCTCGCTCGCAGCACCAATGTCTATTACATCGCCGATGGCGATGCGTCCCTCTACTGCTGGCAGGCCGAAGGTTGCATGCTCAAGACAAGTGCACCGCCCCCGCCGCCGCCGACACTGAGCGTCGTTGGTGATTGCGGTCCTGCACCGTGCTACACGACTAAAGGAGGCGCTGGCAAATGACCTTCACCCGCACACGCGTCCTCACCGCCGCCATATTGTCGGCGACTTTGCTCGCCGGCGTAGCCTGTGCGCCGACAACCCCGCGACCAAGCTTCGAGGCCGCCGCTCAGAATCTCTTTATTCCGACCAATCAGGCTGCTGCCAGCGTCTTGTTGGCGCAAGCCAGGGCGAAGTTGTTGCCGGATCAGCCATTGATCGTCGCCACGCTGGTGGACATCAATGCACTGGAGAAGTCCTCAACGCTGGGACGTCTGGTTTCGGAGCAGATTTCCGCCATGTTCTCGCAAGCCGGCCATCACATGGTCGAAATGAAGTTCCGCGAGAATGTCTACATGAAGCGGAACGAGGGCGAGCTTTTGCTGACCCGCGAGATTACGGCCGTCGCCAAGCAGCACAATGCCCAGGCAGTGATCGTTGGTACCTACGCTATCGCCTCTGATGTGGTCTTCATCAATCTCAAGGTGGTCCAGCCGAATAGCAACCTTGTACTGGCCGCCCACGATTACGCCTTGCCCCTTGATTCGAATCTGCGCGCCATGTTGAGTGGCAATACACGCTGATCAAAATCATCCCCCTGGTCCCGGAGGGGTGCCAGGGGTTGCACCGCACGCCTAATGCGCCCCCTAGAAAACCAGGCAA
This sequence comes from Propionivibrio dicarboxylicus, assembly GCA_945902805.1. Lineage (GTDB taxonomy): Bacteria > Pseudomonadota > Gammaproteobacteria > Burkholderiales > Rhodocyclaceae > CAMDMZ01. The sequence continues at coordinate 13,906 of CAMDMZ010000036.1, read as the reverse complement.
GCCGCAGTTTGAGGTGTATTCAGCAGTAAAAAGCCAAGGCTTGCAACGCTTTGCGCTTGTTCCCACGGCGATTATCCGGATAATGCTGACACCATGAACGGAACACAAGCACGCCGCCCGATCGGCCAAATCCTGATCGCGCAGGGAATCATCAGCGAAGACCAGCTGCGGATCGCTCTGCTCGAACAGATGCGCTCCAACCAACCGGTCGGCCGTCTTCTGGTCTCGCTCGGTTTTGTTTCCGAAGCCACCTTGCGCGATGCGCTTGGCGAATCGCTCGGCCAACGCGCCGTTGATCTCGAAAACTCGATTGTCGATCCCGAGGCCCTAAAGCTGGTTCCACGCGAGTTGGCCAAGCGCCACGTCCTGTTACCGCTCGATTACTCTGCCGATCTCCACCGCCTGAGCATCGCCATTGCCGACCCCAACGATATCGTTGCTATCGACAAACTGCGCTCGCTGCTGCACCAGGACATGGTGATCGAGACCCTGCTCGCCGGCGAAACCGAGATTATTCGGGCCATCGACCAGTACTACGGCCACGAACTCTCGATCGACGGCATCCTGCACGAGATTGAAACCGGCGAAATTGACTACCGCAGCCTGTCCGATTCGCTCGATGAATACAGCCAGCCGGTAGTGCGCCTGGTTGATGCGCTGCTGACCGACGCCGTCAAGCGCGATGCCTCCGACGTCCACTTCGAACCGGAAGCCAGCTTCCTCCGTATTCGCTACCGCATCGATGGCATTCTGCGTCAGATTCGCGCGCTGCATAAATCCTACTGGCCGGCGATGGCCGTACGCATGAAAGTCATGAGCGGGATGAATATTGCCGAAACACGGGCGCCGCAAGATGGCCGTATTTCACTCAATATCAGTGGTCATCCGGTTGATTTCCGCGTCGCCGCACAGCCCACGATCCACGGCGAAAACATCGTCCTACGAATTCTCGACCGCCAAAAAGGTATTGTGCCGATCGATGGTCTGGGGCTCGAAGATTCGCAGCTCGACATGCTCAAGCTCATGGTGGCGCGGCCCGAAGGCATTATTCTGGTCACCGGCCCAACCGGTAGCGGCAAAACCACCACGCTCTATTCGGTACTCAACCATATCAATGAAGAGGGGGTCAACATCATGACCCTCGAAGATCCGGTCGAGTACCCAATGAGCATGATCCGGCAAACCTCGGTTGCCGAATCCGCCAAGCTCGATTTTGCCAACGGCATCCGCTCGATGATGCGCCAGGACCCGGACGTGATCCTGGTCGGCGAAATCCGCGACGCCGATACCGCCGAAATGGCCTTCCGCGCCGCCATGACCGGCCATCAGGTGTATTCGACGCTGCATACCAACTCGGCGGTCGGCGCCGTGCCACGCTTGCTCGACATCGGCGTGCTACCCGACATCATGTCCGGCAACATCATCGGCATCATCGCCCAGCGCCTATTGCGCCGGCTGTGTACCCGCTGCCGCAAGCCCTATCCCGCCGAGGCCCACGAATGCAAGCTCCTCGGGCTCACTGAGCCCAAGCCGGCACCGATTCTTTATCGTGCCGCCGGCTGTGATCGCTGCAATTACCAAGGCTACAAAGGCCGCTTGGCCGTCATGGAACTCTTGCGCATGACGCCCGAAATCGACTACCTGATCGCCACACGCGCACCGGTGCGTGATATCCGCGCCGCCGCCATCCAGGGTGGTTTCCGCGAACTTGCCGACGATGGCCTGCGCCGTGTTCTCGACGGATCAACCTCGATCGAAGAAGTGGGACGCGTGATCGACCTCACCGGTCGCATGTAAAGCACTCGCATGGCCCTGTACACCTACAAGGCAATCAACCTTGACGGCCGCATGGTGCAGGGGCGGCTTGACGCAATCAATGTCGTCGACCTGGAAATGCGCCTCAAGCGCATGGATCTCGATTTCATCAATGGCGAACCCGTCAGCGAATCCGGTCTGCTCAACCGCGTCAATGTCACGCGGCCAGAACTGATCAACTTCTGCTTCCATCTCGAACAGCTCACGCGCGCCGGCGTTCCAATTATCGAAAGCTTGAACGATCTGCGCGACAGCATGGAAAACCCGCGCTTTCGCGAAGTTATTGCCGGTATGGTTGAAAGTGTCGAAGGCGGAAAGACACTTTCGCAAGCTTTCCATGAACATCCCAGGGTATTCGACGAGGTTTTCGTCAGCCTGGTCCGGGCTGGCGAAGCCACCGGCACATTGCCTGGCGTACTGGAGAACCTGGTCGAGACACTCAAATGGCAGGACGAACTGGCGGCCCACACCAAGAAACTCGTGATGTATCCGGCCTTTCTCGGCACCGTGGTCATTGGCATCACGCTGTTCATGATGCTGTATCTGGTACCGAAGATGGCAAGCTTCATCCGCAACATGGGCCAGGAACTGCCGATGCAGACGAAGATCCTGATGGCGACGTCCAACTTCTTCGTGAATTACTGGTACATCGTCGTTTTCACACCCATCATTGTTACGGTCGTCTTGTTCGCCCTGATTCGGTCCAACCCCAAGCTCCGTTATCGTTTTGACGAGTTCAAACTGGCGATTCCCTACATTGGTGACATCCTGCGCAAGATCATTCTGTCGCGCTTTGCCGCCGTATTTGCCATGATGTATCAGTCGGGCATCACCATTCTTGACTCGATCAAGTCCTGCGAAGACGTGGTGGGCAACGCGGTGATGCGCAATGCCCTGCGCAAGGTCGGCGAACTGATCGGCGAAGGCCAGAATGTCACCTCGGCATTCCACGATGCAGGAATCTTCCCGCCACTGGTCATTCGCATGCTGCGGGTGGGCGAAAGCACGGGAGAACTCGACAAAGCCCTGCGTAATGTCAGCTACTTCTACAATCGTGACGTGCGAGAATCAATCGAGCGTGTACAAGCGATGATCGAACCCGTAATGACGGTCACGATCGGTCTTATTCTGGGCTGGATCATGCTTGCGGTACTCGGCCCGATCTACGACATCATCACGCAGCTCAAAACGTAAGAACCCCTCGGAAACCCCTAGGAAACCACAGGAAAACTGGCCCGAATGCCCGATCGTCGCGTCCTCTTCTTCGACGGAAAAACCGTGGCGGCCTTCCACTGGCACTCTGGCCAGGTGCGTGCCGAAGGTAAATTTCGTCCCGACGCCATGGGGCTGGGCATCTTTGAAGCCTATCTCGCCAGCTATCGCAAGAGTCTTTTTTATCTCCTGGCCGATGTCGCCGAAGAAGGTTTCCAGCTCGAAAACATTCCCTATATTCAGGGCGCCGATCGCGCCGCGCTGATCAAACGGCGACTCGGGCAGTATTACTACGGCACTCCGCTGTCGGTTGGCATTTCGCTGGGACGTGAAAAAACCGGACGACGCGACGAACAGATTCTCTTCGCGGCACTGACCCGGCCCGATGAATTCAAGCCCTGGCTCGACTCTCTGCGCAAGGTAGAAGTGCCGCTGGCCGGCCTGTTCAGCGTGCCGCTGGTGTTGGCCGAAAATGCGCTTCCCTTCGTCGGACAGCGCGAACACTGTCTCTTGCTCACCCTCACCTCAGGCGGCTTGCGCCAAACCTACTTCGAGCGCGGGAAAATGCACTTCTCGCGCCTGTCTCAACTCAGCTCACGCGCCACGGACGATGTCGCGGCCACCTGCAATATCGAGGCGGCCAAATCCTATCAATACCTTGTCGGCCAGCGCCAGATAAAGCGCGGGACCCGGCTGTCCGCCCTGATCACCGCCCATGCTGATCAGGCCGAAAGCTTCCGTGCCGGCTGCTACAGCACCGCCGACATCCAGTTTGAAATTCTGGATATCAACACCATCGCCAAGGTCAGCCGTTTGCTGACCCCGCTGACCGATAGCGCCGCTGATCCGCTCCTGATCCATCAGCTCCTCGCCAGGCCACCCAAACATCAGTTTGCCTCAGCTACAGAGCGCCGACTCTTCCGTCTGTGGCAAATTCGTTTTGGACTGGATAGTGTGGCGTGGGCCATTTTGTTCAGCGCCCTTCTTCTCGGGGGACGCCTCGCCGCACAAATCTACGAGCTCAGCCAAGACAATTCGGAACTCGAAGCGCAGGCAATCAACGATAACCAGCGTTACCAAAGACTTCTCGACAGTCTGCCGAAAACGGCCCTGACGCCCGACAATCTGCGCACTGCCATCGCCGGATTCGATCACCTGGAAAAACGCGCACCGGGTTTTGAGCGCATGCTCGGTCATTTGGGAAATACCCTGAACGAAATGCCGAGCGTTGAATTACAGCGACTCAAATGGATATTGGCCCCCAGCTTCGATGCAAAAGTCGGTGCTGGCGGGACGGCGCCAGTCACCGCGATGGCCGCCAACGGCGCCGCCCAGCCCGCCGCATGGCTCTTACTTGATATCGACGGTCGCTTCCCTCCCGCCATGGCCAGTGATCACCGGACGATGGTCGAGCTACTGGATCGTCTCGCCACCAAGCTGCAGCGTGATGATGTCAAGGTCGTGCTGACCAAACGTCCGATCGATGTCGAGTCGGCCAAGTCGTTCAAGAGCAGTGCGGCGCAAAGCAACGGCGCTGAATCAACAGCGCCCCTATTCTCCCTGCGGCTGGGTAAGCCGATCGCGCCATGACCCTCACCAAAGCAGATCTCATCCATCTGAAATGGGGCCTGATTTTTCTCGGTGGCGCCATCCTGCTCGCTGCCGGAATCGCCCTCGGCACGCTCTATCAGCAACAAACCGCGCAACAACGACACCGCCTCGCCAGCGAACAACGGACGCAAAGCCAGAACAAGCTCGCCCGTGCCTCGCAGGAAGAACAAGAACTACGCGACAAAGCCGCGCGCCTCACGGCGCTGCAGAATCGCGGCTTTATCGGCAAGGAAAGCCGGCTCGACTGGATCGAACAATTGGCCCGTATCAGTCGCGAGCATGACCTGCGCGAGTTCCAGTATGAATTCCTGCCCCAGCGACCCGCTGAACCACTTCTGATCCCTAGCGGCGCCGTCGCCGGCAGCCATCGCTTTCTCGCCAGTACGCAAGTCTTGAGTGCAAAACTTCTCCATGAAGGTGACCTCCTCGCCTTTCTCGCCGATCTGCGACACTCGGTAAAGGCTTATCTCATCGTACGCGAGTGTCGCCTCGATCGCATTCCACAGAATCCCGCCGACAAGGGCCTGGCGCCACAACTGAACGTCGAATGCGAGCTGGAATGGATCACCTTGCAGGAGTCGTCATGACGCACTGGAAAAGGCTGGGCCTGATGGGTATTTGCAGTCTGTGCAGCGTCTTCGCAATTCCTGCACTGACGAGCGCCGCACCCAACCAAGACGCAGCACCCGGCCGCCTGTTCTTCACCCCGGAGCGACGCGCCGCCCTGGATCGTCAGCGCGAACTGAAAATTCAGGAAGTACAGACCGTCCAAAGCGAAACCTTGCGTCTTGACGGTGTCGTCCAACGCACCAGCGGCCGCAACACCTACTGGATCAACGGCCGCCCCCAAACCGAAGGCGCCGCCGCAACCAACGGCATCAGCATCGGCGTCACACCGCGCAACCCAGGCAGCGCCGCGATTCGCCTTGGCGAGGAGGCAGAAACGCCCGTCAACGTCGGCGAAGCCATCAATCGCACCACCGGCGAACGCGATACCCGGTTGGGGGGTGGTAGCGTGATTCGCCATCCGGCACACTGAATCTGAAGCGGAAAAAGTCGGTGATGGCGAGACGGCGCATCGTGGGTTTTCGTTCCGATTCGCGCGGCTTCGTGCTGATATCCCTATTGGTCATTTTGACCATGGGAACTTTATATTTCTTTGTCGGCCAACTTACGCCAACGGCCGTTGATGAACTGCGGCAGCAGCGCACCGAAGCAGCACTGCAAGCGGCACGTGATGCCCTGGTTGGTTTCGCCGTCCGTTATCGGGACCAACAAACCGCCCAAGCTCAGCCGGGCAGAATGTTCGGCTATCTGCCGATGCCGGATATGGGCTCCACACGCAACACCAACGGCGCATGCCCATTTGAAGGCTGCGAAGCCAATACGCCGGGGGGCGTAAGTCTGGTTGACGGCCTGCTTCCCGCGCTCGTCGGACGCCTGCCCTGGCAATCGCTTGGAATTGAGCCCTTGCGCGACGGGCATGGCGAATGTCTTTGGCTAATTGTGGCGACACCGTACCTCGCCAAGAATTCCACCAATGTCGCGACCGTCCTCGATCCGCCGCAAATGAACTGGGACACCCTCGGGCAATTCGACATCGTCACCGCGAATGGCACCGCTGCCCTGATCAGCGACCTTGCCAGCGTACAGGATCGTCCCGTCGCCATCATCTACGCCCCGGGAGCGATCGTTGCCGGCCAAGATCGCTATCGCGCCACCAACGGTGATGTGATTACCGAGTGTGGTGGCAACTATGATGCCCGTAACTATCTGGACCCGCAAACTGCCGGCACACTCGGTGTCACCAACTACCTCGCAGGAACGAACAATGCCAGCAGCGCCATCGGTACGGTAACGCGTACCGACGATCCCGACGTAGCGAAACCTGTCCTGACTCGAAGCAAACTATTCCAATCAGGTCTCAATTACGTTAGCACAGGTTGCAAAGACTGCACTTTGTTGTCCAACGACACGGGACTCGCACTTACTGGTGACACATTATTCAACACGATCCGAAAAAACCTAAGCTTCCGTTCCGATATTGATCGCCTGATGGATTCGATGGGAACTTGCCTGGAGAGTGCCGGCGCGTTTACTCCGATTGCCATGCTAGGAACCATAGACGGCAATCACGGCAAGGCGCCCGACTCTGCTAACTCGTGCGCAGCAGGTAACTCACCGCTGGGGTATTTCAATCACTATCGGGAAAACGCACTGGTCGCCATCGTCAGCGATATCAACGCGTGCAAGACCAATCCGGGTATTGCCGGCAATTGTCTCGACGTCGCGATTCAGGACCCGGCAACCAACTCCATCGCGAACAAGAAATGCCATGGCGTTCTTATCTTCTCCGGTCAGCGCGCGCCTGGGCAACTTCGCACGTCGGATACCGAACGCAAGTCTCCCGGCAGTTATCTGGAAGGAAGCAACCTGACCAGCTTCATCACCGCGAATCAATGGACCTACAGCGGATCTCGTCAACTGGCTGCCACATCCCCCGCCTTCCCAGCTCATCGCGATATCGTGCGCTGCATTCCGGATGCCGGTTATTCCGCCAACAATTCCAATGGCCTACCTTTCCTTAGCGTACAGAATGCGGCACTGACTCCCTACGGTGGGCAACTTTCCGGTTACAACGCGTCGACCGGCACCCTGACGCTTGGCCTCGAACGGACCACGACCGCCTTCCCGGCTGGGGTGCAAACCGACCTCTATGGCTGTGCCTGGCAACCCGAAACCCACGCCTTCAGCAACGGTCTGCGTAGCTATTTCAAGTTCCGCATCAATGATTCGTCATTTACCACCACGCCAATGGATGGATTCACCTTCGCCATCGTTGATGGTGATGCGAATGGAGTCGACGTTTGCGGCGCTGCGCGACAACATCTCGGCTATTCCGGCAACAATCTCGACACCCCAATCATCAAGGCACCCAAGATCGGCATCGAGGTTGATCTACGGCGAAACTTTTCCGGAACATCAGGATTCAATCCTTCCGGCACCGACACACTGATCAATGGCAGGATTGACCCCAATTACACCGGTGGCCACGTCGGCATCGTCTATTGGGCGGGCGACACGAATATCGCCACTACCACGTCGGTTGCCGGCTGTGTTGCGCCGCGCCTGTTAGTGGGCAGTACCTGTTACTTACCCCCAGAGGAAGACGACAACATTCATGGTTACCCGGCCACGGTATCAGGCTGCCGTCCGTCCCCGCCAAACCCGACTGCACCCGCCACGCCAACACTCGCTTCGGGTGCCTACAAACTCAGTCCGACCCTCAGTTCAGTCCCGACCAACCAGGATTTCCACATGCGAGTCGAGATTACACGAGCCACGTCGGCTCCGGCTGTGGCCCCCGTTCTACCTGCCGTGCGAGTCGCCACGACCGGTCAAATCAACCTCGCAACGCCGGGGTCCAGCATCGACGGCGTGAGCTTAATCGCGAATGACCGCATCCTCGTCCATCGACAAAGCCTACCTAGTGAAAACGGCATTTACCGCTGGAGCGGCGCCAGTGCGCCATTGACACGGAGCAGCGACTTTGACAGCGCAAACGAACACGCCGGTGCGCTTGTTACAGTTGCGGAAGGAACAGCCAATGCAGCCACTACCTGGCGTCAAGCAAGCATCAATCCGATACCCGACAGTGGCGATCAATACTGGGCCGACGTCCATGTTCGTGTCGCGACCCAAAGCAATCTGAATATCAGCCTGCCCGGCACCGCCATCAACACCATCACGCTTGCGGCCGGTGATCGCATTCTGGTCAAAGCGCAGACGACTGCAAGCGAGAACGGCATCTATCGCTTCAACACAGCGACCTCGGCACTCACCCGAACGATTGATGCGGATACACAAACGCGGCGAACCGGCATGATCGTCAATGTCAGTGAGGGCACCGATGCCCACACCTGGTGGCGCTCGGATGGTACCGATTGGAGCGGACCACAAGTGCGCGTGGCCTCCCAATCCAATCTCAATCTGAGTAGCCCGGGAGCCAGCATCGATGGCTGCACCGTCATGGTAGCGGGTAACCGAGTACTGGTGCGCGCGCAAACCGATGCGACCCAGAACGGCATCTACGTCTGGAACGGAGCCGGAACTACCATGACCCGGGCAACAGACGCCGACCAATCTAACGAACTCGCGGGGGCCCTGTACCAAGTGACCGATGGTAGCGATATCGGCCGCACCTTCCAACAAACTTCATTTGGTGCCAGCGACACCATCGGTAGCCAGAGTGTGCGCTGGGTTCCATTGGAAGCCCGGGCGGCTGAGCAATTTGTGGTTCAGGCATGGATACTGCCAGACAGTGTCACCGATGCCAATCGAATCGCTGCGATGAAGGAAACCGGCCGTGCCATGAGCACGCTAGACGCCACTTTCACGCCACATCTAAAGGATACGCCGGCGATATATCATCCCTTCCGCACGGCTCGCCTTGGCTTTACGGTTGGCCAATCCACCTTACTAAACGATCAGACGGTTTTGATTAGCAACCAATCCACGACATGGCTCCAATGACCGCCATCCAAACCGTGTTCCAACGGGAACCACGCCGGAAATATCTAAAATCGGAGCAACGTGGATTCACGCTGATCGAACTGGCGATCGTGATGTTTATCGTCGCCTTGATGCTCGGCGGCATGCTCTTGCCGCTTTCCGCCCAACAAGATGTGCGGGCCCGCAGCGAAACGACTCGAATGATGAACGAAGCTCGTGAAGCGCTCATCGGTTTCGCGATGATCAATGACCGCTTTCCCTGCCCGGCATCAGCCGCCAACGGACGCGCCAGCCCGGAAGGCAGTGGCGCCTGCACCAATCCATACGATGGCTTCTTCCCGGCCACAACGCTCGGCATAGTGTCTTCCGCGAATGATGGCTACGCCTATGACAGTTGGGGCAACGAAGCCCCGCATCGCTTGCGCTACGCACTCAGCACCGCCAGCAGCTCGACCTTTTCCACCACCGGCGGCATGAAGACAATTGGCATTGGCGCGATTGCCGGTGACCTCGTCATCTGCAACACCGGCACGGGCGTTACCGCGACGGCGTGTGCCGCACCCGCCAATACGCTCACCGATACGGCCATCGCCGTCATCTACGCCTTGGGCAAGAACGCCCCCAGTGGTGGAACTTCAGCGGATGAAGCGCCAAACGTAGACGGCAACCGAGTCTTCATCAGCGCTCCAAGCAGCCCGGACTACGACGACTCGGTGATCTGGCTTTCGCCAACGCTGCTTGTCGGTCGCCTGGTTGCTGCTGGCCGCCTCCCTTAAAAAGTCGGCTCTGGCGGCACGGCGCTTGAGCGCACGCTACCCTTCCCCGCCCCCCAGCGCCTTGAACAACTGCGCGGCACTCGAAAGCTGGGCGCGCTGCACCTGTACCAGCGATTGCTGCGATTCGTGGAACGCACGGGTGGCGTCCAGCACCTCCAGTAAAGTCGCCGCACCCGCCCGATAGCGAGCACGAATCGCCTGCGCACGCTCCTCGCGCGCGGTCGCCAGAGCTTCGTTGGCAGCCCGTTGTGCGGCGTAAGTGGTCTGGGCTGCCAGCAGATCGGCCACTTCGCGAAACGCCTGCTGAATAGTCTTCTCGTAGTCTGCCACCGCCACATCGCGGCGCGCCACGGCAACATCCAGATTGCCAGCACTGCGCCCACCGTCAAACAAGGGTAAGGAAATACTGGGTTGAAAATTCCAGCTTTGACTGCTTGAATTGAACAAAGTGGCCAACGCCGGACTGGCCAACCCCAATCCTGCAGTCAATACCAACCGAGGAAAAAAAGCGGCACGGACTGCAGCGATATTCGCATGAGCGGCAATCAGGCGCTGCTCGGCGGCAATAATGTCCGGTCGCTGCATCAAAGTGGCGGCCGGAATCCCCGCCGCGATCGCGACTTTCATGCGTTGCATGCGCAACGGCTCCCCGACTGGCACCGCCACGACCGTGGTACCCACCAAGAGATTCAGCGCATTCAGTGCATTGCTCCGCTGGCGTTCGATAGCGGCAAGTTCCACGCGACTACTCGCCAGCGCGCCCTCGACCAGCAAAACATCAAGTTTCGTTGCGGCACCGAACTCGCGACCACTCTTTGTTACCTCGACCGTCTGTTCCCAAGCCGCCTGTGTGGCCAACGTAATTGCGCGGCGCTCTTCCGCTTCCAAGACGGAAAAGTAAGCGTTCGCCACCTCGGCAATCAAGGAAAGGCGGGATGCCTGTTGGCCCGCCTCGGTGGCTAAGTAACTGGCGCGTGCGGCGTCCGACAAACTCGCCAAACGGCCCCAAAAGTCCAGCTCGAATGACAGCAGTGAGATATTCAAATCCGAGCGGCGCGTGTCCTGCGCCGCCGACGACGTCAAACTGCCCGAGACGCGGCTCGCACTGGTACTACCGACGAGATTCACCGTCGGCAACCGGTCCGCCTCCGCAAGCCCGTACTGGGCTCGAGCTTCCTGCAGTCGCGCGATACCCAGTCGCAAATCGCGGTTGTTCTCCAAGGCAAGTGCAATCAAGCCCTTAAGCTTGGTATCCGGAAAAAACTCGCGCCAGCCAATACTTGCCGGTGGCCGACCTCGCGAGGCCTGATCCGGTCCTCCGGCCTCCGGCCACGCCAAAGGCAATGGCGGGTCCGGGCGCACATATTCTTCGCGAGGGCCGCAGCCAGCAAGCAGCGCAGTGCTAAGCAAAAGATAGACAGGAATCCGCGACATGGTGCCCGATTCTAGGCAAGCACCGCGTACCGCAAGGCCGGAAAAAGCGGCAATTTCCGACCTGGCACGCGATTCGCATTAGCTACTTCATTGAAGATCACTGTAGCTCACCCTAACCCGAGGAGAACATCATGCCCATGCTACCCAGCGGCCGCCGTGTCGAATTTTCACTAGACCGTTTTCACGCACTGCTCTCGCGCATGCCGCTTAACGAAGCAAAAAAGACGGTCGCTGCCCTGCGCGAACCCAACGATCTGCTGTTTGTAATGGACGTCGTTGAATTTACGCCCTCTGGCGAACCTTATTTCAGCAACCGCATCGCCGCCAACTTCGATACCTACGCGATCTATTGGACGCTCGACGACCAAGACGCACTGGCCGCCTGGATCGAATCAGACTCGGCAACCTACTACCGCACCGAAGCTGTGGCCAACATCCACGGCATCGTTGCCGAAGTCGAAGAACGTGCCTTCCCGATGCTGCAAGCGGCATGAATCAGGAAAAGCTCGCCGGGGACCGGCAAGAATTGCCAAGACTTGCCGCCCCGACCTGTTCAAGCAAACGAAGCAGACCCGAATCACCCGTATTTTCAGCAAATTGGACAGGTCGTTGATTGGCACAGCACTTGCTGAATAGCTCCCGAGACAGGAAAACATCCCAAGCTCCGCGTACCGACGGATAAGCAGACAAAACCGTTTGCATCGCTACTGACAAGCCAGGAGAAGCACCATGCCACAAATTATCAATACCAATATCTCGTCGCTGAACGCACAGCGCAACCTGAACCGTTCGCAAAGCGATCTGTTCGTTTCGTTGCAGCGACTCTCCTCTGGCTTGCGCATCAACTCCGCTAAAGACGACGCCGCCGGCCTCGCCATCTCGGATCGGATGACGACCCAAATTCGCGGCCTCGATCAGGCACGTCGCAATGCCAACGACGGTATTTCGCTGGCCCAAGTGGCCGAAGGCGCCCTCCAGTCTTCAACGGATATCCTGCAGCGGATACGGGAATTGGCGATCCAGTCGATGAATGCGACGAACTCGTCAAGCGATCGGGCCGCAATTAATGGCGAAGTGCAGCAACTCGCACAAGAGCTTCAACGCGTCGCTGCAACGACCGAGTTCAACGGTCAGAAGTTGCTGGATGGATCCTTCACCGGTGCGGTATTTCAAGTAGGTGCGAACTCCAACCAAACCATCACTGCAACTTCGGCCAATTTCCAAACAAACGCATACGGAAACTACAGAATTGGTGCCTTAGCGGCAACCTCGCAAACAGGCTTCGGGGATCTACCAAAGGGCACAGTTGCGACAGCCAACCTAACCAGAATTAGCCCACAAGGGGATAATTCGATAATTGCCACGGCAAGCTCACTTGCCGTGAATACATCCACAGGCACAACAACTTTAGATTACGCGGCTGGCGCCTCGGCATTTGATGTTGCCGCGTCCATCAACCAGTCTTCGCTCGGCATTCGCGCCAGCGCCACGACCCAGTTTGTGCTCGGTGCTGACGACAACGGCAGCGCCGGCGGTCCCAGCGGCAATGCCTTCCAACAAAACACCACCTACTCGTTCCTTCTTGCCACAGATACGACTAAACCTACTGGAGCAGTTCAACCCTCTGCGGGGTTCGTCTCCGTTTCTTTTGTCACCGGCGGTGTAACCGGCGGTGGCGCAATTGGTTCAGCCGATCAACTTAACGCAGCCGCGCAAGCCTTCAATGATGCTGCCGGCAAGACGGGATTTACCGCCAAAGTGGTAAAAACTGACAATGGCGCCTTTGGCCTGCACATTGTCAACGAGAACGGCAAGGATCTGCGAATCAATAACACATCGGCTTCGCCAGTTGCTTTTGAAAATACGCAGGCTATTGATGGCGACAATACCACGGGGGGCGCTGCCACCCTAGTCGATGCGTCAGGCGACATTACAAGCTGGACCGATACAGAGGGATATTGGATAACCGGCCAACTGACCCTTGACTCAGAAACGTCTTTCTCTGTTACAGATGGTGAGGGCGCGACCCCCGGAGGATTTCTCAATATTCTCACTCCAGCGGGTAGCGTGCTTCAGCAAAGCAAGGATGTCGACGTAAGCACCGTTGATGCATCGGCACGAACCATCGCGATTGTTGATTCAGCATTGACCTCGATTAACAACCAACGCGCTCGCTACGGTGCTCTGCAGTCACGTTTCGAATCCACTATCGTGAATCTACAGACGACATCAGAAAATCTTTCCGCCTCACGTTCGCGGATTCGTGATGCTGACTTCGCCCAGGAAACGGCTCAATTGACGAGAAACCAAATCCTGCAACAAGCTGGCGTAGCCATGTTGGCGCAAGCCAATGCGCTACCCAATCAGGTTCTTTCCCTGCTGCAACGGTAATCCACGCTTAGGAGCCGTCCATATATAACTTGAACAATATCACGTTCTAAGCTATGCTACGCAGCATGGATGCTCATGCTGAAACTGCGGTACGCGAAAAGCTTGATTTGCTAGCCCCTCTCTTTGATGAGCAAACACGACGGTTATGGGCTGCT
>CAMDMZ010000035.1 GCA_945902805.1 Propionivibrio dicarboxylicus | reverse complement strand
CTTTCAAAAAAAGCGGCGAGGCTACCTTCAACTATCCATACAACATCCTTGCCATCGGTCACGATAACCGCGAAATCGCGGTCACGCTTCCGTGAAACGGCGGTCACGCTTTGGCGAAATCACCGGTCACGATGGCGTGAAATACGCAGTCAACAATTTCAAATTCGACGGTGTCAATCTGGATGGTGTCCCAAAGCTTGATCTCGCGCCGTCCCTGGATTCGGGTGCCATTGACTAAGGTGCCATTGGTACTGCCCAAATCGACCAGCAGCAGTTTGCCGTCTTCATTGTGTATCTCGGCATGAAATCCTGAAATGCCGGCCTGCTCCAAAGCAACCTGGTTGGCTTTGTCCCGTCCAATAGTGAGCCGCATTTCATTGACGGCTACTTCGGGATGGGCGTTATTTTTGAATTGGAGCTTCAGCATTTTTCTCCCCTTTTTGTGGGCGGGACACAGGATTGTTGGTGTTTAAACCAGGTGAAATTTGGATTGTCGATGGTTCTGTAGTGGCCGCTTGGCCAGTAATCTTGTCTTTCATCGTCCAGCCGATGGCCAGTAAAAGCGCCAGAAGCGCACCGGTAACGCTGGCCCAGATGACGGCATGAGTTTGTTTAGCTCTATTGTTGGTGATTGCGCGATTAAGTAGGCGGCTGTCGATGGGAACAGTGCTACCACGCTGCGGATGCTCGGGTGCATCGGCGGGGGCTGATACCAGTACCACGGTGACGTTATCCGAGCCACCATGAACAAGTGCGGCGGCAATCAATGTCTCCAGCTTTGCGGCTTCATTGCCGGGACTGGCTAAGAGTTCATGGATACGCGGATTGCTGACCTCACTGGTCAAACCATCGCTGCACAGCAGAACTTGATCGCCCTGAAAAAGCTGTCCTTCCACCGTATCAACTCTGACGTTGGCCATGCCGGGCGTGCCTATGGCCTGAGTGACGACATTTCGATCCGGATGCTGTAGGGCCTCCGCTTCGCCAATTGCGCCGGCATCGAGAAGTTGTTGCACAAAGGAGTGATCACGCGAGAGCTGACGGAAGCCATGCGCCCCCATCAAGTAGGCACGACTATCGCCAACCCACGCAATTTGGTACTGCATGTCCTTAATCTGTAGGGCGACGAGAGTCGTGCCCATCCCAGGTTGGCCTTCTCCACGAGCTACCGCTGCCAATACGGCATGATGGGTCGCTGCCACCGCACTCGCCAGCGTTTCACCTTGGGCGACTCGAAGCGCCATTTCATTGACGGCGATTTGACTCGCGACCTCGCCGGCAAGGTGCCCCCCCATGCCATCTGCCACTACCCACAAACCCAGATCGGGACGTGCCAGATAGCTGTCTTCGTTATGCTCCCTGACGAGGCCCACATGGGTTCCCGAGGCCGAACGAATGGTCATGCCAGCACCTCTGAGTTCATCAGGGCGATTCGCGCTTGTCCCACTGAAAATTCGGTGCCAATGGCGAGTTCCACAACCTGAATCCGCTTATTGCGCACGTACGTGCCATTCTTACTATTAAGGTCGATAAGCCACCAACGCTCGTTGTCAGTCACCAACATCGCATGCCTTCGCGATACCTCGTCGTCTGATATGACGATGTCGGCTGGCTGCTCGCGGCCGATGATGAGGCGGGTCCCCTCTGCATCCAATAGCGTGGGCGCTGCACCTTTTGACGTCGTAATACGCCACTGTGCCCGAATACGGGAGACCTTTGATTGAAGACGATCCACTTCCTGGCGAAGAAGATTTAGGATGGTTTCTTTAATCGATGCTGATCGGTTATCAGAGGGAGTGGCATATTCCAACCACTCGCGGACCACCTCTGCCCACGCAACACCTCGAACCGAAGCATAGCGATCCAGCTCATGCCAGAAGGCATCCTCCATTGAAATCGAGGTCACGGCACCCTCGAGATAGATACTTCGCTTGCTCATGATTTAGTATCATAATACTAGAAATTCCATTGTCAACACCCCGCTTTTTCACATTGGATATTCCTATGTCTTTAGTTATAGGCCGGTTGCTCGCGATTCTGCTGCGAACATTTTCAGAGCAGTTTGGGGGAGAATTGGACATGGAATCGTGGTCATGAGCCTACTTCGCCTCATCGTACTAGCCCTACTGTCGATCGGCACCGCATCGGCGGGCGATGCGGCGCCAACCAGCAGCATTGAGTCCATGCTCTTGGGCAACCACGCGCAACGGAAACCAACAAAAGCCGATAGAGCTAACGAAAAAGTAGCGAAGGAACTCGACGAGTTCAAGGCTCTTGCGCCTGACGATGGTCAGTTAATGCAGCCGGCGCAAGGAATCATCACGGTGAAACCCCATGAGTTGCCGCGCAGTACGAGGGGCGCACAGATTTACTCAACGTTCTCGCGTTCCGTCGTATTGGTGATCACTAAAGAGGGTCTTGGGTCGGGCGTCCTCATCAACAAGTCCGGCGATATTTTGACGAATTGGCATGTCGTGGGAAAGCAGCCAGAGGTCATTGTGGTCATCAAACCTCTGAAAGAAGGAAGCGAGCTGCAAGATGGAGACGGCATTCGAGCTCGAGTTGTCAAAGTTGACGATGTAGCAGATCTTGCGTTGCTCAGGCCAGACAAGGTTCCGACGTTATTTCGGCCCTTGTTGCTGGGCTATACCAAAGATGCGCGAGTAGGCGCCGACGTGCATGCAATTGGCCATCCAAAAGCCGGGGGTGGTTGGACCTATACCAAGGGGGTCGTCAGTCAAATTCGGCAAGGTTTTACTTGGCACACGTATGGCGACCAACGTCAATTCAAGGCCGATGTGATTCAGACGCAAACGCCTATCAATCCGGGGAATTCGGGGGGGCCTCTCATCAACGACGAAGGAATTCTCATCGGCATTAACGTCATCAAGGGCCAAGGTGAGGGTTTGAATTTCGCAGTCGCTGCAGATGAAATTCGGCGCTTCTTGGCCACACCAGGTAGCCGAATTACGCAAAAAACAAACACTGCATCAGCAAAACCCGAATGCAAGATCAAGATTCTTTACGACAGTCCCGACACTGAGCACACGATGACCAAGCGTGGTATCGATGCGGACTGCGACGGCAAGGCCGACATTGAACTCAGAACGCCCTACGATCCAAAGAAGCCGATTACGATGGTGGCTGACAACAACAAGGATGGCCGAATTGACCAAGTCATTTTCGATACGGATCGCGACGGAACATGGGACTTCTCGCTTAAAGATACGGATTTCGACGGGAAGTGGGATCTGATAGGTCGCCACCCCGACGGGGAGTTGAAGGCCACCCGGTATGAACCTTACAAAGATTAGCCCAAATGATTTGTCAATTTGACGCGATTGCGAACCGATAACCAGATGCTGCGTCGCTTTGCAATGTTGTTGCTGTGCAGCTTGTGTTTCCAGCATAGTTTTGCTGCCGACGCGACCGAAGAAGGCTTCTGGAAGTCTGTAACGAAAGGTAATATCGCCGAGGAATATGAGCTTTATATCCGCCAGTTCCCCAAAGGACAGTATGTAGACGCTGCCAAACAACGAATCAGCGAAATGCACGAGAACGCCCGTCTTCGCGAAGAATTGCGGCAGTTGAAAGAAAAAGAGAGCCGAAAATCCACTGCTGAAGAATTGCTCACCACAGAAACCGCTCGTCGCAATCACGATATCCGTCGATCAGGTGCCAGTACGTTGGGACCATCGATCGTCAATGGTCTCTCTAGCTGTAGAAAAGATAACGAATGCGGCACTGGCCTCTACTGCATCAAAGGCAGTTGCCGCGAACAGGTGGGCTCGGGTGGCACCTGCGATCGCGATACGGAATGTGCGGGGCTGAAAAGCCGGTGCTCGGCTAACGGGCGATGCACTGACGAGGATTACGTCGTTCCTGCCGCACGAATGGCTTACCCAGGTAATTGTCAAAGTGATGGCGAATGCAGTAGCGGTCTTTACTGTATACAAGGAAGCTGCCGCCAACAAGTTAAGTTCGGGGGTAGCTGTAATCGGGATACGGAGTGTGCAGGCTTGAAAAGTCGCTGCTCCTCTAGCGGCACCTGTACAGGCGACGATTATGTTGCAACAGACACTCGCAAGCCTTATAGGGGCGGATGCCAGAGTGATGGCGAATGTAGTACTGGCCTTTACTGTATTCAGGGAAGATGCGGTGACCAGGTCGGCGACGGCGGTAGTTGTGATCGAAGCACCGAATGTGCGGGACTTACTAGCCAGTGTGTTGGAGGACGGTGTTCCAATAACGCCTACTCGGAAACCACATCATCCACTTATAGTCGAGTTAATCCGGAGTCTGCCAAGACTCTCGCCACAAAGAGTGGTTGCTTCGCGTGTCACGCCGTTGATAAACGAATTGTTGGTCCGTCATTTCAGGATGTTCGTCGGCGGTACGGATCAAACGGGAATTCAGAGCAAGCGTTGGTTAGCAAAGTAAAGAGTGGAGGATCGGGCTCGTGGGGAGCGATTCCAATGCCGCCAAACTCGAATGTAAGCGATTCCGATATCCGTACAATTGTGCGATGGATATTGAATTAACCGAGCTGAACGACGTTAGGCTGGGGGGGCATTACATGTCACGAGTTGAATCCAGCCGTTCCCGCAATACCTTCCCCAGTTTGAAGTGCGTGGCTACCAACGCGCTCACCACACAAATAGAAAACTACCTCGCTTGCAGTCCAGGTGAATCCAATCATCACACCGGGTTGGTCAGTATTGGGTATGGCGTTGCGAGTTCCGACGATGTAGTCACCGAGGCCCTTTATAAGTACCTCTATTGTGCCATCGGGATACTTTGCTACCCTTACCTCCAACGGTCCTTGAGAGAATAATCCAAAATCGTAGCTATGCGAATTGGTTCTCCAATCAGTGTGGGGATGATTGACGGGGAACATAACAGTCCCCTCAGTTGGCAGCGCTGGCGGGGGACTCTCGAAATCGGTATTTTGCTTGCGCTCAGAAAGGTCTGATCGTTGGCTGAGTACCGAAACTGCAGGGCGCGTTTGTCTTGCGAAATCGCCTCTTGCTGCGGCGGCCGACAACGCTCGTTCTCCAACCTCCAGTATCAACTCAGAGTCGGATGCCATTATGGTAACTAGCGCGGGACGGTTTGATACGACAGTCCCGCTCAGTTCAATTAGATGTGATGCGGCGCCGTCGTCTTCGTGGGCCGACCCCATTTGCTCGGCAACCGCTCGAATGAGGTTTTCATGTGTATAGCCAGTTCCCGAAACCACTAGTGCTTCGCAGTCCTTGATGATGCCCCTGAGGGAGTACTGCCCAGGGGGTAATCGTGGATCTCCAGAGCCAGCAAGGGACACAGGCGCAAAGACGAACTGTAGACCTTTGGCAAGAGGATGGTCGCGGTCCAGGTTTCCGGCAAGATGCACATGCACCGCATCGTGTATCTTCAGTTCATCGAGAATTCTCCACAGTAGCCCGTCCGTTCCACTTGACTTGCAGGCCAACACTCGTAGTTCCGCCGCCAAAGGTTTTAGGTATGCTTCGTCGCCAGAAACGAGCTTTGCCAACGACTCATTCAGAAAGTGCAGATGATCCTCTAGGTCACGTAGCTTGCGAGCCAGTGTTTTCTTGGGGCGGTCACTTCGACTCATGGTGGTTTCGTTCGTTGGGCTAATTGGGATAAGAAATAGTCTCGCTGCTGCTCCCCACCACACCATCGGACGCACGGACCACATACCGCCAACCCCCAACCAGCGTTTCGGCGAAAACCAGCCCCCTGGCAAATAAGGGCAAGAGCGGGGAGGCGGTTCAATGAATCCTGAACAGCGGCGCGACCTCCTGCGGTCAAGGGCTTACAGCCAAATTTGACCGCATTTGAGAACTGGCAATGGGTTGATGACAGCCATCCTCATTTTCCGTCCATCTCAAGCAACATAGGAAGCATTATGTGCCTTAACGTAGCCCGAGCTGGTACTTTGATGGCCTTCATTGCGGCATCCAAGTCCCCCACTAGGACCACTTGATCGACACCACGTGTCACGGCCGTGTAGATCAGCGCCTGATCTAGCAACCGTGACTCCCTAATCGGTATGACGACCCGGCTGAACTGGCTGCCCTGCCCCTTGTGCGTCGTTATGGCGTATGCGTGATTCACCGCATTCAACTGCTTCGTGTTCAGGTGGTACTCGATACCCTCGAAATCAACTATGCAACACGGTTCGTCGAGCTCACCCACCAGTAATGCCTCGACGATCTTTCCAAGCGAGCCGTTGCGCAGACCAAGGGCGTAGTCGTTCTTGGTGTAGATCACTAAGTCGCCTACCTTCAACGGTACTCTATCGAGCGTCGTAGCGCCAACGATGCCGAATTCCACATCATGACAATAAATTGGTTCGGCCGCCTGCCGGTAACGGTTGTGTAGGGCTATATTGAGGTTCTTCACACCACCAACACCGGCGTTGGTGATACTAAGTATCTGAACGCTGAAATCCTGGCCTCTTCCGCCAAGTTCTTCGTATACCCTTGCTACCGTGGCTTCAATTTCCGTTGGTGAACAAGTAATGAACGACACGCCGCTGTCCGGCTTTCCAAGATACGTTGCCCAGGATGGGACCTGATGATTTCGAATCGCCGCAGCCACCGTGGGGATGCCGCTGGTGCTGCTTTGGCGCTTGACCACCTTCAATTCAGTCTGCTGGATCGCTGGAAGACCGGCCAAGGCATGAAGCACCAGGCCAGGGCCAATTGGTGGCAACTGTGATGGGTCGCCGACCAGAATGAGGCGTACCCCGGCGGGGATGTGCCGCAGCAGCCGGTACATCAGGATCACATCAACCATCGACATTTCATCGACCACGATGACCGACCCTATTGCAATGCCGCTGGACTCGATCTTGATAAGGAAACCGGAAATGGTCATACTTCCGCGGCCGGTCGCCTCGGCCATGCGCTGCGTGGCCCGCCCGGTTGGCGCAAGTTGATAGATCGATACACCTGGCTGCAACTCTTCCAGCACTTGGTAGAGTGATCTGAGAACGGTTGTCTTGCCCGTGCCTGCTCCGCCCAGGATTAGGCTAAGGTGTGTTCCTGCGCTGCACTTTACCGCCGATCTTTGTTCTTCAGCCAGATGAATGCCGTGAGACCGCTCGTGGGCATCAAGAACCGAATCCACAATGCCCAGATCGCCCCCAATCTGCCCGAAGAGAACAGTCTGCCCCCCCTCGTCCTCGCCGACCGCCATGGCATGCAGACGCGTGGCGAGATAGCTTTCAATCAGATGGGTACCGGTAGGTTGGTACATGCCGGCGATCTGGCGGTACTGGGGGGTGCCTCCGCCCGCCGCGAGCGCTATTGCGCC
Organism: Propionivibrio dicarboxylicus; assembly: GCA_945902805.1. Taxonomy (GTDB): domain Bacteria; phylum Pseudomonadota; class Gammaproteobacteria; order Burkholderiales; family Rhodocyclaceae; genus CAMDMZ01. The sequence continues at coordinate 42,006 of CAMDMZ010000035.1, read as the reverse complement.
AAGTGACGATGAACCCAGTAGCGTCACCAGCCGACTCTTGACGTCACCAGCCGGCAAGCAGGTGTGGCCGCTTTCCATCCCCCGGTACAGGGCCTCCTCAATAGCCGCTTCTAAGCGGCGCGGATCGTCCGCTTTGATACTGAAGCGAATGCGCGCCAGTTCATCGACGGCTTTCCAGTTGGCCTCGAACGAGATCAGGACGTAGGGATTGGCTTCGATCCGGGTCTGCGCGTCGTACTTGTAGAAGTCCGTGACCTTTTTTCCGATCTGACGATGGATGCCCACCCTATCCAGCCAAAGGAGGGTGTTGGCTACCTGGTGCTTGGCGAAGGCAGAGCAGAGCGGCTTAGCAGCATCCTCGCTGATGATTTCGGCCAGGGCGGTGAAGTTCTTGCTTTCGATATAGTCGATCAGGGCAGGGCCAAAACGGTCGTAGAGCTTTGTGGCCTTGACCTGGCCGATGCCCGTGCAGTCGGGACACTCGGCAATCCACGCGATTATGTTGCGCCCGGAGGGGCGAAGCAGCTCAGCCTCCGCAGCAGCGATCTGCGTTTCCTTGATCTTGAACCCGTTGCTGGCCACCAGCTCACGCAGCGTTGGCTCACCCCGCACCGTCCATTGCTGCCCCTTGTCGACGAGGCTCGAATCCGGAATCAGTGTGTGGTCACAGACGGCCACGTACTGTTCCCCGTCATCAGTTCGCCCAGCAAAGATCACGCCACCGAACTTACCACGACTGCGAACGGAAGTAATGCGGATTTGGACGGACAGATCGCTCACGCGTGCAGGAGCCGTCCGGTGCTGCAAAGATGTGCGTCGAGATGACGGTACTTGGCGAGTTGATCGCGCAAATCACGAACCTCAGCCCTCAGTGCGGCATTCTGTTCCTCAAGCATCTTGACTCTCTGCTCAGCCTTGCCTTTTGCTGCCATGATTCGGCGATCCACGGCTTGGGTTGTCGCGGCTTCCGAGACCTTGCTAGAGACGCCAACAGCGGTTTTTACGTCCCCAAGAGTACCGGCGGATCGGAGACGCGCCTCCAGCACCTCCATGGCCTTCTTAATTGCAGGATTTTGCCGAAATACCGAAAGAGCGAACCCGCACTCCCTTGCAATCTCGGATCGGTTGAGGTTACGTTGGCGGATGTAGTCCTTCCAATCGTTGACAGAGTCGCGTGCGGTGACCCATTCATTGAACTTCTGGACGTTGGTGGCAGCGATTTGCTGACCGCTGAGTCCTTTAGTAGTCAAAATACGCCTCCCGCATTTGTCTATCTCCGACTCGGACACGTCCATTTCGATGTTGGGCAGCGGTTTGTCCAGATCGATGATCTGCCTAGTGCTTGCCATGGGACTCCTCCTGGTCACTACCGTACCGTCGCAGCCACTCGTCGTCGGACAATCCGGTGGCTTTGCGGTACACAGCTAGCTCCCGTTCGCCCAGAATACCTTTGCGGTTGATTGTCAGTCGGCCGCGCAGTATCTCGTAATGGCGATCACCAAAAAGGTGGTCCATCAGGCGCAGAAGGACACCCCGAACCTCGTTGTCAATGGAGTCAGTCGGTGGCTTCGTCTCTATCAAGGCCGTCGCGGCCCCCTGGGTTACCCGCGTTAGGGCGACATCAATGTCGAAACCAGGCGACAGATTCTTCAACAGGTTTCGAAGCCCTTTGTTCTCCTTCCCGACCCACCTTGCGAAGTCTTCCTTGTCGCGTATCTGTGCCGCCAGTACCGGATCGAGTACCGCGTCGGCCAGACTCCGATCCCGACGTGGCATTGGCGTCAAGTCCGCCTTCTGCTCCGTCATTCGAAGCTTGATGTATTCCCCAAGCTTCGAGCCCTTGTTGCTTACGGTGGAATACGCGGGGCCATTGTCGCCGCACCTTCGAGTTACCTCCGCCGCACTGATGGCCACGCGGTCGCGTTCCATCTGATTGCAAACGGTCTTGATAGCGCGAATGTTTTCTCTCCGACTGCTATTGCGGGACGCAACGATCTCATCGAAGAGAACATCGGATGCCCGGCGTTCGGCCGATGGCTCCACAGCAGATTTCACGACGAGGCTCCAATCTGGACAAAGTCATGCGCTTGTTCATTCATTCCCAAGGTGAATGCCTTGCTTTGGCTATGCGTCAACATCCTGGTGATCTCCTGCCGAAGCTCCGGCACTGCGGCCAACTGCATATTGCCGTCAAGGAGGTCGCTTGCCTTCTGTGGATCCAAAGCACGAAGCATCAGCTCGACGATCAGATTTGCTGCGGTAAGACGCTCGTTGTCCCCAAGCTTGAAGAACAGATGTGTCAGGTCGCGCTCGTCATTCATAGCCATGAACTTGCCCACCGCCAGTTCAATATCTTGCTTTGCCGGAGCGTCCCCGGCGATGAATTCGGGTAGAACCTCTGCGCAGCTCGATAGGAAGTGCTTTAGTTCCAGCTCTGTGCAATTCGTGAAACCATAGCGAATCTCTTCTTCTGTTGCCTTGGATAACAGCACCACCTGTTGGTTGTTGCCGTCCGCATCCGCTTTTTGTTTTTGGGCTTCGCGGTAATCGTCAAGCTTGCGAACAGACGCCTCATAGAAGCGCATGCGGTGCCACCACTCGGTGAGCATGTCGTTGAGCTGGCGCTCCTCGACATCCGCCTGTCCTCGTAGCAAATCGGACCGCGAGTAGTTGTTCTCATCCTCGGCGTCCATAATTTTGTCTCTCACGACCGCAAGACCAGCGACCTTGTTCCGTATTTTGAAGATGAGCTGGTTGCCCTCAATGGCCTGGCCGAGCAAGAACGCCGGGCCGGTGAGCCAAAACCTGCACTGGGGACATGAAGGACCGCGATCCCCTACTGGAACAGGGATAGCCCTTCCACTGTCATCTAGCCCGCCTTCATCACAGGACGCTCCCGGGCAAATGCCAGATTGCCGAAACAACACCAACCCCTTGTTCTCCTGCCATGCGTCGAAACCAGTGTACATATCCTCGTATTTGGGGTTTGTCACTAGAAATGGGCGAAGCTCCTCAAGATCATCTTGGGAAAAACTCGGGAGCGGTCCATCGGCGTCGCCCACCGAGGCTCGAGCTCTGAGCAGGTGCTCTCGCACCATTCCCGGCGAAGGCTTGTCGTACCAAAGTGACATGATGTAGGTTGCGTGGCCAGCGACATACTCCGCTACGATGTTGAGAGGAACGCCTCGGTCGAGTAGGTCCGTAATTCCCGAAACGCGCAGCGTGTGCAGGTCAAAAAGCGCCGTTGGATAGCGGCGATTCTCGGTGCCAGGCGTGACCAAAGTGATTCGCTCACTTTGGTTCTTTGCCACTGCATTGATGCGCTTCTGGGTTTCCACGCAAAGCTGCCCCCAAAATCTCAGCATTTTTTGCTTTGACACCGGTAGGGAGGGATCGGCCAAGCGCTCCGCGCTTGGGTCCCGGAACAGGCAATAGAACTTCTCCTCACGCTCTTGCCATTCCTCGGGCGTATTTCGGTGACCTTGCGCCTCGCTGATCCCGTGCATCTGCGGATTGTGCGCATACTGCATTATCCAGTCTCGCTGGTAGCTCAGGTACTTAAGTAGCTCCTCGTTCACCCATGGAATCGCGTACCCCTTGCCACTAGTCTTGTTTGTTGTGACCCACAAGCCAACAATGTCGGATACACCAAGCATGCCGGAAGCCATGACTTGCAAAACACCTTCGCGTCGGCGCGAATCGCACCGGCCGTCCACGGGCAACTGATTCGGATTTGGCACCATGCGCCCAAGACCGACATCATAAATTTGTGCATCCCCTTCGCCCGAGTCCAGGATTCGGCCTTGCAGTCCGCGTAGAGGTAAGGAAAGCAGGGTGTAGAGCAGAATCGTGGCACTCGGGCACCAAACGAAGTCCAGCTTCCCCGTCTTGCTATCGACCAGATGCACGGCGTCGTCCCTGCCTCTAGCTGCCTTGGGCCATGCAAAGTCGCCCTCGACGAGGATATTGCGCATCATTGCCATCACCCCGGCAGCAATGGCTTTGCGCTGTGTCCCCGCTCTGTAAATCGTAGCAAAGCGGTCAAATCTCATATCAACCGGATTCTGGAACCACGGCGTATCCTTTGGCGCTCCCTTGTGCTGTACCCGCATTTGCTCGATTGCCAGGTCGAAGAACTGCGACAGCAAGGTAAGGTTCCGATTGGCTATCTCTCCGGACCCGGAGAGTTGGCGCTGATAGTTACGGAACGTTCCACCAGTATCCGTGAAGTCGTTTATGTGATGCCGAAGCACCAGCGCTGGCTGAAGTGGTGGCTCCTCTAGCGTCGCCAGAAAGGCAAAAAACGCACGACATACCGTCTTTTTCGAAGTTCCCTGAGTATCGGTTGAAGCGCGGATAAAGGCTTCAAAGGCATCCGCCCAAGCGTTCCACTTTAAATCCTTGTCGCGAAGGTCTTGGAATGACGAATACTCGGCAAGGGACATCTTCTTGGTAGGAGCAACCACCTGACGAAGTGCTACGGCACCAAGGCGCGCATTCTGGAGCTTAATGATGATGTTGTACGTTCGGCGGGCCATACCACCCGTCTGAACAGTCATCGGCGCGCTACTTTCGGAAATCAGCGCTAGGCAACGCTCAAATAGCTCCGGGCTGCATTGCTCAAGTGTCCTAAAGGTAGAGCAAACCACCAAGTTGCGAAGGTGTTGAAACATGAGCCCGTGAGTCGACTTTGGCACCGGAATTTCGGCAATCGCCGCAAGTAACGGAGCCAACTCTGCAGGCCGATACGGTTTATCGAAGTACCGTCCAACGTTTTTCCCATGCAACAAGATGTAGTGCTCTTTATGCCCGGAGCTATTGTGGACGAAGGGGAACAGCAACCACTTCCGCTGTACTGCCATGCCGAGAAACTCGAACACACGCATCTGATGGAAGCCCATTTTCGGGGTTCCAAGCCGATAATCATCATCGGCTACGTTGCCCAGCGTGGAGTCGATCAGCTTGCCAAAGAATTCAAATGCCGAACCAGCGTCGTCGAGCACTGATAGGAAATACCCGTAGCCAGTTTGATCGTGTTTGCGACTATGGTAATTGGCAAGCATCTCTGGGATGTTGCTAGGCTTGAACGACGACGCCAATTCGCGTTGCTCATCTATTGAAAGCGTCGCAACCTTGCTCATGACCTCCATCAGCGTCGCGCCTAGTCCGAGCCTCAAGGAAGACTCGGTGGTCAGCCAGCGAAGTGACCTTCCCGCCTTCATGAAGAGCGTAATGAACGATGATGGCGCATTTTGACCATTCGGTGAAATTGGCAATTCCATCAACTCGTTCCATCGCGCTTCGCGGCGTAGGTTTCCGTACTCCTCGATGGTGCTCCTGATTTCAGCCAGTGATGGCTCTGCGATCAGAGCAAACTTTAGTTTCTCCGTATTCAGCAGAACCGGGGTTGCGAAGGCACTCGGCGAAAGAAATTTTTCCGGTTCTTGCTTTCCAAGGTATTTGAACTTCACCGTATTGGTCTCCTCATCTTAGTGATATCCAACACTCCATGTATCGTCGAGCCCAACCGCCAAGCTTCCGGTATTGGATCAATACCGTGCTCGGCAAATTTTCTCGCGACTGCCTCTCGTTCAGCGGGAGGAAGGTAGATGCGCTCCTCTACCTTGGCGCGCATCTCCGCATGTACCAACTCGGCGTGCGCGGTCTCCGGCGAAATGTGGGCGTAAATAGCTGTAGAGGATGGTTGCATGTGGCCCATCCACTTTTGGATCATCAACAGGTTCTCCTTGAGCACGTCTGCGCAGTAGAACCCGTAATAGTGCCGCAATGAGTGCGGAGAATAGCCTTCAAGCGAGATGCCGTACTTCTTCTCCAACCGTCTGCATGCGAGTTCGAATTGCTTCTCGACGGCTTGGATCTTGAGCGGACTCCCGTCAGCCGACACGAAGTAGTACGGATGCTGCAATCTCGGTACGCTCGCACGAACGTCATACAGGTACTGGCGATGGAGATGCAAAAGGTAGCGCTCGACTTCGCGGATGAAATACAAGTCGGAGACCATTGTCGCCTCGTCGTCGAATTTCACCCCTTTCCATCCGACTGCACTCGGCTTGGCGCCATGCTCGGTACGAGGTAGAACGCCAAATATCGTCTTAAGGTATTCACCACGCGTACCCTTCACGCGCTTGCCAGCAAGATTCATCCACACCATTGGTGATCTGTCGGGATGTCGGAGTTTGACGCTCAACTTGTCGTTTCTTGTTTCAATATCGCTGACAAACATATGCAGCATTTCCGAGAGCCGGCGTCCACCGTACGCCATGAGGGTAAATAGCAGCTTGTCGCGGACATTCTTGGTATTCTCTATGAGCGGTACCACCAAGTGCGGAGGAAATGGCTTGAAGTGACGCAGCCCCTTGTAATTGCGCTTGCGCCCGTTAGATTTCTTGCGGTCGCGCTTCTTGGTATGAAACAGCAGGCTTTTTTCCGCATGTTCTGCGCTTTGCCAGGAGGCTCGGCAGTCAGCGATAAAACGTAACTCACGTTCGGGCCATGTCGTGGCGGAATTGTCGTATACGAACTTCAGGTACTCAATGACAGCCGCTCGCGTACTCAAGTATTCTTGATTGCTTGCGGGCCGCCACCCCAGTTCCGTCCCCCGATCGTAAGCAAACAAGAAGTCTTCGATCAGTGACTTGAAGCCGCCAGCCGGTACCATCTCTGCTCGGCGCACAAGGACATAGAAGTCCCGAAGTTTGCCTACCGAGCCCACCATCTTCTGGATTTTCTCGTAACTGGAAAGGCCCTCCCGCTGCAGGTAGCGGGCAAACTTCGCCACGCTAAACGAAATAGTCGGATGTTCGGGGTCGTCGAGTTCAACCAGGACGGGCAAGGTATGAGAATCCGGGGCAGAAATCCCCAGATGGACGACAGCGTAAGTGCTTTGGACATCGCTCACACAAACATCGTACCCGATATAGTAAGTTAGTTGGTAAAAATATCACAATACCCCTGCAGTCAGCACGACGGTCAAGAATGAATAAATAGGGCAAAACCGCCACAATTGGGAGTAAAACTGGCCAGCATGCCTCACTAACCAGTAAATATGAAAAGGTCGGGATATTGTCGTCCGTGCAACCAGACCAAGAGTGGCCGCACCCCGGAACAGGCGCACATGCATCTGATGTACGCACCCTACGTGCCCAACAAGGCCGAATACCTGATCCTTAGCAACCGCCACATCCTCGCCGACCAGATGGATTTTTTGGCGCGGCACCTGCCGGCGCAAAGCCGCGTCATCCTCTAAACTGCCGCGATGGCAGACTCTCTCACGGTGGAAAAGCCACCAAAAGCCCTCACCTCCTATCGCCCCTACTGGGCCAAGCGCTTCGGCGTGGCGCCCTTCCTACCCATGTCGCGCGCCGAGATGGATACGCTGGGCTGGGACGAGTGCGACATCATCCTCGTCACCGGCGACGCCTACATCGACCACCCCAGCTTCGGCATGGCGCTGGTCGGGCGGCTGCTGGAGGCACAGGGCTTCCGCGTCGGCATCATCAGCCAGCCGGACTGGCATTCGGCTGACGCCTTTCGGTCATTGGGCAAGCCGGCGCTGTACTTCGGCATCACCGCCGGCAATATGGATTCGATGGTGAATCGTTACACCGCCGACCGCAAGATTCGTTCGGACGATGCCTACACACCCAACGCCGAGCCGAACAAGCGCCCGGATCGCGCCGTGGTGGTCTATGCCCAGCGCGCACGCGAGGCGTTTTCGGATGTCCCGGTGGTGATCGGCAGCATCGAAGCCTCGCTGCGCCGCATCGCGCATTACGACTACTGGAGCGACAAAGTACGGCGCTCGGTATTGCCGGACAGCAAGGCCGATCTGTTGATCTTCGGTAATGCCGAACGGGCACTGGTCGAACTCTCACACCGGCTGGCGAAGGGCGAAACGATAGCCACCATCCGCGATCTGCGCGGCACCGCCTTCATGGTTTCGCGTGGATGGAAGCCGTCTGCGGAATGGGTGGAAACCGACTCGACCAGTGTCGATACGCCGGGGCAAATCCATGCACATCCTGATCCGTATGCGATGGAAGCTCCGCCCGCAAAAGTCGGCTCTGGTGAGACGGCGCAAATTCGTATCGTACCCAAGGCCGAACGCCTCACAGCGCGAAAAGACACGCGCGCCCACACCGTCGTCCGCCTACCGTCGTATGAACAGGTGCGCGACAACCCGGTGCTCTACGCCCATGCCTCGCGAGTTTTTCACCTCGAATCCAACCCCGGCAACGCTCGCGCTTTGATCCAGGGCCACGGCGAACGCGATGTTTGGCTGAATCCACCGCCGCTGCCGCTCTCGACCGAGGAAATGGACAGCGTCTACGACCTGCCCTACGCCCGCGCGCCGCATCCGGCCTACGGCAACGCGAAAATCCCAGCCTGGGAGATGATCCGCTTCTCGGTCAACATCATGCGCGGTTGCTTCGGCGGCTGCACTTTCTGCTCGATCACCGAGCATGAAGGCCGCATCATCCAGAGCCGCTCTGAAAACTCCATCCTGCGCGAAATCGAGGAAATCCGCGACAAGGTACCCGGCTTCACCGGCGTGATTTCCGACATCGGCGGGCCGACCGCCAATATGTACCGCATGGCCTGCAAGGACGCGAAAATCGAGTCGTCGTGCCGGCGTCTGTCGTGCGTTTATCCCGGCATCTGCGAAAACCTTGGCACCGACCACGCGCCACTGATCTCGATCTACCGCAAGGCCCGCGCCCTGCCCGGCATCAAGAAGATATTGATCGGTTCCGGCCTGCGTTATGACCTCGCCGTGAAGTCGCCGGAATACATCAAGGAACTCGTCACGCATCACGTTGGCGGCTACCTGAAGATCGCGCCGGAACATACCGAGGAAGGCCCGCTGTCGAAGATGATGAAGCCCGGCATCGGCAGCTACGAGCGCTTCAAGCAGATGTTCGAGAAGTTCTCAAAGGAAGCGGGTAAGGAACAGTACCTGATTCCCTACTTCATCGCCGCGCATCCGGGCACGACGACCGAAGACATGATGAATCTCGCGCTCTGGTTGAAGCGCAACAACTTCCGTCTCGACCAGGTGCAGACCTTCCTGCCCACGCCACTGGCGATTGCCACCGCCATGTGGCACACGGAGAAAAATCCGCTGAAGAAAGTCAGCGACAAATCCGAAACCGTAGCCATCGTGCGCGGCGGCCGCGAACGCAAGCTGCAAAAAGCCTTCCTGCGCTACCACGACCCCGCCAACTGGCCCTTGCTGCGCGAAGCCCTGCAAAGTATGGGCCGCGCCGATTTGATCGGCCCGGGGAAGAAGCATCTGATTCCGGGGTGGCAGCCGGCCGGAACTGCACCTGTTGTCATCAAAGCGAAAAAGTCGGTGCTGGCGGGACGGCGACCAAGTCCTGCCACGACGAAAACGAAGCCATCCGGCACCCGGCCGTACCGCGCCATCCGTTGAGTCAGCGGCGCGGGGGAGGCTGATGCCCCGCGCCCACTCAATGAGCGGTAAGGTTTCCCCTATTATTGCTACGGCTTCGCCGATACAAGATCGTTCATCTCCATTGCAGAATCCAGACCAAGACTAAAGGACTACGACATGAAATCGCTATTCGAAAGACACCAACTCTCACGCGGATTCACCCTCATTGAACTGATGATCGCAGTCTCTATCATCTCAATTCTCGCTGCAATTGCTATCCCCAACTATAACGGATACATCCGTCGCTCAAAGGTCGTCGAAGCGACGTCCGCCTTGATGCAATACCGCACCTGGATGGAACAGTACTATCAAGACATGCGTGGCTACGCTCCATCGGCGACCACCACCTGTGGCGTACCGCCGACAGATCCACGAGTGGTCGCCCTTAATTTGCGCTACTTCACCCCCACATGCGCTGTGGTCAGTGCTGCAGCACCGGCATTGCCACAAACCTACACCATCACGCTTAGTGGAAACGCAGGGCAGGACTTGAGTTGTTATCGATTCCAGGTGAATCAGCAAGATGTGCGGACGTTTTCGATTGACAGTGGAACCACATTCACCGCCGGTTGGCCGACCAACCCGGGAACCTGTTGAGCACCATGACCATGTGCCCGACGCGACGCGTTTCGGTAGCAGGATTCACGCTCATCGAGTTGATGTTAGCCGTGGCGATCTTGGCTATTTTGTTGGCACTTGCGATCCCTGCTGCTACCGATTGGATGGCTAACAGCCGCTTGCGGAATCAGGCGGAGTCAGTTATTTCGGGACTTCGCCTGGCCCGTGGCGAAGCATTGAAGCGCAACGCCATGGTGCGCTTTCAGTTGGTCACTGACACAACCGGTGGATGTGCGGTCACGGGGACAAGCAACCTGTGGCAACTTAGTCACGGGGACCCAACGGGCAACTGCAACCTGCCTGAGGATATCCAGGCGCCCGACACCACAAATAGCAATCCCTATGCCGCGCCTCCCGTGATACTTCTGAATTCCAGTCCACTCCAGCTTACCTCGACAGTAACCACCATCACAGTAACCGCCAATGGTTTGGGTGGCGGCGTGTTGGCCGACTCGATTGCCTGCTTCACTGGAACTGGTGCGCTAGCGCGCATCAATAATGCCTCCGGACTTTGTACCGGCGCGATGAATCCGGCGACCAGTTCACCGGCAACCATCGCCATCGATATTTCCGACCCCGGCGTCGGCACCTGTTTCAGCGACTTCGCTGATCCCGCCACGGGGACTATTCGCTGCCTGCGCGTACAGGTCTCTTCGTGGGGTGATATTCGAATGTGCGACCCGGGATTGGCGCCGGTCAAACATGTCAATGATCCAAGGATTTGCACATGATCAACCGTAAACACTCGGTGCGCCGAAGTTCTCCTCGTGGCTCGCTGCGCAAGCAAGCCGGCATTATGCTGATCGAAGCCATGGTTGGGACTCTGGTCTTCGCCATCGGGCTAATTGCACTAATCAAACTCCAGGCAGAAGGAATTCGCCTGACGACAGAGTCCAAGGCACGTGCTGACGCCAGCTTTCTGGCCGACAAAGTAGCGGGTGACCTGGCCACTCAAAACCTACAGACGGGGGCAGCTGCGGCATCAAACTTAATTACCGATTACGACGGCGTATATACAGCGACTTCCCAGACTGGTATCGGTGGCTCAGCCGACGTAAATATTTACGGCACATGGCAAACCATGCTGGTACGCACCCTTCCCACCGGAAGTTTGAATATTGCGATTGAGTCGTCCGCAGACCCATTGAATCCAACAACCAATCAGGTACGTGCGGCGACGGTCACGGTCAACTGGACGACAAGTTCTGGCGTACTCAGAACCTTCTCACAATTCTCGCGACTGGTTGATTAATCATGAGATTCTTGCGAAGACCCGCACACCGGATCCATGGTTTCAGCCTGGTCGAGCTAATGGTCGCCATGATGATCGGCCTAATCACCGTCGTCGTCATCATGCAGGCAATGTCTGCCACTGAGGCGCAAAGACGCCAGACAACCGGCAGCAATAGTGCCGAATCGTCCGGATCCATTGCCCTGCAAACCATTCAGCGCTCGATCATGGGTGCGGGTGACGGCATGACTGGCGATCAGAACACAATCTTCAACACCTGTTATGGTCAAACCGTCAACGCATCGAATACGGCAGGACCAGGGAATATCACGCTCCCGGTCAATTCGTTCGCCCCCTTTCGCATCTGGGATGCGGCCACACCACCGGCACACCTCAACGCGGCCGGCTTTGACGCCAATACGGACATCATCCAGATCATCGGTGGTGGCTCGCAGTTTTTCATGGGTCGAGGACTGACGGTTGGCGCATGGACAGAACCCACCGACTTCCCCAATGTAAATGCCGCACTTGGTGTTGACCGTACCTGGTTTCCGGTTGCGGGACTGCACTCGGGCGATCTGGTCATTGTGGTCCAACCGACCTTTCCTTGTCGCATTTCCCAGATTACCTCGCTAACCAACCAAGGCGCCAACGTCGCCGGTGAAGCGGCTTGTGGCAACACAGTGCCGCTCACGGTCGCCACCGCAGCGCGAATCGGTCATGCCGCCGGCAACTTCAACAACTTCTACAACAACTGCCAACAGGAAACGTCGGTCTGGAACGGGGGTAACGCCTTCGCCGGAACCAGCGGCCTGCTGTATAGCCTTGGAAATCCCGAGCGTTTTACCATGAAGGCATTTGCCATCCGGAATGGGCAATTGACCGGCTGTGCGCCGCTGTTCCAGAACTGCACCCAGGCGGCAAGCTGGCAGGTCTTCAGTGATGGCATCGTTTCACTCAAGACGGAATATGGCTTTGATGCAGACGCCGATCAGATGGTGGCGGCCGGGGAATGGACACGCGCCACACCAACGACCAACTGGGACCGCCTCAAGGCTGTGCGACTGGTACTGGTCGCCAGAAACAAGGAGATGGAGCGGGATGTAATTCCGACGGCTGACTGTGCCCCGCTATGGTCGGGGTTCAATACCCCCGACATCGACTGCAGCGGTGGCGCACCGGCAGCCAATCAGGTGTTCTTGGCGAATGGTAATGATGGTGCCAACTGGAACCGTTACCGTTACAAAGTCTTTGAGACCACGGTTTCGTTGCGCAACATGTTTTGGAGCAACTGAACGATGAGCTCGCCGTTGGTATCACCCCCGCAACCATCCTTTAACCTGGCCCGACGTGCGCAGCAGGGCGTTGTCCTGCTGATGGCGCTGATTGCCCTGGTCGCACTCTCCCTCGCTGGAATCGGCTTCATGCGTGCTGTAGATACCAGCGCCATTCTGGCCGGCAATCTCGCATTCAACCGGGCGGCCGTTGCCATTTCCGATGCCGGAATGGAAGAAGCACGAACCCAGGTCGCGGTACTGGGCAATGCAACGACTTCGGGGACGTGCTCATTGGGTGGATCCGCATCGTGTTTATGGATGAATGGAGCCGACATGACCGGGGCACGCGCGCCGACAGGTGGAACTCCGCCAATCGGGGGGTATTTTGCCTGGGCGGACCCAACGTTCGACTACCGAAATGCGGCAAATTGGACCAATGCCTATGCCTTCAACAATGCGTCGGCCGCATGGACAGCCGGGCAACAGGCGGCGCTGGTTGGCTACGACATTCGCTACATCATTCACCGTATGTGCGAGCAGGCATGGCTTTCGGGAAGCCCGACACAAACGGGAGACCCGCGCATTTCGAATTGTTTGGTCGAGTTATCTACCGGAGGCCAGTCCAAAGGGAATATCACCGTTGCCAACAACCAGACACTAGGCCTCCCGGTCGTGCCGGTTTATCGCATCACCATTCGCGTCACCGGGCCGCGCAGTGGCGCTACCTACGTTCAGCTCTGGATGCGCTGAACCGTACTCATGAAGGAAACCATCATGCGAAACCAATACCCCATCCGCCGCGCCTTTGAAAAGATCGGCAACGGCCTGCTTATCGCGCTGTCGTGTGGGAGCTTTCTTGCGCTTGCACCAGGTCTGTCAAGCGCCGGAACCGTCAATCTCGCCCAGGAACCCCTTTTCGGGGCGACCACCACATCGGTGTATCCCAACCTGATGTTCGTTCTCGATACGTCGGGCAGCATGGGGCAAGACTACGTTCCGGATTATCTGACTACCTACACCGGTACCACCGGTGGTTTCCCGAGCTGTTTCGACCAAGGGTCCAGTCTCGTAGATGCGCGCCAAAACTGCTATATCGGCGACCCTCCGTTCATGAGCCCGGACTTCAACCTAATTTCCTACAATCCGGACTTCACCTACGAACCGGGAGCAAATGGCAGCTCGACCACCGTTCCGCCCCCGCGTCTGCCTACGCAAAGCATTACCAACGTCACACTGGACCCCTATGATCAACAGAAGAACACACAGCTGACGAACGGCGATACCGGCTCCACGGTTAACCTGACCGGCGCGACGGCGGGGCAAGGCTATCCTGACCGACGCTGGTGCGCATTATCCACTCAGGACATTTCGGCCACAGGAGCCTGGTCATGGGTTCAGGTATTCAAGACCACTACTGCCTCCACGACCATCAGTCAATTGAATGTCGGCGCGCTCAATGTCTTGTCGGGAACAACCACCGCCTCGACCACCGCCTCCGGTGTCGCCGCAAATATTGTCGCCAAGGTGACTGCGGCCGGCTATTCAACCAACTACACGGCCGGCGCGAGCGGGTTCTGGCTGATTGCACCGACCGGCACTATCGGAACCCCCACTTATACGGTGGCCACCGGCGCGGCCACGCTCACGACCAGTCCTCTCGACGCTGCATGCGTAGCCAATACCACCGGCTATGTATATCCGAACGAGTATCGGCGATTTTTGCCCAGCTCGGGCGGAACCACGGCAGCCGGACGGTCCGACAGCGTACCAACGGCCACGGGCCGATATGCCTTGGGGGCGCCTTACTACTGGCGAATTATTTCCCGGGAGTATTGCACTACCGAGGCGCGGACGACCTGCATACCCTGGACTTCCGCTTCTGCCAACGCGATCCAGGGCGCAACCACGTATTCAACCAATATGTATTGTGCCGATCCGGGACGTAGTTTCGCCACCTGCCAGGCGACCGAGGACACAAGCCATCGGTACCCGGCAAAGTGCACCGGCAGCACCTGCCTTGAGCCGGGCCTCGGCAGTGCGTACCCCTATGCCGCTGGAGTGCGCTTCTGCAAAGCCCCGGCAAAAGCCCAGACCGATCCACTGGTGGCCTGTCAGGGCACTTACAACGATGACACAGGCAACATCATCCCCGAGTTTCTGGGCTACGTGATTCCGGCAGCCGGCGACGTCGCCTATGGCACGATCACAGTTCCTTCCGGTTTGGTCGCCGGACAATCCATTACCGGAATCACCATTGACGGCAACGCCAGCAATCTGCTTACCGGCACCTATACTGTCCAATATGGGCAGACCGACGCGCAAGTTGCCTCCGGAATCGCCGCTTTGATCAACTCAAGCTACAAACTGGATGGCATACGGGCGATTACCAAGGGCTCCTCGGCCAACGTCATCACGGTTGCCAGTGCTGTCGTGGGCGTCCTTGACAATGGAAAGACCTTCACCGTCACGGGGCCTACCGGCTCCTCGCCCGGCACCAAAGCCACCGCGACCCTGACCGTAAGTGACGGGCCCTCGGGTTCCAGCGACTACCGCCTTGGCCCCATCTGTGTGGGAACCGTCAGCGGAACCTATCCGTCGGAAGTCTGCAGCGGCACGACGATTTCCAGTGATACAGCGGTCGTGGCAGTTGATCTGTCAACCGCCGAAGGAAAGAACCTGGCGGCAACTGCCGTTGCCAATGCGATCAACAATTTTGGTGCCCAGGGATATGTTGCCGCCGTCGTCACGCCCGGGGACAACACGGTTACGATAACGGCGCCCGCCGCCGGGACATTCACCTCGCCGATCAATATCATGACCGTGACCGGTGGCGGTGCCTCCGCGACTGGGCTGATCGCTCCATATGGTCCGACGGCCGGAACGCTCGCCTATCGCATCGATGCCATCAAGGTTGGAACCACCACCATCAGCGGGCCAGTCACCGGCGACTGGGATCTAAGCACTCAGGGAGGGCGTGACTCCGCAGCCAATGCCATCGCGTCAGCGATCACCAATGGCTATAGCGGGACAATCCAGACACCCGGTACGGTCAAAGTGACCGCAGACACTCCCGGAACGGGTGGCAACGGTCTGCTGACGGTGGAAAGCGCCGGCAGCGGCGCAACGGGGTCAATCAAAGTCAGTACCCCTGGTAGCGACATCGGAAAGAGGAAATATCGGATCAATTCCATTACGGTTGCCACCATTCCTACGCCCACAACCATCGCGACCAACATTGAATTCAGTGCCAATTTGTATTCGCTAAGTGGCCGTCAATCTGCGGCAACTGCGATCAAAAATGCAATTGGCAACGGCTATACCGGCTCGTGCACCGGCGGGGCGAGCTGCACCGGCGACACAGTGACGATCACCGCAAACACCCCGGGGGCCGCCAGTAACGGCACGCTATCGATAGCCGCTGCCCCAGCGGTAGCGCCAACGGATATCACTCTGACAATCGGCGATGCGGGCACCAGCACAGTCAACACCGACGTTGACGGCATCTGGATGACCGGCTGCCTGGATAGCGCCTTGAATAGACCCAGCGGCAAGGGGATACTCAACAATGACCCCACTTCAACAAACAGCACCAGCACGATGGCTACTCGTATCCAAAGTGCGGGATTGGTCTCCAACAGCGGGTTCAGCTTAATTACCAAGAGCGGCAGCGTTGTCACGCTCACCCCCAACCAGGGTTCACGATTGGACGGTTGTACCTTGTCGGTTTATATTGATGGGACCGGTGGCGATCTGACGTTCACCTGGGGTCGGACGCCCCATTTCACAGGCCTGCTTGACACCCTGGCCACGACCAAGACCGACGTTACGGGTGGCGCTGAAATAGTGTCTTCCACGGTATCGGGCATGACCGGAGGCACGAGCGCCGTCCTGCTGCCAAATACCCGTAATGCGTTCTCCGGCGGTACCCAGGGCAGTGGCACCATCGCGGTCGTTACGCAGCCTTTCTCCGGGGGATCGCTGGCCGGTATTGAACGGCGGGCCGAAGTCGGCAGCTTTACGCGTTGCGATATCACATCGACGGCGAATTGCCATGGTCTTGGTGCCGGCAAGTTCTATCGCTCGCCCAACCGAACCGATTGTGCCGCCACGGGTTACTGCACCTATGCCGAGGAATCGACGAATTTTGCCAACTGGTATGCCTACTATCGCACCCGCCTGCAAGCCATGAAGACAGGCGTCGGACTGGCGTTCTCGGGCATCGGATCGACCTACCGGATCGGCTTTGCCACGCTGCAAAGTACGTCCACAGGAGCCTCCAGTTTTCTTCGTGCCGCCGATTTCGCTGACGGTTCTCCCGGACAAAAGCAAAACTGGTATACCAAACTATATGCCCAACCGCCCGCCAATTCAACGCCATTGCGTGGGGCCTTGAAACGAATCGGTCAAATGTATGCCCACAAAGGCGATTTAGCGGCAGGCGACCCCGTCCAATACTCATGTCAGCAGAACTTTGTTCTGCTCACGACCGACGGCTATTGGAACACCGATGCCTGCTCGGCCGTGACGCAATTGGATAATTCAACCCAAATCGGTCAGCAGGATGGCGCACCGGCGGTTTCGCAAACCACGGTAGATGCGGTCATGTGGGATGGCGATCAGGGCGGAGTCTGTCGGGATGGCGGTGATTCCAGCACCTCGTCCTCGGTGGGCACATTGGCCGACGTGGCCTACTACTACGCCCATACTGATCTACGTCCAGAAAACCCTCTAAACCTGACCACTGACGGACCGCTCGGAAACTGCTTCAATGGCGTTTTGGGGACTGCGCAAAACGTGTGCAAGAACAATGTGCCACGCGCCAACTCCAGCGAACCGGCGTACCAGCACATGAACACCTTTACCCTCGGACTAGGCGTCAGCGGAACGCTACGTTTCCAAAACGACTATGCCAGTGCGACAAGTGGCGACTTCTACGACATCAAGACCAAAGTCAAAAAATGGCCGAAAGTAACGCCGGGAGAGCAAACCACGGTTGACGATCTCTGGCATGCAGGCGTCAACGGATTCGGCAAGTATTTCAGCGCCAGTAATCCGGCCATGTTGAAGCGCAATCTTGACGATGCCTTGTCGGCAATCAAGTCGTCATTGGGAACCGGCGCAGCAGCCGCGACCAGCGCCCAGGCATTGACCACACAGACCCAGAACTTCGCTTATGTGGCGTCCTACCAAACGGGTCAATGGACCGGCAACCTTGAAGCACGCCCCATTGACGCCACGACCGCCGAGGTCGACGTGTCAGCGACCTGGTGTATCAGCGATATTCAGGCGGACAGCAATACTGGCATTCAAGCCTGCAGCGGTAAGCTGAAGACACAGGTCGACGCCGCCTCGGACAGCCGCACCATCAAGATCTTCAATTCGGCTGCGGCTAACAAGCTGGTGGACTTCAACTATGCAAACCTCACTTCGGCGGGGCTGAGCAACTATTTCAATCCCTGCTCGCCCTCGGCTCCTGTGACCGCCCTCAGTCAATGTACATTGCTGTCGGCACCAACGCTCGCGGCAACCGACTCCACCGCACTCGTCAATTACTTGCGCGGGCACTATGGACAGGAGATGGACCGAACCGCCAATGCCAGCCCCTCGTTCCGTAACCGCAAGAATATTTTCGGTGACGCGGTAGGCTCACAACCGGTGTTTCTCGGCTCGCCCAGTGGTATTTACAACGATCTACACTACGGCGCGTTCAAGACGGCTATTGCGACCCAGCATGCAGGCTCAGGCGGATTTCCAAAGACTGTATTCATTGGAGCCAATGATGGAATGATGCACGCGTTCAACGCTGCCGATGGCACTGAACGCTGGGCATATATTCCCGGGCCGATGCTGACGAAGCTGCGCATTCTGGCGGACGATAGCTACGATCAGGCCAATCAACACCGATATTTCGTCAACGCATCACCGACCGTCGCCGAAGTCTGCTTCCAACCATGTACCGCTGCATCCGATTGGCACACGATTCTCGTCGGCGCCTACGGTGCCGGCGGCAAAGGGTACTTCGCGCTTGATGTGACCGATCCAACCACACCGAAAGGTTTGTGGGAGTTCGGTGTTACACAGGATGCCGATGTCGGCTACTCGTTTGGCAATCCGATCATTACCAAACTCAAGGATGGCCGTTGGGTAGTTCTCGTCACAGCCGGATACGAAAACACGACAGGAAGCGGTGAGGGAGTTTTGTTTGCCCTCCGGCCGGATACCGGTGAAGTTCTGCTAAAGATCAGCAACAACTCCGGCACGGCGGGCAGCCCGAGCGGACTGGCGAAAATCGAAGCCTACATTACCGATGCGGCGCACGACAACACTGCGAACGATATTTATGGTGGCGACCTCAATGGGAACGTCTGGCGCTTCCGGCTTCAGGACGCAGACGCTGCGAATCCCGCCACGCTACCGGCACCACAACCTGCTACGGTTGTGAAGATCGCGCAACTTGCCGGATCTGACGGAACACCGCAGCCAATAACCGTCAAACCGGTACTGACTGTCCTGGACGATGCGGCACAGACCCGTTATGTCGTTGTTGCGACGGGGCAGCTATTGCAAACATCGGACATGAGCAACACGAAGCTGCAAACAATCTATGCCTTTGCAGAGAACTACGATGTCACCTGTCCGACTGATAATTCTGCAGGGACACTGTGCGAAGTCGCTCCCAAAGGAACCGTGTTCGAATCAACCAGTGGTACCACGAGCGGATCATCGAGCGAAGTACCAAGTACCTACTCCACGGTGGGGCATTGCGCCGGAACCTCCGGAACAACTCCCCCTCTGCCGGGCGGCTGTCCGACGGGCGCTCGTGGCCAGTTGCTGGGAACAACTCTCGTTTCCGATGGACAGGACAGCC
This sequence comes from Propionivibrio dicarboxylicus, assembly GCA_945902805.1. Taxonomy (GTDB): domain Bacteria; phylum Pseudomonadota; class Gammaproteobacteria; order Burkholderiales; family Rhodocyclaceae; genus CAMDMZ01. The sequence continues at coordinate 22,537 of CAMDMZ010000035.1, read as the reverse complement.
AGGGTCGGGCCTTGCGCAAGACCTCGTCGACCACGATACCCTCCACTAAGACTCCGCTCATCCAGGGTTGCTACGTCAACCTGCCCGACGCGGGCGAGCGAGTGAATATTGATCCACTCATCCTTAACGGTAAGATCGTCGTCGTAACCAATGTTCCCGAAGCCTCGGCCTGCTCAACCGGGGGACATTCCTTCCTGAATGTCTTTGACTACAAGACCTGTAACTCGGTGATGTCAGTTGAACTCGGATCTGCCCTGGCAGTCGGTCTGACCGTCGTCGAAACGGAGACCGGCGAACTGATGCCGCTGGTCACGATGGCGGACAACCCAACGCCAGAGACGGGCAAACCGGTTCCTCAGACTTCTCCGGGCTTCGGTGGACGTCGTGTCGGATGGAGGTTGCTCACTGACTGAGTTGCCCAGTTGTGTCATCTGAAACAGATGCCGGGGGTACTTTTCTCGCCCCGGCATTGATCTTCTCGCTAATCATTCATGCGCTGGTTCTTGCCATTCCTCGGGCGCTTCATGCAGTATCTGCGGTCAGGGAACCTCCCGCTTTCGCCGATCAATCCTTTCAGATTCAGATTGTTGTACAAGCAAACACAGCCATCGAGGCGCCGGTAACGGAGATAGTCTCGTCGTTCCAAGATACTCCGAGCCCGCTCACAGCTGAGCCGGCCCCGGTTGTCACGATTACCCCGACGGCTGATGCTTTGCCGCCCCCTCTGGTAAGTGGCGCCGTCCCCACCCCTCCGCTGACGATCAAGTATCTGCAGCAAGAGCAACTGACGGAAATGCATCAAATCCTCGGGTTGGGCAATCTGGATCTACCCGGCGTGGTCAAACCAGGGGACAAAGGACGTCTGGTCCTCGACATTCTGCTAAGCGACCAAGGCAAGGTTGATGGAGTTCAAGTTCTGGAGGCGAGCGTCTCCCCGGCATTCATGACCAATGCGGTGCGGGTTTTTCAATGGGCTGAGTACGCCCCCGGGATGGAACTCGACAGGCCAATGCCGTCACGTCTTAGAATCGAGGTGACTCTCGACGCGAACTCGGTTCCACGTGTCAGTAGTCAAACACGAGCCTTCACTACCGACGGACGGTAGACCATCGATTTCCACACGCTCGCCAATAAACCCTTCCGCAGGCTCAAAACGGTCAAACACACCCCGTCGGCTTCGGCATCCCCGCATACCGTCCCGCTTGTTTCGCCGGACCATACGGAAACAGATCGAACAGATATTTCTTGTCCGCATATTCCTCGCCCAGATCGTTACCGATATTCTTGGTAATCAAGCGCAGATTCGGGGCGGTGGCGTTCTCGGCGTAGTAGTCGCGAATCCAGTTGATTACCAACCAGTGTTTTTCGCCGAGGTCGAGTTGATCCTGAGCGGATAGAGCCTTGGCGACGTCTTCGCTCCAGTCGTCCAGGTGGGCCAGGAAGCCTTCGGCGTCCGTTTCGATATCGCGTCCGTTTACGTTGATCATGGTGATTTCTCTCTGTTAGGGTTGGAATTTGGAATGCAGTTGAACATCTATTACTTGACTTATTTGGTCGGATTATAGGCGTGATTCTGACAAAACTCAATAGAACCGATCGCAAGGTTCATTTGCTCGGCTTATTTATGCAAGGCATCAGAATTTGTGAATCGCACTGATGGTCGCCACCGCTAAAATTAAGTGATCTTTTTGCGAGGCTATCGAGACCCATCATGACGACCAACTTCCGCATCGCTCCCAGCATTCTTTCCGCCAACTTCGCCAAGCTTGGTGAGGAGGTCGACAACGTTCTCGCCTCAGGCGCCGACATTGTGCACTTTGACGTGATGGACAACCATTACGTACCCAACCTGACTATCGGACCGCTGGTCTGCGAAGCGCTGAAGAAACATGGCGTTACCGCCCCGATTGATGTGCATCTGATGGTCAAGCCGGTCGATCGCATCATTCCTGACTTCGCCAAAGCCGGCGCGACTTACATCACCTTCCACCCGGAAGCTTCCGAGCACGTTGATCGCACAATTGCCCTGATCCGGGAATGTGGCTGCAAGCCCGGCCTGGTGTTCAATCCGGCGACGCCGCTGGATGTGCTCGAATACACGCTGGACAAGCTTGACATGGTGTTGCTGATGTCCGTCAACCCCGGCTTCGGCGGCCAGAAGTTCATTCCCTATGTGCTCGACAAAGCGCGTGCCGTGCGCAAGATGATCAATGATCGCGGCCTCAATGTCAGCCTCGAAATCGATGGCGGCGTCGGCCCGGCCAATATCCTTGAAGTGGCCAAGGCGGGTGTCGATACCTTCGTCGCCGGCTCGGCAGTGTTCGGCGCCCGTAAGGACACGGATGCCCACGGCTACGAGACCATCATCGGCGCCCTGCGCAGCGAACTGGCGAAAGCGTAAATGACTACCGGAGCCATCAAGGCTGTCCTGATCGATCTCGACGGCACGCTGCTCGATACCGTTCTTGATCTGCATGCCGCCGCTGATGGCATGCTCGCCGATCTTGGCCGGCCACCTGTCGCCATTGAGGATATCCGCGCCTATGTCGGGCGCGGAATTCCCAACCTGGTTAAGCGGGTACTCGCTGGCAAGCTGGAAGCGGCCGACGATCCCAATCCGCCCCCGGCCGATGCCTTGGCGAGTTTCAAGAAGCACTACGCCGAGTTCAACGGCCGCAAGGCGACACCATTTCCCGGCGTAATGGAAGGCTTGGAGGCATTCAAGGCCAAGGGCCTGCCCATGGGCGTGATCACCAACAAGGCACATGCGTTTTCCGTGCCCTTGCTGGAGCGCACCGGACTGGCCCCGTACATGAGCACGATCGTCAGCGGCGATCTGCTGCCGCGACCGAAACCGGACCCGATGCCCGTCATCTGGGCCTGTGGCCGACTGGGGGTTTCGCCCGCCGAAACCTTGATGATTGGCGATTCGGTGCACGATTTTCATGCCGGTCACAGCGCTGGCTGTCGCGTCTATCTTGTGCCCTACGGCTACAACGAAGGTCAAGACGTGCGCGGATTGGCCTGCGATGCTATAGTTTCGTCGCTGGCAGAGGCAGCGGCGTTAGTTTGACGCCGTCCCGCCAGCACCGACTTTTTGGAACCTTTTAGAACACTTCGCCTGACAATGCTCCACCCAACTTCGCAATCGACAAGGAAATTCGCACCGCAGCTCGAGCTGTGGGCGGAGGCCTGGCCCTGGCGGCCCTGGCGTTGATCTTCCATTCCTAAGCGCGCAACGCCCGTTGCGTACCTTGTCGTTGCAGTACCGTTTTCCCGGAGCATCCCATGACTGAAGCCGAATTCCACCGCCTTGCCGCCGAAGGCTACAACCGCATTCCGGTAACCCTCGAGACCTTCGCCGATCTCGATACACCACTCTCGATCTACCTCAAGCTGGCCAACGATCCCTTTTCCTACCTGCTCGAATCGGTGCAGGGTGGCGAGCGCTTCGGCCGCTATTCGTTTATCGGCCTCGCGGCCAGCACGCGCATTTCGGTCGTTGATGGCGCCATCCTGGTGCTCTCCGGCAACCGTGTCGCCGAGCGCCGCGATCACACCAATCCGATGAGTTTCATCTCGGAATTCATGGCCCGCTTCAAAGTGCCCGACCTGCCCGGCCTGCCGCGTTTTTGCGGCGGCCTCGTGGGCGTCTTCGGCTACGACACCGTGCGCTTCATCGAACCCAAACTGGCCAAGAACGCCAAGCCGGACGCGGAAGGCATGGAAGACATCCCCGACATTCTGCTGTTGCTGTCCGAAGAAATTGCCATTATCGACAACCTCTCGGGCAAGCTCACACTGGTGGTGTACGCCGAGCCCGGCTTTCCCGGGGCATGGAAGCAGGCCCAGGCGCGCCTCAAGGAACTGCTGGGCAAACTGCGTGCGTCAGTCAGCATTCCAAACGATGTACGCGCCGTCTCGCCAGCACCGACTTCCGAGTTTGGCGAAGACGCCTTCAAGGCCGCCGTGCGCCGCGCCAAGCAATATATCCTTGATGGCGACATCATGCAGGTCGTACTGTCGCAGCGCATGAAGAAACCGTTCACCGCGAGCCCCCTGGCGCTGTATCGCTCGCTGCGCACGCTGAACCCCTCGCCGTATATGTTCTATTTCAACTTCGAGGATTTTCACGTCGTCGGCGCCTCGCCCGAAATTCTGGTCCGCGTCGAAGATGCCGGCAGCACCACGCCCGGCGAAAAGCGTGTCACCGTGCGCCCGATCGCCGGCACGCGCAAACGCGGCAGCAATGTGGCAGAAGACGAAGCCCTCGCCGCCGACCTGCTGGCCGACCCGAAGGAACGCGCCGAACACCTGATGCTGCTCGATCTCGGCCGCAACGACGCCGGCCGCGTCGCCAAGATCGGCACCGTCAAAGTCACCGATCAATTCAGCATCGAACGCTACTCGCATGTAATGCACATCGTCTCCAACGTCGAAGCCACGCTACGCGACGACGAAGGTCCGCTCTCGGTGCTGAAAGCCACCTTCCCCGCCGGCACCGTTTCCGGCGCGCCCAAGGTGCGGGCGATGGAAATCATCGACGAGCTCGAACCAAGCAAACGCGGCATCTACGCCGGCGCCGCCGGCTATCTTGGCTTCAATGGCGACATGGATTTGTGCATCGCGATTCGCACCGCCGTGGTCAAGGACGGCCACATCTTCGTCCAGGCCGGCGCCGGCATCGTTGCCGACTCCGACCCCGATTCGGAATGGCAAGAGACTCTAAATAAGGCGCGGGCGCAGTTGCGTGCCGCAGAAATGGCCGAAAGCGGCCTGGATACACGATTCGACTAACCCGGTACTTGATAACCTAAGCAGATAGGTTTAGTGTGCCGATTATCCTGCGTCACGCCGGATTGCGCGTCATCATCTGGCCGGACGATCATGCACCGCCGCATGTACATGTGTTTTCAGCTGATGGCACCGCCAAGATCGAATTGATCCACGTGCGATTGCTGCGCGTCGTTGGGACGAGTCGCAAGGATGCAGGACGAGCGCTCGAACTGGTGTTTGAGCATGAAGCCGAAATGATAGCCGCATGGGAGAAAATTCATGATCCATCGCGTTGAAGAAGCCATAGCGCACTATGAACTTGCCGTTGTTGCGGGCGTACAAGCCGCCGCCGAAGAACCGCGTGCACGCGAAGCACGCTACGATGCCGCCACCCGCCGCATTGTGGTCGACCTCACCAATGGTTGCACCTTCATCTTTCCGGCCGATCGCGGCCAGGGGCTAGAAGGAGCGAGCGATACCGCGCTAGCCGAGGTCGAAGTTTTGCCCGGTGGCGAAGGTCTGCACTGGGAAGCGCTGGACGCCGATCTCGGCGTACCGCAGCTCATCGCCGGTATTTTCGGCAGCAAACTGTGGATGCGCGAACTCGGTCGCCGTGGCGGTAGCGCCACGTCGGATAGCAAAGCGGCAGCGGTACGTGAAAACGGCAAAAAAGGCGGGCGACCGCGCAAGGCGGGCTAAAGGAAACGACATGCTCTTGGTCATAGATAACTACGATAGCTTCACCTACAACCTGGTCCAATACTTTGGCGAGTTAGGTGAGGATGTGCGCGTTTATCGTAACGATGCGATCACATTGAAAGAAATTGCGGCGATGCAGCCGGCGAAGATCGTCATTTCGCCGGGTCCGTGTTCGCCGGCCGAGGCGGGGATTTCGGTGGCGACGATCAAGGAATTCGCCGGCAAGATCCCGCTCCTGGGCGTTTGCCTCGGCCATCAAAGTATCGGTGCGGCTTTCGGTGGCGAGATAGTTCATGCGCAGCAGTTGATGCATGGCAAGACTTCGCCTGTCCATCACGAAGGCAAAGGTGTCTTTGCCAGCCTGCCGAATCCGCTGACGGTGGTGCGTTACCACTCGCTGGCGATCAAGCGCGAGACGCTACCGGCCTGCCTGGAAATCACCGCCTGGACCGACGATGGCGAAATCATGGGTGTGCGTCATCGCGATTTTCACGTTGAAGGCGTGCAGTTCCATCCGGAATCGATCCAGACCGAAAGCGGCCATGCGCTGCTGCAAAACTTTCTCAAGGGCTAAATCATGATCACTCCGCAGGAAGCACTGCAGCGCACCATCGAGCACCGCGAAATCTTCCATGACGAAATGCTGCATCTGATGCGGCAGATCATGGCGGGCGAAATATCGCCACTAATGACCGCCGCCATTCTTACCGGCCTGCGCGTGAAGAAAGAAACCATTGGCGAAATCTCCGCTGCGGCCAAGGTGATGCGCGAACTGTCGACCAAGGTCGAGACGCCACACAACCCGCATTTTGTCGACATCGTCGGCACCGGCGGTGACGGCGCACACACCTTCAATATTTCCACCGCGTCGATGTTCGTCGCCGCCGCCGCTGGTGCCACGGTCGCCAAGCACGGCAACCGCAGCGTGTCGTCGAAGTCCGGTGCGGCGGATGTATTGGAAGCGCTGGGCGCCAACATCATGCTGACGCCACCCCAAGTCGGCGAATGTATCGAGGCCATCGGTTGCGGCTTCATGTTCGCCCCCAATCATCACCCGGCGATGAAGAATGTCGCCCCGGTGCGACGCGAGATGAGCGTGCGCACCATCTTCAATATCCTCGGCCCGCTGACCAATCCGGCCGGTGCGCCGAACACACTGATGGGCGTCTTCCATCCCGACCTCGTCGGCATCCAGGTGCGCGTGATGCAAGAACTCGGCGCCGATCACGTGCTCGTCGTCTGGGGCAAGGATGGCATGGACGAGATCTCGCTCGGTGCGCCGACGGTCATTGGCGAACTCAAAGACGGCAAGATTAGTGAATACGAAATTCACCCGGAAGATTTTGGGCTGTCGATGATGTCGAATCGCGGCTTGCGCGTTGCCGATGCCACCGAATCGAAAACGATGTTGCTGGAAGCACTCGACAATGCGCCGGGTACGCCGCGCGAAATCGTGGTCTTCAACGCCGGCGCGGCGCTCTACACCGCCAACCTGGCTGACTCCATCGGCGCCGGCATCGTCAAGGCGCGCGAAGCGATCGCCTCTGGTGCCGCGCGTAAGAAGGTGGATGAGTTCGTCGCCTTCACCCGGAAGTTCAACTGATGGCAGCCGATATTCTGGAGAAGATTCTCGCCGTCAAACGCGACGAAGTCGCCGCCGCGAAATCACAACGCTCGCTGATATCGGTCCGCAACGAGGCTGAAAACAGCGCGCCAGCACGCGGCTTTGTCGCCGCCATGCAGCTAAAAGTCGGCGCTGACGGGACGGCGCTCAAAGGTGCGGCGATCATCGCCGAAATCAAAAAGGCCAGCCCCTCCAAAGGCGTGATCCGCGAGAATTTCAACCCGGCCGAAATCGCCGCCAACTATGCGCAGCATGGCGCGGCCTGCCTCTCTGTGCTCACCGACCGGCAGTTTTTCCAGGGCGCGCCCGAGTATCTGCAGCAAGCCCGCGCCGCTTGTGCGCTGCCGGCACTGCGCAAGGACTTCATGATCGACAACTACCAGATCTTTGAAGCACGGGCGATGGGTGCCGATGCGATCCTGCTGATCGTCGATGCGCTCGATCTGGCGCAGATGCAGGATATGGAAGCGATCGCCCACGAACTCGGCATGGGCGTTCTGGTCGAATGCCACGATGCACGCGAACTCGACATTGCGCTACGACTGACAACGCCACTAATCGGCATCAATAACCGCAATCTACGCACCTTCGAGGTTGATCTGGAAACGACGCTCGGCCAGTTGCACCGGATTCCGGCCGATCGCATGGTGGTCGCCGAATCCGGCATCGCGACCACCGCCGATGTCGCGCGCCTGCGTCAGGCTGGCGTGCACGCGTTTCTAGTGGGTGAAGCCTTCATGCGGGCACCCGCACCGGGCGCCGAACTGGCCCGATTGTTTGCCTAAACGCATCTAGACGCATCTAAGCGCGCCCAAGCACACCTTCGCGTCTACGCGACCTCGCCGCAGTCGATCACCAGCAGCGAAATATCATCATGCGGCGTACCTGAGCCAACATGCTTGACCAGCGCGTCTTGCACCGCCTCCAAACGCTGCTGGCGCGGCGCTGAAGCCAAGGCGGCGCTCATGCGGTCGAAACCAAACTGTTCTTCCAACGAATTGGTCGCTTCCACCACGCCATCGGAAAAAATTACGAACTGGTCTGTTGGACTGATCGCGATCCGCTGCGGCGATGCCTCGTCGGAACTCAGATCGTCAATACCCAGCGGCAGGTGATCGGCACGTATACTGGCCTTGACCACGCCACGCTCATCGATCAGCAGAAGATCCGGCGTGCCACCCACCCAGATTTCGGCTTCGGCACGCTGGTGGTCGATACAAATCACCGTGGCCGCAACAAAGCGGCCGATTGGCATCGTCGCTTTAAGTTGGCGATTGATTTCGGTAATGATCCAGGCCAGCCCGGCGCCGCTCTCGGCCAGACTGTAGAAGACCGATAACACAGGCAAGGTGCAGATCGCCGCCCCCAAACCGTGTCCGGTGGCATCCGCGAGCATCACATAAAGATCGCCATTCTGGCTGCGCACAGCCGCCACGATGTCGCCGCTGAAATTTGCTGCCGGGGCAACCCAGTGATGGACATGCGGATCGGTCAGCTCACGCCGGAGCATCTGGCGTTTGACGATATCTTCCGCGAGCTGGTTCTGCGATTCCTGCGCATCGTGATAGATCTGCAAACGCTGGGCCGTGACCTGCAGTTCCTTTTCGGAATGAACCCGCTCCGAAACATCACGCATCACGCCAACAAACTGCCGCTTGCCACTAACGAGCATGTCCGAGACACCGACCTCAAGCGGAAACTCCTCACCCGTACGCCGCAGGCCACGCACCAAACGCTGTCCTCGACCGAGAATCTTCGCCTCGCCAGAAGCTGCATAGTGGGCGATATAGCCATCATGCTGGCTGTGATACGGTTCCGGCATCAACATGTTGATGTTTTTCCCGACCAAGTCACTCTGGAGATAACCGAAGATCGCCTCAACCGCCGGATTACACCATTGGATAATTCCGGATTCGTCAATATTGACGACGCCATCGACCAGATTGTCGGTGATGGCGCCAATACGCTTGCCCTGCTCGTCCAATTGGCGTTGCAAATCTAGCGTGCGCATCAGCGAGCGCAACTTGGCATCAAGAATGACAAAATTAACCGGCTTCGACAGGTAGTCGTCACCACCGGCATCGAGGCCGGCCACCAGGTTTTCTTCCTTGTCCAAGGCCGACAGGAAAACCACCGGCACCCAACGTGAGCTGATTTCCTTGATCCGACGCGTCGCTTCGTAGCCGTCCATGATCGGCATCATGACGTCCATCAAGACCAGATCGGGCTGTTCGGCCTGGAACTTGTCCACAGCCTGCGCACCGTTCTCGGCGGCAATCACGATAAAACCGAGCTTCTTGAGGAACACCTGAAGAATCTGACGATTGGTAGCCGTATCGTCGACCACCAAGACCTTCAATTGTTTTTCGTCGCGTTCCGCCACCCAAGCTCTCCCGTAATTCAGATGCAGCAAACGATTATAACTTTAGTAAGAGACCGATTGAGTCGCACCATTCCTCAGCTCCCCAGTTCCCCAGCCCCGCCGGTGTCAGACCGGCTCAACCCGTAAAAGTCGGCGCTGGCGATACGGCGCCCGGCTCAAGGCTGACGAACGCAGCGACAATGTTGCCCCGTCCTCGGTATTCAAGCCGGCTGAAACTGAGTTGCCGCGCAATGGCGATGCCGCGCCCGTTGGGATCAAACGCCCGCTCGGGATCGAAATCGACATACAGCTCCCAATCGAACCCGGCACCCTGATCTTCAACCGTAAAAACCAGTTCGCGCTCGGTACGGGCAACCCGCAACACGGCGAAACGCGCACTGAATTCCGGCAGCGCCAGACGACGCGCAATCTCACCGTTCCACTGTTCGCTTTGTCGCAAAGACTTCTTTTCGGCATAGCTGATGTCGAGATTGCCGTGTTCCACGGCGTTCACCAGCAATTCGGTCAAGCCGAGCGCCACCACCGCCGGGTCAGGGCAAAGTGTGGCAATGGTTCCGGCCAGAACTTGGGCCTCGGCAATGGACTGAAAGGCGAATTCGGCGCTACGCATCAGGCCGAGCACGTCCTCATGGCTGATGGCGATCTGGCTCGCCAGGCGACGGTCCGCCACGTCGGCCAATGCCGCGTGCACGATGGCGCGCAGCGCCTCGGGTTGATACGGTTTGGTCAGGTAATAGTAGGCACCGGCTTCAATTCCCTGACGAACTTCTTCGGGCGCCGAAGCGGCCGTCTGCATGATCACCGGCATGGTCCGGAAACGCTCATCGGCCTTGATCCGTTTCAGCAGAGCAAGGCCGTCCAGCACCGGCATCATGCGATCCAGCACAATCAAATCAAGCGGCGCTTCGGACCCATGGGCGGCTAGCAGCGCCGACCACGCCTCTTCGCCGTGGACGGCGAAACTCAACCGGTACGCAGGATCATCGAGGAATTCCTCGATGATGTTCAGGTTGAACGGTTCGTCATCAACGACCAGAATTTTCCACGTCATGATTATTGGGGGATCAGGATTTCGAAGACGGCACCGGCGCCATGATGTCCGCCGAAGCCAGGGTGATTGTAGGCGCGAATCAAACCGTGGTGCGCCTCGACAATCGCCCGGCAAATCGGCAAGCCGAGCCCCGTCCCACCCGCGCCAGTGGTCGTCTTGCTACTCTGTACAAACTTGTCGAATACCAGTTCAAGCTCATCCTCGGGGATACCAATTCCTTCGTCGAGCACCGTGATTCGCCAGGCAGCCGTGGCATCCCCATGATGGCCCGGCAAAGTAGCGCTGGCAATTTCGACCACGATTCGGCCACCTTCCGGCGAGAACTTGATCCCATTCGAAAACAAGTTACGCATCACCTGGGTGAAGCGCCTGCCGTCGACCCGGGCAAACACCGGGGTGGCGTGGGAGGGAAGCTCGAAATGCACACCACGTGATTCCGCCAGAACCGCGAGTTCGTTGGCGACATCGTGAATAAGTCCGACCAAATCGTTTTCCGCCCAGACCAACTCCATTTTGCCCGCCTCAAGCTTGGAAAGATCCAGCAGATCGTTGACCAACAAGAGCAGACGCGTGCCGGACGTATGGATCTTGTCGAAATAATCGGCGATCTTGGCCTGCGCCGCCGTCGGGCCTTTGGTTTGGCCGAGCCGGGCGAACGATAGAATGGCATGCAAGGGCGTGCGCAACTCGTGCGACATGTTGGTCAGAAACTCCGACTTGGCACGATTGGCCGATTCGGCGGCCTCTTTTGCCCGCCGCAAATCCTGCGTGCGCTGCTCGACCATCAGGGCCAGATTGTCACGGTGTTGGCGCAGTTCCGCCTCAACCTCCTTGCGCGAGGTGATGTCGGTACCAGTGCCGCGATAGCCGATGAACTTGCCGGTAACATCAAAGCGCGGCATGCCGGTTATGCTGTACCAGTGCCATTGGCCGGCTTCATCGCGCACCCGATATTCAAGATTGGAAAACGGTTCGTGCGCCTCCAGCACCCGCCGATGGGCGTCCCTTTCTTTGGGCGTCCAGTCGATCGGCAGATCCCAGCGCAATTGGCCGATCACGTTTATCGAGGTGCGGCCACCGACACGAACACCCGCCGACATTTCGGTAAAACGAAACTCGGCATCCTGCTCCCAGAACCAGTCGGAAGCCATCGCCGTGAGTTCGCGGAAGCGCGTCTCAGATCGACGCAGTTCTGTCACATCCTGATGAATGCCGACGATCAACGGTTCGGCGTCAAGACCGTGGCCGAGCATCTTGATCACCACCACATTGCGCAGCTCGCCACCACGGCGGCAATCTGGCACCACGAGTTCGGTCCGGCGGGCTTGCCCGTCGGCAACGATCTGGTGATCCAGCGCCACGGAGGCGTCCGCCACGTCTTTAGGGAAAAACTCGTGGGCAGTATGACCAACAATCCGGTCGATCGCTTGGTTAACCCATTCAGCATAGGCACGATTCACGATCAGGATTTCGCCGAACGGATGTTTGACCACCACCGGCTCGGGCAAGGTATCGAGGATGTCGCGCAAAAACCGATGCTGGCGCCGCAGACGCGCCTCGCTATCGCGTAGGCCGATGGTCATCTCATGCGCACGCTGCTCGGCCCTGTCACGCATTCGCCGCTGATAAACAATGGCGATTGTCAGCAGCAGAGTGGCCAGAATCCCCACCGCCAACACAATTTCTGATCGTGTGCGATCCACCGCGTGATCGAACTCGGGTGCGGAACCAAACTGCAAGAGCCAGTTGCGGCCTCCCGCCGACAGCATCGCCTGATGACTGTAGCGGGCCTGATCCAGTGGTAAGGCGCCAGCATGATCCACCAGCGGCATACCGGCACCCAGATCCGTAATCCGAAATCCCACATTCGTCAATTCCGGCGCGGCGAACAAACGCTCCACCATCGTGGCGACGCCTACCCCCAAAACCACCGCACCGATAAAGGCATCCTGCCGCTCAGCCACCGCGAGCACTCGTTGCGAGCGATAGATGGGGGCAACCAGGACCGTCGAAATCTCCCGCTGCCCGGTGTCGTTGAGGCGAACCAAGGGCGCGGTCAAGGTCGGTTCATTGAGGTCGCGGGCGGCTTCTACGGCCTGCCGTCGCAAAGGATCGGAGAGGAAATCGAAACCGACGATGGCATCGTTCCGGGCATTACTGGGCGCCATCAAGGTAAGTGGCAGATGCGCATCGCTTGATGGCAGTTTCCGGTCTGTGTTCCAGATGAGGAAATTCGGTTGTCCGGCCTTGCGCTGCGCAGCGATGAATGCCGGGCGTGCTGCCGATGTGACCCGCCAGGCCAGGGCCATGCCGCGAAATCCAAGCCAGTCCTGCTGCGGATCGATCTTGTCGACAAACACCAGCCATTCGTCGCGGCTCACTTCTTTGCTGGTCTCGGCCATGCCCGCTGCGGCACGTGCCAGGAGCATGAAGGCATGGATACGCGTATCCATATCCTGGACCACAGGCTGGGTCAGGCTGACAAACTGGAGCTGTGCCTCGCGCTCTTCGGCGGCGCGCATTTGCTGCACGCCAACCAAAGTCAACACGGCTCCAGCAATCAGGGCGACTGCCGGCGCAATGAACGCAGTAAGGCCGCTAACGGCCTTGACGGGTGGAGGGGAATCCGGTGCGAACGACACGCGAACGATTATGCACGTGGACGCCGTGATCGATAAAGCATCGCAGCCCATCGCCTCGCCGACCCAAAAGTCGGTGCTGGCGGGACGGCGATATCAAGCGCCGTGACGCTTCAGGAACAACCGCCGGTCGAGCAGGAATTGGTTTCCGGAACGCCCAGCTTCTTGAGTATCGTATCCATCGGACAGAAGGTCGTGAAACCGCTCTGGAACAGGTTGAAGCCAACGAACAACGTGAACCACATCCACGAAAGCTTGCTCAAATCGGCCTGGCCATTGAAATGTGCCAGCGCCAAAGACAGCATGATGAAAAATCCTGCAACGATGCGAACGATACGATTGACGGTCATGGGAATGCTCCTCTTTCAGAATGTGATCAGGGTTTGTGGATACGGTTTTTCATGGCGGCGTAATACAGGACCGGGATGACGACCAAGGTCAATACGGTAGACACAAAGATGCCAAAAATCAAGGCCAGGGCGAGACCGGAGAAGATCGGGTCATCCAGAATGAACAGCGCGCCCAGCATCGCGGCGAGCCCGGTCAGCGCAATTGGCTTGGCCCGGATCGCGGCCGACTGGATAACCGCCTCGGCGAAATCCATGCCTTCGGCCACCTGCTGATTGATGAAGTCGACCAGCAAAATGGAATTGCGCACGATGATGCCGGCCAGAGCGATCATGCCGATCATCGAGGTGGCCGTAAATTGCGCACCGAACAAGGCGTGACCGGGCATGACGCCGATGATGGTGAGCGGAATCGGCGCCATGATGATCAGCGGCACCAGATAGCTCTTGAACTGAGCAACCACCAGCAGGTAGATGAGAATCAGGCCGACACCGTAGGCAATGCCCATGTCACGGAAAGTTTCGTAGGTCACTTTCCATTCGCCGTCCCATTTGACACTGTAGCCGGCATAGGGGTCGTTGGGCTGCTTGATGAAGTATTCGGCGAGGGTACCGGCGGCATGCGGGACGCCCTCGAGACTCATGCCGTTCACCTTGCTGCGGATATCGAACATGCCATACAGCGGCGAGTCCAACTTGCCACCCATGTCGCCGGTAACGAAAACCACTGGCAACAAATCCTTGTGATAGATGACCTTCTCACGCACCTGGCGCTTGACTTCGACCAACTCGGAAACCGGAATCAGACCGCCGCCGTATTGCGCCATGGCGCGCACCTTGAGCTTGAGCAACTGGTCGATACTGCCCTTCTGCTCGGCCGGCAGGACGATGCGCACCGGGATCTCGTACTTGGCATCGCCGTCATGCACCGGCGTCACCGATTCACCAGTCAGGCCCATGCGTACCGCCTGCACCACATCGGCTTGCGAGACGCCCAGCAGTGCGGCCTTGACCTGATTGACTTTCAGCACTGTTTTCGCCGCCTCTTCGTCGACCGTATCATCGACACCGACGATATCGGCCGTGCTCTCGAACTGCTCGCGCACTTTCTTGGCCACGGCGATCTGGCCGTTGTAATCCGGTCCGTAGATTTCAGCCACGATTGGCGACATCACCGGCGGCCCCGGGGGCACCTCGATCACCTTGCCGTTACCGCCGTATTTGGCTGCAATCGCCGCCACCTTGTCGCGCACCGAAATCGCGACTTCATGACTCTTACGGTCGCGCTTGTCCTTATCAACCAGATTGACCTGCACATCGCCCATTTCGGAGCTGCTGCGCAAGTAATACTGGCGCACCAGACCATTGAAGTTGATCGGCGCCGCCGTCCCGACATAGGCCTGGTAGTGCGAAACCTCGTCGATCTGGGCAACCTCGGCGGATATTTCACGCAAGACCTTGGTCGTCTCTTCCAGCGGCGTGCCGACCGGCATATCGAGCACGATCTGGAACTCGCTCTTGTTGTCGAAGGGCAGCATTTTCAGAACGACTAGCTTGACCACGCCCAGGCTGATCGAAGCCAGGATGGCGATAAAAATGCCGAACCAAAGCTTGCGCCGCGCTGACTTGCCCGTCTTGTCGTCAAGCAAGGGCGCTATCACGCGACGGAAAAGGGCATCCAGCTTCTGAGTGGTCTTGTCCGGGCCATGATCGTGGCCATGTCCATGAGCGCTGGGTTTCATCAGCTTCAGCGCCAGCCAGGGCGTGACGATGAAGGCAATCGCCAGCGAAATAAACATACCCATCGAGGCGTTGATCGGAATTGGGCTCATGTAGGGACCCATCAGGCCGGTCACGAAAGCCATCGGCAACAAGGCGGCGATGACAGTAAACGTCGCCAGGATGGTCGGCCCGCCGACCTCATCCACCGCACCGGGAATGATCTCAAACATCTTCTTTTCCGGATACAGGGTATGCCAGCGATGGATGTTCTCCACCACCACAATGGCATCATCGACCAAGATGCCAATCGAGAAAATCAGCGCAAACAGGGAGACGCGATTGAGCGTAAAGCCCCAGGCGAGCGAAGCAAACAGGGTCGCGGCCAAGGTTAGCGCCACAGCCGAACCGACGATCACCGATTCACGCCGACCGAGGGCAAAAAAGACCAGGAGGACGACGAAAGCCGTGGCGAAAATCAATTTACCGATCAGCTTCTGGGCTTTGTCGGTGGCCGTCGCACCATAGTTGCGAGTAACGGTGAATTCCACTCCTTCGGGGATGACCGTTCCCTTGAGCGCCTCGGCGCGCGCAATGACCGCGTTGGCGACGTCGGCCGCATTTACACCGGGCTTCTTCGATACCGAAAGGGTCACTGCGGGCGACTCGATACCAGCCCGGTCGCCGGCGCTCTTGCCGAGACCATGCCAGACATAGCTCGAGGGTTGATCGGGCCCGTCCAGAATTTGCGCCACATCGGCGATAAACACCGGCTTGCGCGGATTGGTGCCGAACACACCGACAACCAGCTTTCTTACGTCGGCAGCCGTTTCGATAAAGGTGCCGGTTTCCACCATCACTTCTTTATTGTCCGCAACCAGAATGCCGGCCGTTTGCGAGGCATTTGACACTTGCAAGGCGTTCTTCAGATCCTGTGCCGTAATTCCGTAGGCATTCATACGATCGGTGTCCATCACGACACGAATCACGTGCCCGGGTCCGCCGATGGTGCCAACGTCACGTGTGCCGGGAATCCGCTTGAGATCGATTTCGGTCGCCCGCGCGACCTGCTGCAATTCGAATGCCGACCTATTCGGATCGGACGAGTGGAAAGTCAGCGAGACGATCGGTACATCGTCGATGCCCTTGGGCTTGATGATCGGTTCCAGAACGCCCAACTGGGGCGACAACCAATCGCGATGCGAGTTGATGGTGTCGTAGAGCCTCACCAGCGCCTGAATTGGGTCTTCGCCGACCAGATACTGGACAGTGATGATGGCCATGCCCGGTCGGGACACGGAATAGACGTGATCAATACCGGAAATTCGGGACAGCACCTGCTCGGCAGGACGGGCGACCAGCGCCTCGACATCCTTGGCCGCCGCACCCGGGAAGGGGACGAAGACGTTGGCCATGGTCACATTGATTTGCGGCTCTTCCTCGCGCGGCGTGACCAGGGTTGCGAACACGCCCAGCAATAGGGCCACCAGCGCGATCAGCGGCGTCAGCGAGTTGCGCAAGAAGTAGTCTGCGATGCGTCCGGAAATTCCCATGGTGCTCTTTACTCTCTATGGTGGCCGAATGACGAGGGGCGCGGCAAGCTTCACCGCGCCCCAAGGTCCGGCACGATTTACTTGATCTTGTTCTTCAACTTCATGATGCCGAGCGCGTTCATGACCAGTTTTTCAAATACTGGCTCGGACGTACCCTTCTTCATTTTGCGCATGAAATACTTCTCGAAGCCGATCTTGGCCAGATGCACCCACTTGCCTTCGGAGAACCAGTTGACGTTGCGTGGCGGAATCTGCGGCAGGGCGACAAAAGCAACGCCGCTATCACCGAAGTCAGCCAGACAGACCGCATTCCAGGTCGCGTGGTGCGTCGGCTCTTTGCCGTCGAGCACTTCGCGCAGATTATGGGCGGTCGCCGTCACCATCGATTCGATCATGTAACCGGTCTTCGGCGCACCGGTCGGTACCGGGGTCGCTTCGATCGGTGGAATGGCGACACAGACGCCCACCGAGAAAATGTTCTTGAACTTCGGATTGCGCTGGTGCTCGTCGATCAGGATGAAACCGCGCGGATTGGTCAAACCTTCGATACCGAATACGGCGTCGATGCCCTTGAAGGCCGGCAGCATCATCGAGTATTTGAAGTCGAGCGTGTGTTCCTTCTTGGGTGCGCCGTCTTCGTTGTGTTCGGTGACGAACATCTTGCCGGCCTCGACCTTGGTCACCTTGGCGTTACAGATCCACTTGATGCTTTTCTCGCGCAATGCCGCTTCCATCAAACCCTTGGAATCGCCGACGCCGCCCAGGCCAAGATGGCCGATGTAGGGCTCGGCGGTGACAAAGGTCATCGGCACCTTGTCGCGAATCTTGCGCCGACGCAGGTCGGTTTCCATGATGAAGGCGAACTCATACGCCGGGCCGTAGCAGGATGCGCCTTGCACCGCTCCGACCACGATATGGCCCGGATTCTTGACGAAGGTCTGCCAGTTCTTTTCGGCCGTAACCGCATGATCGACGTGACAAACCGACTGGGTAAAGCCATTCGGACCAAGGCCTTCAATTTCCTCAAAGGCGAGTTTCGGTCCGGTGGCAATGATCAGATAATCGTAATCGACATTGCGACCGTCGTCGAGTTCGACCGTATTTTTGTCGGGATGCACGCGCTTGGCACCCGCACAAATGAAGTCAATATTCTTCTTAGCCAACGCCGGACCGATGTCCACCTCGATATCCTCGCGGGTACGCCAATCCACTGCAACCCACGGGTTCGAGGGAACGAAATGAAATTTGGGGTCTTTCGAAATGACCGTGATTTTGTCTTCGGAACGCGCCGACAAGCGCATTTCGAAGGCCATGGGCATGCCGCCAATACCGGCGCCGAGTATTACGATGTGAGCCATTCTGTTCTCCCGTACATTTGTTTGAGTGAGCTAATAGTGGGTCGGATAAAGTTGCCTTTTAAACAACTTATCCAGTTTGCTCCAAAAACACGCGGTTGAGGAGGGGGAAAAAGGGCTGAAGATCAGGGTTTTGTGCGGCGAATAGCGATTCCTGACTTAACTGGTTCAAGACTTACGCGTTCGCCAGAGCTGAGCCCGGCCAGGACCTCCAGGTCGCCATTGGCAATTGGCTCACCGATTCGGATCTGACGCAGACGTGGTGCGCCCTTGTCGTCAAGCACATATACGCCCGTGATCTCGCCACGACGAAGCACCGCAGGTGCCGGCACGGTGATTTTTTTCGCCTGGCCAACGGCAAAATGTGCGCGCGCTGACATGCCGGGAACGATGCCCGGTAAACCATCGGGCAAATAGAGACGTGCGGTGGCCGTGTGGCTCTTGGTATCAATGGTTGGCAGCACTTCGATGCGACTGGCCTCGACCGAAAGATTGAGTTCCGGAAACTCGATCCGTGCTGTGGTCGAACGCTTGACCTCGCCAAGTTTGTATTGCGGAATACTGGCGATCACGCGCATGCCTTTTGGCTCATACACGGTAAACAAGGGCAAGCCCGGCGTTGCCATATCGCCCACCTCGAGATGCCGTTGCGCCACGACGCCAGTCATCGGCGAAGTAATACTCGCGTACGAGTAAGTGGCGCCGGAAGCACCCGCAGTGCCTTGTGCTGCTTTGTAGGCAGCGTCAGCCTGATCGAGTGCTGCCTGGCTGACGAACTTCTGGGCATGCAGGTTCCGTGTCCGCTCGTAGCTGGCTTTCGCCTGCAAGAGTTGCGCCTGAGCCGCCGCATCACCGCCAGCGGCTTCACGGGCATCAATCCGCATCAACATCTGACCCTGTTTCACCACTTGGCCGGCATCCGCCCTAACCTCCAGCACACGGCCAGCGATCTGGGCTGCAATGGTGGATTGGCGAACGGCCTCGACGGTAGCTTCCGCAGGCAAGCCGACCACGACGTCTTTCAGTTCCACAATGACACTGGCCACGGCGCTAGTATCCGCCGCAAGCGCGCGACTGATCGGCAAGCCAGAGGCAAGTGCAACGACCAGCGCGGTCACCGACACCAGCGGACGAAGGAAATAGGTTCTTTTCAAGGCGGACTCTGAAATCACGTTCAAGGAGGACATAGTTTATTAGCTTCTTCTAATATATGAATGGATTTCCCGATTTCAAGAGACTCGAAGAACAATTCGCCGCTAAACCTCGCCCACCAGTTCCGGGCTAACGGCCATCGCGTAATTGGCCATCGCGGACAAAACCGGTTCGGCCTCCCCGACGGGTGGCGCGATCCCGATGCGAACATCAGCATGGCGATCCATGGCACCTGCCGCCATCAAGGGCAAATCCTTCTTCAAATGACTACCGGCGGCCATAAAAATTGGCACGATGACGATCTCGGTCGCGCCCTGCTCCACCAGGCAATCGATGCCCTCGTCGAACGTGGGGCGCATCAACTCAAGGAAACCTGGCTCGACCGGACAGCTCGGATCGGCGTCCTTGATCGCCGCACGAATGCGGTGAAAAGGCGCCGCCCAGTCAGGATTGCGGGCGCCATGCCCGAATAACAATATGCCCTTCATTTACCTGCTCCTTGCCAAATGTTGCGACAACCGGTTTCTTTGACCAACAACGTCGCCAACCAACCGGCGACTGCCGCTGCTGAAATCAACAGGAGTCCATTGTGCCAGTCGGCGGCAGAATAGATACGGACGCCATTTTCGATACGGCCATCCCAGCTGCGCTCCATGACCCAGCCGGTTAAGGGCTGAAGTATCGCCGGACCCAGAAAAACACCGACATTGACCATACTGGTGGCCATCCCTGATAACTGTGGCGGATTGACTTCCTTGGCGCTGGCCCAGGACAGGGTGAATCCCGCCGACGCCAGGCCCATCACCACACAGAGCGTATAAGTCGCCAGCAATGGCAAGGAGTCCGTCACCAGCCACACCAGCCAACCGAGAACGTGCAGACCCGAAGCCACCAAGGCGACGGCCTTGCGCTTCCCCAGACTATCCGACAGCCGCCCCCACAACGCTGAACCGAGAGCAAAACCAAGAAAGTAAATACTCACATGGTTGGATGCCACACCACGACTCATGTCGTGCATCTGGGTGAGATACGGGACCGCCCACAAGCCTGCGAAAGTAAAAAAGGCACCGGCCAAACCGGCGTTGGCAAAGAAACCCGGCCAGGTAGCGCGATTCCTCACGACCGTCAGCAGTCCCGATAGCCAAACTGTACGATCCACCTTGCCCGCCGGTGTATCGAGCACCCAGGCACGGCTGGCGAAAGCCATCAGGATGGACAACAAACCCACCACGACGAACACCGGCCGCCAACCGCTGACCTGGGTCATCCACGCCAAGGGTGCACCGGCCAAAATGGAACCAAAATTGCCGATCAACATGCACAAGCCGGTCATCGAGGCAAAGCGGCGCTCGTCGTAGCCCAGGGCAATCAGCTTGAGCATGGCGATGAAGGTTACCGATACCCCAAGACCAACCAACGTTCGCCCGAGGAAAGCCAGTTCGAAGCTCGGTGCCAGGCCAAACAGGATCGCGCCGCCACCCGCCACCAGTCCGCCCCAGAACAGAATGCGGCGCGGCCCGAGCGTATCGGCCAGGATGCCGGTGGGCAATTGCATCAGCGTATAGACGTAGAAATAGGTAGCCGCCAGCGTTCCCAGTTGCGCACCACCAATGTCAAAGGTCGCCTGCAGATCGCCGGAAATCGCGGCGGGCGCCACCCGATGGAAAAAGGACAACAGATAACCGCCGATGGCCACTGCAAGCCCAAGCTGAATAGCACGCTGCGAGTGCTTCGCCTTCATGCCAGCACGTCCGAATTCAGCAGATTCGGCGGCCGCTGTCCGGCGAGCGCGGCGATCAGGTTATCCGCCGCAGTCATCGCAATTGCCATCCACGTGGCACGCGAACTCGAGTCGATATGCGGCGTCAGGACGACGTTGTCGACAATGCCACCTCGGACGACGTTGTCGACAATGCCACCTCGGACGACATTGAACAGATGCGCGGTCGGCTTCATAAGTCCCAGTTCGGTCACCATGATGACGTCAGCGGTTACTGGATCGCTCAACGCAGTCATCACCCCGTGCTTGTCGGCAATACGCGCCTTCAGCCCCACAACATCAAGGATGATGTCAGCCTGATTGTCGTCAACCTCAACGTGCTGCCGAAGACGTTCCAGCACTTCGGGGAAAACTTCGCGGGCGACAAGAATTCTCGGCTTCATGGTGGTAATCATAGCCGTGGATGCAGTACTGTGGGCTGTGTGAAGGCGCATCCCATCGTCGGCGGAACTTCGCCGTCCTGCCAGCACCGACTTTTTTGCTCATCAAGGGAAAACTCAATGTCTCGGCGGCGACCTCTGATCTTGTCCCGAGTGAACCAATGAACCTTGCCAGCCTGCCGGAAAAAGGTTAGGGTGGGATCGAGGAACTGTTCCCGATTGACTGTTCGGCGCTGGTAAGGAGGTATGGTCGTGAGTCGGTTCGTAGTCGCCGGCATATTCATGTCATTTTTGTGCCTTACGGTGTCATTGGCATACGCAGCCGACGCTTGGCAGCAAGGAATCGATGATGGTGTCTCGCTGCGTCAGCAAGGACGCCTGCAGCGATCTGTCAACGTTCTCCGGGAAGCAAAAAAAGCCGCCCAAAATCCCTCACGGTCGGCAGTCACAGCAGCCGAACTCGGTGCAACGCTCCTGCTTGAACACCGCTTCAACGACGCAGAAGTCGAACTGCTTGAAGCCTTTCGCGGTACTAGTGGCGAAATAAGGGCTCGTGTTGCCAACGATCTCGGCAACCTCTACTTCGCTCGAAAGCAACATGATCTGGCACGGGACTACTTCAATGAAGCAAGTCGCGGTGCGACCAGCGACCCATCATTGGCAATAGCAATCAAGCTGAATCTGATCCGTATGTCGCCGCAAGCCGAGACCCTGAACCAATTACAGGATCTCATGCCCGCGTTAAGCGCACTTCCGCCAACTCGACAGCAGGCACGTTTGCTTCTGAACCTGGGTGAACAGGCAAGCCAGTTAGGAATACCTGGTCTGCCACTGGCGCATTCAGCGCTGGACGTAGCACGGCGGACGGCCGAGAAAAACGGGGAAAACCGTCTTCGGCTCGAAGCAACGGACGCCCTGTCTCAACTATATGAAGGGCGGTTTCAAATCCCAAGCGCAACAGACCTTGGTTAGTGAATTGGAACTGGGGGTTGATGAATCTGGGCAAGCATCATTTTGAATACCGCAAAAGGCGTGTTGAAGTCATGGGTAGCGCGAGGCCGGCTATTCAGGCTGTCGGC
>CAMDMZ010000034.1 GCA_945902805.1 Propionivibrio dicarboxylicus | reverse complement strand
CCGTGCTGCGGAGCAGTTCAACTCAGTGACCGTCTGGACTTTGTGCTGCGACCATATCAAGCAGACCATCGCCCTTATTGAGCCCTCTCAAACGCACCGCCTTCTCGCAAATAATCCAAATGGAATCGGGTAACTGCGGTTTTTAGGATAATTCAAGTCATGCCAAATTTCTTGTTCAGCTCGCCAAATCCATGAGTGGACCAACTACTGCGATCGTCGTCACCGAACCCGTCACCGCTTTGCTGGCGGCGGCAGGGATTCGTGCTGCCATGGCGGTGTATGAGAGTCATCGCCATGCCGCCGAATTGCAAGAGGAGCACGCGGACGCCAATGCTTCACGACAGGCGATTCAACAGACGGCTTTGGCCGACGGTTTGGCGGCGTTGAATGCGGCGGCCATTGCCGCTGAAGCAAGTATCGAGCGTTTGTCGCAACTCGCCGACAGTCTGGGCAGTGCGGCGGCTTTCGGCGCGACGCGACCACAACGGCCGCAATCGACGAATCCAGAGTCGCTTGCGGCCTACGTTCGCGGTTTGGAGCGGCTGGCCGAGGAATTGAGAACCATCCTGCTGACCGAAGCCGGGCGCCAGCAGCGCAATGTGGCCGGATCTGGTCTGATCGACGCAATTGCTGTTCCTTTGTCAGCTACACAAGAGGTCGCGATCACGGCATCGCAACGACTGCTGGCGCGGATCACTCACCTCGGCGCGCTGCCGCAGGATCTGGAACTCCTGGCCAGGGAGCTGGATTCGACATTGCCCGGAGAGCGCGCGGAGTTGCTGGCCACCGAGCTGCGTCGCAGAATTCAGGATCAACTCGATTCCGTGCAGCAGCGCCAGGTGCAGGAAGCTACCGCGCTGATCGTCGGACACACCCTAAAGGAACTCGGTTATCAGGTGGAGGACGTTGCCGAGACCTTGTTCGTTGTCGGCGGCGTGGTTCATTTCCGGCGCTCCAGTTGGGGTGATTATCTGGTGCGTTTGCGCGTGGACGCCAAGGCCTCCAGTGTCAATTTCAACGTGATTCGTGCCACTGGTGCCGGCGACAACGAACGCAGCGTGCTCGATCACATCGCCGAGGATCGCTGGTGCGCTGAGTTCCCGGCACTGCTGAAAGCACTCGAAGTGCAGGGCGTGCGCCTGGATGTGACGCGGCGACTCGGGGCAGGCGAACTGCCGGTGCAACTGGTCGAGCGCAGCAAACTGCCGCACTTTGCCACCGAGGATCGCACCGGCGAGCGCATGGAGCGGACAAGCCAACCCCTGCAACGAGAGCTGAAATGACACTTCCTGTCCCGCGCTGGCTGGCTGATCTGGAGCGCCTGTTGCCGATTCGCTCGCAGTTCGTCATTTCCGGCAATATCCGCGACAGTTTTCTGGTTCAACTGGATAGCGGTCCGGCCCTGGTGCCCCTGCTGCGTACCCTGTGGGTTTCATTGGCGGCGCGTGATTTCCGTTTTCTGCTGGTATTCGATCCGGCCGATGGTTTGCGGATTTATCCCAACGAGCCGACGGCGCGTGAACTGGCTGAGCGTTTATTCGATCTCAAGCTGACCAATGGCGGCCAGATGGTCAGTCTCGAAACGCTGGGCAACATCATGAAAAAACTAGGCAACCAACGCGAAGCGCGCTGCGCCCTGGTGCTGGATTTCGCTTCACGCTTGACGCGCCATCCCGATCACCTGGGCGAAGGTGAGCACCGCTTCTTTGTAGCGGCTGAAAAGTCGTCGCTCAACGTTGCCCCCATCGTGGCCAAGGACGGTGGCGGTTTGCCCTTGTTCAATCCGGTGCTGTGGCTGCTCAACCGGGCGCAGGATTTGCCGTCGTGGCTTACGCTGGATAGTGAGCGGGTGGCCAGCTTGATTATTGGCAAGCCGGATTATGAAATGCGCGAGGCCGCCGCACGGCAGTTGGCGCCTTTGTTCTCGGGCTATGCCGAGGCCACCGAGCCGGCGCGTGCGCAGTTCGTCAAGAATTTCAGCGGGGGCACCGAGGGCATGAGCCTGGCAGCGCTGGCCGATATCACCGAACTGGCGTCGCGCCAGGGGCTGGGGGTGAAGGCCATCGACGATGCCGTGCGTGGCTACAAGGTCGGCGTACTCGACAACCCCTGGAAGAAGGACTATCTGCGCGACAAGGTGAGCCGGGCACAGCCGTTTATCGAAGACCGGGTCAAGGGCCAGTATCCGGCGGTGGTGAAGACACTGGACATCCTCAAGCGTTCGGTGATGGGTCTCACCGGTGCACAGGCGCGAAGCGGCGGGAGTCGTCCGCGTGGCGTACTTTTCTTCGCCGGCCCGACGGGTGTGGGCAAGACGGAGTTGGCCAAGACGCTGACCCAGCTTGTCTTTGGCGACGAACGTGCTTATCTGCGCTTTGATATGAGCGAGTTTGCCGAAGAGCACACCAGCGCACGGCTGCTCGGTGCACCACCCGGCTACATCGGGTTTGATGCCGGGGGCGAACTGACCAACGCCGTGCGCGAGAAGCCGTTTTCGGTGATCCTGTTCGACGAAATCGAAAAGGCACATCCGCGTATCCTCGACAAGTTTCTCCAGATCTTGGAGGACGGCCGCCTGACCGATGGGCGTGGCGATACGGCCTATTTTTCAGAAACCATCCTCGTTTTCACATCGAATCTGGGTATCTATGTCGAAGACGCGCACGGGCAGCGCGTGCAGAACGTACGTCCGGGCGATCCGTACGACGTCGTCGAGAGCAAGGTACGCGAGGCGATCGGCGACTATTTCAAGTTTCGCCTGTCACGGCCCGAGATCCTCAACCGTATCGGCGACAACATCGTCGTGTTCAACTTCGTTTCACCCGAAGTCGCCGCGCTGATTTTTGATGGCATGCTGAAAAACGTCGCCCGCCGTTTGCATGAGGAATTCAAGATGCGGCTGTCGATGACCGCCGAGGTGCGCGCCGACTTGCTCGCCCGCTGTACCCGCGACATGTCCAATGGCGGGCGCGGCATTGGTAACCAGATCGAATCCGCCTTCATCAACCCCCTGTCGCGTGCCCTGTTCGAGCAGGATCTGGAGGGCCGCGAGCGCATCCACGTGACGGCGATCACAGAACTGGACAAGGTGGTTACGCTGACTGTTCAGGTGGCATGAAGATCGGCATCAACAAGGCGCATTTCCCGGTTACCGTGCTTGGCCCCGGGCGACGGATAGGCATCTGGCTGCAAGGTTGTTCGATTCGCTGCAAGGGCTGTGTTTCACAGGACACCTGGGAGCGCGATCCCGGTCGCGAGATGTCCGTGGCGCAACTGATGAGCTGGTGCCGCCGTGTCGCCGGCACCGACTTTTTCGGGGTCACCATTTCCGGCGGCGAACCGTTTGATCAGCCCAAGGCGCTAGGTGCATTGCTGGATGCGCTGGATCAGTGGCGCGAGAGCGCCGGGCTGGATTTCGACATTCTTTGCTATAGCGGCTATCCCTTGGCCACGCTGGAGAAGCGTCATTCACGTTTGCTGCAGAAGCTCGATGCGCTGATTCCCGAGCCCTATGTTGATGCCCTGCCGCTGACGCACCGTTGGCGCGGTTCCGCCAATCAATCCCTGGTGACCCTTTCCGGGCGAGGACGCGCGCGCTATGCCGGCTTTGTCGATGCGCCGGCGGATGCATCCACCAAATGCCTGCAGACCATGGTCGATGGAGACCGGGTCTGGTATGTCGGGATTCCCGGGCGCGGCGACATGCCGGCGCTGGAGGCGGCATGCGCCGAACGCGGAGTCCGCTTCGATGATGTCTCCTGGAGGTCATAGGTGAGCGGGGATTACGTTCGCCGCTGCCCCACCTGCGGCGCCGACAACGCCCCGGACGTCATGCGCTGTGCTTGTGGCGCCATGCTGTTTGGTGTCGATCTGGTGCGGAAAACCGGGGCGGATCAGCAGGTCCCAAGCGAGACAGCAGCGGTAGCGGGAGGGCAGACGATTTGTCCGCATGAGGATTGCGCTCAATTGAATCCTGTTGGCAGCACCGCCTGCCTGTACTGTAATCGCCCGCTTGAAGCGGCGCCGGTCTTGAGCCCGGCCGTGCCGGGCTTGCTCGCTCTTCCGACCGCCCTGGCCGAACGCTATCGCATTGTCCGCGTTTTCCCGGCTCACGGTGCCGAAGCGGACATCCTGCTGGTAGAGCCCATTTCCGGCGAAGCAGCCGGTCATCAATTCTGTGTCGCCAAGATATTCAGGCACGGAATCCGTCCCAAGGCGGCGGTGCAGGAACGCATCGCACGAATTGACGTCCGGTACCGTGTGGCACTGCGGGAATCGGGCGAGTCCGATGGACATGCCTACGAGTTGATGGAGTTTTGTGCCTTTGGCTCCTTGCGCGAGCGCATGGCGGGCGGCCTCATCGCCACGGCGGACCTGGCCGACATCGTGCGCCAGGTGGCGGCGGCTCTGGCGGCGGTCCATGCGGCGGGTTTGCTGCATCGCGATCTGAAACCTGACAACGTGCTGGTGCGCAGCGAAAATCCACTCGAACTGGTGCTGGCGGATTTCGGCATCGCTTCGGTGATGGATGCCACCCAGCGCTTTACCAGTGCGGCCCGCACGCTGCACTATGCGGCGCCGGAGAGCCTGTCCGGCGTGATTGATGGCAAGTCGGATTACTGGTCGCTGGGCATGCTGCTGCTGGAGGCGTCGGTCGGCAAACATCCGTTCGCGGGGTTGTCCGAGGCCGTCATTCTGCATCACCTGGCCACGCGCAGTATCAACCTCGAGGCCATCACGGATTCCACTCTGCGCAAGTTGCTGCGAGGCTTGCTGCTGCGTGATCCACGCCAGCGTTGGGGCGCGGACGAGATCATGCGCTGGCTGGATCGTGATACCAACCTGCTTGAGCCGGTCGAGCAGGGGCCGGGCGCGAGTTTTCCCAATCCCTACCACCTGGGTAAGGAGCTTTGCCACACCCGCGAACAACTGGCCATTGCTCTGGCGCGCAACTGGCAGGCGGGCCTGGCCGATATCCGCAACGGACAGTTGCTCACCTGGTTTCGCGATGAGCAGAAAGACCAGAACACCGTTCGCGTTCTTCTCGACCTGCAATACGAGCGCGGACTCCATGTGGATGTGCAATTGCTCAAGCTGATGCTGCATCTGGCGCCGGGGCTGCCACCGGTCTGGCGTGGCGATAGCATCGAGCTGCCGGCCATTCTGGCGCGCGCCAATCTGGCTCTGCAGGGCGATGGTGACGCCGCGCGCTGGCTCGACGCGATTTACCAGCATCGGGTACTGGCAGCCTATACCGGGGCCGGCAACATCGAAGTTGCCGGGATGATGACGCGCTGGGAGGGCGCGATCGAGCGCTTTCGCCAGGCCTGGTCGGAGCGTGCGGCTCTGATCAAGTCGCGACGTTCGCAGGGCGAGCGAGGGGTGGTGGCCAATTTTGACCAACTGATGTATGGGGCGGACGAGTATCAGCTGCCGCCACTGGTCGATTTACATCCACGTTTGCTGGCCATTGCCCACGACGCCGCCTGGGTAGAGCGTCTGCGCGGACGGCTGCAGGGGGTCTTCGCCGAATTGCTTGTTAAATGCACGTGGCTTGTCGAGTTGGGCTCATTGCGTGAAATGGATGGCGCGGAGCTGTTGGTCATCGAGTCCGTGCTGCCCCAGGTTCGTGATGCGGTACGCCAACAGTCGGAACTGAATGCACGCCAGCGTGTGGAGGCGGATGACGAGCTTCGCCGTGTTCAGATCGAGGTCAGTGCAATCCTAAATCGTCTGGCTGAAAGCGGCCGGGAAGTCAGTTTCCAGGTAATGTCCTGTGAGCTCTTGGTGGCGACTATCGTCGAGTATTTCCACATCCTCGCGCGCTTGCGCGCTTCCGGTCGCAGCGATGCGCCGTGGATGGAAATGCGCAAATCTGTGGGCCGCCGGGAGTCAGTGGCACTTCGCATGCAGACGCTGTTGGATCAACTGGCGGTACAGCGCGCGGCAAATGCCGGCTGGGTCAGCCCGCGCATGCTGGGCTTCATGGGCTTGGCGTTGTTGCTCGGACCGCTGGTTCTTGGTGACGGCAGCGCGATCGTACTGACCGCTGCTTTTGTCGGAGTGTTCGTCTGGCGCTTTGTCCCGATTTTCGCTTTGGCGAGGCAATTGCGCCAACTTGCGGCACGTTTTTGATCACCCTCGCTGGTCCGGACCAGAACTGGTTTGGCCTGAGCCTGAGCACGTAACTTCACAAACGACCCTACTCATTGCTGAACTGTCTTCTGACGAGTCAGCCATGCCATCTTATCAGCATAAATACGCCGTTCGTCCACATCAACTGCCGCAGCCAGTGCGGCCGCTAGGTGCCTTTGGCCATCGGCGGGTTTGCCTTGGCGATATTTCGCCACCGCCAGCCCGGCGAGACTCTGCGAGTGTTCGGCGTTACGGGCCAGTTCACGTTCAAATTGCTGTTCCGCTTCCTCATATTCGCCCCGCTTGAGAGCGGCCACACCTTCGTCAAAGTAGTACAAGGGTGGGTGTGGCTCGATCCGGCGCAAGCGCGACATGATGAGTGCGGCATCGTCCATTTGGCCAAGGCGTTCGAGAACTCCCGCCAGATTTGCCAGTGCCGTGATGTTTTCCGGTTCGCGATCCAGTACCGCCCGATACACCGTCTCGGCTTCAGCAAGCATGGCGCGCCGCTGGTAGAGCACACCAAGCGTGTTGTAGGACTCGGTGACGCGCGGAGCCTGAGCGATTGCCAACTTCAGCCAGGCATAGGCGGAATCGGCATCACCGGCCGCGATACTTTCGACGGCCCGGTTATTCATGAACATGGCCAGCACCGTGGCCTCGTCAATAGTGATAGCACGTTGCCGTAGGATGTCGCTCCCTGGCAGAAAATCAACAATCATTCCTCGGCTTGTCCCGTTCAGACCCTCGGCGCCGCTGGCTTCGATCAGAATATTCACATGCCCGGCGCTAACGAGCATTTCGTTGCGACGACTCCAATTCTCGTCGGTGATCACCTTGCGATAACGCACGGGAAGGCCCAGTTCCCTGGCTAGTGAGGCCGTCATCAGGGTCAGCGAGAGACAGTTTCCCTGCCGCGCAGAAAATGCTTGCGCCGCTGTACGCGTGACAGCGGCGTCGTAGTCCAGTTTGAGCTGGCTGTCTTTCTCCAGGGCAGCGACCAGGCCGCGCATCGGCCCGTCGCGGCGCAACTGCCTGGCGATATCCTTGCGCAGGTAGTCGCGCATCGCGTCGTTGGCGGTGAGAATCTCGGCGGCGTCCGCCAGATCCCGGGCAACAAAATGGGCGTCATGCCAAAGCGCTTTGGTTTCTATGGGCCGTGGCGGCGTCGGCGCACAGCCAACCACAACAACTGTGGCTAGGCAAACCAGAAAGCGGGCAATCCTCTGCATTAGCCTTACCCCATGAATGACCGTAGATCAAAGCGTAGTCGATCATCAGCCTTTGCGCCAGTGATGCCCGTTGCCAGGCAAGCCTGACGGTCTTCGCCGCCGCTGTTGGCATGCATTCCTGTCAAGTTGAATTGCAGCCGACCAGAAATTTCCACGTTGTCGCTCTTGAAACCCCGGTTGAATGCCCCTATTATTAGCACTCGTTAGCGATGAGTGCTAACAGCTCATTGACCCAGCCGGACTCTCCGGTAATGTATTCACAGTTTTGGAAGGAGTAATCCCATGAAAATTCGCCCTCTGCATGACCGCGTGATCGTCAAGCGCATGGAAGAAGAACGCAAGACCGCCTCTGGAATCGTCATTCCCGGTACCGCCGCTGAAAAGCCCGACCAAGGTGAAGTGATGGCCGTTGGCGCTGGCAAGATTCAAGATGACGGCAAAATCCGTCCGATGGCGCTTAAGGTTGGCGATCGCGTGCTGTTCGGCAAGTATTCCGGCCAGACCGTCAAGGTTGACGGCGACGAGCTGCTGGTTATGCGCGAAGAAGACATCATGGGCGTTGTTGAGCTCTAATCGATACAGATCACTACAGAATTCCAGGAGATATAAACAATGGCAGCTAAAGAAGTCCGTTTCGGCGATTCCGCGCGTCAGCGCATGGTCAATGGCGTGAATATCCTCGCCGATGCAGTTAAAGTCACTCTCGGCCCCAAGGGTCGTAACGTGATTCTGGAGCGTTCGTTCGGCGCCCCGACGATTACCAAGGACGGCGTTTCCGTCGCCAAGGAAATCGAACTGAAAGATAAGTTCGAGAACATGGGCGCCCAGATGGTCAAGGAAGTCGCTTCCAAGACCTCCGACGTCGCCGGTGATGGCACCACCACTGCCACCGTGCTGGCCCAGTCGATCGTCCGTGAAGGCATGAAGTTCGTTGCCGCCGGTATGAACCCGATGGATCTGAAGCGCGGCATCGACAAGGCCGTATTGGCCGTGGTTGAAGAGCTGAAGAAGATTTCCAAGCCTTGCACCACTACCCAGGAAATCGCCCAAGTTGGCTCGATCTCCGCCAACTCCGACGCCGATGTCGGCAAGATCATCGCTGATGCGATGGACAAGGTGGGTAAAGAAGGCGTGATCACCGTAGAAGACGGCAAGTCACTGCAAAATGAACTCGAAGTCGTCGAAGGTATGCAGTTTGATCGCGGCTACCTGTCGCCCTACTTTATCAACAACCCGGACAAGCAAATCGCAATTCTGGACAATCCTTTTGTTCTGCTGCATGACAAGAAGGTTTCCAACATTCGTGACCTGCTGCCCGTGCTGGAGCAAGTGGCCAAGGCTGGCCGTCCGCTGCTGATCGTTGCCGAAGATGTCGATGGCGAAGCGCTGGCCACTCTGGTGGTGAACAACATTCGTGGCATCCTCAAGACCGTTGCCGTCAAGGCTCCGGGCTTTGGCGATCGTCGCAAAGCCATGCTGGAAGATATCGCCATCCTCACCGGCGGCACCGTGATCGCTGAAGAAGTCGGCCTGACCCTCGAGAAAGCCACCCTGGCAGATCTCGGCCAAGCCAAGCGCATCGAAGTCGCCAAGGAAAACACCACCCTGATCGACGGCAATGGCTCGGAAGATGCCATCAAGGCCCGCGTTACCCAGATTCGTGCCCAGATCGAAGAAGCCACCAGCGACTACGACAAAGAGAAGCTGCAAGAGCGCGTCGCCAAGCTGGCCGGCGGTGTGGCACTGATCAAGGTTGGCGCTGCCACCGAGATGGAAATGAAGGAAAAGAAGGCCCGCGTCGAAGATGCGCTGCACGCCACGCGTGCTGCCGTCGAAGAAGGTATCGTGGCTGGCGGCGGCGTTGCTCTGCTGCGTGCCCGTGCGACTCTGACCCTCAAGGGCGACAACCACGAACAGGACGCCGGCATCAAGATCGTGCTGCGCGCCCTGGAGCAGCCGCTGCGCGAAATCGCTGCGAATGCCGGCGACGAGCCGAGCGTGGTGATCAACAAGGTGTTGGAAGGCAAGGGCAACTTTGGCTACAACGCTGCCACCGGCGAGTACGGTGACATGGTCGCCATGGGCGTTCTCGACCCGACCAAGGTGACGCGTACTGCCCTGCAAAACGCTGCCTCCGTGGCCGGCCTGATGCTGACAACCGACTGCATGGTTGCCGAACTGGTGGAAGACAAGCCAGCCGGTGGTGGCGGTATGGGCGGCGGCATGGGCGGTATGGGTGGTATGGGCGGCATGGGCATGGACATGTAATCTTCGATTACATTTCCCCTAAGTAGGAACAGGAGGAAACCCAGGTTTCCTCCCGTTACCCACCTTCCTACTGGGCTCGCAGCACAAGAAACCCGGCTTCGGTCGGGTTTTTCGCTTTTATGTTCCGTGTTTCAATATGCCAAACTCAGCGCCACAAAGATCGCCCGCCGTTCCGGCAACAGGCCAAACGCTGAGTCCGATTTGCCGCCATAAATTCGAAGTCCGCCATCGATGCGTAACTGATCGGCGCTGTGGCCGACGCTGAGCATCAGGGTGCGGCCGCCATCTTCAAGCGATGCGAGCAGATCGGCGGCGGCTGACCAACCGCTGGCGGCATCGCTCCAGGCCATCCGGACCAAGGCGCCACGGCGCACCAGATTCGCTTGCGCGAACAGTCGCGTCGAGGCGGCGTTAGCGCCATTGACGGCTAAGGTGGGCACACCGGGGACCGTTAGCAAGGGATTACGCAGGGCGGCATTGCGGGCCAGACGCTGCCAATCGGCTGCCGAGTTGGCGCTGCCATCCCACCAGAGTTCGCTCATTAAGGACAGGCCGCTTTCCGAGGTCCAGGTGGCACCGATCAGCGCCTTTTGCAGCGCGCCGAGGCGGCGCGATTCCAGCGCTTGATCGTTGTTCAGCAACTGAGTGAGCGTAGCTCCATCAGCGAGCGGCACGCGTTGCGCGCCGCGTTGCTGGTGCAGCAAGGACGCGTGCAGTTCCAGCGCGTCGTCCGGCACGGCGGCGACAGCGGCGCCGATTTCGACGCCGTTGCGCGCAGAATGCCGGGCGATACCGTGCAGATCCACGGTGCCGGCGCGGCGATAGAGTTTCAGCGCGACTGAACCGTCATCCTTGGCTGCGTCACGCTGGCCGTGGCCTGGATTGGTCAGCACCACGGACCACGCGCTATCGGCCGTGAAATTGTCCCAGGACATGGATGGGATGCCTTCCATGGGTGGTGCCTGGAGTTGCAGGCGCGGTTCACGCTGCAGGACGTCGATCGGGCGGAAGGCATAGCCGACATCGCCGGAAAGAACCTTCTTGCCAGCCGTAAAGCGTTCGCCGCCTAGGGTGAAGTCGACGAAAGCTTCATGTACGCGAACGCGCGCTTCCGGTTTCTGGCCTTGCTGGCCGGCGGCGGTGGCGGTGAGCAATACATTGGCCGGGCCGACGCGGCCGCGCAGTTCCTGCTCGATGCGGCCGCGTTCGCTGCCGAAGCTGGTCAGATCGAGACCGGCGCCAAAGATACTGTCGCTGCGGCGCTGATGCGCTTCGGCAATGACGCGAGTGGTCCAGCCGAGGTCGACTTCCTGCGCCGCTGCTGGCAAGACGACCGCAGCCAGCACGGCAAAAAGTCGGTGCTGGCGGGGCGGCGCTTTCATTCCGGCACCTCGGCGCGAACCAGAAAGGCTGGGTTGAAGTACTCGTCGCTCACTGTCTTGGCGGTTCGCGACAGGTAATGCACTTCGGTGCTGCGTTCCTTCTGCAGATGATCGATCAGGGTCATCGACGTCACCTGACGCCGGCCCTCGACATCGCCCATCGTAAAGCGGGCGATCTTGGCCAGTTTGTCGGAGGCAACATACAACTCGGCTTGCACCGGGTGGCGGCCTTTTTTCGCTAGGAAGAGGACGATGCGCGGATAGCTCACGCCTTTACGCGTCGCTGTCAGTTCCAGCTTTAGACAGGGCAGGTAGTCGACGTTTTCTTCGCCTAGCAGGGTGCCGTCGTAGTCGTCACCCCAGGTCATGGTGGCGATGTCGCCCGTCGAGGCTTCGCCGAGCAACTTCTGCATCGGCGTGATCCGCAGCGGACGTTGGCTGGACGGCATCATCAGCCAGTAATCGTCCTTCAGCATCAGCATCTTCTGGCCGCGTTCGGCGGGGCTGCGGAACAGCACCAGCGAACGGTGACCGGGTTTCAGATACACGGTGTAGAGCCGCGTCTTGTCCTGGACGCCGGCCTTGAAGGTGCGGACTTCGGTTTCGACGCGGCCGGAATCCATGGCCAGGCGAAAGGCATCGGCGTCTTTGAGCAGGGACTTGATGTTGGGCTCGGCGGCGACGGCACCCAGGCTCAGCGTTGCCATGGCGACAAGAAACAGTGTTTTAAACATGAGCAAGTGCCTCCGTAACAGGTTTGGCGGCGGCGTGTCGGCTGACGAACCAAGCCGATGTCGCGGCGAGAAGTGTCACCACGATGGTCGCCCCAAAATACAAGACCGGCGAAAAACTCAGCAGCAGCGGATAGCCGGCCGAGCGTCCCGGCGGCGGTGGCATATCGATGCCAGCAAAGAGCAGGGCGAAGGTGGCAATGCCGGCCATGGCCATGCCGATCAAGGCACCGAGGCTACCGATGACGACACCTTCGAGAACGAAGTTGCGCACGATCTCATGCGGGAAGGTGCCGATGGCGCGCAGCGTGCCAATCTCGCGGGTTCGCTCGACCACCGCCATACCCAAGGTGTTGCTCATGGCGAAGGCGACGATGACCACCATGATCAGGCCGAGGATGCCGAAGATGCGGTTATAGAGCGCGCGCACCGCCTGGTAGAACACGGCGAGATCGCTCCAGGTGCGCAGGGCGAGTTGAGCGTGTTCCGTCTTGACGCGGGCAGCGATCACATCGGTCTGCGCCGTATCGCGCAGATAAATCGACAGGGTGCTCACCTTGTCGGTCAACATCAGCTTCTGCACATCGGCCAGATCGGCCATGACCAGACGTTTGTCGATTTCCGGTACCCCGACGCTGACAACGCCACGCACGATGACATCGACGGCGTTGAGGCTGCCTTCGGTCGTCGTGGCAAGCAGGGTCAGCGAGGTGCCGACCTTGGCCTTCATTAGTTTGGCCAGTTCGTTGCCGATCACCACTTCCGGTGCTGGACCGTTGCTGCCGGGTGCTTCGCCGGCGACGAAATTCATTTGCGGCCCGCGCAGGCGGAAGTCGATGTCGGGCACCACGCCGCTGCCGACGAAGACCGAGGACTTGTCGCCATTCGAGATCAGGCCCGAAAACTGTATGCGCGGCGCGACGGCGCGCACCTCTGGCAGGGCGGCAAACTCGGCGGCGAGCTGGTCCGCGCCAGCCAGTCCGTGCTGCATCGGCATATCCTCGTCACCCTCGAATCCCTGCGCATGCGCCAACACGATGTGGCCGGTATCGCGCGCCGTCATTTCTTCCAGCGATTCATAGGTGAAAAGCGCGAAGCCGCCGCCAATCAGCACCGCAGCAGTGCCCATGGCGGTGATCAGCATGGCCGTCAGCGAACGCCGCCGGTTGCGCATCACGTTTTTCCAGGCAAACAGTATCCATTTCATAGCATGACTCCATCGGCAAGGCGCAGCACGCGGTCGCAATGCGAACTCATGCGCTCATCGTGCGTGGCGACCACCACAGCGGCGGCGCGTTCGTGGGCGAGTTCGCGCAAGAGATCGACGATCTGCTGCGCGGTGGTCGAATCAAGATTGGCGGTGGGCTCGTCGGCAATCACCAGGGCCGGCGACTTCACCAGCGCACGGGCGATGGCGACGCGTTGGCGTTGGCCACCGGACAGCGCATCCGGCAGTCGCTGTGAAAATGCCTCCAGACCAGTACGCTGAAGGAGTGCCATGACCTGGGTTTTGCGTTCGACAGCCGGTGTGCCGAGCAGGAGCAGCGGATACTCGACGTTGTCGTACACCGTCATTACCGGTACCAGGTTGAAGCCCTGGAAGATGAAGCCGACCTTCTCCCGACGCAAGGCGGTGAGGGCGATTTCATCGAGCTGGTCGACGGCCGTGCCGGCGATTTCCCGTGTCCCGCGATCGGGTGCATCGATCAGCCCGCACAGATTGAGCAAAGTGCTCTTGCCGCTGCCGGAGGGGCCGGTCAGCGCTACGATCTCGCCGGCTGCAACATCGAGGCTGACACCTTTCAGGGCATCGGCGTAGCCATCCCCGACGCGGTAACGCTTGTGCAGGTCGGTGAGTCGAACGGTGGTGCCGGTCGGATTCATTTTTCGCTCTCTTTGAGTTGTGTTTCCAGCGCCACGACATCAGCCCGGAACGCTGCAGGTGCCGTGGCGAGCAACGGGTGCGTACGCAAGATGGCGAGTTGTGACTTGCCGTTGGCACGGCGGTGGAAGATGCCATCGGGCACCGCGATGAAAGTGGCTGCGGCAACCAGCCTCACATTCAAGCTAATGGGAACGTCCTGCACCACGATGCGGTCATGTTCAGGCTTTAATGCCGCTAAGGCCTGATCGATTTGATCAAGACCTTGGTCGGTGTATTTCATCTTGTTCCACGGCATCCAGGCCGCCTTGCCCTTGAGCGTCAGCGCACTGCCGAGGTAGGCGGCATACAGCGGTTGGCGTTCGACTGTGCGCGCCAAGTTCTGCAAGGCGGTAATGGCGGGCTCGACGCGATCCGTATTGCCCTGGCGCGCGCTCTGGAACAACTCGAAGGCGTTGTTGAATGGATCGCTGTTGGAAGCGGCCCAAGCGGGGATGGCGAAGCCCAGTAACGGTAGGACCAAAACGGCAGCCAGCACGCGGCGGCGGGACGGATTGTTGGCAGGGTGGTACATGGCGAGCTCCTCACGGTATCAATGAGGTGCCATGCTAGTCATCAAGTACCACGATGTCCGCCACCATGTGACGAATAGCCAGGTACGGCGGGCGAATGGTTTTACTGGCGGATGAATGGAGGACGTTCTGCAAATATCGTCCTCAATGCAGGTTTCCCGGCTTCCCGGATTCAGGTCCAACCGGTCGGGCTACTCGTCGCCGGCTGCCTGGGCCATGGCCAATTTACGAAGGACATGCCTCCAGCGCACCGGAAACGATGTTCATCGTGGCGGTTATATTTCTTCTATCCTCGATCAAAAGATCGTGCACTTCCGAGCCTTCGGTCGTATCAACCAGTTCTTCCTCGATACATTCGCCGGTGATTTCCAGGGCATCGGCAATGACCTCCAACTGGTCCAAGGTCAGGGCGACATGGATCGTTTCACTCCCTGCAATCCCCGTTTGCATGTCGGATCGAAATTGCACCGCTTCGGAATTACCCTGTTGGAAATTGGTCGGACGGATTGGATTCAACGTCGGCTGAACCCCATCAAAAACCGATGAAGATGCCGGAATCCGGCTCGAATTCATCAGCGATAACTTTTCGTCGTTTGCAGTCCTGAGTGCCCGTCGGCCGATCACCAGAAGGAAAGCGCTAAACGGGAGCAGCATAATTGCCAGTGAAAGTAGGATGTTCATGTTTGTCTCGCTGTAGTGAGAACGTGCTTTAAAAGTTACTACGCGCCGCCGCTCTTCGGCCTGCTCGCTACACTTTCAAAACGTTCTGAGTAATGAATAAAAAGCCCAGCCAGACTGGGCTTGCAAAC
Source organism: Propionivibrio dicarboxylicus (assembly GCA_945902805.1). Taxonomy (GTDB): domain Bacteria; phylum Pseudomonadota; class Gammaproteobacteria; order Burkholderiales; family Rhodocyclaceae; genus CAMDMZ01. The sequence continues at coordinate 35,039 of CAMDMZ010000034.1, read as the reverse complement.
AGGAGCCGCGCTTTCGCACTTGGTGACTCACTTCCAATTTTGGTTACCAATTATAAATCGGTATATTAGAGTTCTCTTAATCGTTACATTTCCTCACGATTGTGGCTTTCTACGAACGTGGTTTGTACGGTTCTCGTGATCAGCTACCGTGGCGTCGGCTTCAACGATCTCGATGGTTCGGACTCGTTATCATCGTGTAATGTGAACTCATGGCGCGAATGCAAGGGATCGAGGTGGTTAAGTGAGCAGCATCATCAGCATCATCCAAGTCAAAGGTGGAGCAGGTCGATCGACCATCGCCACCAATCTGGCAGGATGTTTATCGGCAAACAAGCGAGTTGCTTTGGTGGATTGTGATATGCCCCAAGGCACCAGTGCCGCGTGGGCCTCGATCCGCCTCGCCGATAAACCGCATTGCCTGACCATTGCCACGGCGTCGAATCACAAGGAGTTGGTGGAGCGCGTCGGGAAGCTCGATGCAGATCACGACATCATCGTTCTGGATGGGCCGCCCAGAATTGCCGAAATGACCAGGGCCATGCTGATCCTGTCGCATCTGTGCCTGATTCCGTTGGGTGCCAGCGCGGCAGAAATATGGGCCACCTCGGACCTCCTGGAGACTTTCAATGAAGCGCTGAAGGTCAGGTCGGATATCGATGCCAGAATCCTATGGACACGAATCAGAGGTTCAACCAAGCTGGCAAAGGAGCTCTCATCTGCGGCTCAGACCGAGTTGGAGTTGCCGGAAATGAAAGCGAAACTCGGCTACCGGGTTGCTTTCCCGGAGGTTTTGGCGCGGGGTATGACGGTGATGGAGTGGCCGGAGCGGGTTGCCAGTTTGGAGATGCAACTGCTGCTTAGCGAAGTCATCACTATCCTGGAGGGGAAATGATGAAACTTGATGGTGTGCCGATGGTGTTTTTCTGCGTTTCGCTCTGAATTGGCGGAAGCGGAAACCAGAATCAAAAGACTAATGCGCGAACCCCGGTAAAAAATAGTCCGAGCAGACAATGAGCAAAGATTTGATCATCAGGAAGCCAATCATCAACTTTGAGGCGGCTTTGTCTTTCGCCGAAGCCAAGACCGCTCACGACGTTCAGGACGTGCAGGGCGTGGCTAACGCCGGGTCGGAAGGAGCTAAGGCATCAGCAACCGATAAGCAGGCAAGTTTCCTTCCGCTTGGCGACCGGCGGTCGGCCATCAATTTTGATGCCGCGTTGGCCTTTGCCGAAGCCAAGACCCTCCCCGTCCAGAACGTCCAGCATGTCAATGCGACTCTGCGATCCGGGTCATCCGAGGGCGATTACGATGGGGTCCCGTCTGCGCCGATGGGACGTCGGCGCTTGACCATCGACGTCGATCAATGGCTGGACAAACAACTCCACCTGATCGCCATAGAGCAAAAAACCACGGTTGATGAGATCATTGAAGATCTGGTTCGAAAATACCTGGCGAAGAATGGATTCAGCTTTGGCTCGCGCGGAATCAAGGTTCGTGTTGGCAATTCGTAGCACCGACTAAGCCGGCGTTACACTTTTCCGCGACTCACGCCACCCGGTTGCGTAGGCACCCGATGCCGTCGATTACGACTTCTATCAGCGCCCCGTCTGGCATCGCTCCGGCGCCGACCGATGTGCCGCAGGCGATGACGTCGCCGGGTTCCAGGGACATGTCGTGCGATAGGTGGCTGACGATCTCCAGCGGCGAAAAGAACATGTCGCTGACCGGATAGTCCTGGACGGTTTGCCCGTCGAGTACGGCGCGCACCCGCAGGTTGGCGGTATCGAGTTCGGTAGCAATGGTCGGGCCGAACACGCCGAAGGTGTCGAAGCTTTTGGCGCGCGTCCAGTGCACAAAGGCGGGATCGGTGCGCATGAGATCGCGGGCGGTGACGTCGTTGACGCCGGTGTAGCCGAAAACAAATTCGGGCGCTGCTGCGACCGAAACCGCAGTACAGCGGCGGCCGATAACGATGCCGAGTTCGGCTTCGGACACCACTTGTCCGGTGTAGCCGGTTGGGCGCCGAATCGTCGCTCCATTGGCGGCGAAACAGCTATTCGCCTTGAGGAAATACAGCGGATGCGCGGGGCGCTGCAGGCCTTCTTTCGCTGCCCGTTCGGCGAAGTTGTTCCACAGTCCGATCATCTTGGTCGGCACGCAGGGCGTCAATAGCCGGACGTTGGCCAGCGGCACGCGCTCGCCCGTTAGCGACGGCGCGGCGAACATATCTCCGGCGCAGACGATGATATCGGCGCCGTCGAGTTGGCCGAAACCTGGCCCGCCATCGCGTTCAAAACGTACCCAGTTCATCCTCATGCCATGGCCTCGCCCATGCGTATGGCTTTGCCCGGCGCCCAGCTCGGATTGAAAGCGAGTGTTTGGTCGCCAAACTGCGCGGGAAAGAGCATGACGACGGTGGAGCCCAATAAAAAGCGCCCCATTTCTGCGCCTTGCGGCAAGAGGATTTTGCTTTCCGGGTAGTGCCAGTCGCGCAGCTTGCCAGGGCGCGGTGGATTGACCACGCCGTGCCAGACCGTGGCCATACTGCCGACGATGGTGGCGCCGACCAACACCATTACGAACGGGCCACGCTCCGAATCGAAGACGCAGACCACGCGTTCATTGCGGGCGAAGAGCCCGGGGATGCCGCGTGCGGTGGTCGGATTGACCGAAAACAGATCGCCCGGAATATAAATCATGCGCTGCAGCCGCCCGGTGCAGGGCATGTGGATACGGTGGTAATCCTTGGGGCTCAGGTATAGACAGGCAAAGCGGCCATTCTCGAATGCGGCGGCCAGAGTGGCATCGCCGCCCACCAAGGCGGTTGTCGAGTAGGTGTGTCCTTTGGCCTGGAACAACTGGTCGCGCGCGATGGCACCGAATTGGCTGATCGCGCCGTCGACCGGACAAATCAGCTCGGATGTCGCCAGCGGACGCGCTTCGGGCTTTAGTGGCCGGGTAAAAAACTCGTTGAATGTGGCGTAGCTGGCGATATCGGGATTCGCCGCTTCGCTCATATTGACGCCATAACGCGCGACGAACCAGCGGATCAACTGCGTCGTCAATGCGCCGCCATGCGCCGAGGAGAGGGCGCCGGCAAGCAGGGTCAGTGCCTGCTTGGGGAGTAGATATTGGGGCAGTACGGCGAGGCGATCAGACATGGGCAAGTGGTGATGGACGGAAGCCGGCATCTTAGCAATACCCGGCGCCGTCTCGCCATCGGTCCCGAAAAGGGGATTCCCTTCGGTCCCGACTCTTTAGCTGCGGAAGGCCTTGTGGCACGACGAGCAGCTTTGGTGCACGGCCTCGTAAGCCGGTTGCAGGGTGTCGAGCTCGCGTGCTTGCACGGCACTGGCCAGTTTGTCGGCTGCGGCGACGAACTCGTCTTGCGCGCGCTTGAACTCGGTGGGCTTTTCCCAGATAGCCGCCTTGGCCTTGGTCGGTGCGTAGTCGCTGCCGGCGGGAAAGTGGTTCCACGGCAGGGTACTGAGCTGCTTCAATTCAGTGGCGCTGGCGATGGCTTTGTCGGCCGCGAACGGTTCTTTGCCGCGCGCCATGAGGCCGATGGGCTCGAAGGCGCGAATCATCTGTTTGAAGATCTTGTTGCGTTCGGTGACCGGTTGGCCAGGGAAGGTGTCTGGCGGTGCGGCACTGTTGCAGGCAGTGATGGCGAGGCCGAGCGATAGGATGGCGACGCGGGGTAGGGAGGCAAAACGCATGAATGTTTCCTTAAGCGCCGTGTTGCCAGCGCCGACTTATTCGATCGAGATAGAGATAGACCACCGGCGTCAGATACAGGGTGAGAAATTGCGATAGCAGCAGGCCGCCCACCACGGCTAGGCCGAGTGGGCGCCGCACCTCGGCACCGGCGCCCCAGCCGATGGCAATGGGCAGGGTGCCGACCAGCGCCGCCATGGTGGTCATCATGATCGGCCGGAAGCGCACGAGGCAGGCCTCGAAGATGGCCTTGGCCGGCTCGACGCCTTCCTTGCGTTGCTTGTCGAGCGCGAAATCGATCATCATGATCGCGTTTTTCTTGACGATGCCGATCAGCATGATGATGCCGACGAAAGCGTATAGGCTGAGGTCGGTCTTGAATACCAGCAGCGTGACCAGCGCGCCGAGTCCGGCCGCCGGCAGACCGGAAAGAATGGTCAGCGGATGAACAAAGCTTTCGTAGAGGATACCGAGCACGATGTACACCACGACGATGGCGATCAGCAGCAGCATGCCCAGTCCCTTGAGCGAGGATTCGAAGGCTTGCGCGGTGCCCTGCATGCTGGTATTGAGCGATACCGGCAGATTCGCTTCGCGCTCCATCTGGCGGATACGGTCGACGGCGTCACCCAGCGAGACACCGGGTAGCAGGTTGAACGACAAGGTGACCGACGGCAGTTGGCCCTGATGATTGACGGTGAGTGCCTGCGTTTCAGTGCTGATGCGGGCGACGGTGTCGAGCGGCACCAGTTTGCCGTTGCTGGAGCGGATGTAGAGCTTGCCCAGGGTCGAGGCATCGGCCTGGAATTCGGGCGCCACTTCGAGGATGACCTGGTATTGCGCCGTGGCCGCGTAAATGGTGGAAATCTGGCGTGCCGAAAAGGCACTCTGCAAGGCATCCTCGACCTGGCCGAAGGTTAGGCCGAGGGGCGCCAGCCGTTCCCGGTCGACTTCGAGCGCGATCACGGGGCTCTGGTTCTTGAGATTGGTATTGACGTCAACGAAGCCGGGGAGTTGGCGCAGCTTGTCAAGCAGGATGTCGTTCCAGCGATAGAGTTCGGCCAAGTCACCATCTTGCAGCGTGTATTGGAACTGGCCGCTGGTGATCTGTCCGCCGATGCGGATCGGCGGCGGGTTTTGCAGGAAGACGCGGATCCCGGGTACGGCGGCCAGCTTGGGCCGCAAGCGAGCGATGATCTGGTCTGGCGACTCGGTGCGTTCGCCGTGTGGCTTGAGGTTGATCACCAACGTGCCGGTGTTACTGGTCGGGCGGGGGCCAGTGGCACCGACGAAGGATGCCATCGATTTCACTGCCGGATCGCCGGCGAGGATCTCGGTTACCGTGCGCTGGCGCTGCACCATGGCGGCAAACGAGACATCCTGGGGACCTTCGGTGGTAGCGATGATCTGGCCGCTGTCACCACTGGGCAGGAAGTCCTTGGGTACGGCGCCGAATAGACCGATGGTGACCGCCAGCGTCAGCACAAACGAGACGATGACGGTGCGCGGATGGCTGACAGCCCAGGTCAGCGAGTGGCGATAACCCGCCAATAGGGCATCGAAAAAGCGCTCGAAAGCCATGAAGACGCGACCATGCTGCTCGTTCGGGGTGTGGCGCAAATAACGACTTGCCAGCATCGGGGTCAAGGTCAGCGAGACAAAGCCGGAAACCAGGATTGCAGCGCAGATGGTGACGGCAAATTCGTGTAGCAGGCGGCCGACGATCCCGCTCATGAACAGCACCGGGATGAACACGGCGATCAGCGAAATCGTCATCGAAATGATGGTGAAGCCGATCTCGCGCGAGCCGAGAATGGCGGCCTGGAAAGGTTCCATGCCGGCCTCGACATGGCGCACGATGTTCTCCAACATGACGATGGCGTCATCGACGACGAAACCGACCGCCAGCGTCAGCGCCAGCAGCGAGAGGTTGTCCAGGCTGTAGCCCAGCACGTGCATGACGGCAAAGGTGCCAATGATGGAAATCGGCAGCGCCAGACTGGGAATGATGGTGGCCGAAAGATTGCGCAAGAAAAGCAGGATCACGAGGATGACCAGGAAGCCGGCCAGGATCAGGGTGAATTGAACGTCGTTGATCGATTCGCGAATGGAAGCACTGCGGTCGTAATGCACTTGCAACTCGATCGAAGCCGGCAGCTTGGCCTGGAAGTTGGGCAGCACACGCTTGATCGCGTCGACTGTTTCGACCGTATTGGCACCGGGTTGGCGCATGACGGCCAGCATGATGGTACGACGGTCGTTGAACCAGGCGGCGACCTTGGCGTTCTCGACGCTGTCGATGACGTTCGCCAGTTCTTCGAGTTTCACCGGCACCCCGTTGCGATACGCTACGGTCAGTGGGCGGAACGCGGCGGCATTGATCAATTGTCCGTTGGCCTTGAGCGCGTAGCTCTGGCGTGCGCCATCCATGGTACCCAAGGGCAGGTTGACGTTCGCCCCCTTGACCGCTTGTTGCACTTCGTCGATGCCGATGCCGCGCGACGCCAACTGGGCCGGATCGGCCTGGATGCGCACGGCAAATTTCTGCGCGCCAAAAACCTGCACCTGGGCAATCCCCTGGATGGTCGATAGCCGTTGTGCCAGCTGCGTTTCGGCGTACTCGTTGACTGTCCATGTCGGCAATGTCGCCGAGTACATGGCGATGTAGAACACCGGCGAATCGGCCGGATTGACCTTGCGGAAGGACGGCGGCGTCGGCATGTCCGGCGGCAGCTTGCGTTGTGCGGCGGCGATGGCGGATTGCACATCCTGGGCGGCAGCATCGATGTTGCGGTCGAGCGCAAATTGCAGGGTAATGACGCTGCTGCCCTGGGCGCTGGTCGAGGTCATCGAATCCAGCCCGGCAATGGTCGAGAACTGCCCTTCGAGCGGGGTGGCCACGGCGGCGGCCATGGTTTCCGGCGAGGCTCCGGGCAGTTGCGCGGAGACCGAGATGGTCGGGAAATCGACGTTGGGCAGTTCGGAAACCGGAAGCGCCCGATAAGCGACGATGCCAAAAATCAGGAACGCCGCCATGAGCAGCGTGGTCATTACCGGGCGGCGGATACAGAGTTCGGGCAGTTGCATGCGTCGGCCCTTAGGACTTGGCCGGCTGTCTGTCGCTGTCGGGCTTGCCTTCGCCGGCCGGTTTCAGCTTTGCGCCCGGAACCAGACGCAGTTGGCCTTCCGTGACCACCTTTTCGCCAGCGCCGACTCCTTCGGCGACGATGGCCAGGGTCTTCTGCGTCGCCGCGACGCGCACCGGGCGCAACTCCGCAGCCCCTTCCTTGGCGATATACACGAAGGGACCATTGGCGCCTTGCTGGACCGCCTCGGCGGGAATCACGACCGCATCCTTGAAGGTGCCAAGGACCAGACTGACGCTGACCAATTGGCCACTGGCCAGCGTGCCCCCGCCATTTGGCAGCATGGCCTTGAGCTGTATCGTGCCAGTGCTGGCATCCACGGCATTGTCGAGAAAGCGGACCTCGCCTTCCATGCGCAACGGGGAACCGGGCAGGGAAATCGTCGCTCGTGGCAGTTTCTTTTCAGTCATGCCGGCGCGCAACTGGGGCAGGTATTTCTCTGGGACGCCGAAGCTGACATTCAAGGGCTGCACGCTATTGACGACCGCCAGTGCGGTGTCATTGATCTTCACGGCGCTGCCGGGAAAGACCAGCCGGGCACCGATGGACCCGGTGAACGGCGCCCGGATCGTGGTGTAGCCGAGCTGCAGGCGCGCGAGACCGGTGGCAGCGGCATCTGCCTTGGCGCTCGCCTCGGTGGCAGCGAGCGTAGTTCGCATCTCGCCGACCTTTTCATCCGAAACGAAGCCCTTGGCTTTCAAGGCGATGGTGCGCTCGAGATCGGCGCGGGATTTTGCCAGTTGTGCCTGACTTTTGGCGGCATTGGCCTCGGCCTGGGCCAGACGTGCCTGATAGTCGGCGGGATCGAGTTGCAGCAGGATTTCGCCGGCCTTGACCGCTTGCCCATCAACGAACGCGACTGATTGCACCTGACCGTCAATGCGGGCCTTCAGCGTCACACTGGCCGAGGCCTCGGTACGGCCGGTGACTTCCAGCAGCAGCGGCATGTCGCGCGACTCGGCGATGGCCAGGGTCACGGGCACTGGCCCGGCACCGGCGGGTTTTTTACCGGCAGTATTGGGTGCACTACCACCCTTGCCGAATTGGTACCAGGCCGCTGCGGCACCAAGTGCGACAACGGCTAGCGTGACAAATACGCTACGGGCCTTGGTCATGATGGAAGTTCCCGGTCAGGGGAGGGCTGATTCCAGGGCAAACAGTTCGCTGACTGTTTCACGGCGCCGGATCAGATGTACCTGATCGCCATCGATCATCACTTCAGCGGCGCGTGGCCGAGTGTTGTAGTTCGAGGCCATCGCCATGCCGTAGGCGCCGGCCGATTTGATCGCCAGCAGATCGCCTTGGGCCAGCGCCAGTTCGCGGTCGTGGCCGAGGAAGTCGCCGGATTCGCAGATCGGGCCGACGATTTCCCAGGTCTGGGCGGTTGCCGCCGTGTCGCCAGAACCGACTTTTTCGATCTCATGCCAGGCGTCGTACAAGGCCGGTCGCATCAGATCGTTCATCGCTGCATCGACCACGGCAAAATGTTTTTCTTCACCGGGCTTAAGCGTCATGACGCGCGTCAGCAGCAGGCCGGCATTGCCGACCAGGGAACGACCAGGCTCGAAGATCAGCTTTTCGGTGCGCTTGACTAGGCGCGACAGCATCGGTGCGAGATAGTCCGCCGCTGCCGGTGCCGGTTCGTCAGCGCGATAGGTGATTCCCATGCCGCCGCCGACGTCGATGTGTTCCAGCACAATGCCATCAGCCGCGAGACGGTCGACCAAATCGAGCAACTTGTCGGTGGCTTCGGCGGCCGGTGCCGGATCGAGCAGTTGCGAGCCGATGTGGCAGTCGATACCCTTGACCGTGATGCCCGGCAGCGAGGCCGCCCGGCGATAGAGCGCGGGCGCATCGGTAAAGGCCACGCCGAATTTGGAAGATTTCAAGCCGGTCGAAATATAGGGGTGGGTCTTGGGATCGACATCCGGATTGACACGGAAGGAAACCGGGGCGCGGTGGCCGAGTTCAAGTGCGACCGAGTTCAAGAGCTCAAGTTCATTCGCTGATTCAACGTTGAAACAATGAATGCCGGCTTCCAGCGCTGCACGCATTTCAGCAGCCGATTTGCCGACTCCGGAAAAGACGATCTTGGCCGGATTGCCACCTGCGGCGAGGACGCGTGCCATTTCGCCGCCCGAGACGATGTCGAAGCCAGCGCCAAGGCGCGCGAACACGTTAAGGATCGCCAGATTGGAGTTGGCCTTCACCGCATAGCAGATCAGCGACCGTTCGAGCAGGCCTTGTGCCGCAAGTGCATCACGGTAGCCGGCGTAGGCCGCCGTGAGTGCAGCGCGGGAATAGACATAACAGGGCGTGCCGAAATTCGCCGCCACCGAGTCAAGCGTGACACCTTCAATAGACGAACAAGCCGTGTCCAGGGCAAGGGAGTTCATGGTTTGGCTCCGGTCGCAGCGCGGCTGCTATCATCAGTCGTCGATGGCGTCGGAGCTGGTTTCGCCGTCGTGGCTTTGGGTGCCGGCGGTGTCAGCGTCAGCGGACCCTTGGTGCCACAGCCGGACAGGATCAAGGCGAGCGGAAAAAGCAGCAGAGCGAAAGAAAGTTGCATGGCAGGTACGGATTGTTAACGTGGAATTGAGGGCGGCGTCGGGCGCTGTTAAGGCGCATTGATGTGGCGCGTTTCGGTGGGTAGTTTCTTGGACGAGGCATGGTATCACGCGATGGATGAGAGAGATTTTCTGAACCGGGCAGATGCCCAACTGGCCGTCATCGAGACCGCCTTGGAGGAATTGCTGGCCGCAGGCGAGCTCGATTTCGATATCGAGATAAAACCGGGTGGCGTGATGGAGCTGGAGTTTGAGGATGACAGCAAGATCATCGTCAATCGGCACGCCGCCGCGCGCGAGATCTGGCTGGCAGCACGTTCTGGCGGCTTCCACTTTCGCTGGGACGGTACCCACTGGGTAGGTACGCGTGACGGCCAGGAACTCCTTGCTGCACTCGCTGGCTGCATGTCGGAACAGTCCGGACAGACCGTTACGCTGGGTTGATTTTGATCGATTGGGTCGATTGGATCGACGGGCGTATATAAGCGAAAACTGTTCATCTACGTTAAAATGGGCGGTTTGAAATTGCCGCATTTCCTCAGGAGTTGAATCCATGAAGCATTCCTTGCTAACCCTGTTGCTGGCTGCGACTGCATTCGGCGTCCAGGCGTCCGAAGCCGCGAAGGCTGCTCCCAAGGGAGATCCAGCTCGTGGTGAACCCATTGCGTCGACCGTCTGTGGCGCCTGTCACGGTCCCGACGGTAACAGCCAGGTGGCCGCCAATCCAAAACTGGCCGGCCAGCACCCCGAATATCTGTTCAAGCAAATGTCCAATTTCAAGGGGCATGACGGCAAGCAGCCCGAGCGCGTGAATGCCATCATGAACGGCATGATCGCGGCCTTTGACGAGAATCAGATGCGTGACCTTTCTGCCTACTTCGCCTCGAAGAAGCAGACCGGTGAATCGGCAAAGAATCGTGAAACCATCGAAGCCGGTCAAAAGCTGTATCGTGCCGGTGATATGACCAAGGGGCTACCCGCCTGCGCCGCCTGTCATGGCCCGAGCGGCGCCGGCATCCCGGCGCAATTCCCGAGAATTGCTGGCCAGTTTCCGGAATACACCGAAGCCCAGTTGAAATCCTTCCGCGAAGGCTCGCGCGCCAACGATCCAGCCAAAATGATGCGCATGGTCGCGATCAAAATGACGGATGCCGAGATCAAGGCCGTGTCGGACTACGTGGCCGGCTTGCGCTGAGTTCAGCGAACAGTGTGTTGAAAAAGGCGGCGTAAGCCGCCTTTTTCATTTCAGAACACCACCACTCACCCGCACAATGCCGGCCAGGTCCTGGTGCTGTTCTATGGCAGTGAAGCCAGCCGCCAGCAACAGTTCACGTACGGCGACGGCCTGGTCGTAGCCATGCTCCAGCCACAGGCTGCCACCCGATTGCAGAAATCGGGTGGCGTTGGCGATGATGTGGCGGATGGCATCCAGTCCGTCGCTGCCGCTGGCTAATGCCGCCGCCGGCTCATGTACCAGATCACCTTGCGCCAGGTGCGGGTCGGCTGCGCCGATGTAGGGCGGATTGCTGATGATGAGCGTGAAGCGTTCGCCCTCAAGCGCGGCGAACCAATCACTAGCCAGAAAGCGAACATCGACGTTTAGATGGTGGGCGTTCCCGCGGGCGATGTTCAATGCCTCCGCCGATGCGTCGACCGCGACGACATCACAGTGTGGACATCCCAGCGCGATGCTGATGGCGATGCAGCCGCTGCCGGTCCCCAGATCAAGCACCCGGTGTCGTTCAACCGCCGTCCCGCCAGAGCCGACTTTTTCGAGTGCGATGTCTACCAGTAATTCAGTCTCCGGGCGTGGAATCAGCACGCCGGGCGCGACCCGAAACTCTCGTCCATAGAATTCGCGCGTGCCGATCAGGTAGGCAATCGGTTCACCCCCGCGACGCCGAGCGCAGAGTGCCGCAAACTGCGCGCGGCGTTCGTCGTCGAGTTCGACATCGTCATGCGTCAGCAGCCAGACAGTGGTGCGTTGCACCACGTGTCCGAGCAGCAAGCGGGCTTCGCTGGCGACCAGCCCGCCCCGCGCTGATTGCAGCGCCTGGGCGATGGTGCTCATTGCCCCAGTTCGGCCAGCAGTTCTGCCTGGTGTTCGGCGGTCAGGCCATTGACCAGTTCATCGAGATCGCCGTCCATGATGGCGTCGATTTTGTACAAGGTCAGGTTGATGCGGTGATCGGTGATGCGTCCCTGCGGGAAATTGTAGGTGCGGATGCGCTCCGAACGATCGCCGCTGCCGACCAGCGATTTGCGTGTCGAGGCAATCTGCTGCTGCTGTGCGCGTTCCTGCATGTCGGCCAGACGCGCCGCCAGCACGCTCATGGCCTGCGCTTTGTTGCGATGCTGCGAGCGATCGTCCTGGCATTCGACGACCAGGCCGCTGGGGACGTGGGTGATGCGTACCGCCGAGTCGGTCTTGTTGATGTGCTGGCCGCCGGCACCGGAGGCGCGGAAAGTGTCGATGCGCAAGTCGGCGGGATTGATGTCGATCGCCGCCAGCTCGTCGGCCTCGGGCATCACCGCCACGGTGCAGGCGGACGTGTGGATGCGCCCCTGGGCTTCAGTTTCCGGCACGCGCTGGACACGGTGGCCGCCGGATTCGAACTTGAGTTTCGAGTAGGCACCATTGCCTTCAATGCGGGCGATGATTTCGCGGAAACCGCCCAGATCGGATTCGCTGCGCGAGACGATTTCGACTTTCCAGCGCTGGCGTTCGGCGTAACGCGAATACATGCGAAACAGATCACCGGCAAACAGCGCCGATTCATCACCGCCGGTGCCGGCGCGGATTTCGAGAAACAAGTTCTTCTCGTCGTTCGGATCCCGTGGTAGCAGCGCGCGCTGCAATTCCCCATCGAGGCGCTCCATGGCGGCCTTGGCCTCGTCCTGCTCGGCTTCAGCAAGTTCCTTCATTTCCGGATCGGCGAGCATTTCAGCCGCCGAAGAAAAGTCGGTGCTGGCGCGACGGTAGGCTTCGAATAGCTCGACCACCGGGCTGATTTCGGCGCGTTCGCGCGTCAGCTTGCGATAGTTGTCCATGTCGCGCGCCGCCTGCTCGGTGCCAAGCAGGCCGTCAAGCTCGGCGAGCCGTTCGCCGAGTTGTTCAAGTTTGCCGAGAATGCTTTGTTTCATCGCAGGTGCCGCATTGCGCTGGAACAAGTCGGGCGCTGAAGGCTGAAGTGGAAAAAGGGGATAGGGGAAATTATAACAATCAGGCGGCGAGGTCTTTGGCCGGTTCCGGGTGATGGGCAGCGATGCGCAAAATCGCATCTCGTACATCGGACTCAAGCAGCAGTTCGGCCTGGCTGGCCGGGTCGCTGATGCGATGGTCGAAGGTCAGTCGTCCTTGATCGTCCGTGCTGACCAGATCGGCATCAATCAGGGTGCGCAGCAGTTGCGAGAACTGTGGTCGCTCGGCATTTTCCGCCATCATGCCGTGATGCAGCAGGTTGATGCGCTGTGCCAGCAACCATACCGTCTCAATCAGCTCTTGCGCGTTCAATACGCCGCTGCCTTGCTGCATCAGTACCGCCAGCAACAGCACCATGTGCTCCAGCAGCGGGCGTAACAAGGCGCCGAGTTGACCCAGCGCCTCGCTGTTTTCATCGCCGATGCCAGGCGCACGCCACCGCGTTCGCGACGTTTCCATTTCGATCAGTTTACAGTCAGCAAGGGCGTCTGCGGCGGACTGAATAGCGGCCGGCAGACTGTCCGGTTCCCACGGCAGGAACAGTTCGGCGCGGAGCAGCGGATAAAGTTGCGCCACGACTGCCTCCATGCGACTGACTGGCAGCTCACGGTGATAGCTGAGGAGGATGGCGATCATCCCCGAGAGTGCGAACAGGTGCAGCACGTTGTTGCGGAAATAGCCGAGCAAGGCGCCTTGTTCAGCATTGGCCCAGATCAGTTCGCCCAGAGGATGCGGCTGACGCCGGGCAAAGCCCAGGCGCACGGCCTGGTTGATGATCGCATCGGGATCTGCTGTGCTGCCAATCGATACGCCGGGGTAGGCGCTGTTGGCATGCAGGGTTTGCAGGTGAAGAATCTGGCGCTTGAGTGCGGCGACATCGGCGACATGATGGCGGGTGCCGAGCAGGGCCAGCGCGAATAGATTGATCGGGTTGAGGACGGCGGCGGCATTGATTCGCGAGGCAAGCGTGAACGCGACGTGATCGACCGTCGGCCGTAATGCCGTGCTGGAATCGCAGGCGTGAGTCTGCCGCGTCTTCCACTGAGGACAGGCGACATCGAGCAGATTAGCGGCCTGGATCGGGTCGCCGAAATTGACGTGGACTTTGCCAAACTCGCGCCGCAAACGGCGGACCATGCCGATCAGTCCGAGCAGAGATTCGGCGCGCTTGCCCTGGCCGTTGAGTTCGGCCAGGTAGGTGCGGCCTTCCATGAGTTTTTCATAGCCGACGTAGACCGGGACAAAGACCAGTGGCCGCACCGGATTGGCGGCAAAGCCTTGTAGCGTCATGCCGAGAATGCCGGCCTTGGGTGGCAAGGTGCGACCGCTGCGGCTGCGGCCACCTTCGATGAAGTATTCCACTGGAAAGCCGCGCTGCAGAATGCTGTGCAGGTATTCGATGAAAATTGCTGCGTACAGCGCGTCGCCTTTGAAGCTGCGACGCAGGAAAAAGGCCCCGCCGCGCCGTAGCAGCGGGCCGATCAGCGGCATATTGAGGTTGGAACCTGCGGCGATGTGCGGCGGCGTTAGTCCTTGGCGAAACACAATGAAGGACAACAACAAGTAGTCGATATGGCTGCGGTGGCACGGTACGAAAACGATGCCATGTCCCGGATCGATGGCGTTGACGCGCTCGAAGCCATGCAGTTCGATGCCATCGTATAGCCGCGTCCAAAGCCAGTCGAGGAATAACTCCATGGCGCGCACTACGGTGTAGGAATAGTCGGCCGCGATTTCTAAGGTGATGTCGCGTGCGGTGGCTTCGGCTGTACTCAACGGAATCTGCTTTTGCGCGCTTTCGTGCCGAATGGCGGCTTGGACTTTGGCACTGCCCAAGATGCTGCGCACCAGCGTGTGTCGATGGGACAGATCGGGACCGATGGCGCGTTCGCGCTGGCGCCGAAAGTGGACCCGCAGCAAGCGCGCCAGTTTGCGCTCGCCACGCTTCGCCTCGGGAGTGTCGGTCAGTAGTTCGCGCAGTGATAAAGGCGTACTGAAGCGCACGATGGTATGCCGACCATGCATCAGGATGGCGAGAATCTGGCGCAGGCGACCGGTGTTGCGCCAGGTTTCTGCCAGCAGCGCCTTGAGTACAGAATTCTGCCGTGTCGGCGCAAGACCCCAATAGATATTGACGGGCACCAATTGCACATCGACATCCGGTGATTTCAGAACCAGGGCGACGAGTTGTCGCATCAGCGGTGAAATTGTTTCCGGGGCTCCCGAAAAAACGTTGAGCGGGGCGCGTTGGCTGACGAAGAAGTAGGAATGCCGGGAACCAGGCACAGTCCGCAAGGGGGCCAATACGGAAGGCAGTCCGAGTTGTTCGGCTTCGTGCGTGAGCACCAGAAGGTTGGATAAATGCCGGTACTGCAACACGTAGCACACCGGGCGCTGTGGATCGAGACCCAGTTCGGCGGTGTTCGCTGGAAAGACGCGGGTGCGGGTGACCCAGTACAAGACCCGGCGCAGGATGCGCAAGGTGAGATTGGTCAGATTGAAACGCGAAATGCCAGGCATGTCCGGTGCCCGTGACGCTTATTCGCCCGAATGCAGATGATAGATGCGGGTGATCAGGCGAGCGACCTCGGCGCGTTCATCGCCTTCGGTCTGGTTCAGGGTATGTGTCGGGGCGTGCAGCAGCTTGTTGGTCAGGCCATGCGACAGGGCTTCGATGACCTTGGTCGGATCATCCCCGCGGGCGAGCAGTTTCATGGCGTGATCGACTTCATGCCGGCGCGAACGCTCGGCGGCATCGCGCAGGGCACGGATGGTCGGCACGGTTTCACGCGATTGCAGCCACTGCAGAAAGCCATTGACGCGATCATTGATGATGGCCTCGGCTTCGATCACGGCGGCTTGGCGCGATTCCAGACCGGATTCGATGATCTGGCCGAGATCGTCGAGCGAGTACAGGAACACGTCGTCAAGCTGCGACACTTCGACTTCGATGTCGCGTGGAACGGCCAGGTCGACCATCACCATCGGGCGATGACGCCGCTGCTTCAGGGCGCGCTCGACCATGCCGAGGCCGATGATGGGCAAGGAACTGGCGGTGCAGGAGACGACGATATCGTATTCACCGAGATGGTCGGCGATTTGGTCAAGGCGCATGACATCGCCGCCGAAGCGTTCAGCGAGGGGCAGCGCGCGTTCGGGCGTGCGGTTGGCGATGCTGAGTTGCTTTGGTTTGCGGGCGGCGAAATGCGCGGCGCAGAGTTCGATCATTTCGCCGGCGCCAACGAACAGCACTTTTTGCGATTCGATGCGATCGAAAATCCGTTCTGACAGATGCACGGCAGCCGCCGCCATGGAGACGATATTGGCGCCGATAGCCGTCGTCGAACGGACTTCCTTGGCCACCGAAAAAGTGCGCTGGAAGAGCTTGCCGAGCAGCGTGCCGAGCGTGCCGGCTTCTTCCGCCACGCGCGCGGCCTGTTTCATCTGGCCAAGAATTTGTGGTTCGCCCAGAACCATCGAGTCCAGACCACTGGCGACGCGGAACATGTGGCGAATAGCATCTTGTTGCGGATGCTGGTAGAGGTAAGGCTGGATGCGGTTGGGCGGCAGCGCGTGGTATTCCGCCAGCCAATCGGCCGCCGTCTGGGATTGGTCGGCGGTGCAATACAGCTCCGTGCGGTTGCAAGTAGAGAGGATCGCCGCTTCGCGGACTTGTTTTCCTCTCAGTAGATCCTGCAAGGCTGCGCCCAGGCGTGCCGGGTCGAACGCCAACTGCTCGCGGACGGCGAGCGGGGCAGTGTGATGGTTGATTCCGAGGGCGAAGAGCTGCATTCAGTAAATTCTTGCGAGTTCAAACAATTATAGCAAGTGCTTGCGGCCATCCTGGGCCGGCGCAGTGGGCACAAAAAGTCGGTGCTGGCAAGACGGCGGCCGGGGCGCCATAGCCGCCTTCAGCCACCAAAGCGACGCAAACCGGGAAAGTCGAGGATGGTGATGCCGCCATATTCGATGCTGAGGAAGCCGGCATCTTCGAGTGCTTTGAGTGAGCGATTGACGCGCTGGCGCGAGACACCGGCCAGGTTGCCGATTTCTTCTTGCGAAATATTGATATGGCTGTCGCTGCTGGGATGCAGTACCGGGTGGAACAGGGCGCTGATGGCACGGGCAACGCGGGCATCAACGTCGAGCAGCCGGTCGGATTCCAGCAGCCCAATGAACAAACCGAGGCGCTCGTTGAGTTGGGTAACGAGAAAGCGGTTGAAGGCCAAGCTGTTTTGCACCAGCCATTCGAAGGTGCTGCGCCGCATGCAGGCGATGCGGGAATCGCGCAGGGCGATGACATCGAAGCGGCGCGGTTCGGATTTCAA
This sequence comes from Propionivibrio dicarboxylicus, assembly GCA_945902805.1. Classification (GTDB taxonomy): domain Bacteria; phylum Pseudomonadota; class Gammaproteobacteria; order Burkholderiales; family Rhodocyclaceae; genus CAMDMZ01. The sequence goes on along the minus strand of CAMDMZ010000034.1, from coordinate 18,079 downwards.
CATGGAACCTTCGCCAAACCAGCCGCCGGGTGGTACGCCAGCCAGAGTGGCGGTCTTGCCGGTGACCCAGTCGCTGGAGAGTTTGACTAGGCCGTCGATCACGCCGTACCAGCAATCAACCGATTCGCCCTTGCGGCAGACGAACTGGCCGGCGGCAATTTTGCGTTCGCAAATGCCTGCCATCGCCACCGCCAACTCATCGGCCGTGAGTTCGCGTGCCCAGCGCGCATCGTGCAACATTTGTTGCAGCGCAACGCAATTTTCGGTCGTGAAATTTTTTGTTGAATTGTCCGCCACGCGACAATTATAGGCGGCAGGGTGTCGTAGACTGGCCGTGAATAAACCGATGCTCCATGGCTTGTCGGAGTTTCTTCGATAAGGACATTGGACCGAAACACCCCGTCGTTTTTGGCCGCTCGAGCAAGAGCACATGAGCACACAAGCGCTGGAGGAGGAGAAGCACATGGTAGCAACCCAGTCGGGGCCGAATGTCGGCTCTCTAGACACGTTTCCGCGTCTGTTGCTGAACCACGCCCGGGTGCGTGGTGATCAGCCGGCGACGCGCGAGAAAGACCAGGGCATCTGGCAGACCTGGACGTGGGCCGAGGTGGCGCATGAAGTGCGCGCCATGGCCTGCGGCCTGGCCGAGCTTGGTTTCAAGCGTGGCGACAATCTGGCCATCATCGGTGATAACCGCCCGCGTCTGTATTGGGCGATGTGCGCCGCGCAGATGTTGGGCGGCGTCGCGGTGCCCTTGTATCAGGATGCGGTTGGCGCCGAGATGGTGTTCGTATTGCAAGACGCAGAAATCCATTTCGCCATCGTCGAAGACCAGGAGCAGATCGACAAACTGCTTGAGGTCAAGGACCAGTGTCCGCATCTGCAGCACATCCTGTACGACGATCCGCGCGGTATGCGCCATTACACGCAGACCTTCATTCAGGGCCTGGACGAAGTGCTGGCGATGGGCGCGATCCATGACAAGAATCAGCCCGACTTCATTTCCGACGAGGTGGCGAAGGGGCGGTCCGACGATGTCGGCGTGATGCTCTACACCTCGGGCACGACCGGCAAACCGAAGGGGGTTTGCCAGACGCACGCCAATTTCATTGCGGCGGCACGCAGCGGAGTCGATTTCGACCACTTGACCGCTGCCGAGGACGTTCTGTCCTATCTGCCCATGGCCTGGGTCGGCGATCATCTCTTCTCGTACTGCCAGGCGCTGGTGTCCGGCTTCACCATCAACTGTCCGGAATCGGGCGATACGGTGATGACCGATTTGCGCGAGATTGGCCCCACTTATTACTTTGCGCCGCCACGGGTGTTCGAGAACCTGCTGACCACCGTAATGATTCGCATGGAAGACGCCAGTGCCATCAAGCGCAAGCTGTTCCAGCATTTCATGACGGTCGCCAAGCGGTGCGGTGCGGATATTCTCGACGGTAAATCGACTGTATCTGCCAGCGATCGCCTGATGTATGCGTTGGGCAACGTTCTGGTTTATGGTCCGTTGCGCAATGTTCTTGGCATGAGCCGGATTCGCGTTGCCTACACCGCAGGCGCGGCCATCGGTCCGGACTTGTTCCGTTTCTATCGCTCGATCGGCGTCAATTTGAAGCAACTGTACGGCTCCACCGAGACCTGCGCGGCGGTGTGTCTGCAGCCGGATCGCCAGATTAAGTTTGATAGCGTCGGCAAGCCGGCGCCGGGCGTCGAGGTGCGTATTGCGCCGAGTGGTGAGGTTCAGGTGCGTGGTCAGATTCTGTTCAAGGAATACTACAAGCGACCCGATGCGACGGCCGAAACCATGGACCCTGAAGGCTGGTTCCATACCGGTGACGCCGGCTTTTTCGATGATGACGGCCACCTCAAGATCATCGACCGCGCCAAGGACGTCGGCAAGCTGGCCAACGGAGCGATGTTCGCCCCGAACTACATCGAGAACAAGCTCAAGTTTTTCCAGCACATCAAGGAAGCCGTTTGCTTCGGACACGACCGCGGTATGGTCACCGCCTTCATCAACATCGACATGGGCGCGGTGGGCAACTGGGCCGAGCGCCGCGGCATCGCCTATGCCGGATACACCGACCTGGCGCAGAAGCCGGAAGTGTATGAGTTGATCCGCGAGTGCGTCGAACAGGTCAATGCCGAGCTTTCGCATGATGCGATGGTCGCCGATACACAGGTGCATCGCTTCCTGATCCTGCACAAGGAACTCGACCCCGATGACGATGAATTGACCCGTACCCGCAAGGTGCGGCGTGGTTTCGTCGCCGAAAAGTATGCAGTGCTGATCGATGCGTTGTACGGTGGCAAGCAAAGTCAGTTCATCGAGACCTTGGTCCGCTTTGAGGATGGTCGCACCGGCAAGGTCGCTGCCGATCTGGCGATCCGAGATGTGAAATCGTTTCCGGCAGTGAGGAAGGCAGCATGAGCGCCCGCAAAATCGGCGAGGTGATCCTCGACTTGCAGAATATTTCCTTGCGCTTCGGTGGCGTCAAGGCGCTGACGGACATTTCCTTCAATGTCCGCGAGCATGAAGTGCGCGCCATCATCGGCCCCAATGGCGCCGGCAAGAGTTCGATGCTGAATGTGATCAATGGCGTCTATCACCCACAGGAAGGCACCATCATCTTTCGTGGCGAAAAGCGCCACGAGATGGAAGCCAACGCCGCCGCCAAGGCCGGTTTCGCCCGCACCTTCCAGAATATTGCCTTGTTCAAGGGCATGAGCGTGCTCGACAACCTGATGACCGGACGCAATCTCAAGCTCAAGACCAATTTCTTGCAACAGGCAATCTGGTGGGGGCCGGCGCGGCGCGAAGAATTGGAGAATCGGCAGAAGGTCGAAGAGGTGATCGACTTCCTCGAGATCGAGCATATCCGCAAGACGCCTGTCGGGCGCCTTCCTTACGGCCTGCAAAAGCGCGTCGAGCTTGGCCGTGCGCTGGCCGCCGAGCCGCAGATCCTGTTGCTCGATGAGCCGATGGCCGGCATGAACGTCGAAGAGAAGCAGGACATGTGCCGCTTCATCCTTGATGTCAATGATCAGTTCGGCACCACCATTGTGCTGATCGAGCACGACATGGGCGTGGTGATGGACATCTCCGACCGCGTCGTGGTGCTCGACTACGGCAAGAAGATCGGTGACGGCACGCCGGATGAAGTGAAGAACAATCCCGAGGTGATTTCCGCCTACCTCGGCACGCAGCACTAAGGAAAAGCGACCATGGAATTTTTCTTTGAAGTTCTGATTGGCGGGCTACTTTCCGGGGTGATGTACTCCCTGGTGGCACTGGGCTTTGTGCTGATCTACAAGGCCTCCGGGGTGTTCAACTTTGCCCAGGGGGCGATGGTCTATTTCGCCGCGCTGACCTTCGCCGGATTCGTCGACATGGGGGCGCCCTTGCCGGTCGCGTTCGTTGGCGCCTTTGTGTCGATGATCGTGCTTGGTATCCTGACCGAGCGCGTAGTGCTGCGACCACTGGTGAATCAGCCGCAAATCACCCTGTTCATGGCCACCATCGGCCTGGCTTTCTTCATCGAAGGCCTGGCGCAAATTGTCTGGGGCGCCTCGACACGGCGCATCGATCTGGGCATCACCGATGAGCCGATTCCTTACATCCTCGACCGTTTCAATATGGTGGTCAGCACTTTCGACCTGATCGCTGCCGTGATTGCTGGCGCCCTGGTGGCGGTGCTGGCCGCGTTCTTTCAATACACGAAGATCGGCCGCGCCCTGCGCGCGGTGGCCGATGATCATCAAGCGGCCTTGTCGATCGGCATCCCGCTGCAGCACATCTGGGCGATCATCTGGACGGTGGCCGGCTTTGTTGCACTGGTGGCCGGCATGCTCTGGGGTGCGCGCAATGGGGCGCAGTTCGCGTTGACCTTTGTTGCCCTCAAGGCCTTGCCGGTGCTGATCCTCGGCGGCTTCACCTCGATTCTGGGGGCGATTGTCGGTGGCCTGATCATCGGTTCGACCGAAAAGCTGGCCGAGGTCTATATCGGTCCCATGGTGGGAGGCGGCATCGAAAACTGGTTCCCCTACGTGCTGGCCCTGTTCTTCCTGCTGGTTCGCCCCGAAGGTCTCTTCGGCGAAAAGCATATCGACCGCGTTTGAGGAAAAGACATGCTTTACAGAGAAACCGGCCAATTCAAGACCACCTACGCGGCAGATCAGCAGATCTTTCCAATCCGTCAGGATCGTATCGCCATCGGCCTGCTGCTGGCGGTCGCCTTCCTAGGCGTGCCCTTGGTGGCCGATCAGTACTGGCTTTCGGCAATCCTGATCCCCTTCCTGATCTTTGCGCTGGCTACGTTGGGATTGAACATCCTGACCGGCTATGCCGGGCAGTTGTCACTTGGTTCGGCGGCTTTCATGGCGGTTGGTGCCTTCGGTGCCTATAACTTCATCCTGCGACTGGACATGCCGATCATTCCGGCGTTCCTGCTCGGCGGTTTGTGTGCGGCGACGGTAGGTATTCTTTTCGGTCTGCCGAGTTTGCGTATCAAAGGTTTTTACCTGGCGGTGGCGACACTGGCGGCCCAGTTCTTTGTCGTTTGGGGCTTGACCAAATTTGGCTGGTTTTCCAATTACTCCAGCTCGGGTGTCATCACCGCACAGGATATGGAGATCTTCGGTTTCCCGATCGACAGCCCGGTCAGCAAGTATCTGCTCACCTTAACCATTGTTTCTCTATTGGCACTGATGGCCAAGAACATGGTGCGCTCCAACACGGGGCGATCCTGGATGGCAGTGCGTGACATGGATGTTGCGGCGGAAGTGATCGGCATTCCGTTGATGAAGACCAAACTGCTGGCCTTCGCCGTCAGCTCGTTCTACTGTGGTGTCGCCGGAGCGCTGGCGGCGTATTGCTACCTCGGTACGGTCGAACCGGATTACTTTACGCTGGATCTGTCGTTCAAGATCCTGTTCATGGTCATCGTCGGCGGCGTTGGTTCCATCCTAGGCTCGTTTTTCGGCGCCGCATTCATCATCCTGCTGCCGATTTTCCTCAATATCGTTCTGCATCCATTGTTCGGACTATTTGGCATCGATATCTCGACGGCCATCGTGTCCAACATGGAATTGATGATCTTTGGTGGACTCATCATCTTCTTCCTCGCTGTCGAACCCCACGGCCTGGCCCGGCTGTGGCAGATCGGCAAGGAAAAGCTGCGTATCTGGCCGTTCCCGCATTGATTCACCGTTCCAACCCAAAACATCCATTTTCAACGGAGGAGACACATAATGAAATTCAAGAAGACCTTGTTTGCCCTGGCTGCCACCAGCGCCCTGTTCGCCGGCATGCCGGCCGCGCAGGCCGATGACCAGTTTGTTTCGCTGTTGAGCTACCGTGTCGGCCCGTACGGCAATAACGGCATCTCGGTGTTTGGCGGCTGGATCGACTACATGAAGCTGGTTAACGCCAAAGGCGGTGTCAATGGCGTCAAGCTGACGTGGGAAGAGTGCGAGACCGAATACAACAACGCCCGCGGCGTTGAGTGCTACGAGCGCCTGAAGGGCAAGTCGCCGACCAAAGGAACGATGATTCACCCGGTGTCGACCGGCATTTCCTACTCGATCCTGGACAAGACCCTGGCCGATAAGGTGCCGCTGGTGATGATCGGCTACGGCCGTACCGATGCCGTCGATGGGCGCTATTTCCCCTACGCGTTCCCGCTGGTGACAACCTACCAGATGCAGGCGTCGGCGATGCTGAAATTCATCTCGCAGCGCCTGGGCGGCAAGGAAACAGCCGATCTGAAGGGCAAGAAGATCGCCTTTGTGTATCACGATTCAGCTTTCGGCAAAGAGCCGCTGGAAGTCTTGCGTGCCGAGTCCGCACTGAACAAGTTCGAAGTGGTTGAAATTCCGGTGGCTCACCCCGGCATCGAGCAGACGGCGCAGTGGCAGCAGGTTCGTCAGGCCAAGCCCGATTTCGTGATCTTCTGGGGTTGGGGCGCAATGAACTCGGCCGGCTTGCAGGCGGCGCAGAAGGTGGGTTTCCCGCGCGAAAAGATGGTTGGCGTGTGGTGGTCCGGTGCTGAAGAGGACACCGTGCCGGCCGGTCCTGGCGCCAAGGGTTACATGGCGGCCAACTTTGGTGTGGTCGGCAAGGATATTCCGTTGATCAAGGACATCGTTGACACCGTTTACAAGGCCAAGCAGGGCGACATGAAGGACGAGTCGAAAATCGGTTCGGTGCTCTACTCGCGCGGCGTGCTGCATGGCTTGATCACGGTTGAGGCGATCCGCACCGCCCAGGCCAAGTTTGGCAAGCGCGTCATGACAGGCGAGGAAATCCAGTGGGGTCTCGAGCACCTGAAGATTGACCAGAAGCGCCTCAAGGAACTCGGCGCCGAGGGCATGATGCCGGATACCAAGGTGACCTGTGCCGATCACGAAGGCTCGGGCAAGGTGATGTTCCAGCAGTGGGATGGCACCAAGTGGAACAAGATCACCGATTACCTGGAAGGCAATCGCACCTTGGTGCGTCAGTTGTTGGACGCGTCGGCGAAGAAATATGCCGAAGAGAAGAAGATCCAGCCGCGTGACTGTGCTGCTGTGGATGCCGGTACCGAAACCGGCGCCGCCAACAAGAAGACGGCCAAGAAGTAAAAAGTCGGCGCTGGCGGGACGGCGCTTGCCGTCTCGTCACGCCGGCTCAGGTTTCCAACCCAAGCCTACGAGCGAGTCCATGCAGAACTATCTCTCCATCAACAACATCGAGGTCATTTACGACCACGTCATCCTCGTGTTGAAGGGTGTATCGCTGACGGTTCCGCAAGGCGGCATTGTCGCCCTGCTGGGTGCGAATGGCGCCGGCAAGACGACCACGCTGAAAGCGATTTCAAACTTGCTGCATGCCGAGCGTGGTGACGTCACCAAAGGCAGCATCGAGTTTCAGGGCAAGCGCATCGATCAGCTGACGCCGAATGATCTGGTCAAAGGCGGTGTGATCCAGGTCATGGAAGGTCGCCATTGTTTTGGCCACCTGACACTGGAAGAAAACCTGCTGACCGGCGCCTATACGCGCTCGATCAACCGCGCTGAACTGAAAAACAGTCTCGACAAGGTTTATACCTATTTCCCTCGCCTCAAAGAACGCCGCGCTACGCAGGCCGGTTATACCTCGGGCGGCGAACAGCAAATGTGCGCCATTGGCCGCGCCTTGATGGCTAATCCGCAAATGATCCTGCTTGACGAACCTTCGATGGGTTTGGCACCGCAGATCGTCGAACAGATTTTCGAGATCGTGAAGGATCTCAACAGCAAGGAAAACATCTCGTTTCTGCTCGCCGAGCAGAACACCATGGTCGCGCTGCGTTATGCCGACTTTGGCTACATCCTTGAAAACGGTCGTGTCGTGATGGAAGGTAAAGCTGAGGATCTGCGCACCAACGAGGACGTCAAGGAGTTCTACCTCGGTCTGTCATCCGGCGAGCGCAAGAGCTTCCGCGACGTCAAGCACTATCGCCGCCGTAAACGCTGGCTGGCTTGAGCGGCCGCAGATCGCGGCGCAGGGCGGCGTTGCTCGGCGGGTTGTTTAGCGCTGCTAAACGGAGCCACCTCGCGCCTTGCCCTGCGGCGCGCTTTGCAGCCTCACTTGAGTCGCCTCTTGTCCCCTTGAATTCTTGAACTTGACCACGCTACGGAGCAGAACCCATGTCCCAATTCTTCGATCCCCTCGAACACCGTAGTGCTATCGAGCGTGACGCCTGGTTGGCCGAGGCGCTACCCAAGCAGCTTGCCTATGCCAAGGCCAATACGCCCTGGTTTGCCGAATCACTGAAGGACGTCGATGTTCACGGTATTACGAGTCGCGAAGCGCTTGCTTCTTTGCCGATAATCCGCAAGCACGACTTGATGGAATTGCAGAAAGTCCATCGGCCTTTCGGTGGACTTGCGGCGAGCGGCTGGGGACGGCTCGGTCGCGTGTTTTCTTCCCCCGGGCCGATCTATGAACCGGAAGGGCGGGGAACCAATTACTGGCGCTCGGCACGTGCGCTGTATGCCGCCGGCTTCCGCGCCGGGGAACTGGTGCACAACAGTTTTTCGTACCATATGACGCCCGGCGCCTGGATTCTTGAAGCCGGCGCGGCGGCGATCGGTTGCACCGTGTTCCCCGCCGGCACGGGCCAGACCGAGCAGCAGGTGCAGGCCATGGAGTATCTCCAGCCGCACGGCTACGTCGGCACGCCGTCCTTCCTCCGCATCCTGCTTGAGAAGGCCGACGAGATGGGAGTCAAGTTGCCCAATCTGACCAAGGCGCTGGTCTCGGGCGAGGCCTTCCTGCCGCCGGTGCGTGATGCGCTGCTGGCGCGCGGGATTGCCGGCTACCAAGCGTTTGCTACGGCCGATCTGGGTGTCGTTGCCTACGAAACTTCGGCGCGTGAAGGTCTGGTGGTCGATGAGGGCGTCGTTCTCGAAATCGTTCGTCCCGGCACCGGCGATCCGGTGGCCGAAGGCGAGGTTGGCGAGATCGTGGTCACGACCTTCAATACCGACTACCCACTGGTGCGTTTTTGTACCGGGGATCTGACGGCCGTACTGCCCGGCATCTCGCCTTGTGGCCGGACCAATACGCGAATCAAAGGTTGGCTGGGACGCGCCGACCAGACCACCAAGATCAAGGGCATGTTCGTGCACCCCGAGCAGGTGGCAGCGGTGATCAAGCGACACCCGGAAATCGTCAAAGCTCGCCTGGTCGTCACCAATCCGGATAGCAGCGATCACATGCTCTTGCGCTGCGAAGTGGGTTCATACGGTGCATCCGGGGCGATGGATACGCTGGCGCATGCCGTATTGGAGAACATGCGCGAGGTCACGAAGCTGCGTGGTGAGGTCGAGTTCGTTGCTGCCGGAAGTCTGCCGAATGACGGCAAGGTGATTGCCGACGAGCGGAAATATGACTGAAGCCATCAGCGGTCCGCTGTCGGGGCCACTTTCCGGGTTGAAGGTGCTGGATCTCACCCGGCTGCTGCCGGGGCCGGTCGCCACCATGCATCTGGCGGACCTGGGCGCCGACGTGACCAAGATCGAGGGTGACGGCGCCGCCGGTGATTACGCCCGCTCAATGGGTTACGGCGCCAGTGCAACGGAAGACAGCTACTACTTCCGCATGGTGAATCGCAACAAGCGTTCGCTCAAACTCGATTTGAAACGACCCGAGGGCGTTGCGGTGTTTATGCGCCTGGCGCAAGACGCCGACGTCATTGTCGAGGGTTTTCGCCCCGGTGTGACTGACAAGCTCGGCATTGGCTACGATGCGATCAAGGCGATCAATCCGCGCATCGTCTATTGCGCGATTACCGGCTATGGTCAGACCGGGCCGTGGGCGGCGAAGGCCGGACATGATCTCAACTACATCGCCACTGCAGGTTTGCTTGACCAGATTGGCACCGCCGGTGATGCGCCGGCGATTCCGAATTTGCAGGTCGGTGATTTGCTTGGGGGAGCACTCACTCCGCTGCTAGGGCTCTTAGCGGCAGTGATCGGTGCCAAGACAACGGGGCGAGGAAGTTTCGTCGATGTGGCGATGACTGATGCGCTCTTTGCGCACATGGTCTTCCCGCTGAGCACGATTCTGGAGCATGGCCATTCAATGCCGCGTGGTACCGATCTGCTGAATGGTGGTGTTCCTTGCTACAGCGTTTATCGTACATCCGATGCGCGTTACCTGGCAGTCGGCGCCCTGGAGACGAAGTTCTGGCAGGAGTTTTGTCGTGTCATCGCCCGTCCCGATCTGGCGCTATTGGGGATTGCCACGGGGGCTGACGGCGAGCGGGTACGCGGTGAAGTTGCCGCCGTGATCGCGGCACAAACGCTGGCGTATTGGGACCAGGTGTTCGCCGTGACCGATTGCTGCGTAACCCCGGTGCTGACGCTCGATGAGGCGCTGGTTCATGCCCAACGGATGGCGCGCGATATGGTGATCGAGATTGGTGGCGTCAAGCAATACGCGCCACCGTTCAAGTTATCCACCTGGCCTTGGGACAGCAAACTATCCCGCCCGGCACCAAAAGTCGGTGCTGACGGGACGGCGATCTTGCAGGCAGCCGGCTACAGTGACGCCGAAATCAGCCGCTTGCAGGCGGCCGGTATCGTCTGATCGCCGCTGACCGCTTTATTTCTTGCTTTTCGCCGACTTGGCAGCGGTTGCGACACTGTCCACAGCAGCCGTTACCGCATCGCTTCCTGCTGTCGCGGCGGCGGTCGCCTGTTGCATGAAGTTCCACGGCCACATGGCGGGGTTGGCGAACGCGTTGGTCGTGGATTCCTCGCTGTTCGCGGAATGGCTGAAGTTTTGCATGGCCACCAGCGTCGCGCGCTGCATCTCCAAGCCCTGAATGGTCATTTGCAGCATGCCGAGATTGGTCTTGAGCCAGCCTTCGACGGCCTTCAAATCCTTGACGCGCTTTTCCAGTTCGTCGGTATCCAGTGTCGGCGTCACCATGCCCGGTAGCGGCATGCCCATGCTACCCAACATGTTCTTGAGGAAATCCATCGGATCGTTGGACGGTGTGTGGCTCATGTATGACTCCCGTTGAATGATGAGTTGATCTTACTCCAGCTATCGACCGCAGTCGCAGCGGCCGTAGCAGCGAAGCGCCAGAACGCGCTACACTTCCTGCATAAATCTGGTCGACAAGGAGTTGCTGTGCAGATACTTATCGTTGAGGATCATGCTTTGGTGCGTGAAGGCTTGATCGCAACCTTGAAAGTTTTGGGCCGTGGAGTGCGCATACTGGGTGCGGCCGATGCCACCGAGGCCAGCCAGATTCTCGAGCAGGAAGACATTGATTTGATGTTGCTTGATCTGATGTTGCCCGGCACCAAAGGGCAAACCTTTCTGCCGGTAGTGCGGCGGCGTTTTCCTACTGTGCCGGTGGTGGTGCTGTCGGCGCTGGATGATCCTGATACCGTCGCCGGGGTGATGAAGAATGGTGCGTCCGGCTTCATTTCAAAATCGGCGTCCAGTGAAGAGTTGCTCGATGCGTTGCAACAGGTGTTGGCGGGCGACGTCTATGTTCATCCGGATATGCGCGATGCGATCAGTCGTCGCAGCAGCGCAAAAGCGGAAAGTGGGCGCAGCGTGGCTAAACGTTTTGGTCTGACTGCGGGTCAGGAACGCGTGCTCGATCATTTGGCCGAAGGAACGTCGAATCGCCAGATCGCCGAATTGCTGGGACTGACCGAAGGTACCGTAAAAATTCACGTTTCGGCCATTATCAAGGCACTCAAGGTGACCAACCGGGCCGAGGCGGCCTTGATCGCGAGTCGCAAAAAGAAGGCCTGAGTCGATCGGGCGACTCGATGACCGCAGCGTTCAGGCGTTCAGGCGGCCAGCGCGACCGGTCGCATGGTGGCTTGCCCGAGGTGGCGGGCGCTCGAAACACCCAATCCGCTGACGGATTCCTCGATTGGAACCTGCAGCAGATCCAGCACCTGACGGGCGAAATCCTGGCAGGCTTTGGTCAGCGGAACCGGAATCATCGCCGGGGCGTGGCGTTCGAGCAGGGTTTTACTCGCTGCCAGTGCGGTAATCGGCGGCAGGATGCGGTCGAGGTAACCATCCAATTGTTCCGCCACCATGTGGTCGGCCGCTTCGCGCAGCCAGGGCAGGGTCGGCCATTGCGACGGAATTGCATACGCGCGGGGGAACAACTCGAGATCGCGTACCACGGTGCGAATATCTTCGTGTGAATCGCGGAACGGCAGCAGAACCAGATCGGCCAGGGCATACAACCGGCGATCAAGTTCGGTGCGATTGCCGCCACCATCGATCACGCCCATCCAGGCCGGCAGCGAGCGAATCTTTTCGCTCACCTTGGCCAGCGCATCGCCTTTGCGTGCGTCGGCGACCAGGTAGCGGCGGCCCTTTGGGTCCAGTGGTTCGCGGTCGGTATCGGTCAGGACGCAGACCGAGCGTTGGCCAAGAATGCCCATACCCTGGCACAGCATGTGCGAAAGCGTGGTTTTGCCGGTGCCGCCTTTATTGCCGATGACGCAGATGATGTCCGCCATGTTTCCTCCGTCGAGCCACTCAGAGATGGGCACGAAACTATAGGAAGCAATTATTGGCGATGGCGAGCCAAAGCGTTGCCCGAAACTGGGTGGCAAAGGCCCGCTTTTTTAGTCTCCGGGTCGATAGCAGTAGAGTTGCGACTGGCGTTTGTCGGCGACCTCGATGATGTTTAACGGATTCTGGTCGGGTACGGCGAAGCTGTTGCTGACCAGCAGGCAGCCCGGTCGCATCTCTTCCCTGACCTTGAGCCAGAGCGCCGGCATCGGTGTCGGCGAGAGAAAGGCATAGACCAGGTCGTATGCGGCCAGCGGTTGCTTCCAGAAATCACCCAGGCGAATGTGCACGTTAGATAGGCTGCTGGAGAGCACTCTGGCCCAGAGCCAGGTCAGCGGCGCGTGCTCAATGCCGACGAATTCGCAATCCGGGCGGGATCGGGCCAGGCGACGCAGCAGACCGCCATCGCCGCAACCGATATCGAGGACGTAGCGCGGCCCGGACGGGATCAGTTGTGCGAGGGCACCGGCGGTGGTGGCATTGGTCAAGTACAGAGGAACGCGACTTTGGTCAGTGCGCCAGAAGATCAGCAGGACCAGGGCGAAGGCGATCAACCAGACCATCGGCGGCAGTGCCAGCGAGTGCCCGAGAACGGCCAACGGCGGGAAAGCCAGGTGAATCGCCTGCCACCAGCGCGGGGCGTGCAAGCGGTAACTCATCATGGATGCCGATGCGCCCTGGATCAATCCGGCCAGGACCGGATAGGCCAGGATTTCGGGCATGATGAAGACGAACAGGAGGACTGAAACCACTGCGCCGAGAACCTGGGCCACGATCGCACCAATCAGGGGTGATCGCGTCGATGTGGATGAGTCAGAGTCGGTGTTGCTCATCTGGTTTTGCGAGCATGGCGGCGCTGCGGACAAGTAAAGACGGCGATTGTATTTCAGCAGTGCAGCTTCTCACGCAGTGCGGCACGTTCCGTTTGGGTGGCTTCGATACTCCGGCTACGGACATGGCCGTAGCCGCGAATCTTGTCGGGAAGAGAGGCCAGGGCAATGGCTGCTTTCAGCTTCTCGTTCGTGAGTCGCGGTAATAGCGCGTTGATATCGGCGTCGTACTCAGCCAGAAGTTGCCGGTCGCGCTGCCGTTCTGCGCTGCGGCCAAGGATATCCCAGCGCGTACCGCGCCAGCGACGTGCTTTCGCCAGCCATTTGAAAACGACCAGCATCCAGGGACCGAAATCCATCTTGCGAATTTCGCCAGTGGTTGGGTCGGGCCGCGCAAGAATGGGCGGCGCGAGATGAAAGCGTAGCTGCCAGTTGCCGTCGAATTGGGCGTCAATCTTTTGCAGGAAATCGGTTTCAGCGTAGAGCCGTGCCACCTCGTATTCGTCCTTGATCGCCATCAGCTTGAACAGGTTGCGCATGACGGCGTCGGTCAATTCTGGATGTCCGACGGCACGTACCCGTTCCACGGCGATGCGGTAGCGTTCGGCGTAGGTTGCATCCTGATAGGCGGTGAGGAAAGCGATTCGTTGCGCAAAGGAGGCTTCAAAAGTCGGCGTGACCGAAGGAAATCCCCTTTTCGGGACTGGCAGGACGGCGCTTTGTGGTTTTGCCAGGGCCATGACGGCCGGCAGGTCGTGAGCGGCACGGCGGCCCCAGAGGAAGGCGGCACGATTCATCGCCACTGCCGTGCCATTCAACTCGATGGCGCGATCGAGTGCGGCGAACGAAACCGGCACTAGCCCGAGTTGCCAGGCGTAGCCGAGCAGGAACAGGTTGGCGGCAATCGCATCGCCGAGCAGTTGGCGTCCGAGCTCGGTGGCATCGATGAAGTGCGCGTTACCTTGGCCCACCGCCTCATTGATCGTGGCTTGCATCCGCGCTTGTGGGAACAGCCATTCCGGATTTCGTGTGAACTCGGCGGTGGGAGTTTCGGCGCAGTTCACGGCGATCCGCGTGCGTCCCTCGCGCATTCGTGCCAACGCATCATGTGACGCCGCAACCACGATGTCGCCGCCAATGACCGCGTCGGCCTCGCCGGTGGCGATACGTACGGCGTGGATGGCGGTAGGGTCGTCGCAGATGCGCACGTGCGACAAAACGGCGCCGCCTTTTTGCGCCAAGCCGGTCATGTCGAGGACAGTGACACCCTTGCCGTCGATATGCGCGGCCATGCCGATCAGGGCGCCAATGGTCACGACACCGGTACCGCCGACTCCGGTGATGAGGATGCCATAGGGCGTGACGGTCGACGAAAAAGTCGGCGCTGGCGGGGCGGCGCCAAAGCCGTCTTCGACCAAACCGCGCCCCTTGCGCACGCTGCCGCCAATGACGGAAACGAAGCTCGGGCAAAAGCCGTTGGCGCAGGAGTAATCTTTGTTGCAGGCCGACTGATCGATAGCGCGCTTGCGCCCGAACTCCGTTTCAACCGGAATGATGGCGAGGCAGTTGGATTGCACGCCACAGTCGCCGCAACCTTCGCACACCGCGTCGTGGATGAACAAGCGCCGTGGCGGATCGATCATCTTGCCGCGTTTGCGTCGACGGCGCTTTTCGGCAGCGCAGGTCTGGTCATAGATGATGGCCGAGACGCCGGGGCATTCGCGCATTTCGCGCTGGATCGCGTCCATGTCATCGCGATGCCGGATCGGCACACCGTGAGGCAGGTCCGCCGCGCCGTAGGATCGGACACTGCCATCGGTGACGACCACGACATGGCCGACGCCTTCGGCATGCAGTTGATGCGCGATGCGCGGCACGCTGATGGTGCCGTCCACGGCCTGGCCGCCAGTCATCGCAACGGCATCGTTGTAGAGAATCTTGTAGGTGGCATTCACCCCACCGGCGACGGCGGCGCGGATAGCGAGCAGGCCGGAGTGGAAGTAGGTGCCATCGCCGAGATTGACAAAAACGTGCCGGCGCTCGGTGAATGGTGCCTGCCCCAGCCAGGCCACGCCTTCGCCGCCCATGTGCGAATAGGTCGCGGTGTTGCGGTTCATCCACAGCACCATGTAGTGACAACCGATGCCGGCCAGCGCGCTGGAGCCTTCCGGTACTTTGGTCGACGTGTTGTGCGGGCAGCCCGGGCAAAAGAATGGCGTCCGTGCAATGGGGATGACGGTAGTGGTGGAGCACTCCTTGGCCTCGATGATCGCCAGTCGGTCGCGGATGCGCGTTGAGGTGAAGTGGCGACCAATGCGATCGGCAATCACGCGAGCAATTTGCGCTGGTGACAATTCGCCGGCGGCGGGCAGCAGCCAACTACTGTGTGGCAAGGCCCACTCGCCTTTCTCGTCAAACTTGCCGATCACGCGCGGACGCACATCTTCGCGCCAGTTGTAGAGCTCTTCCTTCAACTGGTATTCAATGAGCTGACGCTTCTCTTCGACGACCAGGATTTCTTCCAGGCCGGCGGCGAAGTGGCGCACACCTTCCGGTTCCAGCGGCCAGACCATGCCAACCTTGTACAGGCGAATGCCCAGTTCCGCAGCGAGTTGATCGTCGATGCCGAGATCATCGAAGGCTTGGCGTACATCCAAGTAGCTCTTTCCGGTAGTGATGATGCCCAGTCGCGGGGCAGGTGAATCAATCACGATGCGATCGAGCTTATTGGCGCGGCAGTAGGCGAGCGCGGCGTAGAGCTTGTAATTGAGCAGCCGCGCTTCCTGTTGTAGCCGATCGTCTGGCCAGCGGATGTTGAGTCCGCCTTCGGGAACTTGAAAATCGTCCGGCAACAGAATCTTGACGCGATCGGTTGCGACCTCGACCGAAGCTGAGGATTCGACCGTATCGGCAACGGCCTTGAAGCCGACCCAGCATCCCGAGTAGCGGCTCATGGCCCAGCCGTGCAGGCCGAGATCGAGAAACTCTTGGACGCTGGCGGGTACCAGTACCGGCATCATTGCCGCCTTGAAGGCGTGTTCCGATTGGTGCGCGACGGTCGATGAGCGAGCGTTATGATCATCGCCGGCAATCGCTAGGACGCCGCCGCGATGCCAGGTACCGGCCGAGTTGGCGTGCTTGAACACATCACCGCAGCGGTCGACGCCGGGACCTTTGCCGTACCAGAGGCCGAACACGCCATCGCGGGTGGCCCCGGGGAAAAGATTGACCTGCTGCGTGCCCCAGATCGCGGTCGCTGCGAGGTCCTCATTGACGCCTGGCTGGAACACGATGTCGTTACGTTTGAGGTGTTGCCTTGCGCCCCAAAGGGCTTGATCGAGGCCACCCAAAGGTGAGCCTCGATAGCCGGAAACATAGCCGGAAGTGCGCAAACCGGCGAGCGCATCGCGCTGGTGCTGGAGCAGTAGCAGGCGAACGATGGCCTGGGTACCGCTGAGGAAGACGCGGCCCTGGTCAAGTGTGTATTTGTCGTCGAGCGAGACGCTCTTCAAGGCGGGCAAACTTGAATCGGGTATGGCGTTCATGGCTCCTCCCAAAACGTGTTTCGGATTTACCGTGGCGATCGCCTTACAGAGGGCGTCACCCCTGCCTTGTCACCCTGGTTTAGGGTGGGGGCAAGATCTTGCCTGGATTCATGATGTTGTCGGGATCAATCGCTTGCTTGATTTTACGCATCAGGGCAATCGCTGCGTCGCCATGTTCGAGTCGCATGTAGTCCTGCTTGCCAATTCCAATGCCATGTTCGCCGGTGCAGGTTCCGTCCTTACGGATTGCCCGCTGCGCAAGGCGCGCAGCGAACTCATGGGCGCGCAGATTTTCGTCCGCGTTATCCGGATCAGCCAGCAACAGCATGTGGAAATTGCCGTCGCCAACGTGGCCGACGATGGGTGCTGGCATTCCGGTGGTTTCCAGATCCGCCAGCGTTTCGGCAATGCACTCGGCCAGGCGTGAAATGGGTACGCAGACATCTGTCGTCAATGCTCGCGCCCCGGGTTTCAGCCCGAGACAGGCATAGTAGGTGTCATGGCGGGCTTGCCACAGCCGGCTGCGGTCTTCGGGACGCGTCGCCCACTGGAATTCATGACCACCATGTTCGCTGGCAATTTCCTGCACGGCCCGTGCCTGTTCCTCGACGCCGGTGGGCGAACCGTGGAATTCAAAAAACAAGGTTGGCGCTTCGGTCAGTGTCGTCTTGCTGTAACGGTTGATGGCGGTCAGGCATAGAGCATCCAGGAGTTCGATGCGCGCCACAGGAACCCCGAGTTGTATGGTCTGAATCACGGCGCTGACCGCATCGGTAATGTTGGCGAAGTTGCAAACCGCGCTTGAGATCGCTTCCGGGATGGGATACAGGCGTACTGTGAGCTCAGTGATGATGCCTAGCGTACCTTCCGATCCGACGAAGAGGCGCGTTAGGTCGTAGCCGGCTGAGGACTTGCGAGCACGCGTTCCCGTTTTGACGATGCTGCCATCCGGCATCACGACCGTCATGCCAAGCACGTTTTCGCGCATGGTGCCGTAGCGCACGGCATTGGTTCCCGAGGCACGCGTTGCCGCCATGCCGCCCAGGCTGGCATCGGCGCCCGGATCGATCGGGAAAAACAGCCCGGTACCATTCAGCGCCGCATTGAGTGCCTTTCGGGTGACGCCGCACTGCACGGTGGCGTCGAGATCCTCCGGGCGGACGGCGATGATCCGATTTAGTCCGGATAGGTCAATACAAACGCCGCCGCAGGTGGCCAGGAGATGACCCTCGAGCGAGGTGCCCGTGCCGTAGGCAATTACGGGCGTGCGGTGACTATGGCATAGCCGCACAATGGTCGCAATTTCTTCGGTCGTTTCGGCGAACACCACCGCATCGGGGGGCATGGGCGGATGCGAGGACTCATCCTTACCATGGTGGTCGCGGATCGCTTGTGTGGTTGAAAACCGGGAACCAAAACGTGCGCGCAATGCATCGGCAAGACGCTGGGAAAGCGGCAGACGGTTGGTCGGGGCGTTCATCGGCAAGCCTTTTCGTGACGATGGTGATGAGCCTCACATTGTAGTCTCGTGGCCGAAAAGGCTATCCTTCGCAAAAAAGCTTGACTTTTACTTGACGAACCGATTCCAGTCGAAGATAATTCGCGGTTTCGCTGGA
>CAMDMZ010000033.1 GCA_945902805.1 Propionivibrio dicarboxylicus | reverse complement strand
TGGGTGACGATCAGGATCGTCACCTGCTCCTTCAACTCGACCACCAATTCCTCAATAGCCGAGGTGGCGATCGGATCGAGTGCCGACGTCGGCTCGTCGAACAGAATGATCTCGGGGTCGGAGGCCAGCGCGCGGGCAATGCACAGCCGTTGCTGCTGACCGCCAGAGAGGTTGGCGCCGAGGTCGTTCATGCGGTTCTTCACCTCGTTCCACAGCGCCGCATTCTCCAGCGCGCTCTTGACGCGATCATCCATCTCGGTCTTGTTGGTCATGCCGCGCACGCGCAAGCTGTAGGCGACGTTCTCGTACACCGATTTCGGAAACGGGTTCGGCTTCTGGAACACCATGCTGATGCGCATCCGCACTTCAATCGGATCGACATCCGGCGAAAGAATGTTGGTGTTGTCCGGATGCAGCGTAATGCCACCGCCCTCATAGCGGTTGCCAGGGTAGAGGTCGTGCATGCGATTGAAGCAGCGCAACAGGGTTGATTTTCCGCACCCCGACGGCCCGATCAACGAAGTTACCTTGTTCTCGTAGATCGGCATATTGATCTTCTTCAGAGCCTGAAAATCGCCGTAGTAAAAGTCGAAGTTGCTGACATCGGCCTTCAGCACTGGCGCCGTGGCATTGATCGTGGCGGCTTTCGGCTGCGGCGCCGCAATGATAGTTTCGTTCATGGAGATCACCATTTGATTTTCTTGCGAAGGTGGTAGCGCAGCCAGATAGCGAGGCCATTCATGATCAGCGTCATGAGCATCAGGATGAAACCGGCGGCTGCGGCATTGACCAGGAAATCCGCCTCGGGACGCGAGGTCCAGTTGAACATCTGGATCGGCATCACCGTAAATGGCGCCATCACCCAGTCGAACAGGCCGGCCGGTGGATCGCCGGTAAAGGGCGCCGTTGGCAGGAAAGCGATGAAGGTGAGCGCGCCGATGGTAATGATGGGTGCCGTCTCGCCGATGGCACGCGCCATACCGATGATGACGCCGGTGAGGATGCCGGCCGAGGAATACGGCACGATGTGGTCGCGCGTCAATTGCCAGGTGGTCGCACCGCAGCCGTAGGCCGCTTCGCGCACCATCTGCGGAATGGCACGAATGGCTTCGCGGGTCGACACGATGACGACCGGCAGGATCAGCAGTGCCAGCGTCAAGCCGGCGGAAAGAATGCTCTGCCCAAAACCGAAGTGATACACAAACAGGCCCAGCGCCAACAAACCGTAGACGATGGACGGCACACCGGCCAGATTGGTAATGTTGATCTCGATGATGTCTGTCATCCAGTTTTTCGGCGCGTACTCTTCGAGATAAACACCGGCGGCGACCCCCAAGGGGACGGCCGCCAAGGCCGTTACCAGCATCACCAAAATGGTGCCGACCCAGGCAGAGAGAATGCCGGCGTTTGCGGCGCGGCGCGACGGAAAGGAAGTAAAGAAATCGAGGTCGATACGTGGCAGACCACGGATCGCCATGTCGGCAATCAGCGCCGTCAATGTCAGCACGCCGACCATCAGTGAGACCAGGCCGAGAATGGCAAAGAAGGTATCGAAACGTTTGGCCTTGGCAATGATCTTGCGAATCGCCGCCAGGCGCTCCGCAATTTGTGCAGCATTCAGTGTGACTTGCGACATCAATACACCTCGCGGAAACGCTTGCGCAGCCAATAGCCGAGCATGTTGAAGGTCAGCGTCATGGTCAGCAGTGCCAGGCCGGCGGCAAATATGGTCTGGTAACCGATGGAGCCATGTGGCAGGTCACCGAGCGCGACCTGGACGATGTAGCTGGTAATCGTGGCGCCCGGCTCACTCGGGTCGAACGTCAGGTTGGGCTGCATGCCCGCCGCCACGGCCAGGATCATGGTTTCGCCCGCCGCACGCGAAATGCCCAGAATGTAAGCGGACGCAATACCCGACGTCGCCGCCGGCATCACCACACGAATGGCTGTCTGGAAACGCGTCGCACCCATGGCGTAAGAACCCTCGCGCAGCGACATCGGCACCGCACGCATGGCATCCTCGGAAATCGACGCAATGTAGGGAATGATCATCACGCCCATCACCAAGCCCGCCGACAGCAGATTGAAGCCCGGCAGATCGGGCCAGATCTTCTGCAGCAGCGGCGTGACAAAGATCAGCGCAAAATAGCCATAAATGATGGTCGGCACGCCACCCAGCAACTCAAGCACCGGCTTGGCGATTTCGCGCGTTTTGAAGCCGGCGAACTCGGAAAGCCAGATGGCGATGATGGTGCCGAACGGAATGGCCACCAGCAGCGCCACTGCCGTACTGGTAATAGTGCCGGAAAGCAGCACCATGATGCCGTAGTGGGCGTCATCGAATAACGGCGTCCATTGCGTATCGAATAAGAAATCACGCAGCGGAACGGTCTGGAAGAAAACCCAGGATTCGGAAAGAAGAATGTACACAATCGCCGCCGTGACGAACACGGAAAACGCTGCCGCCGAGAACAAAATGCCCTCTATGATGCGTT
This sequence comes from Propionivibrio dicarboxylicus, assembly GCA_945902805.1. Taxonomy (GTDB): domain Bacteria; phylum Pseudomonadota; class Gammaproteobacteria; order Burkholderiales; family Rhodocyclaceae; genus CAMDMZ01. The sequence goes on along the minus strand of CAMDMZ010000033.1, from coordinate 50,195 downwards.
CCTTGCCGTGGCGCAGCGGATTCTTCTTCAAGCGCGCGCTCACCTGCGTACCAGGTGCCATCGAAACAATAGACGCTGTGGATGTCATCGCAATACGTACTGGTTGAGGTTCAGATTGAGAACACCACGGAGCGCCAACTTGCGCCAACGCTCCGTCGTGAGGACTACCCAGGCCAAGGAATTACTCCTTCGGCTCGCGCTTCAGCAGATCGGCCACTTTGACGCCGATCTCGTTATGGCCGCCGAAGGCAGTTCCGGTCTTCTTCTTGCCGAAGTTATCCAGCGCATGCTTGTAATCAGCGTCGCCGAGCGGCACGTACTTCACCTCCTTGACCAGCGGGGCCGCACTCTTCATGTAGAACTCGACGAACTCCTTGACCTCCGGACGCTCGGCCGATTTGGCGCTGACGTAGATAAATATCGGACGCGACAGCGGCTCGTATTCGCCACTCATGACGCCCTCCACGGACGGCATGACGGCTTTGCCCTTGCTATTGACGATGGGCAGCGCCTTCAGCTTGTCCTTGTTCTCGAAGTAGTAGGCATAACCAAAATAGCCCAAGCCGGCGATATCACGCGAAACCCCCTGAACCAGCACATTGTCGTCTTCCGACGCCGTGAAATCGCCACGACTGGCCTTAGCCTTGCCATTGACAGCCTCGGTGAAGTACTCAAACGTGCCCGAATCGGCGCCTGGACCGAAGAGCTTCAGCGGACGATCCGGATACGCCGGATTGACCTGATTCCACTTCATCACCTTGGTCTGTGCACCCGGCTCCCACATCGCCTTGAGTTCGGCGAGCTTGCCTTCCTTCAACCAGTCATTCTTGGGGTTGATGACCACGGTGAGGGCATCAAAAGCCACAGGCAACTCGATGTACTTGATCCCGGCTGCCTTGCAGTCTGCCATTTCCTTGGCCGTAATCGGGCGCGAAGCGTCGGAGATATCGGTTTCGCCACGGCAGAATTTCTTGAAACCGCCGCCGGTGCCGGAAATACCGACCGTGACGCGCACCGTATTCTTTTTCGACTTCTGGAACTCCTCGGCCACCGCTTCGGTGATTGGGTACACCGTCGAGGAACCATCCACCTTGACCAGCGGTACCTGGGCATGAGCAGCCGCAGAGACAAGCACGCCAGCAACCAAGCCAGCAATTTTCAGTGATTTCATCTAAGACTCCTTGTGCAGTGCATTAAAAGACCTGTGCAGTCTAGGAGCCGATTGTTACAGGAAGGTTAAATTCACAAATCTCACTGAAATTTCGTCGAACGTATGTGGAACGCCCTTAATAGTCGTGTAACAGACGCTCGCTATGTTGGCGCCGATGTCCATTCTCAATTCGCTCGCCGTCGCACGACTGCCTCTGGTCGGCCTGCACCTGCTATACGCAGCCGTTCAAGTAGCCTTGATCTTCCCTTTGGCCACGACGGCCTGGCGTCAGCGCCTTAGGCGCGCCTGGTCCGATCAACTCCTGCGCTTGCTCGGCATTCGAGTCAAGTTTCAAGCAACGCCGAACCTCACCGGGCTAGTGGTTTGCAACCATATTTCCTTCATTGACATCTTTGTCATCAATGCCGTCCTCCCGTCCCGCTTTGTCAGCAAGGATGATGTCGCCGGATGGCCCCTGATCGGCTGGCTGAGTCGCCTCAATGGAACGCTCTTTATTGAACGCGGCAACAGTCGGGCCGCCAATCGCACGCTGAACACTATGCGCGATGCACTCAGCGCCGGGGACCGTGTCGCCATTTTCCCCGAGGGCACCAGCACCGCAGGCGACCGCGTGCTTCCGTTCCATGGCGCCCTCTTGCAAAGCGCAATCGATGCCGCCGTGCCGGTGCATGCCCTGCTGCTCACGTATGTCGACGCCGCCGGGCGGCACTCCATTGCCCCCGCTTACATCGACGACATCAGCATGCTCGATTGTCTGATCACCACCCTGCGCAGCGGCGGACTCACCGCCCACCTGACCCTCGTTTCAAGCTTTCGGCCACCCCATGCCGACCGCCGCCAGCTTGCCCACCAAGCCCATCAGGCGATTGCTGGCGGTCTGCGGCAGCAGCACAACGTCGAGCCGACAATGCAAACTAACCGTAACACATTGGCAATCAAGCAGTAACGCAGCGTTCCCAGAATGCGGGCAGAGATACGACCCCGCGCCAACAGGAGAACGCAAATGAATGAACACCATGGGCAGCACATCGACGCCCAGCAAGACATCAGCAGCAAGATCACCTACACCGTCAGCCTCGCCCGCACCGAAGAGGAAGTCCGCGAGGCGCAGCGCCTGCGCTACAAAGTATTTGCCGAAGAACTCGGTGCCCGCCTGCAGATGCGCGAACCGGGACATGACATCGATCACTTCGATGCCTTCTGCGAACACTTGGTGGTGCGCGAAAGCGATGCCAACCGGATCGTCGGCACCTATCGCATCCTGACTCCGGAAGCCGCACGCCGCGTCGGCGGCTACTACTCCGAAGGCGAGTTCTATATCACACGCCTGGAACACCTGAAGAGTCGCATGGTCGAAGTCGGCCGCTCCTGCATTCATCCGGATTTTCGCAGTGGCGCCGTGATCGCCCTGCTCTGGACCGGGCTCGCAGAATTCATGATCACGCGCAATTACGATTCATTGATCGGCTGCGCCTCGATCGGCATGGCCGACGGTGGGCACAACGCCGCCAATCTGTTCCAACAGCTCGACGCCAAACACATGGCGCCGGCCGAGTACAGCGTCTTCCCGCAGCATCGCCTGCCCGTCGAGCGCCTGGCCAACGGCCAACCGGCCTTCGTCCCCCCGCTGATCAAGGGCTATCTGCGGGCCGGCGCCTGGGTCTGTGGCGAACCGGCCTGGGATCCCGATTTCAATACCGCCGACCTGATGTTGCTGCTCCCGATGGCTCGCATCAATCCGCGCTACGTGCGCCACTTCATCAAGTAACCGGCATGAGCAGCGCTGACACCGTTCTCCGCAACCGGCACCCCAGTCGTCACCTCAGTCGTCACCCCAATGGCGCCAAGCCTCTGCGCGTCTTAATGATCAGTGACGTCTACGCTCCACGGGTGAATGGGGTATCCACCTCGATCCAGACGTTTCGCCCTACGCTGGCCGAGCATGGCATCGAGGTCACGCTGGTGGCCCCGCAATATCCGGCTGCCGCCGCAGAAGCCGACGTCATCCGCCTGCCCTCGCGCGCCGTCCCGCTTGATCCTGAAGATCGCCTGATGCACTGGTCTGAACTGGCCAACCTCAACCGCCGTCTCGCCAGCACCGACTTTGACGTCGTGCATGTCCAGACGCCATTCGCCGCGCACTACGCCGGGGTTCGCTTCGCTCGCCAGCGCCACCTGCCCTGCGTGACGACTTACCACACGCACTTCGAAGAATACCTGTTTCACTACATCCCCTTCCTGCCCAAGAGCGTCATGCGCGGTGCGGCACGAATGCTGGCGCGCCAACAGTGCAATACGCTGGATGCGGTCATCGTGCCTTCCACGCCAATGGCGGCGACCCTGCGCGGCTACGGCGTCACGGCACCGCTTCGGGTGCTGCCGACCGGCTTGCCGGAAGCCCAATTCATCCGTGGCGACGGCAAGCGCTTCCGCGAACAGCACGGGATTGGTCCGGAACGACGCGTCACGCTCTTCGTCGGCCGTGCCGCGTATGAAAAAAATATCGGCTTTCTGCTTGAGGTGGTCGCCATCGCCTGCCGGGCACGCCCGGAAATACTGCTGGTGATCGCTGGCGAAGGACCGGCACTTGATTCGCTCAAACAGCAGGCAGCGAAACTGATGATCGAGAAACATGTCTGCTTCGTCGGCTATCTGGCGCGCGAGAGCGGTCTGCGCGACTGCTATGCCGCTGCCGATCTGTTCACCTTTGCCTCACTGACCGAAACGCAAGGCCTGGTTCTGCTCGAAGCGATGGCAGCGGGGCTACCAGTGCTCGCCATTCCGGCACTCGGCGCCGGCGAAATAGTCCGGCCAGCGCGCGGCGCCGTTTGTGCATCTGACGTCGCAGATACCTTTGCCGCACAGTTGGTGGCCTTGCTCGACAGCCCGACCGCCTTGGCCCAATTGTCTGCGGAAGCAATCCATTTCGCGCACGAATGGAGTGCCGACCGCCAAGCCGCCAAGCTGGCCGATCTCTACCGCGAACTGGCCACCGCCCCGATCGCTGTCGAGTTTTCTCAACCCGTCACCGTAAGCTCATGAATTCCGATACCACTCACGAGGAAAGCCCATTCAAAGGTAAGACCGGATTGCAACGCATCTGGAACGCCTTGAACTACTCACTGGCCGGGTTGCGTGCCGCCTATGCCAATGAAGATGCGTTTCGCCAGGAAGTGCTGCTGGCCACAGTGCTGATTCCGCTCGCCATCGCGTTGCCCGTCGCAGGTATCGGCCGGGTCCTGATGATAGGCAGCGTCATTGTCGTCCTGATCGTGGAATTGCTGAACTCGGCCATCGAGGCCGCCATCGACCGCATCTCGCTCGATCATCACCGGCTTTCCGAGCGTGCCAAGGACATCGGCAGTGCCGCCGTTCTGCTGGCGCTGATCAATGTCGCCATGACCTGGACACTGGTCCTGCTGGAATAGGGTCACGGCGATGAAGACTTCCCTGCATGTAGCCGTCGTTACTGAGACCTACCCGCCGGAAGTCAATGGCGTGGCGATGACCATTGGCCGCATGGTCGACGGGCTGCTGGCACGCGGCCACCGGGTCAGCCTGACGCGGCCGCGCCAGGCTCACGACGATGACGGCGACACCTCGCGCAGCGTAATGACGACCTTGGTCCGGGGCTTGCCCATCCCCGGCTATCCCGGCCTCAAGCTCGGCATGCCGGCACAACGCAAACTGCGCCGGCAATGGGGCTGGGACCGCCCGGATATAGTGCAGGTGGTGACCGAAGGACCGCTCGGCGCATCGGCTATTTCGGCCGCCCGTGCGCTCGGCATTCCGGTCATCTCCGAGTTCCACACCAATTTTCATTCCTATAGCCGCCATTACGGAGTCGGCTGGCTGGAGCCATGGGTGGCCGCTCATCTGCGTCGCTTGCACAATCGCAGCGATGTGACACTCGCCCCGTCCAACGAGCTGGCCAATCGCCTGAAAACGGAAGGCTATCAACGCGTGCAGGTCGTAGCGCGCGGCGTCGATACCGCACTCTTCAATCCGTCCCGGCGCTGCCCCAATTTGCGTGCTAGTTGGGGCGTCGAAAATGAAGCTCCGGTCATCGCCTACGTCGGTCGTCTGGCCCCGGAGAAGAATCTTCCGCTGGTGCTGAAAGCCTTCGATGTCATTCACACCCATGCGCCGGCCGCGCGACTGCTTCTTGTCGGCGATGGACCTGCCAAGCGCCATCTGGATCACACGGACACCCGCTATATCTTTGCCGGTATGCGGCACGGCGAAGATCTCGCCCGGCACTACGCCTCGGCCGACCTCTTCCTGTTCCCCAGCCTGACCGATACCTTTGGCAATGTGACTCTGGAAGCCCTGGCCAGCGGCTTGCCCGTCATCGCCTACCGCGTGGCGGCCGCTGCCGAACTGGTCCGGCACGGCGAAAACGGCATGTTGGCATCGCCCGGCGACAGCATCGACTACCTTCGTGCGGCACTGGAATTCCTCCTGCGCCCCGGCGCCCTGACCCACGGCCGCGAGCTCGCCACCCAGAGTATCGCTGCCTGGGATTGGGAACACATCTACGACCAGTTGGTGGACACCCTGCGCGAAACCATCGCCGCCGCCAACGCCCGACCAATGAATCGATCCCTCCTCAAGTTCGCCACCCGGTAATCCAACATGACCCGACCCGTACCCCAACCAGCCGCTGACGACAACGCCACCGCGCCATTTCGGGTGCGGTCGATTTTCATCTCGGATGTCCACCTCGGCACTCGCGGCTGCCAGGCCGATCGACTGGTCGATTTTCTGCGCGATTACGACAGCGAACACCTGTTCCTGATCGGTGATATCGTCGATTTCTGGGCCATGAATCGCGGTATCCACTGGACGCCGGCGCAAAACACCGTGGTGCAAAAGATTCTGCGGCGCGCCCGCCATGGCCAGCAAGTCATGCTGATCCCCGGCAATCACGACGAAGCGATCCGCGAATACGATGGCGTCTCGTTCGGCGACATCCTGGTCAAGCACGAGCACGTCCACATCGCCGCCAACGGCAAGCGTTACCTGTTGGTGCACGGTGATGAATTCGATCAGGTGACGCGTTACCACCGCTGGCTGGCGGTGATCGGCGATATCGGCTACAACCTGCTGGTGCGGATCAACGCCACGCTCTCGCGGCTACGCCGGCTGTTGCGCCGGCCGGGCTACTGGTCGCTAGCCGGTTACGCCAAGAGCAAAGTGAAGAAGGCGGTCAGCTTTGTCTTCGATTTCGAGGATTCAGTGATCCGCGCCGTCCGCGAACGCGGCCTCGACGGCGTGATCTGCGGCCACATCCACAGCGCGACGATACGTCCGGTCGAGGGCATCACCTACGTCAATTGCGGCGACTGGGTCGATAGCTGTACGGCCATTGTCGAGCACCACGACGGACGACTGGAACTGATCCAGGCCTGGGAATCTGCCACCAGCACGGCCCCGGCACTTGGCGCCGTCGCGCCAGCACCGACTTTTTCCAACCCCACGCCCAGCCTGACAATGTCGCGAACCATCTGATTCGACACCGTTCCAGGCCACGGTATGCGCTTTGCTTGTAATAATTCTGCAAGGGGTCACGGGCTATACTCGATTCCTGCCTCGATGAAAAGTCCCCCCGATGTCTCAACAGATTGCCCTGAAACTTGCCGTTGCCGAAGGCCGGCATAGCGTACTCCTGCGCCACCCGGCCCTGCTCAAGGCCAGCCACCGCGAGCAGCATCAACTCGTCACCATCTATTACGACACGCGCCGTCTCGAGTTGCGGCGCAAGTCCGTCATCCTGCGCCTGCGCAAGAACGGCCCGGCCTGGGAGCAGACGGTCAAGCGCCAGGAATCTTCCCACGGTGGCCTGACGCGGCGCCCGGAATGGCACACGCCGTATCTGAATCATTTCGACTTTGACGGCGTAGACGACCCCGATCTGCGCGAATGGTTGCTGAAAGAAAAAATCATCAACCGCCTCACCCCCACCTTCGAAACCAATTTCCGCCGCACCATCTGGCAAGTCGATGCCAATCCGGGTTCGCGCATCCTGGTCAAGCTGGATCGCGGCTGGATCGCCTCGTCCGGTCGTCGCACGACAATTTCAGAACTCGAACTGCAACTCGTCAACGGTAGTGTCGAGGCGCTCTACGCGCTCGCCATGCAACTTTCGCAACGGCAGGCGTTGCCCATTTTGCTGGTCTCAAAAGCCGAACGCGGCTACAAGCTCTACCTGAATACGCCCGCCCAGCCGGTAAAAGCCGGTGGCGTGGCGATCGATCCGCGCGATACGCCGATTGCCGCCTTCCGCTTGATCGCGCTCGATTGCCTTACGCATCTGCAGCTCAACCACGAAGGTGCCGTCACCACTGACGACCCGGAATATGTGCATCAAATGCGCGTCGCAACCCGTCGCCTGCGTGCCGCCATGCGCATGTTCAAACCGGTGTTGCCGGCCGACTTTGCCGAACATCTGGTGCCACCGTTGCGCGAATTGATGAGCACACTCGGCCAGGCGCGTGACCTGGATGTCCTGATGGCGGAAATCGTCTCCCCGGTGGTGGTAGCGCTACCTGAAGAGCCACGTCTGACCGACTTGGCCAGCGCCATTACCAACCGCCTCTACGCCGCCCGCGAGCGCACCCGTAACGTGCTACAAAAAACCGATTACAGCCTGTTGCTGCTCAATGCCATCGGCCGCCTGCAAAGCGCGCCCTTCATTGCCGCCCCGGTCGAGGACGAAGAAGCCACCTCGCTACTCGAATTCGCTGATCGCCGCCTGCGCCGCCTGCTCAAGCGCGTCCTCGAACTCGCCGACCTGGCCAGCATCGACAATCCGCCAACGCTGCATCAACTCCGTATCGGCATCAAGCGCCTGCGCTACGCCATCGAGTTTTTCGACCCCATGATTCCAGGCAAAGCGGGCACCCGGGTGATCAAGCGCCTGGCCGATCTGCAAGAAGAACTAGGGCAGTTGAACGATCTCGCCAGCGCCGGCACTCTACTGATGGCTTGCGCCGCCAGCGACTCACATCTGCGCGAGGCGGTCGCGCTGATCGGCGGCTGGCACGGTCCGCGCCACGCTGCGTTGCTGGCCGATATCCCGGCCAATCTGACGCTGATTCGCGGCATTGAGCTGCCCCGGTTGACCAAGACCTGACCAAGGTCTAATCCACTCTGAAAAGTCGGTTCTGGCGAGACGGCGTCCCTCATGACCTACACGACCGCCTCGTTCCCGATCCGCACCGCCGGTGACCTTTGCCGCCAGACGTTGGCAGTGGATGTCGATACGCGTAATCGCGACGTCTACGAAGTGTTCGAAGACGACGCCATGATCATGAACATTCCGGTCACCGAGAACGGCAGGATCGTCGGCCTGATCAATCGCGATAGCTTCATCCGCAATCTGGCGGGACGCTTTCGCTGGGATCTGTTCAGCAAGAAGCGCTGCTCCAAGCTGATGGACAATTCACCACTGATCGTCGATACCGAAACGCCGGTTCCGGATCTGGCCAGGCAACTGCTCGACCCGGACAAACCGTATCGCCTATCCGAGGGATTCATCATCACCCGAGCCGATGAACTGCTCGGAACCGGCCTGACCAGCGACGTCCTGGCCGCAATGACCATACTTGAAAAAATGGCGTCCGACGAATTGCGGCGTCATCGCGACACCCTGTCCGAAATTATCGAAGAACGCACCCGCGAACTTTTCCTCGCACGCCAAACCGAAGAAAAACAGCGCGTTGAAAACACCGTCGCCAAAGAGATCATCGATCGACTGATGCTGCGTCCCAGCCTTCAGGATGATCGGCTCAGCTACTGGTTCTTGCCGGCCGAACGCTTCAGTGGCGATGTGATCGCCGCCGCACAATCGGGCGCAGGAGTTCACTATGCGATGCTCGCCGATGCGACCGGACACGGACTGACTCCGGCGATATCGATCGTCCCGGTACTGACGCTCTTTTATCATCTCGTCGCGCAGGAACCGGGTCTTGATCGCCTGGTCAGTGAAATGAATCGCGAACTGCGGCAAACCCTACCGGCCGACCGTTTTGTCGCCGCCAGTCTGGTGGCGATCGATCCGGAAAAACGTTCCTGCCGATATTGGCAAGGTGGCATGCCGGACCTGCTTCACCTTGACCCGAAAGGCGAAGTGAAACAACGTTATCCGTCTTTCCACCCGCCGCTGGGCATCCTGGATTTTGATCAGCACACCACCGAGATCGGCGAGATCGTCGTCGACCCTGGCGATCAGTTTGTCTTGTTCTCAGATGGTCTCGACGAGGCCACCAGCCCGTCCGGAGAAGAATTCGGCATCGAACGAATCGTCCGTGCTTTACGGCGCAATGGCGCGCAGACGCAGATCGAGGTCTTGCGCGACGCCGTCACCCAACATCTCGACAACAGTTCGCCACACGACGACCTTTCCCTGTTGGTCATCGATTGCGCTTACCACGAGGTCGCCCCATGAATACCGAACTGTCGACAATGGATTCAGACACGTACAGCCGCACCATCAACGGCAAAGTGCTCGATCTGCGACCGGTAAGAACCACGGATGCCCAGCGCATGCTTGAGTTCCTGAACGGGCTTTCCTACGGCACCCGTTACCTCCGCTTTGGCAGCGGGAGCGCGGCGTGCGCCGACGAACACGCTGCGCGTCTGTGCGATCCGTCACCGTCGGCGTGGCGTCGCTTTACCGTAGTCACGGACAAAGCCGGTTCCGAGATGTCGCTTGCTGCGGCCAGTTACTACATTCAGGACGATCGGGAAAACTGCGACCTGACCATTCTGGTCGCCGATGAGTGGCACGGTTCGCCACTGGCAGGCTGGCTGTTGACAAGCGTCCTTGACGATGCGCGTCGGTGCGGCCTGAAACGGGTGTATGCGCATATCCTGGCGATCAACCAGCGCATGATCCGCCTTGCCCTACGGCATGGCTTTGTCGAATCACCGGAGACGAGTCAAGCACCCATCAAACTTCTGATCCTCGCTCTCGACGAAGGCGATGCCGAAGAAACCCGTCAATGAATAATCCGCGCCGCCGAAAATCGAGCGCAAAAGACCGACCCGACCCCCACCTGGCTTTCAATATGCAAGCTGCCACCGTGACGCTCAAGAATATGTTTGACGATCGCCAGACCAAGACCGGTACCACCGGAACTGCGCGAGCGACCACGATCAACACGATAAAAGCGCTCGGTCAGGCGGCTGATATGTTCCTCCGCGATACCGAGCCCGGTATCGCTGACACAGAATTCGCCCCCCGCACTGGTGTTTTTCCATTCGATGCGGATATGTCCACCTTCCGGCGTGTAGCGCACCGCATTGGTTGCCAGGTTTAGAAACGCAGAATGCAGTTCCCGGCTGCTGCCGCGCAATTTCGGCGCATTGGCCGCTGCAACGACGACGGTATGTTTCCCCGCCGATAGCGCAAGTGTCTCTGCCTTGATCTCGGAAATCAGGTCGCCCAAGGAAACACTCTCCTCGAGCGGCGGCGGGGCATCGGTCTCAAGCCCGGACAGAGTAAGGAGATCATCAATCAGGCAGCGCATGCGTCCGCCTTGTTCGATTGCCGTACGCAAGTAGCTGGCAATCTCCTCCGGCGGTGCATCCCCCAGTGCATCCTGTGCTGTTTCGAGAAAGCCCAAGGTGACGGTCAATGGTGTCTTGAGCTCATGCGACACATTGGCCACAAAGTCGCGGCGCATGGTGGCGAGCTTTTCCAACCGAGTGATATCCCGTATCAGCAGAATCAGGCGTCCTTGTGCAAACGGCGCCAGTTGCATCTGCAGCACATGCCCGGGATTACGCTGGGTGCGAAATTCAAGCGGACCGCCTTGGCCCGACGTCTCGAGAAATTCCACGAAAGCCGGCTCTCTGAGCAGATGATTGATCGGCTTGCCGACATCGTGCGCGGCATCAAGACCGAGACTGGCTTCGGCTTCGACATTGATCCACTCGATACGACGGTGATTGTCCAGAATCACCACACCCGCCGGCAAGGCTTGCGCCGCCAAACGAAAGCGCTCGGTGCTTTGGGTAAGTGCCAGCACTTCCTCGGCATGGCGCCGGGACCGCAACTCCAGTGCCGCAAAAACATCGCCCCACAAACCTCGGCCATACGGAATCTGCCCCAGTTCCGGATTTCTGGCCCAGCGAACCAGATGCCTCAAGGCACGGCGTTGCCAGACCAGATTCGCCATGGCAGCCAGCAGTGCGCCGGCCAGGGCACCCTCACGCCCGCCGAAAAAAGCCCCGGCACCGCATAGAACAAGGACAAGAATGACGTTCAGCACGACGCAGCGAACCGCGTTGTCGTCAAGCTACTCATTTGTCGCAGAACAGCGATATCCGGCACCCCGGACCGTCTGTAGCTGTCGATCGCAACCGCTGGGTTCGAGTTTTTCACGGATACGCCGGATATGCACATCCACCGTGCGTTCCTCAACGAAGACGTTGTCACCCCAGACCTCATCCAGCAAGACCGAGCGGCTATGCACGCGCTCGGGATGCGTCATCAGGTAGTGCAACAAACGGAATTCGGTTGGACCGAGGTTCACCGTCGCGCCATTGGCACTCACGCGACGAGTCGCCGGGTTGATCTCCAGTCCGCCCAATGCCACGGGATCTTCATTGGCCGGCGGCGGATGGCGCCGCAAGACAGCGCCCACGCCCGTGACCAACTGATTCAGGCTGAAAGGCTTGATGATGTAAGCGTCGACAGCAAGTCCGTGTGCCTCGATCGCGTTTCGGTCAGCGACATCGGTCGTCATCATAACCACCGGGAGATGCGCGGTGCGTGTATCAGCGCGCAGTTTTCTCAGCAATTCGATGACGCGCGAACCATTCAGCATCCAGTCAATGAGTAGCAGCGATGGCACGACTTCGTCGATGAGCCGCCACGCGATATCGACATTTGCGCCAACCAACACATCGTAGCCGGATCGACGAAGAGTGACCTCGATCAGCGACTGGATGGTTGGTTCGGCTTCAACCACCAGGATCAGTGCGGGCATGGCGAAATTAACGCGAAGTATTTCTTCAAACTGGGAAGATGCTCAGTCTATTGGCCCGACATTTCAGGATAATGAATTATTTGTTACACACCACCGCGACCGCCAGCGAAGCAAGCTGTAGCCCGAAATATCTATTCGAAGCGCGTGGAGTCAAGCAACGGCGAATAGTCGGGGTTGTAGGTCGCGCCATCCAGAACCGGGACATCCGGATCGATCAGGGTAAGCGCACTACCCAGGCGGTAATCGATTGAGGCCGGGCTGTCGGTATGGACCGGCCTCTCGGTAATCACCTCGCCAAGCGCATAAGCGCTGCCATCGAGCTTGCCAAAGGGCTTATCGGTGGTTCGACGGAAATAGCGAACGGTCACTGGTGTCTCGGGAAAAACATCCTTGCCCTGGTGATAGCTCTGACTGACCACAACTTGACGATAACGACGGGCACCGGCCTGTGCATCATTCGCCGGCGGAAACACGAGAGCCGCCTCAATACTGCCATCGGCACGAAGGTGTGCGCGTCGAGCGGTAAATTCACGCATGAGCTTCTGTCGCGATTTCTGGCTGGCCTGAAAAGCGGTGGCGTTGGTCGTGTTCAGCCCCGGCCAATCGGCGCTATAGCCCCTGAATCGGGTGATGGCGGTAGCGAAATGTCGATCCATTGCGGCCGGCATATCGCCAAACAGGCTGGCACCGACGACCGTCTCAAGAAAATGACGGAATTCCCCCTTGGCCATCCGGCGGTTGAATGGATCACCCAGCGTCGCATGGCCGGGTGTCGACTCTGGCGTCGCCGTGCGATCGGCGCGGTAACCGAGATAGTTCATTTCTTGCCAGCCCGCATTGCCGGCTAATTTGCGTGGCAGTGCCCAGGTGCTATCGACCGTGTTTCCGGTGCCAGAGGTGAAACTTGGATTCTCGGTGCGACGCACGGCGCTGTGGCAGCCGAGGCATTGCATCATTTCCTCACGCTTCTGCGGCCGCAGTTTGCCCGCCGCGTCCTCGATCCAGCCCGCCAGATACCAGCCAGCGCCATTGTCGATCCAACCCTGTTGGTCGTTGCCGTAGATGGATTTACCCTCTTCCTTGTCGCCTGGGCGGAACTGCGTGTGGCGAAAATCCTGCCACTTGTACATGTAGCGAATTTCTTTGACGCGACGGGCGCGAGTGCCCGGGAATGGACTAATCGCCGCATCGGTGCCATCGGTAGCAACGTCGACATAATGTAATGGGTGCGCGAATTCCGTGCCAACTGGATAGACACCCTTCTCCAACGTCACCGCCTTCGCCGCACCGACAAAATACTGGCCATCTGCGGGACTCAATCGATCCTGCGCCAGCTTTTCCAGTAGATCCAGATTGGCGCGATAGATCGCCAGATCGTAGCTGCCGTCATCACCTTGCATAAACGCTTTGGGCAAACGAACGTAGATGCCGGACACCGAACCGGTCATCGGCGTAAAGATGCCATAGGGCATGAAGTTGATCGCGCGCCAGCCGGTAATCCAGGCCGTATCGCCGTCCTTGAAATATCCGTTGGCGGCCTTGGTGCTGCGGACGAAGCCATCGCTGTGTGCCGGCAGATCGGCCGGATCGAGACCGGGAAATATCTGCCACGGATTCGGCACACCCGTGTTCCAGTCGGTCGGCTTGCCGCCACGCTGGGCGTACGCTGGTGTCCAGTTATCTTCGCGTATCAGCGCCTGAATATTCCATGTCGCCGGATCATGTCCCAAGGCTTTGACACGGCTTAGCAGCTTTTCGGGGAACAGCGTGTTCTCCCAGCGATTGACGGTGGCCAGCGGGGCCGTCGCATCGTAGGGCGCAAAGCTATAGTCGGTTTGCAGATTTCCAATGTTGCCGGCCAGACCTGCCTGCGGATTGTTACCCATGCCCTCAAGGTAGAGCCCATTGTTGTGGCAATACTGACAGGCATTTTGAGTACCGGCTGAAGTCTCGATATGACATTGCGCCGGGATGTGTGCATAGGGATTGGAAAACGCCAGCGGGCTGATGCGATCACCGACCAGAGCGGCGCTGCCGGGACTAGCCACGGCAGTCGTTATTCGATCGGCATCGCTGCCACCGTTGCATCCTGATTGGAGAAAGATCGCGACGACGAGAGCCAAGCTCCCGAATGACGCGAGGAAAACCCGTGTGCTGAAAAGCGTTGTCATTCTCGAATCTGCCCTACCAAAAACAAGAACATCGGTTCCGAAGTCGCTCGGAACCGATGTGGATCAAAGCCTACCGATTACTTGAACGCCGGCAAACCACCGATATAACCAATCGGGGCCTGGAAGCGATCAATCTTGGCTGCCAACTGCGCCTTCAGATCAGCGGGAATGGTTCCCAGCAAATCACCCTGGTGCTGCTGATTACCCATGATGTAAGCGCTCTTACCGTTCACATCATCAACCACCTGCAAACCCGTGTTTTCGGCACCGGCCGTTGCGCTCATCAAACGAGACAGCTTTTTGGTATCGACGTTGTATGCCCAGACGTAGTTATTGACGTGCATGCCGGAATCCTCGCCGACGAACAGCGTGCGCATCTTCTCGGAGAAGAACACATTGTCGGTATTGGCAATGGCGTTCACATCGGCCGTGTTACCCAGGGCATCGGTGGCAATCGGCTTACCTAGTAGCGCGGTCTCGACATACATCTTGGTCGCCACGTAGTCGGAACTGATCGCTTCGCTGCCATTGGCAGTTTTCTGACCACCAGCGAGATCCAATGTGTAGGTCGCACCGGCCTTGTTTTCCGCCAGCTTGATGTGATCAGCCGGCTCGGCCGAACTGCTCTTCATGCTGGACTCGATACGCGAAATTGCCATGTAGGCTTTCTTGTCCTTGTTGTTGGCCGCGATGCCTTCCATCTTGGTAAATTCCGTTGTCGCACCAAGATAAGCGGCGTAGCGTCGCGACTCAAGGAACGCGGCGGCCTTCTCCTGACCGGTCTTGAGCGTCAGGCATTCATCTGACGCCGAGCCACTGCGAATTCGTGTGTAACCCGCCGGGCATGCCCCGCCAGTCGCCGCCACCGCATCCCAGATGCTGTTGAAATTGGCACCGGCATCGATGATTGCCTTGATCTCGGCATCCGTGGATTTGCCCAGTTTGTACCAGGTCAGGTTCGCCGCACCGCCGTTCTGGTCGCTGGTCTGGTTCCACTTGGCGGCATAAAGGGTGCCGGCTGACAAATCACCATACTTGTCCGCAACGAACATCGCCATCAAGCCATAGGCACCATCGTCGCCGAGGTAGGCCGTCTTGCCGTCGCCCATCAACTTGGCTTGCTCCCAGGTTCCGCGACCCATGGCGTAATGTTTGACAACGCTGGTCGTACCCGTCTTCGAAACCGTCACTTCCGGAATCCAGCCGTAGTGATACGGATTGGCAGTTTTGGAATTCTTCCAATACAACTCGGTCATCGCCTTGACGCCAGCCGTGGTGGTTGCGGCACTGCTGGTCAGTGGGTTGTACTGCAGGTCATAGTCTTCTTCCGAACCGAGGTGAGTATTCCACGGTGTTTGCGAGCCGAAGCAGTTGATCCAGGTGCCATTCACCGACGAGAAGTCGATCGCACGTTGCGATTTCACGCTCAGCTTGCCGTCGTCGGCCTGGTTCAGCCCGGTCAGCAGCATGCCGGTCGGTACCCGGCTGTACCAGTTGGCGGCGGTGTAGGATTCAGAGCCGTCCGAGAGAATCCAGTCGTACTCAAGATGGCTGACCAGCCACAGACTGCCATCAATATTCAGCAGGCTGTTGGCGTCCGGTGTTTCATGGATCACCGGCTGACCGAGCGGATCCATCAACGGCTGCATCAAGTGATCAAAGGCCTGTCCGGCTGGATACAGGTTGCCGCCCACTTTGTCCTTGACGCCGAACAGGGTGTTGTAGGCCAGCGGGAAATCCTTGGTGGTGCCATCAGAGTACTTGCCCACCGCCTTGGCGGTAATCATTGTCTGTGCCATGGCATCCACGGTACTCGGAGCCGTCATGATTTCGGCAAAATCAATCGATACCAGACTGGGCGCATCATCACCCCCATCGAGCACGCACCCGGACAAACCCAGGGTGGTAATCGCGGTCGCTACCGACACAACTATGGTCTTACGCTTCATCTTGTCTCTCCCAAAAACGACGATATTGAAAAAGTAATCAGTATCGAGATGCCATGTTTCGGTTTCATGGCAAAAATGTTAAGTCTTAGCCTGACCGCACCAAAAAAAAGCGCTCCGAAGGAGCCCGACGGAGCGCGAAAGGGGACATGCCAATGCAACCAGAATCAGTCTACGTGGCGTGCATTACAGCCGTATGAAACTTTGTCTCTTGAAGAAAAAAAAGCATCGGGTTCAAGAGCAGTGGATGCTTAGTGCTTGCTTCCCATCCATTGGGCCGCCTTGCCGTCGCTGGTCGGCTTGCATTCCACATTGACGCTGGCGATGGAGGTTTTTTCACCCACATTGAAGAACTTGCTGTGATCGCCCGACCAGCACTGGGGCGCTTTCTTTTCGGCTACCGGCGCAACGGCGGAAGTCGCAGCGGGCGCAGTGTTTGTGGGGCTCTGGGTTGCACAGGCCGAAAGTGCAAGGGTGACCACAACAGCGGTGAATAGGGTACGCATGGTATCTCCTGAGTCGGTTTGAAAAGGTAGCCGCATTGTGTTGGATCTTTGTTACACCAAGATTTCAAGTGGATGAAATCTCCCTGCAACAAGCGATGCGTAAGCTTTGCCACTCCATATACGGAGAAACAATGACATGGCCACAAATCAAACTTTCAATGTACTGTTCCTTTGTACCGGAAATTCCGCCCGCTCCATTCTGGCCGAAGCGATTCTGAACTCTGTCGGAGCCAAGCGCTTTAACGCTTACTCGGCCGGTAGCCATCCTGCCGGAACCGTCAACCCCTACGCGCTTGATATCCTGCAACGGAATCGCCTCGCAACCGATGGCTTGCGTAGCAAAAGTTGGAATGAATTCGCAGACCCCAGCAGTCCTGAAATGGACTTTGTCATCACGGTTTGCGATAACGCTGCCGGCGAAGTCTGTCCAGTCTGGCCCGGTCAACCGATAGCGGCGCATTGGGGATTACCCGATCCAGCGGCTATCAGCGGTAGTGAGGATGACAAACGTCGTGCCTTTCTGACCACCTTCACCGCGCTGTACCATCGATTGTTGATCTTTGTCGCACTGCCACTCGACAAGGTTGATCGAATCGCCTTGCAACGGCAGCTCGGCGGACTATCCGCCAACGACGCATGGCATGGGCAGGATCGCCGCCAGTAGGCGCTACGGCACGCAGAGCCAACACGTAATGAAGGTAAAGCGCCTGCTGTCGATACAGTCGGGGCAGGTCACGATATGGCCCGTTCTGGTGTTTGGTATTGGTCTGACCCTTTCACTCATCGGCTCCGGCAAAGTTCGGGAAATCGAAGACGCGGACGCACGTCAGCGCTTGAACATGCAAGTGCAGGTAATTGCGGATGAATTGATTCGCCGGTTCGAAAAGTACGCCACGGTCACCTTGGCGGGTGGCGCGCTCGTCCTTCCTGGGAAACGTCTCAGCAGTGCCAACTGGGATCGGTTTGCAGCAACCTTCGGGCTTGCCGCCGAATCGCGACCTCCATTGCCTGGCCTGGTGGCACTCGGCTACGCCCCGCTCAAGGTGTTGCCTGGAAGCGACCCCAAGCTTCCCGAGTGGCGAGCCCCGCTCGAGTTTATCCAGCCGTTGGGACCGCAAACCGGCAAGCTGATCGGGCTCGATATCCTGCGCAATCCACAACTCGCCGAGGTGGCGAGTCTCGCCGTGGATGCAGCGGAACCTCGGCTGTCCCCAAAGCTGATGCTTCTCGACGGAACGGAACCGGGCGTCCTGATCGTCGCTCCGGTGTATCAAGATGACACGCCACCATGGCGACTGGACAAACGCCGACAGAACGTCCGGGGCATCGTTTTCGCCGCGCTTCGCTTCGAAGAATTGCTCCAGGATCTGGACCAGCGTACTGGGGTAATCGACCACCTTCAACTCTTCGATGGGCCTGCCGTTGGCAACCCTGAAGCGATGACTTATAGCAGGGGAAGCCCTCCCACTTCCCCGCACCTGGATCAGGTTGAAATCTCATGGGGTGGTCGGGTTTGGTGGCTGCAGGCAGGGAGTTCGACGAGCATCGGCGATACCGACGGTCGAACCCGTTCACGCCTGACATTTGTCGTCGGCATCCTCACAACGGTATTACTGAGCTTCCTCGCCGCGTACCAAGGAAGCCTTCAAACCCGTGCCGAACGTCAGGCCAGAAAGATGACCAAGGCCTTACTTGAGTCCCAGGACGAATTGCGTAAGCACCGCGATACACTGGCCTTTCAGGTCGAAGAGCGCACGGGCGAACTCCGGCAGGCCAAAGAAGCCGCAGAACAAGCGAACCGGTCCAAAACCGACTTCCTCAACAACATGTCGCACGAGCTACGCACCCCGCTCCATGCCATTTTGGCGTTCGCCCGACTCGGCGAAACCAAGGCGAGCAAAGCGGATACCGCCAAGTTGATTTCGTATTTTTCGAACATTCACACGTCGGGCACCCGCTTGCTGGCGCTGGTCACCGAACTGCTTGATCTTTCCAAACTCGAAGCGGGAAAGGTCGTCTATAAATTTTCCAATCATGATCTGGCGACCATCCTGCGCGATGTCGCCGCCGAGCTAGAGAATGTTGCCGCCGCCCGCAATCTCCGCTTCAAACTACCGCCCTTGATCCAGTCGGCCCCGGCCGTGATTGATGGCGTACGCATGGCTCAGGTGATCCGCAATCTGTACTCGAATGCGATCAAGTTTTCGGAACCGGGCAAGGACATCGAGATCGAGTTGACTGAAACATCCTTGCTCCAAGGACGCCGCCAGTCCGATGCTGAAGTCTGGAACCCGGCATGGAAAGTCACCGTGCTCGATCGCGGTGTAGGTATTCCCGAGGATGAAATCGACGCCATCTTCGACAAGTTTTTCCAGAGTACCAAGACGCGCACCAATTCTGGCGGAACCGGACTCGGACTGCCGATCTGTCGCGAGATCGTGCGTGCCCATCACGGTTTTGTCCAGGCACGGAATCGCGAGGGTGGCGGTTCGGCATTTGAAGTCATCGTGCCGCGAATGACCAAGGACGGCGAGCACACTGCAGGCGCGGATTGCCCCATCAAGGGTATTTGAACCAATCGCCGTCCTGCCAGAACCGACTTTTTGCGACGAACTCGGTCTCTACTCTTTGGGAATGATGCGCACCAGGACTATTCGTGGGCCGTTCATTTTTTTTACCACGGCGTCGAACATCGGAAAGCTGATGCGCTGCCCTTCTTCCGGAAGATCGCCCAGTTTGTGCAATATGAGACCACCAACGGAGTCGACACCCACTTCCTCGATGTCGATACTCAAGGCACGCTCGAGGGTAAATATGGGCAGACTGCCCTTCCCGATCAGCGATCCATCGTCGAGCTTGGACCAATCATTCTGAGACTGGCGGAACTCGTCGCGGATTTCACCTACCAGTGCACCCAACAGGTTGTCGAGGGTAATGAATCCCAACGGACGCCCGTTGGCATAGGCCACCACGGCGAAATGCGGAGCGCCTGAGCGAAAGCGACGGAAAAGCTCCGTCGCGGACAGGTTGGGCGAGACGACGACGACCGGCCGGATCAGCTTTTCGAGACTGTCGAGTTGCGGATTCTTGCGCAAGGCGATGAAGATATCTTTCAGATGGACAACACCTTTGGCATGTCCGTTGTCGTCAAGATAGGGATAGCGGCTGTAGCGATGTTGCACGATCTTTTCCAGATTGACCTCGATGGCATCCTGCGCCAACAAGGGCACGGCCTCGTTGAATGGACGCATCAAGTCGGCCACTTCCAGATCCCGAAAATCGATCGCCTGCGCCAGAACTCGCCACTCGTCGCCGGTAAAGTCCGAGTTGGAGCGTGAGGCACGGAGAATCAGCTTGAGCTCATCCGCAGAATAATGGCTATCGTGGCCGTGCGTCATATCCAGATTGATCTTGCGCAATATCCAGTTGGCACTGTGATTCAACATCCAGATTGCCGGATACATCAGCCAGTAGAAGCCATAGAGCCCCGGCGCTGTCCAGATTCCCACTTTCTCCGAGATGCGGATCGCCATCGACTTCGGCGCCAGTTCGCCAACAACAATGTGAAGGTAGGAGATGATGAAAAACGCGACGGCAAACGAAATGCCATGAATCAGCTTCTCGCTCTCGACGCCCAAACTGGTCAGCAGTGGGAGCAGCAAGGCCGCGAAAGCCGGCTCGCCGACCCAGCCCAGGCCCAGTGATGCGAGGGTTATTCCCAGCTGACAGGCGGAAAGATAGGCATCCAGATCGTGATGTACTTTCAACAAGATCCGGCCACGCCAGCCATAGGCTTTTGCGATCGCCTTGACCCGCGTTTGCCGGAGTTTTACCAGGCCAAACTCTGCCGCAACAAAGAAACCGTTCAAGACGACAAGAACGAGTGCGACAAGAACCAACACTAAGCTACTACCCATAGAGCGGGCACGTCGTGCCCTGCGCCTTTCTTTGAACGAGATGGGATGGATAGTACCCGACTAAACAGGGGTCATTGTGCCTGTTTCGAGGTTTGAACCAGTGAGCTAACCCGTGCGCAATCCCGCAATCGAATGCGTCAAGCGCTCCGCCAACTGTCCCAGGCGCATGGCTTCCTCATTACTGGAGCGCAAGGCGCGATGATTCTCGTCGGCCATGTCGGCGATCTCTTGAACATTGCGCGCGATTTCGTTACTGGCACTGCTCTCGTGCTGTGCGGCCATCACAATATCGGCCACATGCTGTGCGCTCATATCGACTGACTGGCGCAATTCTGCCAAGGCCTGGGCAAGTTGGCTGAAGGTGGTCGCACTTTGACCGATGTCACGGCCACTACTGGCCATACTGCTCACCACATTGCCGATATCGCCTTGAACGACACGCACCATGCCGTCGATTTCGCGCGTCGAAGCGCCGGTTCGATCAGCCAGCTTGCGGACCTCATCGGCCACGACCGAAAATCCGCGACCGGCGTCACCCGCTCGTGCCGCCTCGATGGCGGCATTCAGCGCCAGCAGGTTGGTTTGATCGGCGATCTCCTGAATGACCTGGACGATCTTGCTGATTTCGCGCGAATGCGATTCCAGTTCGCGAATATTGGCCACCGCCATATCGACACGACCAACGATCTGCTGCATTTCGCCTATCGCAGCACGGGCGCGCTCTTCTTCCGCACCCGCCGATTGAGCGGTTTGGCGTGTAATCACGGCCGTCGCTTCCGCATGCTGGGCGACTTCGGCAATACTTACGGTGAGCTCTTCGACCGCCGCCGCCACCCGCTCTGCCGCACTGCTCTGGAGTTCCGATGCCTGGGTAATCTGTGATGAGGCATCACGCATTTCCTTGACCCCATGTGTCACATCGACCGCCGCTGCCCCGGTATTGGCGATCAACTCGGAAAAAGCCTGCGCCATGCGATTGAAACCTTCGCCGACATGACCCAGTTCATCTCTGGAATTGATCCGGGCTCGCGCTCGCAAATCACCGCCCGCCATGATCTCTACTGCCTGCGACAAACCACGCAGGCCACGCATGATCGACATGTAGGCACTAAAGAAGCCAATCAACACGCCGCAAGAAACCACCAGCACGATACCGAGTACCAGATTTCGCTGCTCGACGAGTTGCGCTGATCGCGCAACCATCAGCCGGTCGATATGTTGCGATAGCTGTTGTGCCACTTGCAGGGAACTCTTCATTGCGCCATCGACACGCACCGCAAATTCGGCTGGGGACATCGTGAAATCGGACGTATCGAGAATGTTGACTGTCAGGGCTTCCTGCAAACCGAGGTAAGCGGTATTCAGATCACTCCCAAGAGTGTCCAGCGGGACCCCCAAGTCGGCATAGTGCTTGATCGCCTTCTGGTTGTTTTCCAGACTCCAAACCACCAAGGGATCATAGCTGCCGCGCGCAATCATCAGTTCTCCGCGCGCAGCGGACTTCAGTCGCTGCTGCGCCAGGGTCGCAACGCCAAGGCGAGCAGCTTTCCCAGTGTTATCGATCAGTGCCGGCAGCTTGTGTGTCAGCGTGTCGATCAACGCCCGGCTGCCCGGATCGCCGTCCAGCGAGAGCCGACTTTTTTCATTCATCTCGTCAAGCTGTTCGCGCACGGAACGAACCAGCTTGGTCGGGTTGTCGATCCGGTTGCCTGCACTCGCCTGCCAATCAGCAGTCAAGGCTTCGCGGATCGTCGGATCAACACCTTTCAGCGACTCATCGGCGGCCGCTCGACGTGCTGGCAACTCTGCCTTGAAAGCTTCGAATCCGGCTTGGACCCCTTCATCGACGGCAGCATAGAGGTGCAGATTCGTCAATAACTGCAATGCCGGCAGTTGCCCCCGTAAAGCGGCTTGCTCAACTGCCAGGGCGTCGATGCGTTGTTGAAAAACCCAGAGAATTTGCGTCGCCGCCGCCAGGAGCGGCAGCCCAAATACCAGCGCTGTCGCCACCAGCTTCTGCCGATAGGAAAGGCGACCCACCAAGCCAACAAAGGGTTCGAGAAGTTGCTTCATCAGTCTTTTGCGCAATGCCGCAAAACGAGGAAGCCCGGATGCTAAGCACCCGATGTGACAGGCTAATGACGGTGCCGTCTGCCGGCATCACTCGCGATTGACCCAACGCAACAGCGGTTGCCAACTATCGCAATCAACCTTCACTTTGCTTTCGGGAAAGTCAAAAATCGACATGCCATGGGCGGCGGCCTGGACGTAGTGCTGGGTATCGCGCAAATGCGCCACGACGGGCAAACCGGTGCCTTCGAGAAATCGCTCGATTTCAGCCGCCGCCCGCGTTCGGGAATCAACACGCATGGCGACCAGCCCAATTCGCAGCGCGTTGTTCCGGTACTGCTTGGTGGCCAATAATTCATCGATGAAGTGACGGGTCGCATAGATATCGAAAAGTGACGGCTGCAGGGGAACAATCACGTCACCCACCATTGCCAAGACATGTTTCAAGGTCTTCCCGTGCAATCCAGCCGGTGTATCGAGGACGACATGCGTCGTTCCCTTGGGTGGCCGTGCCGGCTCGTCGGGACGAATGTCCCAGGAGGCAATTTTGGGAAGACTGGGCGACCTGACCCTAAGCCAACCACGCGATGACTGCTGGCGGTCAATGTCACCGAGCATCACCCGCTGCCCTGTCTTTGCAAACCAACCGGCAAGATTGGTCGCGATCGTGCTTTTGCCAACTCCGCCTTTGGGGTTGGCGATGAGAACTTTGTGCATGAGACGAATTCTAGCTGCGGCTGCAAAACCAAAGTTGTTCAAAGCAACGGATGCGTGAAAAATCTGTCGGTACCAACGCAATCAAAAGCATCAATACAACCCCTGAATCATATATACTGAATAAACGGTATACTCCGTTTATTCAGTTTAAGGACCGCCCATGACCACCATCGCCACTCCGAATCCAGAACAAGAGGGTACCCCCACCCCCGCGACCCCTCCTGCCGTCGCAGCTACGACGACGACAACACCAGTCACGAAACAGACTGCAGCCAAGCCTGCGGCGAAATCTATTGCCAAGAAACCCTCAAAGCAGGTGAAGACAGAGGCGTCACCCAAGGCAGTGCCCAGCAAACCTGCGGCCGCGCCGGTCAAGGCTGTCAAGAAGATCGCAGTACTAAAGTCGCCCAAGATCATCGCGCCCAGCACCGTCGACAAGGTAGCCAAGCCGAAGAAGCCCAAGCTGATTCGCGACAGCTTCACCATGCCGGAATCTGAATACGAGCTGATCGCCTCAGTGAAGAAGCGCTGCATTGCGAAAGGGTTGGCCGCAAAGAAGAGCGAGGTCATTAGAGCCGCGATTATCGACTTTGCCGCCCGGAGCGACGCTGCGATCACGGCGGCGCTGGAGGCACTGGTTGCCATCAAGACCGGTCGTCCGCCCAAAGACCTGAAGCACGACTGACAACCTGACCGGCATCCTGCGGTAGCCGGCGGCAACGGCTACCGTCCCGGTGACCCAAAAATGGGATAGTTACCGCGCCCGCGAAGAAAAGTCGCCTTTCCAGCCGCGTGTGGCAATTCGCAGTTGCGCAGATCCGAAGCGGGTGAGCGTGAATTTCCCACCATGACCAATCGCCAGGCGCAACATCAGATTGGCGGCGGGTCCGAGGCGGATTTGTTCCCGGGTGAAGATCGTTTCGAGACCCGATTCCACTTTGCAGATCGCGCTCGTGCTTTGTGCCCAGAGACCTTCACCCGCCTTGCTGAATTCCATCAGCAGCGTCCCCCGTCGTTCTGTTATTGATACCGACAATGGCCGGCCGTCATCCATCGAGGTTTCTTCCCAGTCGAGCGAGAAATTCTGGTCGCCGAGCATTGCTCTCAACTCGCTGATGGAGCCGGCACAGGCAGGTGCTTCGAGCGCTGCGCAACTCAAGGAAGCGAGCAAGGCAGACAGTGCCAGGAGCCATTTCAAAATGAGAGTCACGCGCTCAAACCCATCGAATGCAAACCGCCCCCAAGGCGACCAACACCGCACCCACGACCCGCCAGCGGCCCATACGTTCCTTGAGTAACCAGGTGCCGAGCAAGGCGGCGAAGATCACCGAGGTTTCGCGCAAGGCGGCGACAGCCGGGATAGAAGCGACCGTCATCGCCCACAACACGATGCCATACGAACCCATAGTCAGGACCGAGCCCAGGAGCGAGAACACCCAGCGCCGCCGCAGATGCGCGAGTGCCGCCCGGCCACGACGCCACACCGCGATGCCCAGCACCAGCCAGGCATTGAGGAAAAACAGCCACAGCGTATAAGAAACCGCGTTGCCGGAAAGACGCGCTCCGATGCCATCGATCAGGGTATACCGCGCAATGACACCGGCCGTAGCAAAACCATAGCTCAAACCGGATCGACTGACGCCACCGCGATGTATGCCGACCCCAATCGGCAATGCGATGCCGACCGCAACCAGAGCGATTCCCAACACGAGTCCGCGCGTCAGGGCATCACCCACCAGTGGCGCGACCAAAGCAACCAGCACGGGCGCTGAGCCCCGCATCAGCGGATAGGCGAGCGACAGATCGGCATGCTGGTAGGCACGCATCAACAACAGGTAGTAGCCCACGTGCACGAAGGTCGTGGTGGCCAGCCACGGCCAGCTTTCCAGCGCCGGCAACGGCAACCACGGCAGCAGGATGGCCGCAACGACGGCCCCGGCGACTGCCAGGCCGGTGTAATCAAGGAAGCGGTCTGCACTGGCCTTGACGACGAAATTCCAGCCGGCATGCATCAACGCCGACAGGAGCACCAGCAGGGCAACGCTGGTGGTGATCACGCCGGCCAGGGCAGCGAATAGGTCTTCACATTGGTGAAGCTCTTCATCGCCTCCAGCACACCTTCCTTGTAGCCGAGGCCGGAATCCTTGATGCCACCGAAGGGCGTGAGTTCCAGCCGGTAGCCGGGTACTTCGCGCACATTGACGCTACCCACATGCAGCTCATTGACCAGCCGGGTAATCGTATCGAGTCGATTGGTGCAGACGCCGGACGACAGACCAAATGCCGTGCCATTGACAATGGCGATCGCCTCGTCGACGGTCTTGAAGCGGATCACCGGCGAAACCGGGCCGAAGGTTTCTTCGCGCACCACGGTCATCTCGGGTCGCACATGATCGAGCACGGTCGGTGAATACAGTGCACCCTCACGCTGGTTGCCAAGCAACAACTGAGCGCCCTGGGCAATGGCCTCATTAACACGCGCCTCGAAGAGTTTGGCGGCGGTCTCGTCGATCACGGTCCCCATGTCCAACGACACATCCATCGGATCGCCGTATCGCCAGCACCGACTTTTCTCGACCAACAGTTCGACAAAGCGATCGGCGATCGCGTTATGCACCAGGATGCGCTTCACCGCTGTACAGCGCTGCCCCGAATTCTTGTAGGAACCTGCCACGGCAAGACTGCTGGCTTCATCGAGGTCGGCATCGTCCATGACGATGAGCGGATCGTTACCGCCAAGCTCCAGAACCGTGCGGCGATAACCCACTTTGCTGGCGATGCGCTTGCCTATCGCCACGCCACCGGTGAAGGTCACCATATCGATGGCCGGATTGGAGATCAGTTCATCGGCGATTTCAGCCGGATCACCGGTGATGACCTGGAACATCGCCGGCGGCAGACCGGCCTCATACAGGATGTCCGCCAGCAGCAAGGCCGAAAATGGCACCTTCTCCGAAGGCTTCAACACCATGCGGTTATTGGTGGCAATCGCCGGCACCACCTTGTGCGCCACCTGATTCATCGGATGATTGAAGGGCGTGATGGCGGAAATGACGCCGAGCAGCGGGTCGCGCTGGGTATACACACGACGTTGGCGACCATGGGGAGTGATGTCGCAGGAGAAAATCTGGCCATCATCGTCGAGTGCGGCATGGGCACCGAAGACCAACACATCGCGCACGCGCCCCGCCTCATAACGACTGTCCTTCTTGCACAGACCCGCTTCCGCGGTGATGAGATCGCTGATTTCCTCGGTCCGCGCCACCACGATGTCGGCAGCGCGTTGCAGGATCTGGCTACGTTGGTAACGCGATAGATGCGGCCGATAGGCATGAGCAATCTCGAAAGCACGGCGCACATCCTCAATTGCCGCCTTCGGGACCGAGCCAATGCAGTCGCCCGTGTAGGGATTATTTACCTCGATCACGCGCTGGCGGCCGATACGTTGGCCGCCAATACGTATCGATTCCTTGCGGAAATTCATTGAATGTCTCCTTTTGAAAGTTCAGTAGCAAGCGCCGTATTCATATTTCCTTCATCGAACTGCAATATCAGTCGCCAACAATGCGTTCCCGTCATGCCACAGATTCGCCACGGATTCACGATCCAACGGATGGTGGCAGCGAAATGTTTCAACTTCATTTACGCACTCAGGAAAGTTTCTTGACCCGACATGTCCCTTGCAATCGATATCCGTAACCTGAGCAAGTCATTCCCCAGCTGCAAGGCACTGGATGACGTCAGCCTGTTGATCGAAGCCGGCGAAATGGTGGCGCTTATCGGTGCTTCTGGATCGGGCAAATCGACGCTGCTGCGCCACATCTCCGGATTCGTCGCCGCAGATTCGGGTGAAATTCGGGTGCAGGATCAGGTGATCCAGCAGGGCGGCAAGATCGTGCCGACGATCCGTCGCTTGCGCGCCGAAATCGGCTTTGTCTTTCAACAGTTCAATCTGGTCGGGCGTCTGCCAGTGCTGACCAATGTGCTGACCGGACTGCTTTATCGCAGCAGCCTATGGCGCAGTCTGCTGATGCGATTTTCCACGGCAGAGCGCCAGCAGGCCATGGAAGCGCTCGCCGCCGTCGGTATCGAACAATCGGCCTGGCAGCGTGCCGCCACCTTGTCAGGCGGTCAGCAACAGCGCGCCGCACTGGCCCGCTGCATGGTGCAACGGGCCAAAGTGGTCCTGGCCGACGAGCCAATCGCTTCGCTTGATCCTGAATCGGCGCGCAATGTCATGGAACTGCTGGCGACCATGAATCGCGATCGTGGCTGCACAGTCGTCGTATCGCTGCATCAAGTCGAATTCGCGATCAAGTATTGCCCGCGCACCGTCGCTCTGCACAAAGGCCAGATTGTGTACGACGGCCCGTCGTCGGCTCTGACCCCTGCCCTGTTGAGCGATCTTTATGGCGCCGATGTCGGCGACCTTCACGGCTTGGCACCCGCTTTTGCGTAAGTCCGTTTCAGTAACCCCGTTCATCCACTTCAAGGAGTAACAATGATCCGTTCGATCAAATCTCTCTTGGTCGCTGCAGCGATCGTCGTCACCGGCAGCGCCCACGCACAGGACGTCAAGGAACTAAATTTCGGCATCATCGCCACTGAAAAGGCCGGTGCGCTCAAGCAAATGTGGGAGCCCTTCCTGGATGACATGAGCAAGGCGACGGGCGTCAAGGTCAACGGGTTTTACGCGACAGACTACGCCGGCATCATTGAGGCCCAGCGCTTCAACAAGGTGCAAATTGCCTGGTACGGCAACAAGTCGGCTATCGAAGCGGTTGATCGCGCCAACGGCGAAGTGTTCGTCCAGTTCATCGATCTCGACGGCACACCCGGCTACTACTCCTACCTCATCACGCATAAGGACAGCGGTATCACCTCGCTCGACCAGGTGCTGAAGAATGGCAAGGACATGACGTTCGGCATCGGCGATCCGTCCTCCACCTCTGGCACGCTGGTTCCTTCCTACTATGTGTTCACGCTCAACAACCTCGATCCCAAGACCCATTTCAAGGTCATGCGGCCGTCGAATCATGAGGGCAATTTCCTCGCCGTGCTGAACAAGCAAGTGGATGTCGCCACCAGCAACAGCGAGATGACCGAGAAGATGAAGGAGAAGTCACCCGAGAAGCTTGAGCAGATCCGCATTCTCTGGACTTCGCCGCTGATCCCACGCGATCCGCTGGTGTATCGCAAGGATCTGCCGGCCGGCCTGAAGAAGAAGATTCAGGACTTCACCGTGGGCTACGGCAAGGATGCGCGCGAGAAGGAAATTCTCAAGAACATGTATCGCCTCGCCGGCTTCAAGACCTCGACCGATGCGCAATTGCTGCCGATCCGCCAGCTTGAACTGTTCAAGGAACGCAAGAAGTATGAGAACGACGCCAACATGAACGAGGCCGACAAGAAAGCCAAGCTCGCCGAGATCGATGCCAAGCTGGCCGATCTGGCCAAGTCGATGAAGTAACACGCGACTGTCAGGCGCAGGACGGCTGTGCCGTTCTGCGCTCGTCATTGCCGAAGGCAAACCCCATGAAGAACACACCAAGCATACGCGGCGTTCCCTTGACACCGCCGCCCAGTCATCTCTCCACCACCATCGCCTGGGGTGTCCTGTTCGTGTTGCTGATCTGGTCATGGGAAGGCGCTGACATGCGCCCGCTCGACCTGATCAAGTACTCCGGCAACATGAGCATATTCATCAAGGAATTCTTCCCGCCCAACTTCCACGATTGGCGAATCTATCTGGAGGAAATGGTGGTCACCGTGCATATCGCGGTCTGGGGTACGGTCCTGGCCATCATCTGCGCCATCCCCTGCGGCCTCCTGTCGTCTGAAAACCTGGTCCCTGCCTGGGTCTATCAACCGATGCGGCGCGTGATGGATGCCTGTCGCGCCATCAACGAGATGGTGTTCGCCATGTTGTTCATCGTTGCCGTCGGCCTCGGCCCGTTTGCCGGCGTCATGGCACTGTGGGTGCACACCACCGGTGTGCTGGCCAAATTGTTTGCCGAAGCCGTCGAGGCCATCGACCCGCGTCCCATGGAGGGCGTGCGCGCCACAGGCGCAAATGCCGTCGAGGAAATTCTGTATGGCGTGATCCCGCAGGTCTTGCCGCTATGGATTTCCTATTCGCTGTATCGCTTCGAATCAAACGTGCGCTCGGCTTCGGTCCTCGGCATCGTCGGTGCCGGCGGCATCGGTGTCATCCTGCATGAGGTGATTCGCGGCTTTGATTACGCCGAAACAGCCGCCGTGCTCATCATCATCATTGTCTGCGTCACCCTTCTTGACCTCATTTCTGCCCGGATTCGTCAGTGGGCGATTTAAGTCCCAGGAATTTTTCAAAGCACCCTTGATGATGAAACAACGCAAATGCAGCAAATTGCCCCGCCCCACCCATCCTCCCCTCGCGGGGAGGCTTCTAATTTGCTCGCTTCGCTCGTCGATCACCAGCCACATTGAACGAGTTATCTCACGTTATTTCCCAAGCTCCCATGAAAACCATCCAACTCAACAACATCACTTATCGCTGGCCAGCGCAACCTGTTGTCGTCGTCTGCATTGATGGCGGCGATCCGGCTTATATCGAGTCCGGGCTGCGCGACGGCATCATTCCCAACATCGCGCGCTTCATCAATGAAGGCTTCAGTACCCTCGCCGAAGGTACCGTGCCCAGCTTTACCTGCCCCAACAACATGTCGCTTATCACCGGCGCGCCGCCCTCCGTGCATGGAATTTCTGGCAACTTCTACCTCAACAGTCAAGGTGAAGCGGTGGTGATGACCGGCCCGGAGTTGCTGCGCAGTCGCACGATTCTCGCCGAATTCGCCGATGCCGGAGCCAAGGTGGTGTCGATCACCGCCAAGGACAAACTGTGCAAGCAACTGGGCAAGGATTTGGACCTGATGCACGGCAATGTCAGCTTTTCTGCAGAAAAGGCGGACCAATGCACGCTGGCCGAAAATGGCATTCAAAACGTGCTCGAACTGGTCGGCATGCCACTGCCGGACATGTATTCGATGGATCTGTCGCTGTTCGTGCTGGAAGCCGGCATAAAACTGCTGGAACGTTTCCGGCCCGAGATCATGTATCTCTCCCTGACCGACTACATCCAGCACAAGCACGCCCCGGGCGATCCGGTGGCAAACGAGTTTTATCGGCGCATCGACGATGCTTTTGGTCGTCTGGTCGCGCTGGGGGCAGTGCTCGGGCTGACTGCCGACCATGGCATGAACGACAAGGCAACGGCCGACGGCAAGCCGAACGTGATCTTTCTGCAAGATATTCTTGACCGGGAGTTTGGCGCCGGCGATACCAAGGTGATTTGCCCGATTACCGATGCCTTTGTCAAACATCATGGAGCGCTGGGTGGCTTTGTCCGCGTCTGGTGTCGTGGCGGCAAGGCGACGCCACAAGCGATTGTCGATCTGGTGCAACCCATTCGCGGCGTGGCCATGGCGCTCACCAAGGATGAAGTCTGCCGCCGCTTTGATTTGCCGCCGGACCGTGAGGGAGACGTCGCCGTTATTGGCGACATAGGCACCGTGATCGGCGCTGCGGCCGCCGATCACGATCTGGTCAATCTCGCTGATGCCCGCCTGCGCAGCCATGGCGCGATCACCGAGGCACGGGTTCCCTTCATCCTGAGCCGTCCCGTCAGCGCCGACTTTTTGCAACGCGCCACGACCTTGCCGTTGCAAAGCTATCAGCTCTTTGATTTCGCCATCAATGGCGTCGTGACTTGAGATGTTGATTCCAGCAACGGGTCGCCTGGCCATCTACGACGAACCGAACGCGCCGTTTCGGATCGACGCCTATCCCTTGCGCGCCCCAGAGCCTGGCGAGGTACTGGTGCGTATCCGGATGTCGACCATCTGTCGTTCGGACATCCATTCGTATCAGGGGCATCGCCCCAACCCTTGCCCCGGCGTGCTGGGGCACGAAATCATCGGCAACATCGTCGCGCTGGGCGAAGGGGTTGCGCAAGACATGCGCGGCGATCCGCTAAGCCCCGGCGATCGCATTACCTGGAGTGAGTATTTCATTCCCGGCCGAAACTACTTCACCGAGGTACTCGACCTGCCGCAGAAGTCGCGCGGGGTGGACAAGTATGGCCACATGGCCGTCGATTCCGGACCGCACCATCACGGTGGCTTCGGCGAGTATTGCTACATCCTGCCGCAATCGTGGATCTTGCGCCTGCCGGACGAACTGAGCGACGAAGAAGCCACACCGATCAATTGTGGTGTGGCCACCATGATCGCTGTCACCGAAGCCGCCAACATTCGCATGGGACAGACAGTCGTCATCCAGGGGCTCGGCCTGCTCGGCTTATTCGGCGCGGCCATTGCCAAGGCACGCGGGGCGAGTACCGTGATCGGACTCGATACCGTGGCCGAACGACGCGAGCGGGCGGATCGGTTCGGTGTCGATCTGGCGCTTGACCCGTCGGCGGCTGGCGACGTGTTGCGTAAGGTGCGCGAAATCTGTCGCCCGGAAGGCGCCGATGTCGTGATCGAGGTCTGCGGCAACCCGGGCGTCATTCCCCTCGGCATCGAGATGCTGCGTGTCGGTGGCACCTACGTGCTCGGTGGCGTGGTCAATCCAAACGCGATGGTGACACTCGACGCCAACCAGTTGCTGCGCAAGCTGCTGACGCTGCGCGGCGTCCATAACTACCATCCGCGCAATCTGGTTGAAGCGCTCGACTTCGTCGTGACCAATCGCAACCGCTATCCATTTCACGAGTTGGTGGACGGCAAGTACTCGCTCGACCGCGTCGACGACGCGATGGCCGATGCCGCAGCACGACGGGTTCTGCGGGCGGCCATCGTCCCCTGACCACGCTCCACTCTCCACTCTCCACTCTTCTGGAACACACCATGAACGACCCCATCCTGCTGACACCCGGACCATTAACCACATCAACCGCCACCAAGGAAGCGATGTTGAGCGACTGGGGCTCGTGGGATACGGCCTTCAACCAACTGACGGCCTCGGTCTGCAGTGATCTGGTCGACATTGCGCATGGCAGCGATAGCCACGTCTGCGTCCCCTTGCAGGGCAGCGGCACCTTTGCCGTGGAAGCGGCCATCGGCACGTTGGTTCCGCGTAGTGGCAAAGTCCTGGTGCCACACAACGGTGCCTACTGTGAGCGCGTTGTGCGCATTCTTGGCTACCTCGGTCGCGAAGCCGTGGTCCTGCCGTTCGGGGACGACCAACCGGCCGACCCAGCCCTCATCGGCCAGGCGCTGGCGGACGATCCCGCCATCAGCCATGTGGTCCAGGTGCATTGCGAAACCGGCACCGGCATCCTGAATCCCTTGTCGCGCATCGCGGGCATTGTTGCCAGCCATGGCCGGCATCTGATCGTCGATGCCATGAGTTCCTACGCCGCCATCCCGATCGACCTGCGCTCGATGCCGATCGATGCCCTGATCGCCGCATCCGGCAAATGCCTTGAAGGGGTGCCCGGTATGGGCTTCGTTATTACCCGGCGCAAGGTTCTGGAATCCGCTTCCGGACGCGCGCATTCGCTTGCCATGGACCTTCACGATCAATGGATCTACATGCAGAAAACCGGCCAATGGCGCTTCACGCCACCGACGCATGTGGTTGCCGCCTTGCGGGTCGCCATCGACCAGTTCAAAGCCGAGGGCGGGCAGGTCGCGCGACTTACGCGCTATGCCGAAAACTGCGCCACATTGGTCAGCGGCATGCGCCGTCTGGGTTTCAAGACCTTCCTCGACGATGAGGTCCAGGCCCCCATCATCGTGACCTTTCACTCGCCCGCTGATCCAGCCTACAGCTTTGCCGACTTCTACCAGCGAGTGCGCCAAAAAGGCTTCATCCTCTATCCGGGCAAACTGACCCAGGTCGACACTTTCCGCGTTGGCTGCATTGGTGCGATCGGTGCCGACACGCTCCGCCTTGCCGTTACCGCCGTCGAGTCCAGCCTGCGTGAGATGGGTGTCACCCGATTTGCACCTGACTGATGGCTTCCGCACCACGATAGCCAAGGCCGGCTGCATCGGGATTGGGTCGTAGAATCACCGGATCATGACCCCGATGATCCCGATCACCAATGGATCGAATGACGCGGTAACTCCTGACCGAAAAACCGAACAGGATCATCTGCGCATCGTAGAAGACCTCATCGCGCGCCAAAAGCGGGTCGCCACGCTGGTGCAGCGACAGACCCACGATGGACCCCGCCATGGCCTGGTCGAGCAACTGGTGCACAAGCAGCAGTTGGAGGAACTTCGCGTCAAGCTGGTGCCGCTGCCACCGGATACCATCGCGCGATTGCTCGAAGCGTTGCCGCCAGACGAAAGTCTTCTGGTGTGGGATCTGGTCGCCGACGATCGGGGTGCCGAGATACTTGACCAACTCTCGGACGCGCTGGGCGAGACGCTGAGCCTGGCCCGGCGCCCTGTCGCCGGTCCGGCCAAGCCCATCAATATTCATGCATTCGAGCCCCACGCCGGACGTTTGCGCCAGATCCAGATCAACAGCAAGGACGACCTGGCCAGGATCAAGCCAATCTGGGTCGATCTTCTGGCACCTACCCGCGAGGAGCGCCAGTGGGTCGCCGAGATTTTCGGCCTCAAGCTGCCCGACGCCGATGACCTCACCGACCTCGAGGAATCGGCCCGGTTCTACTTTGAAGACGATGACGACGGCGGCGATGTTCATCTGCATTCCGATTTCCTTCTCGAAAAGAAGGACGCCTCGCGCAATGTGCCGGTGGCCTTCATCCTGCACAAAAACATCCTGTTCTCGATGCGTGATGAAGAACTGCCGGTCTTCCGCCTGCAACGCTTGCGCGCCCGGATTCAGCCCGGCAACGTATCGCACGGCAAGGATGTCTTGCTCGATCTCTACGGCGCCGACGTCGAGTATTCAGCCGACACACTGGAAGACATCTACGCCGAACTGGAAAAGGTCGGGCGCACTGTCCTTTCGCCCCATGTCACCGATGATGAAGCGGCCACCATCCTTTCCGCCATCGCGCAACAGGAAGACCTCAACGGCCGTATCCGGCGCAATGTCCTGGATACACGCCGCGCATTGTCTTTCCTTCTGCGCGGCCGGCTTCTGTCACCGGAGCAGCAGAACGAGGCACGCCAGATATTGCGTGACATTGATTCACTGGATGGGCACACGTCCTTCCTGTTCGGCAAGATCAACTTCCTGATGGATGCGACGGTCGGCTTCATCAATATCAACCAGAACAAGCGGGTGTCGAAATTGACGACGATCGGTGTCGTGTTCACGCCGATCAACATCATCGCCGGCATCGGCGGCATGTCCGAGTTTTCGATGATGACCCGGGACGTGCCGTGGCCGATGGCCTACGGCGTCCTCAGCGCGGCGATGGTCGTGATGGGATTGGTCACGTACCAGGCCTTGCGCTACCGGGAACGCCACAAAGCCCGGGCAAAAGTCGGTGCTGGCGAGACGGCGTAAAACGATCCACCTGCCTGCACCGCATCACGTCGCAGCAAACTCCCCGCACCAGTTTCCTGCGGACACCACGGGAAACCGCCAGTGATGGCTTTCCTTGGGCGACGCATCGCCGGCATAGCTCGGCGGATAGCGATGGCAGGAACCAAACCCTCGCTCTGCCTGGCGGAAAAAGTGACAGTTCGAACAACTCACTGTCGGCGGCGTTTGGGTGTCGTGATTCATTTCATTTCGTCTCGGAGAGAAAGATTTTGCTCTGCTGAATGATCCATTCCGGATCATCAAGGGGAAGATCATGGCCCGCCCAGGGATGAAGCACCAGCGGCACGCCCCAGGCTGCCGCCAGATGCTGTGAACAACGGCTATCAACCAGCTTGTCGCCCCGACTGCCCAGAATTAAACACGGCACCGAAGGCGCCTGCAGCGGCGCCCGAAAGCGGGCGGCGGCGATCAACTGACGAATGACGTTGCCGGCACTGGCCGGTCGCTCAGCGCGCCAGCGCACCCAGTCGGACAGCAGCGCCGCACGTTCCTGCGGCAGCATTCCCCGTGTCGATGTCATCGCCAGAATGTCATCCTCGATCTGAGCGTCGGTTCGACGACCGAGCAATAGCGACACGATGCGCCGATAGTTGTGCGGCCTCAGCCGTTGATAGACCGGACTGAAGGGGCGCAGGCTGGTATTGATCAAGACAGCGCCAGCGAGGTCCGCCGGATGGCGCTGCGCCCAGGCAACCGCCACCATCGCCCCCAAGGACATGGCGAGAACTCGACAGGGCCGCGATACCCCGAGTTCAAGGAGTCGGGCATGGCAGTCGTCGGCCATTGCTTCGACGGATGTCGGGCTATGCTCACGAAAGCGCTCGCCATTGCCCGGAAAGTCAAGGCAGATCACCGGGGCGCCATCCAGCGCCTTGCCCAGCCGATCCGGGAACGCGCCCCAGTGTCGGGCCTCACGGCTTAGCCCGCGCAGCAATACCCAGGGCATCATGACCGGCTCCCTTCATACCAACGCGCCAGGGCACGCCGCTGATGCGCATCGCGTTCCGCACCGGTCGGCAGCCAGCGCTGGAAGCTGCTGGCGGCACGGGTCATGAATTCGAACCAGAACAAGTGGCGCCGCAGCACCCGTTGCTGCCGATGCCCGATCAATGGATTGAAGATGCCGTCACGCGAGAACGCCTGGCGAAAATTTTTCTTGACCCAGAGCCAGGAACCCATCTCCAGTGTCAAGGGCAGGAAAATCCGCTCGGCGTGCGTAATCGACTCAAGATAGAGATAGTCCCAGAGATCACCGTGCGTCAAATATTGCAGGCTCTGCGGCTCGAACACATAGCGGTGGTGACTATAGGTCTGGTCGAGAATTTCCATCAATGCGTGCATCTCCGCCAGATGCGGAATCGGCGCCCGGGTATGGGCAAACGGAAACCAGATGCGGTCGGCAATACCGAAACCGGAGTGGCAGTCGACCGCGATGCTGAAGCGATGGCCGAGCAATTCCCGCCGGATCGCACCGCAAAGCGCCTCGGCCTCGGGCTCCATCGGGCTGGCCGCCGCCCCCCGGTACCACGGCAGATTGCGACTCAGGCGTTGTCCGCCCACCATAAACGGCACTTTTTCAATGGCATCGACCGGCGCATTGCGCATCAGATCAATGCCGTTTGGATTGGCGCGCGTATGGAGGACGAAGCCGCCGGGATTCACTAGCGGGACGAACAGCAGACGCACGGAGGCCAGTTGCTGGTGCAAGGTGTCATCCCAGCGCAGACGACTGACCAGACTGCGCAAATACGCAATCACCACTTGTGCACCGATGCGCTCCAGCCCGTGAACTCCGCCGACAAACGCAATCGCAGCGCCCTCGGGAACCGAGGTTCCGAGGGCGATAGCATAGACCGGCAAGCGCTCGGGACCGATCTCGCACAGCCGGTCGACGGCAAGCGCCGACCCAGCTTCATCGAGGATCCGGTGCAATTCATCAAGCTCGGGCAGGAGGGCGCGGCCGGAACCCCGGTACGACTGAGCATCCATGGCATCTGACATCGTGCGGCAGATTACGGCAGGCAGATGACAGTATTGCTACAAGGGTGGCCGGCCTCGACCACCGCCAACCGTAACGGTGCCGACCCGGAAATGTCACAGGAGCGCAAGAATTCTGCAACCTTGCCTGCGTAAGGTGGCGACTGTCTACATCGATTTCAGGAGTCATAGATGAAAGCCTTAATCGACAAGTTTTTCGACGAAGCGTGGCCAATGATCTGGTTGCTCGACGGTTTGTGAGCGGAATCGGGCCATGCATACAAATCACTCAGGTCACTCAGGTCACCCACGTCGCCCAACTCGCATTGCCTACCCACTCATCGCTCTGAGCATTGCTCTGGTCTGGGGCGTGATCGAAACCCTCGCCCTCTGGCGCGCCCGCAGTAGCGCCCGCAGCAGCGTCCAAATCTCGCCCCGCTTGCCTCAAGCATGACTTGCCCCGCCTCTGCCTACAAGGTGAACTCTCGATGACCATGACTTCGACACCCGCCTGCAACAGTAGCAACAGCAACGGCAGCGAGCGCCGCTTTTGCTATCACTGCCGTACACATCACCATGCGACGGAGATGCGGCGCATCGTCAGTCGTAATATCGTCCGCTGGCGTTGCATTGCCAGCATCAAGGCCGCGCGCCAGGATGCCGCCATGCGTGAGGCATTTGGACAACAGACTACCGCCGCCAATCGCGCCGATAGCCAACGCCGAATGGAGCTGATCAACCGCTCCCGCTACCAACGCGAGGCATGAGCGCACTGGCATCAGCATCAGTCGTGTCACCCCAGTTGACGCTCATGGATACCTGATACGGCTGACAACTCCGCAGGCGCCGTCCCGCCAGAACCGACTTTTCAGCTGATGGTGGCGGCACCTGGTTAATCTTCCTGTCACATTCACTGCGTAATCTTCTCGCCCTTGAACAGGAGGACACCGCAGTGGATTTGATTCTTTGGCGTCATGCGGAAGCGGACGATGCAAGGGGCAGTACAGGAGCGAATGACGCCATCCCGGATGGTGAGCGACCGCTAACCGAGCGCGGCCGCAAGCACGCCGCGCAAATCGCAGAATGGCTGCGTGGCCAACACATGAAAAACGTGCGCGTGTTTAGCAGTCCGGCCAAGCGCGCGCTTGAAACCGCAAACGCACTTGGATTGCCAGTCAAGGTCAAACCGCAGTTGGCCGTGGGCGCCAGTGCCGCCGATTTGTTGGCGGCAGTCGATTGGCCGGATCATGGCGGTGCCGTGATTCTGGTCGGACATCAACCAGCGCTGGGCCGCCTGGCCTCGCTACTGCTCGCCGGCTCCGAGGCCGACTGGACCATCAAGAAGGCCGGTGTGTGGTGGTTCACCAATCGAGTGCGTGCACACGAAACCCAGACAGTGTTGCGTGCCGTGGTCAATCCGTAACGGTAAGGTCTGAGAATCCCCAAGTCATGCTCAGCCTGCGCGCTTTGTACTCCAACCATCGCTGGAATGACTATAGGGACAATGTCGCCGCGTGATTCAGCGGCCACCACTTTTGATTGCATCCACGCCGAGCGCCAAAGTCATACAGCATAGACTAATATGCTCGTATTCCATCCGCACCTTGGAGTCTCGATGCGACACTTAATTGCGATTCTCTTCCTTCTATTCGCTTCGTGTGTATCGGCGCGCTCCTTGTATTGGCCATCCGTAGCGGTCGATGCGCGACTGGACTCCGATGGCATTCTCCACGTCATCGAAACGCAGACCTATGACCTCGATGGCGACTGGAATGGCGGGGAACGACTGTTCAACATCCGAACCGACCAATCCCTACGACTTGAGGGAGTTGACCGGGTAGACGGTACGCGCGTGATTGCCCTTGCCCAAGGCAAGCTCGATGGCGTGGATCAATATGCGCTAACGGACGGATCCACCCTGCGCTGGCGCAGCCGACTCGCCAGCGATCCACCTTTCGAGCACGCCAAGTTGATCTACCGTATCCGATATTCGTTGCAGG
This sequence comes from Propionivibrio dicarboxylicus, assembly GCA_945902805.1. Taxonomy (GTDB): domain Bacteria; phylum Pseudomonadota; class Gammaproteobacteria; order Burkholderiales; family Rhodocyclaceae; genus CAMDMZ01. The sequence continues at coordinate 11,209 of CAMDMZ010000033.1, read as the reverse complement.
GCATTCTGCGTGGCCAGGGTAAGGAATTTAACCTCGCTCACGATTTCGCGTTTCCCGCTCGCCCAGGACGTATCGAACGTTTCACCCTTGACCTGGCTTTCGATGACGTCTGGTCCGGATTGAGTAAGCAGCATATCGAGCGACAGGACCTGCAACCCGGAGAGAGCGTTGTCGTTCGGGCGACCTTGACCTATCGCGGAGACTCGGTTCCGAGCGGCGTCGTCATCCGGCCCACGAATTGGGTTGGCTGGGCGACCTTGATATTGCTTATTGTCGGCGTTGGCGGATTGCTTCGCCTGTTCGTTCGCAGCGAGTCTCAGGTTGGCCGCATCGGGTCACTGGTGAGCAACGCCGAAATCGACGACGCGTGGCTTCTAAACCATGTCTTCTCGCGAAAGCCAGAAGTCGTTGGGGCGGCCCTGCACGGTGAAGCGGGTGCGGCCGAGGTGGCTGCGGTTCTTGCCTCACTACAACGCGAGAACATCATCAAGACCCGTGTTGAGTCCCGATTCATGCGTAAGCCCAAACTGGTGATGAGCTTGCTTGGTGATCGCGAAAGCCTCACTGGCTACCGCAGCCGCCTCGTGAATGCGCTGTTCTTCAACCACAGGAAGAACACCGACACCGATGCCTTGCGCAAACATTACAAAGGACGTGGCCTGAATCTGGCGGCAATGCTGCAAGCCGGGATCACAAATGATCTTGACCGGTTGCCAGGATGGACGAACACGATGAAACCGGTCAATTGGCCGCGAAACATGAAGATGCTCGCCGGAGGATTTGTGGTGCTTGTTTTAGGGGGCATTCTTGGTGGCCCCAAGAGTGCCGACCTTGCATCATTCATGGGCTTCATCGGCTTGATCTCGATGGCACTGGGCAGTCTGGCTGCCCGACTGAACTCGTCCGCTGTCGATGGACTGGTGCTTCGCTTCTCGCTCGTCGCGCTATTCGGTGGCCCTATCGTGGCGTTTGTCGGCTACTACGCCTTTTACGCCAGCGACTTTCGCTACACGGCGATTGAACTCGTTGCCTGCGTGATCTGGACGATGGCCATCGTCCAGCATGTGTTGAATCTCCTGCGCACGGATGAACATCCGAAGAAGGTTACGTTTCGGCGACAGTTGGTCGCTGCGCGGCGATACCTCAAGCACCAGCTTCGCCAGGCTGCGCCGCAACTCCAAGATCAGTGGTTTCCGTACTTGATTGCCCTCGGTCTGGGCCGGAATGTTGATCGCTGGTTTCGGGCATACGGGGCGGCCCACACGGGAAAGACGGGCTTCGAAATGTCGTCGGGGGATACAAGTTCCACATCCCGTAGTTCGTCAGCGGCGACTGGACCAACATCTCCCTGGACCGGTGGCGGGGGCCTCTCGGGCGGCGCCGGCGCCAGCGGAAGCTGGGCGCTTGCCGCCGGGGCAATCGGTGCCGGCATTAGCTCGCCAGGCAGTTCAAGTAGTTCAAGCAGTGGAAGCAGTGGGAGTTCTTCCGACAGTAGCAGTAGCAGCGGCGGTGGCGGCGGGGGTGGTTGGTAAGCCGAGTTGGCTGACTCAACTCAACAATGTACTTCGCCGTGTAATCTGCGTCAGAAAATCAAAATCACGGCTAGCGCCGGCTCACCATCCGCAACGACAAGGGGCGCGTTTTTTGCTCCAACGTGTCGTTGCGCCTTGCCTCATCAGATCCGATCTCATGAACTCCTGCAACACCAATCAATTGCGTCGAGGGGCGTGGCTGAACCACGCGATACGACTCATCGCAAGCGCCTGTCTGCTCGCCACGACGGTGTACCCAGCCAGCGCCCACGCCTGGAGCCTGCGTTATATCGGGCAACAAATCCTGCCGCACAACTTCGACTACGCCGACACCACCGTCGGCGGCTTGTCGGGCATCGAATTCGACCCTGAACGCGAGCACTTCTACGTCGTATCTGACGACCGGTCCGAGCGCAATCCAGCACGCTTCTACACCATGAAACTGGATCTGGCCCGTTTCAATCTCGATACCGAACCGGGCCACGCCGGGATTCGCATCACGGGCGTAACCACTCTGCAATCGCCACAGCGCCAGCCTTATACGCGCGGTAGCGCCGACCCCGAGGCGATCAGGCGATCGAGCATGCCCAATCGCCTGATCTGGAGCAGTGAAGGCAATGCCGACAAGGACATTCTGCCCAGCATCGACGAGATCGAGTTGAACGGCACCCATGTCCGCAGCCTCCCGGTTCCGGCGCGTTTTCTTCCGCAGGGGAAGCGCGGCACCCGCGACAACCGCGCATTCGAAAGCCTCGCCGTCATGCATGAGACGCAGCGCCTCTACGTCGGCACGGAAAACGCCCTCATCCAAGATGGTCCGGCGGCCGACCATCTTTTGGGTAGCCCTTGCCGCATCATCGCCTTTGACCTGAAAACGGGTGCGCCGGGTGTACCCCAGGCCGAATTTGTCTATGTCACCGATCCCGTGCCGGTGCCCCCGTCACTGCCGTTCATGTTCCACACCAACGGCCTGGTCGAGCTGCTCGCCGCAGACAACAATCAACTTCTGGCGCTCGAACGCGCCTACACGCTGGGCGTTGGTAACAGCATCCGCCTGTACCTGATCGACCTGTCCCAGGCAAGCGATGTCAGCATGATTGAATCACTGGATGGCGCAGAATACCGACCAGTCGCCAAGTCGTTGGTGCTGAACCTGGATAGCCTCCGCATCCCGCTCGATAACATCGAAGGCATGAGTTGGGGACCGCGACTGAGCAACGGCAACCGCAGCCTGGTTTTCGTTTCCGACAACAACTTCAGCATGCGCCAGATCACGCAATTCCTGGCCTTTGAAGTCATTCCCTGAGCCTACAAAATCAACCTCACACTATGAATACCACGCCAACACCTGCAACAGCCGCAACAAGCCCCCCTGGAAGTCGCGCCGGAACGATCGTCGGAATCGTGTTAATCCTGCTCGGCGTACTCAGCATCATTGGCGCCTGGGGCACTTATCGCAACGACGTGCAGATCAACGAATCGGGTGTCCGGGTCGAAGGCGAGATCATCCGCAAGACTCTCCAACCGGACAATCCGAATGAGTATTACTGGGTCCAGTATCGCTTTGCCCTTCCCGATGGCCAATCGATCGAACATGGCTGGTCGCTCGACAAACGGGAATGGGATGCGCTGCAGGTCGGTGGCCGGATTCCCTTGCGCTATCAGGCCGATAATCCGGTGCGAAACTTCCCGGAGGGGCGCGGCAACCGGTCGATCGGAGTCACCATGTATGCCGTCATCTTCGGCCTGGCATTTGCGCTGGCCGGCGTATTTTTGCTGCGCAGCCGCGAGAACTAAGGGTGATTGCCGCTGGTCGCTGATCGCCGGCCGCAGCAGGCGTCAACGCCACGTATCCGGAACCAGAACAAACACAGGCTCAATCGGCAAACACATACGTGGCACGCTTGACCACCCCGGCATCCAGTTCGACCTTGCAGGCGTGGCGTCCATAACTTCTCGAATCGGCAAGAATGACCACCGCTGCGTCGTCCTTGAAGGGCGCCCTGAGTTTCTGGTCCAGCGCGAATTCCTTGAGTTCGGTATAGCGCATGCCGGGCGTGACCTGGACGCAGACGGCTTTCATGCGGTCTTCGCCGGTCGTCAGGAAGTAAGTGAAAAACCCCGCCGCCAATACGATGGGGAAGCCAAACAGAATCGCCAAACCTTTACCGAGTGGCGTCATGGTGCTTTTGATACTGCGCGAATACAATTTTCAAGGTTACGCATGTTTAGGTGTTGACCGGTAAGTTTTCCGAGTGACGCTCGGTCGGTTTGGTGGCGGGCAGTGCAGCAAGGCTCTCGGTGGCAATTTCTCTGACTTCGACATCAGAGTCAGTCACACGTACGACGAGATACTGGCTGGCTGCGGATGATACGGATAAGCCAAGAAAATGGCAGGCTTCGGCCCGCACGCGGGCATCGGCATGCACTGACAGTTTGCCCAATAGCGGGATCAAGGCTTGCAGCGGTGGAGTTCCGGCGAAGCGTTCAAGCACTGCACTGGCACCGATCCGGGCATTCACATTGACGTCCATGTTGGCGATGATTGCGACAAGATCGACCAATGTGGCGGGCACGTTCTCGACCACTTCAATTACGCGCTTAATCTGGCCTGCGGTCAGCCAGTCTTGAAATTGCTCCACCCGGCTCTGCAAACTGCGGCGCAGCGCATCACGTGTCGCTTGGCTTGCCGTGGGATAAAGCACGTTCATCGTCGCATCTGCGCGGCAAGCCAAGTGCCGATAACTTCAATCTCTTCCAGGCAAATCGCATGCGGAATCGGGTACTCCAGCCACTCCACTGAATATCCGGACTGGATCAAAAAATCCCGGGCTCGCAGACCCAGTTCAAGCGACACCACATCGTCCTCCGTGCCATGGGCCGCCAATACCGGAATCGACTGATTGGCCACCGTCGCTTCATCCTCGATCAACCTTGGCAGCGGAATATAGGTCGAGAGCGCGATCACTCCGGCCAGCGGCTCGGGATGCGTCAGCGCCGTGGCGTAAGCGACCGCCCCACCCTGGGAAAAGCCCGCCAGGAAAATATGATCACAGGCGATGCCGCGTTGATTTTCGCGGGCGATTAGGTCGCGGATCGCCTGACGCGAGGCGATGATGCCGGCGGCGTCGATGGTGCGGCTGGAACTGTCTAGCGAAACAATGTCGTACCAGGCCGGCATCACATAACCACCATTGCAGGTCACTGCGATCGCCGGGGCATGCGGAAAAATGAACCGCACTCCTGGGCTCAGCGGTAAGCCCAGTTCGGGCACCACGGGTTCGAAATCGTAACCATCCGCACCAAGTCCATGCAGCCAGATGACGCTGAATTCGGGCTGTGGACCCGTCTCTATCTCGAGGGAAGGAAGGAGTGTCGTCATTTGAATTTCCGAAAAAAGGATACGCAACGGGTTCTGCTCGGCAATTATCCGCCGCATCCGGCGTTTGAATGATTTTAGCGAGGGCATGGGCACGTAAAATGTCGGCCATGACACCTTCCACCTTTTCATCCCTCTTCATTCTTGCCGTGGTACTCGCCACGGCCCTGCAAACCTGGCTGAGCATGCGCCAAAGTGCTGCCGTACTCGCCCATCGCGACGCCGTTCCCGACGACTTTGTTGGCCGCATCGAGTTGCTCGATCACCAACGGGCAGCCGATTACACCCTGGCCAAAGGGCGCGTCGGGATCAGCGAATACGGCATCGAGGCCCTGTTGTTGTTGCTGATGACGCTGGGCGGCGGACTCAATGCCATTGATCAGATGCTGCGCGCGACCGTTGCCGACCACTATCTGCGTGGCCTGCTGCTGTTTGCCACCGCCAGCGTCGTCGGTTTCCTGGTCGCCCTGCCCATGAGCCTTTATCGTACCTTCGTGATCGAGGCCAGGTTCGGCTTCAACAAGCTCACCTGGAAACTCTGGCTCGCCGATCTGGCCAAAGGCACCCTGCTCGGCGCCGCCATCGGCGGCCCGTTGCTGTATGCGGTACTGTGGTTGATGGATGTCATGGGCGCGCGCTGGTGGCTTTACGTCTGGGGGCTTTGGCTGGGCTTCAACCTGCTGGTGCTGTTTTTGTACCCGACAGTCATCGCCCCGCTGTTCAACAAATTCACGCCACTGCAGGACGAAAGCCTGAAAGCACGCATCGAAGCCCTGCTCGCCCGCTGCGGCTTTTCCTCGTCGGGGCTTTTTGTCATGGATGGATCGAAACGCTCAGCCCACGGCAATGCGTATTTCACCGGCTTTGGCAAGGCCAAGCGCATCGTGTTTTTCGACACGCTGCTGGAAAAGCTGACTCCCGACGAGATCGAGGCCGTGCTGGCGCATGAACTCGGCCATTTCAAGCATCGCCATGTGATCAAACGCATCGTGCTGATGGCGGCGCTGAGCCTGGGCTTTTTGTGGTTGCTCGGACAATTGATCGACCAACCGTGGTTCTATGCCGGCCTCGGCGTGCAAAAAGTCGGTGCTGGCGATACGGCGCTGGCGCTGCTCTTGTTCTCGATGGTGCTGCCGGTGTTCCTCTTCCCCTTGGCACCGCTGACCTCGGCCCTATCGCGCCGGCATGAATACGAGGCGGACGCCTATGCCGCCAAGCAAACTGCCGCCGACAACCTGATCGCTGCGCTGGTCAAGCTCTACCGCGACAACGCGGCGACGCTCACGCCGGACCCGCTGCATTCGATGTTCCACGATTCCCACCCGCCGGCCAGATTGCGCATCGCCCATTTACGCGGTGCAGCGGTTTGAGCAAGGCCGCCCATCGCGCTGGTACCATCGTCGCCGCCTTCGGCCGGCATTATGAAATTGAGCTGACCGACGGCACACTCGCCACCGGCTACCCGCGCGGCAAGAAAAGCCCCTACGCCTGCGGCGACGAAGTTGAAATCACCAGCGACGGCCAGATCAGCAAACATGGCACACGCCGCAGCCTGCTCTACCGCAGCGATGCCTACCGCCAGAAACTGATCGCCGCCAACGCCACGCAACTGGTGCTGGTAGTCGCCACCGAGCCCTCGTTTTCCGATCTGCTGCTGACCCGCGCGCTGGTCGCCGCCGAGCACGAAGGTCTGCTGGCGCTGATCGTGCTCAACAAGAGTGACATCGCCGCCGCCCTGCCCTCAGCCCGCGCGCTGCTGGCGCCGTTTACGGCGCTCGACTACCGCACGCTCGAACTCTCCGCACTGGAAGACGCCTCCGCCCTGCTGCCGGCGCTGGCCGGCGAGTGCTCGGTACTGGTCGGCCAATCCGGCATGGGCAAATCCACATTAACCAATGCACTCATTCCCGGCGCCGCCGCCGCGACGCGCGAAATATCCGAAGCGCTCGACACCGGCAAGCACACCACCACCCACGCCCGGTTGTATCGCACCAGCAATGGCGGCATGCTGATCGACTGCCCCGGCTTGCAGGAATTCGGCCTGGCCCACATGAGCATCGGAGAAATCGAATTCGGCTTTCGCGAGTTCCGTCCCTTCCTTGGTCAATGCCGCTTCCGCGATTGCCGGCACCTCACCGAACCCGGGTGCGCGATCAAAGACGGCATCGTCACCGGCGCCATCCACGCGCGGCGGCTGGAACATTTCCATCAACTGGTGCGGGAGATTCACCATGGACCGAACTGAGCGCTTCTACAAGATCGACCAGATGATCCACGACCGGCGCCTGGTCAGCTTCGCCGAGATGATGGACGCGCTGGAAGTCTCGCGCGCCACGCTCAAGCGCGATCTCGAATACATGCGCAACCGCCTCAATGCGCCGATCATCTGGGATCGCAATGCGGGGAATTCCGGCGGCTACCGCTTCGAACTGGTGCATGTCGAAACTGGTGGTCAGTATGAATTGCCGGGACTGTGGTTCAACTCCAGCGAAGTCCATGCGCTGCTCACCATGCAGCACTTGCTGGCCAATCTGGACCCCGGCGGCATTCTTACGCCGCATATCCAGCCACTGATCGCACGCCTCAACAACCTGCTCGGCACGGCAGAGAACACGGCCGAGGAAATCCGCCGTCGGGTGATGATCGTCGGCCTCGGCAAACGCGATCTTCAACTCGCACATTTCGAAAAGGTCGGCGCGGCGCTACTGCGGCGCAAGCGCTTGCAACTGCGCTATTTCGCCCGAGGCAGCGGCGAAACCACCGAACGCGAAGTCTCGCCGCAGCGCCTGGTCTATTACCGCGAAAACTGGTATCTCGACGCCTGGTGCCACCTGCGCAATGGCCTGCGTAATTTCGCCATCGACTCGATCCAGCACGCCGAACTGATCGAAAAGAAAGCGCGTGAAGTCTCGCTACGCTCGATGAACGAAGCCCTCGGCCCCGGCTACGGCATATTCTCCGGCCACGAGCTGCAAACCGCCAAACTGCGCTTCACCCCCGAACGCGCGCGCTGGGTGGCTCAGGAAACGTGGCATCCGAAGCAGCATGGGCGCTTTGCCAGCGACGGCTCCTGGCTACTCGATTTCCCCTACGCCGACCACCGCGAGTTGATCATGGACATCCTCAAATTCGGCGCCGATGTGGAAGTGCTGGGGCCGGATAGCTTGCGGCAGCGGGTGAAGGACGAAGCAGCAAGGATGACGGCACTGTATTCGCACTGAGCGCCGTAACGCCAGCGCCGACTTTTTATGTGGCGACCAATGCGGTTCGCTTTTAGTATGATGACTCCATACTCAAGCTCTACGAATACTGCGGCTTGAATTGGCTGACGAAACAAAAGTCGTGTACCCGTTTGATTTTGATGCTTAAAGGAGGTTTCCCGTGATGCATTTTCAACGTTTGCTTTTGAATGCCCTGATTGCCTTATTGGCATCGTCGACCGCCATCGCTTGGGCCACCAAAGCACCCACCGGAGATGGATTGCTGGTGCGAGCCTACGAGGGTTCCAAGTTCGAAAACATGAAAGAGTTGGGCTTTATCCAGCTTGAATTGCCGACGGGAGTGCCCGAGACCAACGCCGTCGGCGGTATGGGCAAGACGCAAGTTCTGGAAGGCTATGTCACCAAGGTGGACTACAACACCTCGGGTCAAAAGCGTTCAACTCTGGAGATCGCGCGCAACTATGAACAGGCACTCGTGGATGCGGGGTTTCAATTGTTGTTCAAATGCTCCGGCAAGGCCAAGACGTGCGGCAAGCTGAAATTTGATCCATTGTTTGGTGAATTCCCCTACTCGGACGAGTACTACGTAATCGCTCGGACAATCGACAAGGCCACTTCCGAGGTACTCACCATCGCGATTCGCGTTCCAGAATCTCATCACCATCACATTTTTGTGGTTCGTGGCAAAGCCATGGATACCGGGATGGCCAAGGTGGATGCGGCGGCGATGAGTAAGGGACTTGCGCAGACCGGCCACATGGCGCTGTATGGTATCCAGTTCGACTTTGGCAAATCAACCCTCAAAACGGAATCCGCTCCCGTGCTCGCCGAGGTGGCAGCCTTGCTCAAACAAGCTGGTCAGCTCAAGTTGCACGTGGTGGGCCATACCGATAACGTGGGAGCGTTCGACGCAAATATGACTCTGTCCAGAGCCCGGGCCACCACCGTGGTAGAGGCGCTGGTCAAGCAGCACGGTATCGCTGCAAACCGCCTAATGCCGCATGGAGCTTCGTCGATTGCCCCGGTTGCGACCAATCGCACCGATGCCGGCCGGGCAGAAAATAGGCGTGTCGAGCTGGTTGAAATGTGAACAGAATAATAGGGGCATAGGTAGGGCCATAGGGGTCAGGCCACAGTTTTCCGATCTGATCATGAACATCCTCAAATTCGGTGGCGACGTCGAAGTGCCGGAGCCGCCAAGCTTGCGTCAGCGAGTGACGGAAGAAGCCGCACGCATGACCGCGCTGTATTCGCGCTGAACACCGTAGCGCCATCGGCTACGGTGAGGAGAACGTCCTTTGCTCCGCCATCTTGTAGCGTAGGGTTTTCGTCAGAACCAACTTTTTGGCCATTGGCGGCGTGGGCAAAACCAGATCGAGCACCGGGTCGAGCCCGGCCTCTTTTCCCTGATTTGCCTCATTCAACTACGCCATTTAGATAGGTCATCGCCGTGACATCGCAGATCAGGCGACCAGGTGCGCTTATAAAGCCTGATAAACTATTCTGAAAAATAGATAGAAGAACTACTTATGGACTCCATTGGGCAGGGGACACATTCAGCCACACCGACATGGCGCAGGCGACTCGCCGGGTTGGGCTACAAGTGGAGTTTGGTGTTGATTACCAGCTTCTCGGTTTGCGCAGCGGTGCTTCTGTCATACCTGTTGTTCGTTTATTTTGATGTTCCTGAAAACAGGATACTTACTGGACTGTTTGTCGCCACTATAGTGGCGATCATTGTTGCACCAGCAGCCAGTCACGTATTCATTGCACTGTTGGTCGAACTCGAAGCCTCCCGGTTAGCACTGGCCAGAATGGCTACACACGATGGATTGACCGATATCTTCAATAGGCGCTACTTCGATACGTGCTTTGCTGCGGAGTCGCTGCGCACCGTGCGGGTTCGCCAGCCAATGTCGGTGCTGATGGTCGATGCAGATGAGTTCAAGAAGATAAACGATCGATACGGACACGCGACCGGCGACAGGGTTCTGCAGGGGATTGCTGCGGCATGTGCGGCAACCTTACGCCCCTATGACGTGCTTGCTCGTTATGGTGGTGAGGAGTTTGTTGCCCTACTCCCCTCAACTACCCTGGAGCAAGCCTGTGAAATTGCCGAGCGGGTACGGGCTGCTGTGGAGAGCCTGACAATCTTATCGGCCACTGACCAGCCAATTCCAGTGACAGTGAGTCTGGGGGTTGGGACCCTGCAACCCGATGATGATGCGAATCCTGAAACTATTCTGTTACAGGCGGATAAAGCTCTGTATGAAGCCAAGCGGTCTGGACGCAACCGTTGGTGTTGTTGATTTCTGCCGTCGATATCAGCTGACGAAGTAATAAGGGTCAGACCACGTTTTCCGGTCTGACCATGAACATCCTCAAATTCGGCGTCGATGTCGATGTGCTGGAGTCGGACAGCCTACGGCAGCGAATAGGGGTTAAGCCGCGAGACTGACTACGCTGCATACCTGCTGAGCGCCGTCTCGCCAGCACCGACTTTTCTATTGCGTCCGCGAAAATTCGCTTTGGCTTGCGACTGTTGAGCGGCGTGACATGATCCGTTCGGGCCGACGACCAGCATTTTCTTCAGATTTTTCCCCAATTCAACATACGCAGGTTGGAAATTCTGCTGAGTCAATTGCAGCGCCAAGCGCTGGCGCTGGTTCTTGAATGGGCAGCCGAGCAGCGAACTGAGTTGATACCTGTCCCGATTTGATTCTCAGATTTTCGTGCATGTCCCAATTTCAATTGACGGCGTCTCGTTTCCCTCTTTGCTGATACCGCCAACGTTCACGTAGCCAAATGCAGATGTGATCATGAAGCGCAGGTTCTTTTTATTGAAGACAACTCTTTCAACGGAATCACAGCCGATGAATCCGCTTGGACGACTCACGCATTCAATGCCAATCTTTTCCCCGAAATCCTTGGCGGTTTCAAATCCCAAGCGCAACAGACCTTGGTTAGTGAATTGGAACTGGGGGTTGATGAATCTGGGCAAGCATCATTTTGAATACCGCAAAAGGCGTGTTGAAGTCATGGGTAGCGCGAGGCCGGCTATTCAGGCTGTCGGCGAT
>CAMDMZ010000032.1 GCA_945902805.1 Propionivibrio dicarboxylicus | reverse complement strand
CAGACGGTTCCTCCGCCGCAACAACAGATTCAACGGCAATACCGACGTCAAAGGCAACAACCAAGGCAACATCGGGGCAGCGTCGTCCAGCTGCGAGTCAGGTCAAGTGCACCGCTTAAACCCAAGTCAATTCTGTCTTGACTTTGGGGGCCACTTTAGTCGCTATTGATGGCAGCAGCGCATACGGCGAGATGATGCTGGGCGTCGCTCGACAATTTGACCGACTTCATTCCAGACTATCGGCAGAAAAGGGGAAGCAGGGCCAGATTGAGAACGTGAAGCAGGGCTACCGTTCTGGCGGACACGCCCCACTCGGATACCGACTCGAAAGGACCGCCACGGGCGGCGTCAGGGGCGGTCAGCCGGTTCTGAAGTCGCGCCTAGTGCCGGATCCACTGCTAGCGACCAAGGTTGCACAATTCCTTACTCTTCGGTCAGAAGGCGTAAATCGTGCCGAAGCCATGAGGCGGTCAGGGTTGGACGATCGGAACGCCGCCACGATGATCGGTGTCGAGAGTAACGCAATGATCTACACAGGCCACTTGGTATGGAACAGGCGGAAGAAGCAGCGTGCAAGCCGTGATGACCCGAAACAAAGAATGTTGAAGCGAGATGAAGATGAATGGATCATCAGCGAAGAGAAGACTCACGAGGCCATGATCACTCGCGAGCAGGCGGAAGCGGTACTGGCAAGCACGACAACAAAGCAGAAACAGGTGCGCCGGATGAAGAACGATCACGACTTTCTGCTTACCGGGCTACTTTATACGGCTGACGGCACACCGTTCTGGTGCGAAACATCATCAGGGAACTATCGGGCAGGGGCAAAAGGTAAGCGCATCAGTCAATGGTTGATCGAGGAAGAGGTAATCAAGAAGCTCCATGCCGACAGCCAATCGGCGACATTCCGCAAGAAGTTGTTGAAGGCCGCGCGGGCCTTTGGAGCATCGATCAAGGTTGATGTGCCGGCCATCGATGCTGACATTGCTGCCCTACGGAGTCAGGTAGATAACTTGATTTGCCTTGTCTCCACCGGATCAAAGGCAGCAGCGGCGAAGGTAGCGGCCATAGAGGCTGATCTCGAGCGCTTGGAGCAGCTTAAGGCCGACCAAGCGGCGAATGCCAACATCAAGCGAAAGCTGGATGAACTGTCCGAGCAAGACATCGCACAGATGCTGATGTCGATGGACATAATGAACTGGCACATCGGCAAGCAGGACGGCAACGATCCACTGATGGATGTACCGGAGTTCGTCACGGATATGCAAAAACAAAACGCCGAGGCTAGACTGCGGCTTCGGCGTTGGATCACGGCCCTGTTGGACCGTGTTGTTTTTGAGCCGGAAACCCGACTTGTAGCCTTGCACTACAAGTGGGCCGGCGGTGCATCGCTGGCGTCCCCACGGGGATTCGAACCCCGGTTCATACCGTGAAAGGGTATTGTCCTAGGCCTCTAGACGATAGGGACATTTTCCTTGGTGGAGGTACGCGGGATCGAACCGCGGACCTCTTGCATGCCATGCAAGCGCTCTCCCAGCTGAGCTATACCCCCGACAAGAGAAGCCCCATTATACGAAGGTACGAAGAATAAGTAAACCATGCTGCTAAACAATTTATAAAACTTTGCCCGGGTTTAGGAGGCTTTGCGGATCGAGTGCGTGTTTGAGGGTGCGCATGAGGTCCAGTTCTACTTCGCTCTTGTAACGCTTGACTTCTTCTCGCTTCAGTTGCCCGAGGCCATGCTCGGCCGAAATTGAACCACCTAAGTCGTGGACGATGTCATGAACGATGCGGTTGACTGTTTTGGTCTGAGCGATGAATTCCTCATTCGCCTGGGTTTCTGATTTGGATAGGTTGTAATGGAGATTCCCATCGCCGATGTGCCCAAAACAAACGATGCGCAGGCCTGGAAAAGCATTTCGCAGCGCTTCGTCGGCACGCTGGATAAACACTGGAATACGTGACACCGGTACGGCAATGTCATGCTTAATGGAAATGCCATTGAGCCGCTGCGCTTCCGATATGTTCTCGCGAAGCGCCCAAAACGCGGCAACCTGAGTCTTGCTAGCAGCTACCGTAGCGTCACTGATCAGATTACAGTCGAGAGCATCCGCAAGCATCGATGTGAGCGAATCGATCAAATCTTCTTGATGGCCTGAAAGCTCGATTAAAACTTGCCAATTTGGCCGCAAGGGCAGTGGATCACGCGAGTTCGGGATTCGCATCAAGACAAAATCAAGAGCCGAGCGACCGATAATTTCGAAGGCGGTAATCTGGTTTCCTGTGCTTGCGCGCAGTTTACCAAGCAGACTGACCGCAGCTGCAGGATCGCTCACGGCAACCCAAGCGGTGGCAACTTGTGATGGGTAAGGGAAGAGCTTGAGTGTCGCCGCCGTGATCAGGCCGAGAGTACCCTCGGCGCCGATGAATAAATGCTTAATGTCATACCCGGTATTGTCTTTGCGGAGGTTTCGTAGGCCATTCCAGATTCGTCCATCCGCAAGCACCACCTCTAGCCCAAGTGACAGATCACGCGTGTTGCCATAGTGTAGAACCTGCACTCCGCCTGCGTTTGTGGACAGATTTCCTCCGATCGTTGCTGTACCTTCCGCAGCCAGTGAAAGAGGAAACAAGCGATCAGCAGTGGCAGCGGCTTCCTTTACCGAATGCAAGGTACATCCTGCCTCGACACAGATCGAGTTATCGATAGGGTCGATCCATCGCACTCGGTTGAGGCGTCCGAGGCTAACGACCACCTCTCCGCCGATGGGGGTTGCGCCACCACAGAGTCCCGTATTCCCACCTTGAGGGACGATGGCGGTTCCCTCTTCATGGCAAATGCGAACAACGGCAGCGACTTCCTCGGTCGTCCCCGGGCAAGTTACGCACAAAGCCGAGCCGGAGTAGCGCCCACGCCAATCGGTAAGATAAGGTGCTGTATCGGCAAGTTGAGTCAGAACATAGCGATCGCCGATGGCCTTTACTAAACGGCCAACGATACCGGATGTCATTCCGTTTCGGCCAGGGTGCTGATTAGGTCATGTGTGTCGCAGTCGGTAACAGTGACCTCAGCGAATTCACCGACCTGAAGATCATGTCCATCGGTTATAAAGACAAGTCCGTCGATGTCGGGTGCATCGCCGGCAGAGCGTGCAATGGCACCGTCTTCGTCGATATCGTCCACCAAGACCTGAATTCGCCGCCCAATCTTGAGTTCAAGACGTTGGGTTGAAATATCCTCCTGATGCCGCATCAACCGCACTTTACGTTCTTCTCGAATGGCTTCGGGGAGTGCGCCCGGTAAGGAGTTGGCATCAGCTCCATCTACTGGGGAATAGGCAAACGCACCCACGCGATCCAGTTGCGCTTCATCGAGGAAGTCCAGCATCTCGTTGAACTCGGCTTCGGATTCGCCTGGAAAGCCGGTAATAAATGTACTGCGAATGGTTAGATCCGGAACGGCACGGCGCCAGGCAGTAATGCGGTCTAGAATTTTCTCGCTGGACGCCGGGCGTTTCATCAGTTTCAGAATACGGGAGTTGGCGTGCTGAAACGGCACATCAAGGTAGGGGAGGATTCTTCCCTCGGCCATCAGCGGAATCAAGTCATCGACACTGGGATAGGGATAGACGTAATGCAGACGAATCCAGAGCCCGAGTTGACCAAGTTCTTTGCACAAGTCGTACAGGCGGGACTTGACTGGCCGACCACCGACGAAACCAGTCCGGTACTTAACATCAATACCGTAGGCACTGGTGTCTTGAGAAATTACCAGCAGTTCTTTGACTCCGGCATTGGCCAGAACTTCAGCTTCGGTCAGTACCTCCCCGATCGGGCGAGACACGAGGTCACCACGCAGGCTGGGAATGATGCAGAAGCTACAGCGATGATTACAGCCTTCCGAGATCTTCAGATAGGCATAGTGGTCAGGCGTGAGGCGAATACCTTGTGGTGGAACCAGATCAACGAAGGGATCGTGCGCCGGAGGCAAATGCTGATGGACTGCTGCCATGACTTCTGGCGTCGCGTGCGGGCCGGTAACGGCAAGCACTTTCGGATGCGTCTTCGTCACAATATCGTTGCCGTCCGCATCCTTCTTTGCTCCAAGACACCCGGTAACAATTACGCGCCCGTTTTCAGCCAGAGCCTCACCAATTGCGTCAAGCGACTCTTCGACGGCGGCGTCAATAAATCCGCAGGTATTGACGATGACAAGGTCAGCCCCGTCGTAGCCACCGGTGATTTCGTAGCCTTCAACACGCAAGCGGGTAAGTATCTGCTCCGCATCAGAGGCGGCCTTGGGGCAACCGAGGGATACGAAGCCAACGGTAGGCGGCTTCGTCTTGCGTCGCGCCATAGTCAAATCTACTTCTTGTTCGTCAATTCGGCACTGTCTGAATCGACATAGAGTCCAGGGAACATCTTACGAGTCTGATCCTGCATTTTGACCTGCATTTGCTGGAACATCTGCTGACTTTGTTCAACGTAGGCACCCATCATATGCTGCATCGCGGGTCCCTGAAAATTCAGGAACTGCGTCCACATGTCCTGGCTGGCGGTGCTGTTCTCGCCATACATCGACCGTGCTTGCTCCTTCAGCTTGGCTTGCATATCTGAAAATGCCTGAATGTTATTTTCCAGGTATTTCCCCATCATGCCCTGCATTGCGTTGCCATAAAAACGGATCATCTGCGCCAGCAAATCAGAAGTGAACATCGGCGCACCTCCGGCTTCTTCCTCCAGGATGATCTGGAGCAGAATGCTGCGCGTCAGATCTTCACCGGTTTTAGCCTCGACCACCTGGAAGTTCTCATGTGCGAGCACCAAGTGCTTGACATCGGCCAAGGTGATGTAGGTGCTGGTACGGGTGTCATACAGACGGCGATTCGGATACTTCTTAATTAATCGACTCTGTGTGGCCATTGTTTCTCCTCCGAGATGCTGCTTTGCTTCATGCGCAAAGACTAACCCCCGCTGCGGCGGGGGTTGTTGATTTACCTCAAAACTTCGAACTTAGCTGAAGTGCAAACCACCGTTTATGTTGAACGTCGCACCGGTCATATACCCGGCAAGGTCTGACGCTAGGTAGGAACAGGCGGCGCCGAGTTCTTCAGGCTTGGCGAGGCGTTTCATCGGAATACCATCGACGATTGCCTTGAGAATGTCCTCACGAATCGCTGTAACCATCTTGGTCGCAACATACCCCGGAGCAATCGCGTTTACGGTAACGCCCTTGGTCGCCAGTTCCTGCGCCAATGCTTTGGTGAAGCCGATAACGCCAGCTTTGGCTGCTGAGTAGTTGGTTTGTCCGGCCTGGCCTTTAACGCCATTGACTGAGGAGATATTGATGATACGGCCCCAGCCACGCTCAGCCATCTTCGCCGAAACCTGCTTGGTCATATTGAACAAGCTGGTCAGGTTGGTGGTGATAACGGCATCCCACTGATCCTTTTCCATCTTTGCAAACATCTTGTCCCGAGTAATACCGGCATTGTTCACCAGGATATCAATTGGACCGGCTGCAGCTTCCGCCTCGGCAACCATCGCCTGACACGAAGCAAAGTCGGCAATGTCACCTGCCACGCAGACGAAATCCTTGAATCCAGCGTCTGCCATTTCCTTCAGCCACTCTTCTTTGTTGTCGTACTGCGGGTGGTAGGCGGCCACCACCTTGTAACCATCTTGAACGAAGGCCTGGCAGATTGCAGTGCCGAGCCCACCCATTGCGCCTGTTACCAATGCAACTCTGTTTGCCATTTTTTCACTTCCTATAACGACGATAAAATCAGTAGCGAGCCTCGCGTTTTGCGAGCTTGCGAGGATCGCAGGAGATCAATACATATGCTGACCGCCATTGATTGAGATATTGGCACCGGTGACGAAGGCGGCTTCTTCCGATGCCAGATAAGCGACCAGGCCTGCAATTTCTTCCGGCTTGCCCAGGCGTGTCATGGGAATCTGCGGCAGGATCTTGCTGTCCAGCACTTCCTGCGGAATGGCCATGACCATTTTGGTGCCGATGTAACCGGGAGAAATCGTATTCACGGTCACGCCTTTCTTGGCTACTTCCAATGCCAGCGCCTTGGTAAAGCCATGCATGCCGGCTTTGGCGGCCGAATAGTTGGTTTGACCAAAGGCACCTTTCTGGCCGTTAACCGATGAAATATTGATCACTCGGCCCCAGCCGCGCTCGGTCATGGCATCCATGACCTGCTTGGTCATGTTGAAGCATGAATCGAGGTTGGTGTGGACGACGGCATCCCAGTCGGCCTTGGTCATCCGCTTGAAGGTCATGTCGCGGGTGATGCCGGCGTTGTTGACGAGGACATCGATCTTGCCCATGTCTGCTATCACTTGGCTTACGCAGGTGTGACAGGAGTCAAAATCGGCTACATCGCAAGGGTAGCCCTTAAAGCCATAACCCATATCATTCATGGCGCGCAACCATTCCGCTGCCTTGGTGTTGCCGGGGCTGTAGGTGACGACGACTTTATCGCCCAGTGCCGCCAGCTTCATGCAGATCGCTTCGCCAAGGCCGCCCATTCCGCCTGTCACTAGTGCTACTCGTTGCATAAAATTCTCCTCTCCAGGGTTATTTTTTGGGGACTTGACAGTCTACGCATCCGGCATGCCCCTTGTTTTCACCAGATCAAAGCATTATGCCTTTTCTTTTACATAGCGTCCGGGAGCCGGTTCAATCGGACCATAGACCTTGTTGCCCAATCGTCCGCGGGCCGCAATTTGGCCATCGCCGTGGCGGCCAAGCCATTCAGACCACTTCGGCCACCAGCTTCCCTTGACCTCGGTCGCCGACTCGAACCATTGTTCCGGATTGGCAGTCTGATTCTCGTTAATCCAGTAATTGCGCTTGTTTTTCACTGCGGGATTGATCACCCCGGCGATGTGACCGGAGGCACCCAGAACGAATGTGGTGTCGCCACCGACCAGGGCGCGACCAAGGTAAGAGGTCTTCCATGGCACGATGTGATCTTCGCGACTGGCGAACAGAAACACCGGCATATCCAGGCTGCCCAGATCCGCGCGAACGCCACACATCGGCAGTTTTCCCGGTACGCGCAAATTGTTCTCAAGATACATATTGCGCAAGTACCACGCCAGGAAAGGTCCAGGCAAGTTGGTCGAATCTGCATTCCAGTAGAGCAAGTCGAACGCGGGTGGCTTACCGCCTTTGAGATAATTGCCTACCACGTACTGCCAGATCAGGTCGTTCGAGCGCAGCGCCGAAAACACCGAAGAAAGCTCACTGCCACGCAGCAAGCCGCCTTTGCCGATACTGGCCTCGCGTGCCGCGACCGCCGCTTCGTCGACGAAATAGCCGATTTCACCGACATCGGAGAAATCGAGCAGCGTCGTTAGCAGAGTGAGTGAGGCGACCGGGTCATCGCCACGGGCTTTTGCCACCGCTAGTGCTGAACTGAGGATGGTGCCGCCGACGCAGAAACCCAGGGCGTTGACTTGTTTGGTACCACAGACCTCACGCACCACCTTGAGCGCCGTCAGCGGGCCCATTTCAAGATAGTCATCCCAGGTACGCTGTCCTTGCTCGGCCTGTGCGTTCTTCCATGAAACGAGGAACACGGTCTGGCCCTGTTCGATGGCATAACGGACGAAGGAGTTCTCCGGTTGCAGATCGAGGATGTAAAACTTGTTGATGCAGGGCGGAATAATAAGGAACGGCCGTTTGGTCACCTTGTCGGTCAGCGGCGAATACTGAATCAACTGCATCAATTCGTTTTCGTAGATCACCGATCCCGGGGTGGATGCAAGGTTACGACCGACTTCAAAGGCCGCATCATCGGTCATCGAAATGCGTCCCTTGTCGAAATCCTCAATCAGGTTCTGAATGCCCTGCTTGATGCTTTCGCCCTTGGTCTCAAGAGCCATCTTGACGAATTCGGGGTTGGTCGCGACAAAGTTAGAAGGCGCCATTGCGTCGACCATTTGCCGCGTGAAGAAACGCAAGCGGTTCTTGGCCAGGCCATCGGCAACCGGCGTGTTTTCGGCAAGCTGCTTCAAGTATTCCGAGTTGATCAGGTAGGCCTGCCGCAGGTAGTCGTACACCGGGCTTTCTGCCCAGGCCGGGTTGTCGAAACGTCGATCACCCGGTTCGGCCTTCGCCACCTGTGGTCCTGGTTCGGAGGGCGCCTTACCCATCATGCCCTGCCAAAGTTGCGCGTGGCGTCCCATCCAGTCCTTCTGCAACGCGCTAAGTGCCTCGGATTCCGGTGCCCACGCCGCCGGATTGACGCCATGGGGCATGGTCGGCGTTTGTTGTTGCAGGGTTTGCTGCTGGCTGGTGAGGAATTGCGAGAAACCTTGGGCCATGGCTTGTCCAGCTTGAAACATGGCTTGCAACGCGGCGTTGGGATCGGGGACAGATGACATTTCGGCTCCTTGAATTGGGAAGGATTCTGCACTGCACCAAAATTGGTGTCAAGACGAGCATGGCGGCTACAATCATCGCATGTATGTAATCGCAATTGCGTGGCTATATGTCACGATTTTGATGGCCGCCACGGAAACGACAGTCGTCGCTGGCATCCTCACCTTGGTATTTTACGGATTGGCGCCGCTGGCGTTATTTCTTTGGCTGTTCGGGACACCGCAACGCCATCGCAACAAGGCCAAACTACCGGACGCCGAATGATTACGCAAGCCAGATCAAGCTCGCCATACGCCCGGTGACGCCATCGCGGCGATAGGAAAAGAACAGATCGCGATCGCGATGTGTGCAAAAGTCGGTGCTGGCGATACGGCGCACGCCAAGTGCTGCCAGTCGCTGCCGCGCCAGCAGGTAAATGTCGCATAGCCATTTGCCAGTTTGTCGGGCGACAAACGCATCGTCCGCCGCCGCATCTCGCGCCATAAAGCTCGCACGGACTTCGTCACCCACTTCAAAAGCCGTTGGTCCGATGGCCGGCCCGAGCCAGGCGAGCAATTTATTTCCGGGAACGCCCATTGCTGCTACGGTACTCTCGATCACACCATCGAGCAGCCCGCGCCAACCAGCATGGGCACAGCCAACCACCGTGCCATTTTCGTCGCACAGCAAGACCGGCAGGCAATCCGCTGTCAGCACCGCGCAGACGACACCTGGCCGCCGGGTGATGGCGGCGTCGGCCTCGGTACCCGTCGCGACGGCGGCAGCATCGACACATTGTGTTCCATGCACCTGGCGCAACCAGATCGGCGACGCCGGAAGGTGGGTGCGCAGCTCATCCCGATTGCTGGCTACATGCTGCGGGTTGTCACCGACGTGGTCACCGAGGTTGAAACCATCCCACGGTGCGGCACTTATTCCGCCGCGTCGTGTGGTCGTGAGCGAACGGACATTCGGCGGAGCCGGCCAATCGGGAATGAGAAAATCAGTCACTCCGAAGAGCGTCCAGCAGCAGCGCGAAATCTTCCGGAACGGGTGCTTCCCACTGCATTTCCAGACCATCGGCAGGATGCAGCAGCGCCAGTCGCCAGGCGTGCAAGGCCTGGCGTTTAAATGCATCGAGCCGGTCATCGCCGCTGCGGGTTTTGCCATAGACGGGATCACCGGCCAGCGGATGGCTGATCGAGGCCAGATGAACCCGGATCTGATGGGTCCGTCCGGTTTCCAGACGGCATTCCAGCAGCGTGCATTTGGCGAAGCGCTCGCGCACCGCGTAGTGTGTTCGCGCCTCTTTGCCGCCCATTCTGACGACGGCCATTTTGGTCCGCACCACGGGATGGCGTCCCATGGGCGCATCGATCGTGCCATCACGTTCGACCCGCCCCAGGGCCAGGGCCAGATAATTTCGCTTTACGCTGCGCGCCTGTAATTGGCGTACCAAATCCGTCTGGGCAATCAGGGTCTTGGCCACGACCAGCAGACCGCTCGTATCTTTATCCAGCCGATGCACGATCCCGGCGCGCGGCACCCCGACCAGTTGCGGTGCGTGGTGGAGCAGGGCATTCATCATCGTTCCGGTTGGTTGGCCGTTGCCCGGATGGACGACCAGGCCTGCCGGCTTATTGACCACAATGAGGTGCGCGTCCTCAAACACGATGGACAGCGGGATATCCTCGGCCTGATCAAAAGTCGGTGCTGGCGCGACGGCGTCAGGAAACTCGACGAGTTCGCCACCAAACACTTTGCGCTTGGACTCACCTTGTGCACCATCGACCAGAATCAGCCCATCCTTGACCCACGCCTGCAGGCGTGAACGCGAATGTTCCGGAAACATTTTGGCCAGTGCGGCATCCAGTCGCAGACCCAAGTAATCGGCGGGAATCAGCGCCGGCTCGAGCAATGGATCTTCCGCCAATCCTGTTGGACTGGCGCCGCTATAATCAGACGATTCGCTTTGCGAGGTGTTCATTATGCGTAGTTTAGCGGCATCGATATTTCTTTCCCTTTTCTTTCTGGTGTCCGGTTGCGGACTCCTGCCTGATCAGATCGACGAAACCGCCGGTTGGACGGCAAACAAACTCTATGCCGAAGCCAAGGATGCCATGGCTGACGGCGCCTATGACAAGGCGATCAAGTTTTTCGAAAAACTTGAGGCGCGCTTCCCTTACGGGCGCTACGCGCAACAGTCACAGCTTGAAGTCGCCTATGCCTACTACCGCCAGCAGGAAGTGGCGTCGGCGGTGGCGGCTTGCGATCGCTTCATTCGCCTGCACCCCAACCACACCAACGTTGACTACGCCTACTATTTGAAGGGCCTGGCCAATTTCAATGAAGACCTCGGATTGCTCGGCCATATCAGCCAGCAGGATTTGTCCGAGCGCGATCCGCGCGCGGCGCGGGACTCATTTGAGGCATTCAAGGTGCTGGTCAGCAAGTTCCCGGAAAGTCGCTACGCCCCCGATGCCACCGCGCGGATGAATTACCTGGTGAATGCACTGGCGTCCAACGAAGTGCACGTGGCGCGTTATTACTACAACCGTGGCGCATATGTGGCCGCCGTCAATCGCGCACAGTTCTCGGTAAAGAGCTATCCCGATGCGCCGACCAATGAAGAGGCGCTGTTCATTATCGTCAAAGCCTATGACCAGCTCGGTATGACCGATCTGCGCGACGATGCCGAACGCGTCATGCGCAAAAATTTCCCCAAGAGCGATTACTTTGCCCGAGGACTTGATCGCACCGAGCCCTGGTGGAAGCTTTGGTAACCGTCTACTAGTCGGCGCAACACCTATCCGAAGGCGTGTTCATGCCCCTCGACATCGCATCTCCCACACTTTGCATTGGTATTGTTGGAACTGGTGCGATGGGGCGCGGGATTGCCCAGATCGCGGCCCAAGCCGGCATTCTGGTCAAACTCCATGACGCCTTGCCGGGGGCGGCAGCCAATGCCCGCGATACCGTGTGTGCCACGCTGGGCAAGCTTCTGGAGAAAGGCAAAATCACCGCTGACGCGCTGGCAGCAGCTACGGCCAAGCTGGAGGTGGTGCATAACTTGAGCGCTCTTGCCTCCTGCCAGGTGGTGATTGAGGCCATAGTCGAGAACCTTGATATCAAACGGCAACTGTTTCAGCACCTCGAAGATATCGTTGCTGCTGACTGCATTCTGGCGACCAACACCTCATCGCTCTCGGTGACCTCGATAGCCGCTGCCTGCACGCGGCCGGAGCGTGTCGGCGGCTTCCACTTCTTCAATCCCGTGCCCTTGATGAAGATCGTCGAAGTCATCGATGGCCTGCTCACGGCGTCGTGGGTGAGTGAGGCGCTGCTCAGTTTGGGGCAGCGCATGGGCCATACGGCGGTGCGTGCCAAGGACACCCCGGGTTTCATCGTCAATCATGCCGGGCGAGGGTTCACCACCGAAGCATTGCGGATTCTTGGCGAAGGCGTTGCCGGGGTACAAGACATCGACCGCATCATGTGCGACGCTGGTGGCTTCCGCATGGGACCGTTCGAACTGATGGATCTCACCGGACTTGACGTCTCGCAGCCGGTCATGGAATCGATCTACCGCCAGTTTTACGATGAACCCCGCTTTCGCCCCTCCGCACTCGCGGCGCAACGTCTGGTCGGCGGCATACTTGGGCGCAAGACCGGGCGCGGTTTTTACAGCTACCAAAACGGGATTGCCGACACCGAACCGGATCTTCCCGTACCGACCACGCTGCCAACGACCGTTTGGGTAAGTCAGGCGGTTCCGGCGTGGGGGGAAACGCTACGCGCCATCGTTGCCGCAACCGGGGTTGAGATCGAAACAGGTTTCCGCCCCAGCGCGAATGCCCTGTGCATCGTCACACCGCTCGGTAGCGACGCGACCACGCTGTGCATGACCCAGGGGCTCGATGCCACCCGCACCGTTGGTGTCGATTGTCTGTTCGGCCTCACTGGGGAAACTCGGCGCCGGACCCTGATGAGCACACCGGTCACCAGTACCGCCTCGCGTCAGGCCACCCACGCCGTGTTGGCACACGATGGAACGCCGGTGAGCCT
This sequence comes from Propionivibrio dicarboxylicus, assembly GCA_945902805.1. Lineage (GTDB taxonomy): Bacteria > Pseudomonadota > Gammaproteobacteria > Burkholderiales > Rhodocyclaceae > CAMDMZ01. Next base: position 40,392 of record CAMDMZ010000032.1, on the reverse strand, counting down.
GATCCGCGACAGCGCTGGTCTCGTCGCCCAACGAATCATCGCCACGATCGTCAATATCGGCTGCGATATCGCCCAACAACGCATTGCCAAGCCAAGCGATATCGATCGCGCGGTCCAGCTCGGGCTTGGCTATCCACATGGCCCACTGGCGCTCGGTGACGTCGTCGGTGCACGCCACATTCTGGCGATTCTCGAGGCGATGCAGGCTTTCTACGGCGACCCGCGCTATCGTCCCAGTCCGTGGCTCAAGCGTCGCGCGCTGCTCGGTGTCTCCTTGCTTAGCGACGAGGAGTAGGTGGCGTAACAGCCTGTTACACCGGGCCTGTCTGCCGTAATGTCGCCAGTCGCGTTCTTTGCTCACCTTCTTCGACTGGAAAAGCTGGCCATGAACAGACTTGCGAACATCGTGACGTTTCACCGTTCCACCAAAATCGTATGAGCCATTCATCGAAACTTGGTGTCGTCCTCCTGCTCGGCGTCCTGGTTGCCGGATGTGCCCCGTGGCCTGCGTATGACCGCTACGAGCATTACGACGCTTACGATAATTCTTCGGCACGACTTCCCCCGCCTCCTGGGCGTTATGAGTCGCCTGGAATGCCGCCCGGCGCTGACCATGTCTGGAGTGGCGGTTACTGGATATGGCTGGGGTCGCGGTATGACTGGATGCCGGGCCGATGGGAGGCACCAGGACACAGATACCAGCCGCCACCGCATCGGATTGAACATCATGAGCATCATGATGGCGATCGGCGCGAACCGCCACGCCCAACACCTGGCACGCCGCCCCCGGATCGGGTGAGAGATCCCAAACCTGGCACACACGTTCCCGTGCCGCCACCGCCCGGCTCTCGGCCGCCAAACGCAGATGACGACAAGGGGCGTCCTGGAAATCCCGGTCGGCTCTACCAGATTCCGCGTGTCGATCCGCCAAGACCGGCAAGCGGTTCCGTACCCGATTCACCATTTCGGCGCATGGATGCCGACCAGGATCGCCATGAGCGTCAGTCCAATCGGCCATCGGGAAGATCCCCTGGCGTGCAGCGGATGCAAGTCGAGTAGGGCGGTATTCGAGGTAAGGGAGTTTTCCGGCGGACGCTACATCCGTCCGCAGTGCTTACAGCGCGCGGGCTTTCAGTTCGCGCTGGACGTTGGTCAGGAAGCGTTGCAACTCGTTTTCCTGGGCCCCGCCCAGACCGGAAAACTGACAGCCCATGCGGGCGGTTTCCTTGCCGCCCCGCGTCAGGCGCCCGGTGTAACGAACATTGAGGTCGACGTTCAGGCGGGTTGATGTGCCGAGGACGATTCCGGCACGCGTCAGAATCTCGCCGGCAGAAAAATCCAGAGTGGTTTGCGGTACTTCAAAGCCAACGCCGCCAATGCCGATGTCGACCGCCGAGAGAATCAGCGGTTTCGGGTGCTGCTCTGAAAGGAGCGTGCACTGCGGACGCAGCGTCATGGGCAGGGTGAGGCGGAAGAACTCGCGTCGTTGCAAGCGCATGTAGCGTTGCGGCAAGCGGGTGGCGAAGGAGCGGCGTTTTTCAAACTGGACTTCCCAGACTTTGCCGACCATGAACTGGTTGCGGATGCCACCCGGATTGCAAACAAAGAAATTGCGATCGCTTTGCAGGAACTTGCGCACGCTGTCTTCCGTGCCGCCCCAGTCAAAATAGAGCAGGCCGGTATCTTCGTCAATGTCGAGCAGAATGGTGAGAAAGGACTCATGTCCATCGGCGAAGATCACGCTGATGCGCTCGCCGGCCTGGATTAGTTGACGCAGGTTGTACGCCACTTCACGCGGCGCCTTGCTGGTGTATTCCTCCAGGTCTTCTTCGATGACGGATGCCATAACCAGTTCTTAGAGTGTCCGCGCCGCCCTTTCGGCGAGGAACTGGTCAATTTTAGCCAACAATTGCATGCCAAGAGCAGGATCAAGGCTGTTGAAGGCCGTCAATTCGGGAAACGAGCGCAGCCAGGTGAGTTGGCGTTTGGCGAATTGGCGGGTGGCGAAAATTCCCCGGTCGCACAGTTCTGGCTGCGGAATTTGCCCTTCGAGCATCTCCCAAACCTGTCGGTAACCGACACAGCGCATTGACGGCAGCCCGGCGTCAAGCTGATAGTTCTGCCGCAAACCGACCACTTCATTGACCAGACCTTCACTTAGCATTTGCTTGAAGCGTTGCTCGATCCGCCGATGTAACACCGCACGATCACCGGGGATCAAGGAAAACGCCAGCAGATCGTATGGCAGCGGCGCCGCTTGTTGCGCCGCAAAGAAGTGCCCCAGCGGCTGGCCGCTACTGCGCACAACTTCCAGTGCGCGCTGGATGCGCTGGGCATCGTTGGGTGCCAGCCGGGCGCCAGTTTCGGGGTCGAGTCGCGCCAGTTCGGTATGCAGCGCTGGCCAGCCCAGACGTGCGGCTTCCTCGTCGATCGCGGCGCGCATGGCCGGGTCGGCGTCAGGCAATTCGGCCAGCCCTTCGCGCAAGGCTTTGACGTAGAGCATGGTGCCGCCGACCAGCAAGGGAATGCGGCCGGCAGCGGTGATTTTTCCCATTTCGTGCAAGGCATCCAGGCGAAAGCGCGCCGCCGAGTAGCGCTCTTCGGGCGAGATCAGGTCGATCAGCCGATGCGGGAAGTGCACCAAGGTTGTCACGTCCGGCTTGGCGGTGCCGATGTTCATGTCGCGGAACACTTGTGCCGAATCGACGCTGATGATGTCGCACGGAAAACGCGTGGCGATTTCGAAGGCCAGTGCGGTCTTGCCGCTGGCGGTCGGGCCGACCAGCAGGATGGCTGGCGGCAATGTGGCCGTTTGATTCATCGGCCGCGAAGGAACAGGCGGTCCAGATCGCTCATTGAAAGCTGGGTCCAGGTTGGTCGGCCGTGGTTGCACTGATCGGCGCGCTCGGTGGCTTCCATCTGGCGGAGCAGTGAATTCATTTCCGGCAGCGTCAGCACCCGATGGGCGCGCACTGCGCCATGGCAAGCGAGGGTGGCAAGCAGTTCATTGCGCCGCGATTCGATGACGCGGCTGGCGGGTTGCTCGGCCAGTTCGCGCAGCAACGAGCGCAGCAACTCGGGCACGTTGCCGGCGGCAAGCAGGGACGGGATGCTGCGCACCGCGAGTTCATGCGGGCCGGCGCTGCTGACGTCGAAACCGAGCCGGTGCAGCGATTCGGTATGGTCAGCGGCGGTGGCGAGTTCGGTTTCGGTGGCATTGAGGACGACGGGTACCAGCAAGTTCTGCGTCGCTGGTGGGCCTTGGTCGAGGGCGTTCTTCAGTTTTTCGTAAAGGATGCGTTCGTGGGCGGCATGCATGTCGACCAGAATCAGGCCGTTGTTGTTTTGTGATAGCACATACACGCCGTGCAACTGGCCGAGTGCGTAGCCGAGATAAGGTTCTTCCTCCGGCGCCGAGCCAGAATAAGTCGGCGCTGGTGGGATGAAATGCCCCGGAGCGGGTACGGCGCCCTGGGGCCGTCGGACGAACTCGTAATAGGCATGGGTTGCCGGCTCATTCACGGAAAAGCTCGACTGACGGCCGGGGTTCCAGTGTGACGGACTGCCGGCAGGACTTGATGTCGAGGTGGTTGCCACCATCGGTGCCGGCTCGGCTCCTGCCAGTGGCACCGCCAACGCTCGTTGCAGCGCGTGAAAGACGAACTGGTGAACCCCGCGTGCATCGCGAAAGCGTACTTCGGTCTTGGCCGGATGGACATTGACATCAACGCCGGCCGGATCGAGTTCGAGAAACAGCACATAGGCCGGATGGCGCGCGCCGTGCAGGATGTCGTCGTAAGCTTGGCGCGCGGCGTGGGACAACAGTTTGTCGCGTACAAAGCGGCCGTTGACGAAGAAAAACTGTTCGTCGCGACCAGAGCGCGAGTAGGCGGGCAGGGCGGCAAGACCGCTCAAGCGCAATGGACCGGCCACCACATTCAGCGGCCGAGCGTGGGGGAAGAAGTCGGTCCCGAGGATTTCGCCGGCACGCCCGGGAAAGTCGGTGCTGGCGAGACGGCGCTTCATGGCGCCGTTGTGCGTCAGGCTGAAGGCGACATCGGCGCGCGCCAGCGCCATGCGTCGCAGCACTTCGTCGCAGTGCGCGTATTCGGTGGCTTCGGACTTGAGGAATTTGCGGCGCGCGGGCGTGCTCCAGTAGAGATCGGCGACTTCGATCACCGTGCCGGCACTGAGGGCTGCCGGTTCCGGCGCGGCTTGCCCACCGCGCAGGCGCGAGGCGTGGGCGGCCTCCGGGCGTCGGCTGGTGACGGTCACGCGTGCGACGGCGGCGATCGAGGCCAGCGCTTCGCCGCGAAAACCGTAGCTGCCAACGCGTTCCAGATCATCCAGCGATGCGATCTTGCTGGTGGCGTGGCGCGCCAGGGCGAGGGGCAATTCCTCCGCCGCAATGCCGCCGCCGTCGTCGCTAACGCGCATCAGGCGCACGCCGCCTTCATCGAGTTGCACGTCAATGCGCCGGGCGCCAGCGTCGAGGCTGTTTTCGACCAGCTCCTTGAGCACGGACGCGGGACGTTCGACCACCTCGCCGGCGGCGATCTGGCTAATCAGCAGGTCGGGCAGGGGCCGGATCGCATTCATTGAGGGCAAGATTATAGCTTCCGGTAAAATCGCCACTCTCCTGTTCCCAGTTCGCCGCGTCCCGTGGAAATCCTCGCTCAACTGATTGATATCGTTCTCCATCTGGACAAGCATCTGGCGGCGTTGCTGGCGCAATACGGCACCTGGCTTTATGTGATCCTGTTTGCCATCATCTTCTGTGAGACTGGGCTGGTGGTCACACCTTTCCTGCCCGGCGATTCACTGCTGTTTGTCGCCGGGGCATTGGCAGCCAGTTCCAGTGGCAGCGGCGGTGGCTTCGACATTGGCGTATTGATCGCCGTCCTGCTAACGGCGGCGATCCTCGGCGACAACACCAATTACTGGATAGGGCGCTGGGCCGGGACGCGCATCCTGCGCTGGGGTGAAAATTCGCGTTTCTTCAATCGCCAGGCCTACGAAAAGACGCATGAGTTCTACGAGCGCTGGGGCGGTCTGACCATGACGCTGGCGCGCTTCATTCCGATTGTCCGTACCTTCGCACCGTTTACCGCTGGCGTGGCGCGCATGCACTATCCGCGCTATTTCGTCTTTGATTTTATGGGCGGTGTGATCTGGATCATGTCCTTGACGTTGGCCGGCTACTATTTTGGCAACCTGCCCTGGGTCAAGAGCAATCTGACGCTGATCATCTTCGGCATCATCGGAATCTCGGTGGCGCCGATGATCGTGGCGTGGCTGCGGCAGCGCTTCGCCGTCAAGCAATGATCCAGTCGTTTCGGACGGTCCTGACCAGTGTTCTTGCCTTGCTGCTCACTGCCTGTGCGCAGTCCGGCGAGACCGGGCGCGCCGTGCGTGGTTTTGATCCGAAGCAGATCGGCAAGGCAGACATTGATCGCGTCGCCGATGCGCATCGGCGGGCGGTGTTCGAGCATGTTCGGGTGCTGGCCGAAAAGCTTTACCGACGCAATCCGCGTGAATGGAAAAAGAGCGGTCATGCCAGTGTCGAGGCCGCGCTCAATCAATTGCTCGATCCACGCTCCAACTGGCGCTTGGCGGAACTCGCCGACTATGCCAAGCGGCCGCCGACCGACAAGATTCTGCTGGCGCTGCAAGAGGATTATGCGGGCGACCGTGTTGCCGCCTTTGTCGCCGGCATCGGCAGCATGTTGAATGCCGCGTTCGAGTACAAGAACGAATTCTTCATGCTCGACGAACTCGATCCGCAGAAGTTCTACAACAGCGCTCGCAACATAGAGATTGCAATGTGGAAGCTGGCCAATGCGCGTGATGCCAGCGGCAACCTGCTGCTGTTATCGAACGAAATCGCCGCCGCAGGGCAGCCACCCAACCTGAGTTTTGAACGTGAATTTGGCAAGCTGATCGGTAACCTCGATATGCTCGCCAGCATCATCGCCGACAAGCAGAATCGCGTCATCGCCCGCGTCGTGCAAAGCGTTGCCACAGCGCTCTTCCTGCCCGTCGTTACTCTGAAGTGAATGTTATGAATCCGATGCCCCTCCCGAAGCGCTACGTCATCCTGATCTCCGGTCGTGGCAGCAACATGGATGCGCTGCTCGACGCCGGCTTGCCCGGTGAATGTGTCGGCGTGGTGAGCAATCGCCCCGAGGCGGCGGGGCTGGCGATAGCCGCTGCGCGCGGGATCGCCACGCATGCGCTCGATCATCGCGCCTTTGCCAGCCGCGAAGCCTTCGACGCCGCATTGGCCGATTTGCTGGAAGGCTTGCAGCCCAATCTGATTCTGCTCGCCGGTTTCATGCGGATTCTGACCGAAGGCTTCGTGCTGCGCTTCGAAGGCCGTTTGCTGAATATCCATCCCTCGCTACTGCCATCCTTCACCGGTGTGCATACGCATGCGCGGGCGCTGGCGGCAGGTGTGCGGCTGCACGGCTGCAGCGTGCATTTCGTTACGCCGGCACTGGACGGTGGGCCGATCGTCGCCCAGGCCGCGATTGCCGTGGCACATGATGATGACGAAGCCCGCCTCGCTGCACGCGTGCTGGCTGAAGAGCACCAGCTTTACCCGCGCGTCGCGCGCTGGTTTCTGGAAGGCCGCTTGCGCCTTGACGGCGAGCGCGTGGTACTGGATGGCGAAAAGCCCGTGCCCGGCGCCCTGCATGCGCCTCGGGCCGATTGAAATACATGGGTTTTTCGCTGGCCCTGCTCGGATCGATGCTGATCCACCTTGGCATCCTGTTCGGTCCGGAATGGGAACTGCCGAGCATCAATGGCGCCGATCCGCCGGCAATCGTCGAAGCGGTATTGCTGCCGGCACCAAAGAGCAACGTCGCCGCGCCGGCCACCGTCGCGGCGAAGCCAGCTCCACGGCAACGACCAGCGCGACCGGTGACGCCACCCAGCGCCGTGTTGCCGCCCGTGGCCAGCACCACTGAGCCCGCGAATCTGACTGCCGCCGTCCCGCCAGAACCGACTTTTGAGCCCAATCCGGAGCCCGCCCCGTTGGCAGCCGCCGAACCGCCACCGCCGCCCCCTTTGATTCCCACTGCGCCGCAAGCCATCACGCTACCGACCAAGGGCCGCATCAGCTACGACCTGATGCGCGGCGATCAGGGCTTCATCATCGGACAGTCAGTGCAGGAGTGGGAGCACGATGGTCTGCACTACCAAGCCAGCGGCGTGACGCAAACCACCGGGCTTGCCGCCTGGATCAAATCCGTGCGCGTACTGCAGAGCAGTCGTGGCCGGATTAGTGCGGCGGGGCTGCAGCCGGAAGAATTCCGCCACGAAAAGGTCAAGGGCACCGATACTGCGGCCTTCGATTGGGAGCGCAAGCTGTTGAGCTACGACGGCAAGGAAGTGGCGCTGCCACCCGGCACGCAGGACATGTTGTCGCTGTATTACCAGGCGAGTCTGACGGCGGTAGCAGATCAGGTGCTGGAACTGCCAATCGCTACCGGACGCAAACTGGAGCGTTATCGTTTTGAACCGAAGGGCAAGGAACGCCTGACGGTGTCGCAAAAGGAATGGCTGACCTGGCGCTATGCGGCCAGGAGCGGTGGCGATCTGATCGAGATATGGATCGCCCCGGACTTGCGCGGCCTGCCCCTGAAAATCCGCTTCGTCGATCGCAAAGGCGAACTTTTCGACCAGATCGCCGTCGCGATCGACATCAAGGAAACCCCATGAAACCATACTCCGGCGTCGGTGTTCCCGCGCCTTTATTCAATGCCGCCGTCGCCGCTACAGAACGTCTGCTGGAATTCGTGCAGCCCGCCGACGCGACGCTGACCGCATTTTTCCGCGCCCATCGCAGCGGCACGCGCGATCGTGCTTTCATCGCCGAAGCCGGTTATGCCGTGCTGCGCCGCTTGCGCTGGCTGCAATTGATGACCAAGGATCTGCCGGGCAAAGCCGCCTTGCGCTTGCAAGTGGCGCTGGCTCTGACGGAACAACTCGGTCATCCACAGGAACACCTGGACACGGCGCTGTATCCGGCCGAACTTGGCTGGCTCAAACAGTTCCGCGAGCAGGCCGCGCCGGAACTGAGTCTGGCCGTGCAAATCGATTTCCCCGACTGGCTGACAGAGCGACTGCAAGCGCATCTGACTGACGATGACCTGCGGGCGGTGGCTCAAGGCTTGAATACGTCGGCACCGCTCGACTTGCGTGTCAATTCGATCAAGGCCGAGCGCGCGACGGTGCTCGCCCGTATGCAGGCCGATGGGTTGCCGGCGACCGCCTGCCCGTACTCGCCCATCGGCATCCGGATCGAGGGCCGGCCGCCTTTGCACGACTACCCCCTGTTCCTTGACGGCAGCGTCGAGGTACAGGACGAAGGTTCGCAATTGCTGGGTTTTCTGCTACAACCCAAGCGCAGCGAAATGGTGGTCGATTTTTGCGCCGGCGCCGGCGGCAAGACGCTGCTGCTCGGCGCCATGATGCGCTCGACCGGTCGTCTGTATGCCTTCGATGTCTCGGAAAAGCGCCTGACCAAGCTCAAGCCGCGTGCGGCCCGGGCTGGTCTGTCGAATATCCATACCGCGTGCATTTCCAGCGAAACCGATAGCCGCGTCAAGCGGCTCAGCGGCAAGATCGATCGCGTCCTGGTCGATGCGCCGTGTTCGGGCCTGGGGACTTTGCGCCGCAATCCCGACCTCAAGTGGCGCCAGACGCCCGAGAGCATTGCCGAACTGGTGGTCAAGCAGGCCGCGATTCTGGCCTCGGCCTCACGTTTGCTCAAAGTCGGCGGCCGCCTGGTGTATGCCACCTGCAGTATTCTTGACGAAGAAAACGAGGCCATCGTCGCCGCTTTTCTCGCTACCCATCCGCAATTCAAGAAACTTTCGGCGCGCGATCTGCTGGCGGCGCAAGGCATCGATATGGATATCGGCGAATCGCTGCAACTCTGGCCGCACCAGCATGGCACCGATGGCTTCTTTGCTGTGGCGCTGGAACGCACCGTTTGAGCATTTTTCGATTCCTGGTCCTGATCCTGTGCTGTGTTTGTGGCATGGGACAGGTGCTGCATGCGGCACCAGTTACCGCGCGGGGGAGTGTCGAGGTTTTCTTCACGCCGTGGGACGACGCCGAAGGGGCGATACTGCGGGCTCTGCGCGAAGCGCGGCAAACGGTGCATGTGCAAGCCTACCTGCTGACCAGTCGCCCCATCGCGCGCGGGCTTTCTGAACTGCATGCGCGCGGTGTGCGTGTCGCCATCCTCGCCGATCGGGAAATGGAACGCCGTGGCAGTAACTCGCGTCTCGCCGAGCTGATCGCCGAGGGCGTCGATGTGCGTTTCGAAACCCGCTATGCCGCTGCGCACAACAAGATCATCCTGATCGATGCTCTCAGCTCCCACCCGGTCGTGATTACCGGCAGCTACAATTTCAGCTATTCGGCACAGGCCCGCAATTCCGAAAACCTGCTGATCCTGCGCAATCATCCCGAGCTGGCACGGCGCTACCTCGACAACTGGCAGCGGCACCTGGAAGAAGCCACGGCGCCGGAGTGAACGATTCTGAACAAGCGGTCTATCGCGGATGGAGCATGCTGTGAGCACTGAAAACGTCCAACACGAGTTAGCCAGCCTGGCGCAAGGCCTGCTGGTTGATCTGCGCGAACCGGGGATCGGCTGGCAGTTTCTTGCCCTGGCGGTCTGCCTTGGACTGGCCAAGCTGATCGAGGTTCTGGTGCGACGGCGTCCGCGCGGTGAAGGCAAGGTCTGGGAACTCGGCCAGGGTAGCCTGAAGCGGCTGGCGTTTCCGCTGGCCGCCGTCTTTCTGCTCCTCATTGCCCGCCCCTTGTTGAAGCCGCACATCAGCGTTCATCTGCTCTCGTTGGCAATACCGCTGCTGGCTTCGCTGGCGGCCATTCGGATGGTCTTTTACGTCCTGCGCCACAGTTTTACCGGGGCGGCCTGGTTGGCCAGTTTCGAGCGGGGATTCGCGCTGGTGGTGTGGTCGATCGCTGCCCTGCACATCATGGGTGTGCTGCCCGAAGTGATCAATGTGCTGGAGGCCGTTAGCTTCACCCTCGGCAAGCAAAAACTTACGCTGTGGATTCTGCTGCAAGGTCTGGCGGCCGTATTGGCAACCATGCTCGGTGCCCTCTGGCTGGGTAGCCTGATTGAAGCCCGGCTCGATCGTGCCGAAGCCATGGATGTCAATCTGCGCGTGGTCTTTGCCCGCCTGGCGCGCGCGCTGCTGATCGTCACCGCCGTACTGATCAGCTTGCCGCTGGTCGGCATCGACCTCACGATGTTGTCGGTCTTCAGTGGCGCGCTCGGGGTTGGCCTTGGCCTGGGTTTGCAGAAGATCGCCAGCAATTACGTCTCCGGATTCATCATCCTGCTCGATCGTTCGATCCGTATCGGCAACCTGATCTCGGTCGGCACTGATCGCGGTACGGTGACCCGTATCACCACGCGTTTTACCGTCCTGCGCGGACTGACCGGTGTCGAAGCCCTGGTGCCGAATGAGTTGCTGGTCAGTTCGGTAGTCCAGAACGAATCCTTCAGCGACCACAAGGTGCGCATCGCCATGCCGATCCAGATCAGCTACGACAGCGACATCGAACGTGCGATGGCGATCCTGGAGGCGGCCGCGAAGGCGCAGGAGCGAGTCATCGCCGAGCCGGCACCACGTACATTCGTCCTGGCGTTTGCCGATTCCGGCATCAATCTCGAACTGGGTTTCTGGATCGCCGATCCGGAAGAAGGCACGGGTGCCCTGCGCACTGATATCTATTTGAAGATCTGGCGCGAGTTCCAGTCGGCCGGCATTTCCATTCCCTTCCCGCAGCGTGAAGTACGCGTATTCAAGGAGCAACCAAGTGTCTGAAACCCGACTGATCCACGGCTTCCATGCCATCACCGCCAAGCTGCGCCACGCCGCCGCTGACGTCAAGGAACTGCACGTCGCCGAAGGCCGTCAGGATGGCCGCATGCGCGATCTGCTCAAGCTCGCCGCCGCTGCCGGGGTGCGCGTGATCCAGGCCGATACCGCGCGTCTCGACGGTCTCGCCGGCAAAGGGCATCAGGGCGTGGTGGCCAAGGTGGCAGCACAGATGCGCCATGTCACGCTGGACGATGTGCTCGATGGCCTCGTAGATAGCACCGACAAGGCCTTGATTTTGGTGCTCGACGGCATTACCGATCCGCATAATCTTGGCGCCTGCCTGCGTGTCGCCGATGCCGCCGGGGCGCACGCTGTCATTGCGCCGAAGGACAAAGCCTGCGGCCTGAATGCCACCGCCATTAAGGTCGCCAGCGGCGCCGCCGATACCGTGCCCTACATCGTGGTCACCAATCTGGCACGTTCGTTGCGCGAGATGCAGGAACGCGGCATCTGGACCATCGGTGCCGCCGGTGAAGCGGAAAAGTCGCTGTACGTGGTCGACCAGAAAGTACCCTGCGCCTGGGTGCTGGGTGCCGAAGGCGATGGCTTGCGGCGGCTGACGCGCGACACCTGTGACGAGTTGGCGCAGATCCCGATGCACGGCAGTGTTGAAAGCCTCAATGTCTCGGTTTCCGCCGGCATTTGCCTGTTCGAGGCGCGGAGGCAACGCGGCAAGTTTCTCTGATCCCTGACTATTTGGCACAGGAGCATGGCTATGTTGAATCGAATTCTTCCTTACACTTTTCTGCTGGCCATGTTTGCTCAGGCCGCCACGGCCGCCGTCACTATGGCACCCACCGTTATCAAATCGGGTGATGTCGAGGTGCCGCTCTCGGTGGCGATTCCTTCCGGGCCGGGACCATTCCCGCCGGTACTTTTCATTCACGCCAAGCGTGGTATCGATGAAAACGAGACGCGCCACATTACCGAACTGGCCGAGCAGGGCTTCCTGGTGGTGATGCCCGACTGGCAGGCCGGGCGGATGATCGAACGTTGGCCGTCGGAACATGATCCAGCCACCGAAAGCGATGTCGAAGCGGCCCTCGATTACCTGCTCAAGCATCCCAAGGCATGCAAGATGCCAGCTGGCGTCGTCGGTCAGTCGCGCGGCCCCTACTACGCAATTCGTCTGGCGGCCAAACGCGGCCCGGACATTGCCGCCATCGCCAGCTACTACGGCCACATGCAAAATCCCAATGCACCGGAGCCCGACCAGTTGTTCCGCGTCGCCCCGGAAATCATGCAGATCAAAACGCCCATGCTGTTGATGATCGGCGAGCAGGATTTCGAGCTGCGGCGCATGAGCAATGGACGCGCTTTTTATTCGTTGTGGGAGCGTGGCGTACCGGTTGAACTGCAGGGCTACCCGCTGGCGCGACGCGCCTTTGATTTTCGTCCCGACCAGTCACCCGAGGAGAAAGTGGCAACCCGTCACGCCCGTCTACGCGCCAAAGAATGGCTGCAGCGCTGGATGAAACTCGACAGTAACGGTGCTTGCCGCTAACACCACTTAATCACTGAATCAGGGCGGTTTGGCGCCGGCCTTTGGCCTAGAATCATTCAAATAGTTATCTGACGGAGGCTTGCATCATGACCAACTCCACTCCTGCCCCGAGCGAGCATGCCATTCTGGTCGTCGATGATGAACAGAACATCGTTAACGCTATCCGGCGCGAGCTCTCTTCGCCGCCCTACGGCCGTTTCCGCTATACCGTCGAAGGCTTTAGCGATCCGCAGGCCGCGCTGGAGCGGGCGAAGGAAAAGGAATTCGAGGTGGTGCTGACCGATTTCCGTATGCCGGGAATGGATGGCCTCGAATTTCTCAAGCAACTGCATGGTATCCAGCCCGATTGCGCGCGCGTCGTTCTTTCCGGCCAGACCGATCTGGAATCGCTGGTGCACATGATCAACCAGACTCACATCTACCGTTTCATTCCCAAACCCTGGAGCAGCTACTTTCTCAAGAGCACGATTGCCCAGGCGATCGACTGGCGCCGTACTTTCCGTGATAACCGCCGGATGGCGAAGTTGCTGCGCGAGAAGGGCATCGATTTACCGCTTGACGCCATCAGCCGGGTCGAGCAAATCCTGATTGTCGATGACGATCTTGCCGTGGCGCATGCCCTGGCGCGCGACCTCAAGCATCAAAGCCGGTTGGACGACGTGTTTGCCGCCATGCGCAACGAATTCCAGTCCCAGCATGCGCCCGAACTGGACAGCAACCGACTTAGTATCCAGGTCAGTGATTCGCCCTTGCATGCGCTCAAGATGGCGGATGAAATCACCTTCTCGTGCGTCATCTCCGACTACCAGATGCCCGGTATGGACGGTTCGAAATTTCTTGAGGCCTTCGCCGAGAAGCAGCCGGATGCCGAACTCATCATGATTTCCGGCGTCGCCACCCTGGATGCCATTGTGTATGCGCTCGATATGGCACACATCAGCCATTTTGTGGCCAAACCGTGGGTGGATTACGAACTGCGCGCCATGGTTGCGCAGGCCCTGACGCACCGTCGCATGACTCTGGAAAACACCATCCTCGCCCGGATGTGCAAAGAGCGTTTTCTCGATTTCGCCGGGGAGTAGCGCGCTGATGCATCGGCAAAAGGTGGGGCTGCAAAAAGTCGGTGCTGGCGGCCCGGCGCAATGAAGCTGGCGGCCAGCCTGAAGTCGCGTTTGCTGTTGCTGGTGGCGGTGGCGATCGTGCCGCTGTTATTGAATTCGCTGTATGCCTATCGGCAGGGACGCGAAGCGGCGCAGGCGGCGATCGAGCAGGACATCCGTGTGCAATTGCGTTCGGCGCTGGTACCGGAAGCCATCGTGCTGGACAACGTGCATCAGGTCTTGCGCATCATGGCCAATGCCAACGAGATGAAGTCGCCGAAAGCCAGTGATTGCAACGGATTGGCGACGCGTTTACTGGAAACCCAAATCCATTTCGCCAATTTCGGTGCCACCACCCGGGATGGCAAAGTTTTTTGCAGCGGCAAGCCCGTTGCCAGCGGGGTTTCTTTAGCGGACCGGCGCTGGTTCAAAGAGGTTCGCGAGCGCAATGATTTCAGCGATGGCGAACTGGTGAGTGGGCGTATTTCCGGCGAACGAGTCATTGTCTTTGGCAATCCATTGGCCGCAACGAATGACAGCCCACTGTTGTTTGCCTCGTTGCGCCTGGATTGGCTGGTGCACGTGGTCAAAGACACGCCGGTCCGTGAAGGGTGGACCATGGCCGCCTACACAATCGATGGCCATACCATCGCACTGCAGCCGGACACCGGGAACCAATCAGCGCAAGCGTCTACCGAAGGCGAACTGCTCAGTTTCATCCAGACCCGACCGCCAGAGACGGTGCGCACCCTGGCCGGGCCGGATGGGGTGCGACGCCTCTACGGTATGGCACCGTTGAAGATTGCCCATGGCGATATTTATTTGGTCATCGGGGCCCCGCCGGATGTCGCGTTTAGCGAGGTCGAAGGCCAGTTTCGCCGCGCGCTGCTGATGTCGATCCTGGTCGCGGCAGTTTCTTTCGCTCTGGCCTGGATGGTGATTCAACGCCAGTTCTTCGATTTTTCAGATGCCTTACGAGGTGCATTTGACGGCCTGAGCAAAGGTGACCGTGCCGTGCGCGCGCCAGTAAGCTCGGCGATCAGCGAGTTTCAGGTCATTTCTGATGGTTTCAATCGCATGGCCGGCGAACTCGAAGTACTGGAACAACGCCATGCCAGCGATCAACAACGGGTCAGGGAATCGACGGCCCTGCTCGACGCGGTGATGAATTCCAGCGAAGCCCTGGTCTACATTTTTGATCTTGAGGGACGTTGCCTGTTGGCCAATCAGGCCTTTGCCCGCGTGCTGGGGACCAGCCCGGAGAGCATGCGTGGCGTGTCACGCGATACCCTGGTGTCGTCCGAGCACGCCCGGGCGCTGCGGGCCGATGATCGTCGTGTGCTGGATGGCGGCACATCGATCCGCGTCGAGGAATCTTTCCACGCCGTCGGCAACGGTGAGCGTAATTTTCTGTCGGTCAAATTTCCGCTGCGCAATGCGTCCGGGAATATCTATGCCATTGGCGGCATTTCGAGCGACATCACCGACAAGATTCGCAGCGAAATCGCGCTCAGCCTTGCCGCCATGGTGTTCGACGCGAGCGCCGAAGGCATTTTCATTGCCGACCCCGATCAGCGCATTCTGCAAGTCAATCCGCGCTTCACGGCCATCACCGGCTACACCGCCGCCGAGGCGATCGGGCAAACGCCACGCCTGCTGCGCTCGGGTGTGCATGATCGCGACTTCTATCTGCATCTCTGGGCACGACTGCAGCGCACGGGCGGTTGGGAAGGCGAGATCACCAATCGGCGCAAGGATGGCTCGCTTTACACCGAATGGCTGTCGATCTCGACGGTCAAGGCAGCGAATGGAACGGTGCAGAACTACATCGCTTTGTTCTCTGATCTGACGCAGAAGCAAGCGCTCGATCGGCGTGTGGACGAACTGCAGAATTTCGATCCATTGACCGGCTTACCCAATCGCAACCTGTTCATCGATCGTGTGCAGCATTCAGTCCGTACCGCGTCGCGCGAGAAACGGGGAATGGCCGTGTTCTGGGTCGATATCGCGCGTTTCCGCGTGATCAACGACACCTTCGGTCACCCGATCGGCGATAGCGTGCTGACCGAAGTCGGGCAGCGTTTGCAGCGTGTGGTGCGCGCGGCAGACTCGATAACGCGCCTGTCGGCCGATGAATTTGGCATCCTGATGTTCGGTTTCGATGGCGAGAGCGATATCGTCGTCCTCGCCCAGCGCGTGATTGAAGCGATTGGCGAGCCGATGCAGATCGGCGAGCACCAGTTTTCACTCGCTTCGCACCTGGGCATCAGCGTGTTCCCCAAGGATGGCGAGACCGCAGACGATCTGCTGAAGGCCGCCGATGCCGCCCTGGTTCGCGCCAAACAGGCCGGGCGCGACGTGTTCCGTTTCTTTACCGCCGGCATGGACGTGGATGCCGCGCGTCGCCTGACGGTCGAGGTGGAGCTGCGCAACGCACTCGCCGCCAATC
Source organism: Propionivibrio dicarboxylicus (assembly GCA_945902805.1). Taxonomy (GTDB): domain Bacteria; phylum Pseudomonadota; class Gammaproteobacteria; order Burkholderiales; family Rhodocyclaceae; genus CAMDMZ01. The sequence goes on along the minus strand of CAMDMZ010000032.1, from coordinate 24,405 downwards.
AGTTCGAGATGCACTACCAGCCGCAGATCGACCTGGCCACTGGCCGTCTTTGTGGCACCGAGGCGCTGATACGCTGGACGCATCCGGTCCTGGGGGCGATTTCGCCGACTGAATTCATCCCGCTGGCCGAAGAAGCCCAATTGATCGGCCCCATCGGCGAATGGGCAATGCGTGTCTCCTGTCGCCAGAACAAGGCCTGGCTCGACGCCGGTTTTCAGCCCTTGCCGGTGGCGGTCAACGTTTCCGGGCGGCAATTCCACCAACCCGACCTGGTCGAGATGATTGCCGGCATCCTTGCTGAAACGGCCCTGCCGCATCATTTGCTGGAAATCGAGCTGACCGAGACGGCGTTTATCGGCGACATGATGGCCGCCGTCGCCATCGCCCATCGCATCAAGGGCTTGGGCGTGCTTTTGGCGCTAGATGATTTTGGTACCGGCTATTCCTCGCTTTCCTATTTGTCGGGGTTGCCTTTCGACAAGATCAAGATTGACCAAAGTTTCGTTCGTGACATCACCACCAACCCGGTGAATGCGGCGATCGCCACGGCCACCATCGCTATGGGGCGCAGTCTTGACCTGATAGTACTCGCCGAGGGCGTCGAACTCCCGGCGCAGATGCACTTCCTGCGTAATCGCCAGTGCGAGGCGATCCAGGGCTACCTGTTCAGCAAGCCGCTGCGTGGCGAAGACCTGACCGCGCTGCTGATCTCCGGGCGCACCCTGTCGGTCGGCAGCAATGTCAAGCCACCGGCCCAGACCATTCTGTTGGTGGACGACGAAGTTAACATCGTCGCCACCCTGAAACGTCTCTTGCGGCGTGATGGTTACGAGATATTGACGGCCACCAACGCGCATGACGCCCTGGACATCCTGGCCGAACATGAGGTGCAGGTAATTCTCTCTGACCAGCGCATGCCCGAGATGACCGGCGTCGATTTTCTGGCCAAGACCAGGCAAATGTACCCGAACGCCGTGCGCATGATCCTGTCCGGCTACTCGGATGTCGATTCGATCACCGGCGCCATCAATCGCGGTGCAATTTATCGCTTCCTGACCAAACCCTGGGACAACGACGAATTGCGCGCAGCGGTTCGCGAGGCGTTTCGAGTGGCGGAAGGCCGCGCGCATCCGTAAGGCTGGAGCCTGAAAAGTCGGTGCTGGCGGGACGGCGACAGAGCTTGGCGGAGTTATCCGAAGGGACACCGTTCGCGGTGAGCTTGTCGAACCGCAAGTTTCGGCGCGACTTGGCCCCGATAAACTCAGGCCGAACGGGTTTATCTGGAGTTTTCTGGGCTCATCCGGGTTTATCGGTCAGGCGCGAGATACGCTGAAAACAAATACTCCAGCTCTGCCACCGACTCATCCACGGAATACGGCATGGCCTTGGCAAACAGGTCGAGCAAGATCACCGCATTGACCGAGGCATCTTTTTCGATCGCCTGACGCAGGCGTGCCGCCATGGCCATATTGATCTCATGCAGGCGCTCGTAGCGTGTGCGCAGCCCGGCCAGCGAGAGATCCGGGCTGGCGCCGTGCTTCTGGCGAAAGAACTGCGCCAGCAGATACATCGAGGTGGCGCGGTAGATGGTTTCTTCTTCGCTGGCGAGCGGTAGGTGAAAGCGCGCCATCGGACGCAGCCAAGCGACGTCCGGACAGGCGCAAGTGGCGATCAGCAAGCCCATCAGGGCGGCAATCGCGCGCTGGGCCGGTGCGGTGGTGCGGATTTCACGCTCCGGCGTGGTGACCGCGACATTCAGCGGGGCGAAGGAATCGATCTGGCGCGAAAACTCAAGTAGTTCGACCAAGGCCGTCGCCATCGGGCAGTGGCTGGTTGCGGTCGTCGCCAGTGGGCAGTCGGGGCAGATGTCATGCGCGAGGCGCGTCCATTCCGGCAAGCCGGAGTTCGCCGGCAGTGTCAGGGCCAGCGTCGCCGGATCAAGTTCAACGACGAAGCTGACCGGTGCTTGTTTTTCAGCACCGAATTGATAAATGATGCGCAGCGGTTTCATGCCCGACCTTCAAACGCGGCCTTGATCTCAAGCTTCAGCGCTTCATCTTCCCAGGGTTTGGAGATGAACTTCCATACCGCACCCCGGTTGATGGCTTCGGTCAGGGTGCCGATGTCGGAATAACCGGAAAGGATGATGCGGCGGGTATGCGGGTAGAGGTCGCGCGCCCGGCTAAGCAGGTCGACACCACTCATTTCGGGCATGCGGTGGTCGGAAACAATCACCTGCACACTATTGGCGGCCAGCAGTTCGAGTGCCTCGGCGCCACTGCCGGCGGTCAAAACGCGGTAGCCGTCGCGGCGCAACAGACGCTTCAGTGAATTGAGAATGTTGGGTTCGTCATCCACCAGTAGCAGGGTGCGCGAGGTCTCGGCTTCCTCTTCGCCCTTCAGGGCCAGGTTGCGGTTGGTGAGGAACAAGGCCGCTACCTCGTCCGGCGGCAGCGGCCGGCTGAAGTAATAGCCTTGCATTTCGTCACAGTCGTGACGCCGCAACTGCAACGCCTGGCCTTCGGTTTCGACACCGACGGCGACGGTGCGCTTGCCCAGTTTGTGGGCCATGGCGATGATGGCGGCGACGATCGAGGCATTGGTTGGATTGCTGGTCAGGTCGCGGACAAAGGTCTGGTCAATCTTCACCGCATCGACAGTTAGGCGCGAGAGATAGGAGAGCGAAGACAGGCCAGTGCCGAAATCGTCAAGCGCGAGACGCACGCCAAGGGCGCGGATGCGGTCGACCATGACAAAGGCCTGGGTCGGATCGCGCATCATGGTGCTTTCGGAAATCTCCAGTTCCAGACAGTTCGCCGGTAGACCGGTTTCGGCCAAGGCCTGCTCGATGAAGTTGGGCAGATCACCGCTGCGGAAGTGCCGCAGGGACAGATTGACGCCCACCGGTAACAACGTATCGGATTCCTTGCGCCAGGCGCGCTGCTGTTCGAGTGCGGCGCGAATCACCCATTGACTCAGATTGACGATGAGACCGGTTTCTTCGGCAACCGGGATGAAGCGCCCCGGCGCGATCATGCCGTAGCGCGGGTGCTGCCAACGGACCAGGGCTTCCAGTCCGACGATGTTGCCGGTCTTGAGATCCACCCGTGGCTGGTAGTGGAGGATCAGTTCGTTGCGCTGCACGACATCGCGCAGGCCTTCGGTCAGGTCGGTAAATTCGAGTGCTTGCTGCTCGGCCTGTGGCACATAAAAACGCAGTCCGTCGCCGCCACTGCTCTTGACCGCACCCATTGCCGAAAACGCGCGCTGGAGCAGGGTCTCGGCATCGCGGGTATCCAACGGAAAACGTGCAATGCCGATACTTGCCGTCACCGACAGATGCTGGTCACGGACTTCAACCGGTGTGGCGATGGCCGAGAGCAGCCGTCGGGCAAGGTCTTCGAGCAATGTTTGGGACGGATCGCCGAGCAGCAGCAGACAAAATTCATTGCCATCCGTGCGTGCCACGGTGTCGGTCTGGCGCACGGCTTCTTTCAGCCGGGCGGCAACGCGGCGCAGAAGTTCATCGCCAGCCAGGTGGCCGTAGGCGTCATTGATGGTGCGGAAACGGTCAAGGTCGACCACCAGCATGGCGAAACCGCTGCCCTGTTGGCCGGCGGCCTGTGCGTCCTGGATCGTGGCGTGAACACGATTGAGCAGCATGGCCCGATTGGGCAGGCCGGTCAGCGGGTCAACGGTAGCCAGGCTGCCGCCGAGGAGATTGGTGACATTGCCTTCGAGGTTTTCCTCCTTGATGGCAAAGAAATGGGTGATTTCGCCGACGTCGTCGCGAATCGGCGAGATGCGGACCAACTCGCGATAAGTCTCGCCATTCTTGCGCTGGTTGATGATGTCGCCATGCCAGATGTTGCCGGCGAGGATCGTGGTCCACATCTCCTCGTAGAGCTTGGCCGGGGTTTCACCGGCGCTGAAGATGCGCGGATTCTTGCCCACGACTTCGTCCAGCGTATAGCCGGAAGCCTTTAATTGCCGTGGATTGACATGGAGAATCAGTCCTTCGCGATCAGTGAGGACAATGCCGACACTGTTTTGCTCGATCATCAGACGGAACAGATGTTCAGGAAGCGCGCTGGGCGAATTCATCGTGGACTCCATGCGGTGGCCGTCAGTCGGGGTTTGCAGCAGCGTTTTCGGACAGGTTCGCGGGGCCGCCCACGGGCAGCCAGACACGGATCGTGGTGCCGAGCCCGAGTGTGCTGCTGACATCAAAACTGCCGCCATGTTTTTTGATGATGTCGTAGGCCAGCGACATGCCGAGGCCTGTGCCCTGGCCGACCGGTTTGGTCGTGAAGAATGGTTCGAACATACGTCGGCGCGTGTCTTCGCTCATGCCCTTGCCGGTGTCGGCGATCTCGATCCAGGCGTTGCTATGCTCCAGGCCACTGCGCAGGGTGATGATTCCGCGTTCCGGGATGGCCTGGGCGGCATTCACCAGCAGATTCATGAAAACTTGGTTGATTTGCGCCGGGATGCAACGCACCACCGGCAACGGGTGCAATTCGCGGACGATCTCGACCTTGTACTTGAGCTCATGCCAGACCACATTGACCGTGCTTTCGAGACCCGCAATCAGGTCTGCGGATTGCCATTCCGCTTCGTCGACGTGGGAAAAGTCTTTCAGGTTGGCAACGATCTTGCGCACCCGTTCGAGGCCGTCGCTGGATTCCGCCAGCAGCGCAGTCAAATCCTCGCGCAAAAAGGGCAAGTCGACTTCGGTGGCCACCGCTTGCGCCGTGGGGCTATCGGCGGCGGCGTCGATCACGCGCAACAGATCAAGCACGTAGCGCGAGAGCGTGCTCAGGTTGGAGGTGACGAAGCCGATCGGATTATTGATTTCGTGGGCGACTCCGGCGGCCAACTGGCCAATCGAGGCCATTTTTTCCGATTGCAGCAACTGACTCTGCGCCTGATCGACCTTGGATAGCAGTTCTGTCAGCTCGCGATGGTCCGCAGCCAGCGCGGCATAGGCTTTCTGTAGTTCGTGATTGCGGCTTTCGACCCGCGATTCGAGCTGCAGATTGGTCTCGACCAGGTCACGATTTTGCTGTGACAAGACGCCGTAGAGCGTTTGTAGCGCCTGCAACAGGGCCGACGAAGAGCGCTCACCACGATAGGTGTGATGTGATTCCGAGGGCGGGACACCGGTGGCGATGCGGCTTAGCTCGCGTGCCATGGCCTGGTCTTCACCGAGGATATGAAAGGTGAGCCATGAGGACAGGAAACCATGCAGGGTCTCTGCGGGGTGGGCCATGGTGGCGCGGCTCTGCCACATGGTCACCACCTGTTCGGTGAAGCGGCGGTGAATTTCCCGATGCTCGGCAATGAATTGCGGTTCGATGCCGCCTTCGGCCATTACGCGTTCTTCGTCTGTGAAATGGAAACGGGCGTAGTCGGCCAATTGCTTGAACAGGGCTTGCAGTTCCGTTTCGCTGACTTTCTCGCCCTTGATCATCAAATCGCCGACTTGATTGACCAGCTGGACCAATTGTTGATGCTGGGTATCGACACTCTCGATACCGGTCGCGAACCGGTCGGACCAGACGAATGCTTCGATCATTGCTTTTCTTTCGCCGCCTGTTGCAAGGTGCGGAAGGTCAGGGCTTCGGCGATGGTGGCCATCAGCAGGCCGTCGTTCCAGGGCTTGGGCAGGAAGCGACTGGTATCTACTTCGGTGATGGCGCGGGTGACATCATTCAGATCGGCGAAGCCCGACAGCACAATACGCGCGGCGTCGGGATGAATCGCGCGGAATTCGCGCAGAAAAGCGATGCCGTCCATTTCCGGCATCCGGTAGTCGGTTAGCACCAGATCAAAATCCACCTCGCGGGCGCGTGCAAGCGCCGCCGTTGGCGAATCGAAGGTCTCAACCTCCAGCGTGTACTCGAGTTTGCCGTAACGACAGGGCAGGCTTTTCATCAGGCGACGCAAGGCACTCAGGACAGCCGGTTCGTCGTCGACAATCAAGATTCGGTTCATGGTGTGTTACCTAGAAATAGACAGGTTAGCGGTCATCCATGCGGATGTAGATGACGAAGGGCTTGCCAGAGGCTTTTTCGATATCGCGCAGCTGGCGAATAATGGGTTCATCGACGTGATTGCCACGCGCCAACAGCAGGTAGCCCTCGTGGTGGTGCAAATTGCGCGACAGCAGCATGCCTTCCTTGAGGCGCGCTGCCGAGATCTGGACTTCCTTGACCAGACGCACGGGCGCCTCCTCGGCGCGACCGCGCAGGGTGGCAGGGCCTGAGCCGCGTCGGATGTGGATCACCAGTGGTTGATTATCGTTTTCCTCGATGTGCAGCAACTGGGCGATGGCCGCCGCATCCGCCACGCGTCCTTTCGGTAGCAGCAGGTAACCGTCGCGATGCAGCAGATCACGTGTGAGCAACATGCCCGGCTTCAGTTCGGCGGCGCTGACAGTGACTTCGATTTCCTGTTTCGGCGCCGCTTCGGCGAGCATGGCCATGAAGGCATCGACGACCGTCGGGTCGTAGCGTTTGCCGCGCTGTTTGACGATGATTTCCTGCGCATCCTTGGGCAGATGCGCCGCCAGCGTCAGGGTGCCGGCTTGCAGGCCGTCGTAGTCATTGGCGACGGCGAGGATGCGCGAGCCCAGCGGAATCATCAGGCCACCCATCTGATCGGGATAGCCGGTGCCGTCCATGCATTCGTGGTGGTGGCGGATCAGGCGTGCGGCGTCTGCCAGTTGCGGTACGCCGAGCAGGAGTTGCTGGCCTTTCTCGGGGTGCCGCATCACCTCGGCTTTTTCCAGTGGTGTCAGGGCGTTGAAGGGGCGGCCGAGCAATTTGTCGGATAGACCAACTTTGCCGATGTCGTGCAACAGCCCGGCCAGCAACACCGTGCGTTGCTCGGCCTCGTCCAGGCCGAGGCGTTCGGCGAGTTGGCGTGCCAGGTCGGCGACGCGGCGCGAATGGCCGGCGAGGCGGCCTTCACGCAGTTCGATCAGGTTGGAAAACACCTGCACCGTGGCCAGGAAGCTGTGGTGCAGATCGGCATTGGCCGTGCGTAAGGCGGCGGTGCGTTCGGCGATCTTTTGCTCCAGCCCGGCATTCAGCGTCTTAAGTTCTTCATTCTGCTTTTGCGTCAGCGCGGTGAGGCGAGAGTTCTCTTGCATCAACTGGCGATGCGCCAGCGCCTGCTGCACGGCGAGGATCAGCTCGTTGTCGTTCCAGGGTTTTGCGACATAGCTCCAGATCTTGCCGCGATTGACGGCGGCGATGGTGGCGCTGGCGTCGGCGTAGCCGGTGAGCAGGATGCGCTTGGTATCGGGCCAGCGGGCAAACACCTGTTCGAGAAAGCGCGAACCGTCCATTTCCGGCATGCGCATGTCGGAAAGCACCAGATCGACCGGCTTCTGTTCCAGCAGTTCGAGCCCTTCGGCACCGGACGTGGCAGTGACAATCTCATAGCCCTGGGGTCGGAAAATGCGTTTCAGCGCATTCAGGATCGCCGGTTCGTCATCGACGAACAGCAGGCGGGCGGGGGCGGCTGGAGGAGCGGTCAGGGTGGTGTTTTGAATGGCGTCTTGGGTCATGTGAAACCTCAAAAAGTCGGTGCTGGCGGGACGGCGCTGGCCTCGATCGGTAGCCAGATGGTGAATGTCGAGCCTTTGCCCAATTCGCTGGCGACATCGATTCGCCCGTGGTGTTTCTGGATGATGCCATAGACGATCGACAAGCCCAGGCCGGTACCTTTGCCCACCGGTTTGGTGGTAAAGAAGGGCTCGAAGATGCGATGGATATTCTCGGGCGGGATGCCGCTGCCGGTATCACTGATGGCGATAAACACCTCGTCGCCCTGGCGGCCGGTGTGGATGGTGATTTCGCCCTTGTCGGTAATCGCGTGGCTGGCGTTGACCAGCAGGTTCATGAAGACCTGGTTGAGTTGTGCCAGCAGGCAATGCACCGGCGGCAGGTCGCCATAGGTTTTTGTCACCGTGCATTTGTACTTGAGTTCGTTCGCGACGATGTTGAGCGTGGAATCGAGCCCGGCGTGGAGATCAGCCCACTGCCATTCGCTTTCGCCGGGGCGGGAGAAATCCTTGAGGTCCTGGACGATCTTTTTCACCCGCGCCAGGCCGTCTTGTGATTCCCTCATCAGGGCGAACACATCGTTGCGGATGTAGTCGAAATCCTTGCTTTGCTTGAGCTCCTGAATCGCCGCGATATCGGCCGGGGCGCTGCTGCGTTCGATGGCTTGCTCGCACACCCGGGCGACTTCAAAGATGTCGTGGAGATAGGTTTCAAGCGTGCCGAGATTGGAAAAAACGAAGCCGATCGGATTGTTCAGCTCGTGGGCCACGCCCGCCGCAAGCTGACCAAGCGAGGCCATCTTTTCCGATTGCAACAACTGGTTGGTGGCCTCTTCGAGCTTCTTGTTCAGTTCTTGCAGTGCCAGCATTTGCGTTGCCACGGCGCGTTCGGCGACCTTGCGCGGGGTAATGTCGAGCGTCATGCCGCCGAGTTGCAGCTCGCCGTCGCCGGTATCGATGACGAATTTGGTCGATTCGTAATCGCGGCCGTTGAAGCTTTCTTCGATCATGGTTGTCACGCCGCTGTCCAGCACCTGGCGGTCGTCGGCGGCAATCTTGACGCCGAATTCGCCGGGGAACAGTTCAGGTGTCGTCTTGCCGATCATCGGCTCCGGGTCCATGCCGAGCAGGGTCTTGAAGCCGTGGTTGGCCATCAGCGTAACGGAGTTGGCATCCTTGACATAGGCGGTGCCAGGCAGCTGGTCGATGAAGCGCTGCAGCGTCAGGATCGAGCGCTGGCGCTGGTCTTCTTTTTCCTGGAGCAGGCGCTCAAAACGGCGCTGGCGTTTTTGATAGATCGACAGCGCCAGCGCGGTCACGGCGGCAATTACGAGGAAGAGGGCAATGCGTTGATTGCGCAATTGGTGCCACGGGGCCAGGATAACGGCGCGATCCCGGGCAGCGGCGACCACCAGTGCGGTGTTCATTTGCTGGGTCGCCGAATCGATGGTTCGCATCGAGATGATGCTTTCGGTATTGGTGGTCCCCGAGGTACCAAACATCAAGCTGGCTGGTTGGCCGCTTGCCCAGTGGCGGGTGAAAAAACTGCCGGGTTTGTCGACCCGCGTGCCGGGCGGGACGTCGATGCGTTCCGGCACCAGTTTCAACAGCGCACCGCTACCATGGACGATCGAGAGCCGCGTGTCTTTGCTGGCGTGGAGTGATTTCAATAGTACGGCCAGGCCATCGGCGTCAATAGTCGCTGAGACGATACCGGCGAATTCGCCTTGCGGACCATAGATCGGGCGTACCAGATTGACGGTGTAGACATTCAGGATGGTGGTGAACGGTTCGCTGATATACATTCGGTCGGGCAGCGGGCGTTCCTTGAAGTTCTTGAAATATTCGCGATAGGCGAAGTTTTTACCGAGCAACTCTATGCGGTTGGCCGCCAGGGTGTTGCCCTCAGCATCCAGTAACAGCAAGGTCCGCACGCCTTCCAGGGTATCGACTAGAGTGCCCAGTCGCTTGGAAAAACTGACGCCGCGATCCTTGTTGGCCAATTCGTGGAACGGATCGCCGCGCAAGTGCTTGAGCGTCTGGCTGATCGAGTGCAAACGACGCTCCAGTTCTTCTAGCAAGACCAGGCTGTGGTTTTCCAGCCGGGCGGCGGCTTCGTTCTCGATCAGGCGGCGGGTGTTCAACGAGTCGTTGGCCATTTGCGCGCCGAGCAGGAGCAAGGCCAAACCAAGCAACAGCCACTGTTTGACGGAGGTGGAGAGTGCGGGAAACATGGTTTATCTCATGCGGCCGCCGGGGCAGACTCGCCGCCGGCGTCCGGCGTGTCGTCCTGTTTTCCGTCGATGGGCAAGGTGATGGTGAAGCGGGTGCCCTGGCCGACGACACTGCTGACGTCGATGTGGCCGCGATGTTTGTCGATGATGCCGTAGGAGATCGACAGACCGAGCCCGGTCCCCTTGCCAATCGGCTTGGTGGTGAAGAAGGGATCGAAAATGCGCGTGAGATTTTCGGCCGGGATGCCGCTGCCGGTATCGTTGATTTGTATCCGGATCGAGTCCTTGTTGAGCACGTCGGTGCTGATGGTGATGTTGCCTTTTTCCTCGATGGCTTGCGCCGCGTTAACCAGCAGGTTCATGAAGACTTGATTGAGTTGCGACGGCAGGCAGCGGATCTGTGGCAGGTCGGGCGCGTAGTGTTTGATTACGGTGCATTTGTATTTGAGCTCGTTCCAGACGATGTTGAGCGTCGAGTCCAGTTCGGTCTGCAGGTTGGCCCATTTCCAGTTGGTGTCGCCGACGTGGGAAAAGTCCTTGAGATCCTGGACGATTTTTCGCACCCGGGTGAGCCCTTCCTTGGATTCGCTCATGAGCTGGTAGATGTCTTGCTTGATGAAGTCGAAATCCTTGTCTTGCCGCAAACGCTCCACGGCGGCGAAATCGGCCGGATGAGTGGCCTGGGCGGCAGCCGTTTCGCAGGCGGTGGTAATGGCGAAAATATCGTTCAGATAGCGTTCGAGCGTGCCGAGATTGGAATGGACAAAGCCGATCGGGTTATTCAGTTCATGGGCCACGCCGGCGGCGAGCTGGCCCAGCGAGGCCATTTTTTCGGATTGCAGCAACTGGTTCTGGGCATCTTCCAATTTCTTATTGATCTGGCGTTGATAGGCCAGCGCATCGGCGAGTTGCTGGCGTTCGTGGAGCAGCGCCTGGGTACGCTCGCGGACGCGCAGATCGAGAACTTCATTCTGCTTGCGCATGGCATCGCGGCCGAATTTAAGTTCGAGGTGATTGCGCACGCGGGACAGCAGAATCGCCGGTCGCAAGGGCTTGGTCATGTAATCCACAGCGCCGAGGGCGAGCCCTTTCTGCTCGTCGGTCTCGTTGTTCATGGCGGTGACGAAGATCACGGGAATGTCGCGTGCCACCGGCGAGTCGCGTAAATGCTTCAAGACCTCATAACCGTCCATGACCGGCATCATCACGTCCAGCAGGATCAGGTCCGGCGGCGTCCGGGCGACGATTTCAAGGGCATCCTTGCCGGAAGCTGCCTGCAACACCGTGTAGTGTTTGTGCAGCATCTCGTTGACCATCATCAGGTTGATCCGAGTGTCATCGACGATCAGGATGGTAGCTTGCCTGCTCTCCGGGAGCGCGGTGGTGCTTGTCATGGCTGACAAATCCTTGCAATGAAATCGGGAGGCATTAAAAAGTGCCTCCATGAATGCGGCGGGCGCCGTCTCGCCAGCACCGACTTATTGTCAGGTGCTCGTGTCGGCATGGTTTGGTTCTCCGTTTTGGTCGCTGGGGTTGGTGGGTAGCGTCAATTCGAAAGTGGTGCCTTGGCCGACCGTGCTGGTGACCTCGATGCGTCCGTGGTGCTTGGCGACGATGCCCCAGGCAATCGATAAGCCCAGGCCGGTGCCTTTGCCGATGGGCTTGGTGGTGAAGAAAGGCTCGAAGATGCGTTTCAGATTTTCCGGCGGAATTCCTGCGCCGTTGTCACTGATCCGGATGCGGACGGCACTGTCGCCGTCGCGCTCGGTGGCGATGGTGATCACGCCGGTGGTTTGAATGGCATGGGCGGCATTGAGCAGCAGATTCATGAAGACCTGGTTCAATTGCGATGCGAGGCAATTGATCTGGGGCAGATCCGGCGCGTAGTGCTTGACGACCGTGCATTTGTACTTGAGCTCGTTCCAGACGATATTGAGGGTTGAGTCCAGTCCTTGGTGCAGGTTGGTCCATTGCCAATCGGTCTCACCCGGCCGCGAAAAGTCCTTCAGATCCTGGACAATCTTGCGCACACGGGCCAGACCGTCTTTCGATTCGGCCATCAGTTGGACGGTGTCGCTCTTGATGTAGGCAAATTCCTTTTCCTGCATGAGCTTTTCGATTGGCGCGAAATCCGCCGGATGGGTCGCCGTTGCGGCGGCCAGGTCGACCGTGTCGGTGATCTGGAAGATGTCGCGCAGATAGCCTTCCAGGGTGCCGAGATTGGAATGGACGAAGCCGATCGGATTGTTGAGCTCATGCGCCACGCCGGCCGCCAGTTGGCCGATCGAGGCCATTTTTTCGGCTTGCAGCAACTGGTTGTGGGCTTCTTCGAGCTTTTTGTTGAGCTGTTGCTGTTGTTCGAGATTGGCGGCGAGGGCCAGCTCGCTACATTTCTTGGCGTCGATGTCATTGACAACGCCTTCGAAAAACTCGGGTGTGCCATCCGTCCGGCGCAGGATGCGCGTGTGGTCCTCGACCCAGAAATAATGCGCATCAGCCGCGCGGACCCGATATTCCTGGGTAAAGCTGTCGGTGCCAGCCGTTATATGGCGGGTCACTTCGTCGATCGCACGCGTAAGGTCGTCGGGATGGATGATGTCGCTGTAGCGGGGGGTGCCGGCGACCATCTGATCGACGCTATAACCCCAGCGGGTGATGTTGCTGGAAACATAGTCCACCGGCCAATCGTCAGTTGCGCGCCAGCGGAAGCTGACCATCGGGCTGGCTTCGATGACCTGCAGCGCGAGTTTGAGATCGTGTTCGTTGTTGATGCGCTCGCTGATATCACGCGCTACGGCGACGAATATCGGGTGCGCTTCATCGGTCATTTCGAGATGGATTTCGACCGGGTAGCTGCTGCCATCCTTGCGCTGGTGGCGGGTGGTGAATTGAAGCAGCGGCACGTCGCCGTTGCGCAGCGGCAAGAGCAGTTCGTCAAACGCTTGGGCGCTGATGTCGGGCTTGATGTCGAGCGGGGTCATCTGGCGCAGTTCATCAATCGGGTAGCCGATGTTTTCCAGTGCGCCACGATTGGCGTCGAGGAACTTCAGACTCTCGGCATCGAAACTGAAAATTTCGTTCAGCGAGCGTTCGATCATGCTGCTGAAACGACTGATCTTGTCCAGGCTGCGTTTGCGCTGCACCAGGCGCCAGATGTCGTTGGCGATGAGTTGCAGGGTCTCGATATCCTGCTGCGAATAGTTGCTTGGCTTGTTGCCGATTCCGGCCAGCATGACGACGTTGCCGTGTTCGATGACGGGCACGGAAATCAGGCGCTGCAAGTGGGCATGCCCCTCTGGCAGGCCGCGTTTGTTGCTGGCGCTGGCGTAATCGTTGAATACCACCGGCTGGCGCTGGCGCAAGGCTTCGGCCCAGATACCTGCCTGGCTGACCGGGTAGTGACGGTCGAAAACGGCATGGCAGTAACTTTCCAGCGTGCGTCGCGACCAGGTGATGAGTTCGATGGTTTCCTCGTTCTCATTGACAAAGTGGATGAAGGAAATGACGCTGTCGGTGAGCTCTTCGGCCATTTCCAGGCCACGCTGCATCAGCGTGGCGTCGTCCAGATTTTCAGCCAGACGTGGCAGTTCGAGCAGGAAGAGCGAGCGCTGGGTGAGGAAGGACAGGTGGCGTTCGGCTTGAACGTTGTCGGTGATATCTTCGGCATAGGTGACGACATGGCGGACGGCACCGCCGCTGCGGCCACGAACCGGATAAAAGTTGATCTGGTAGCTGCGTCCTTCGCGTTCGTCGAGGAGTTCGGCGGGCTGGCCGCTGGTACTCACGTGCTGTATGGCCGCCAAGCGGGTGGCAGCGATGTCCGGCGGCGCGATTTGATCCAGCCGTTTGCCGACCAGAGTTTCCGGGGTGGCATGAAAACGTTGGGCACCGACGCTATTGGTTTGCAGTACCTTCCCATCGCGATCAAACATGATGATGGATTCGGTCACGCTGTCGAGGATGGCGCCGAGCAGGATGGTTTGCTCGCCGGCGGTGCGGACGGCGCGCTCCAGCACCATCAGGATGAAGCCGATCGAGGCCGCCATCACGGCAAGGATAGAAGCCACCATGATCAGCACCTGGTACGGATGCTGATCCTTGATGCCGAATGCGACGGATTCCGGCCCGCTGATCGCGGCTTGCACCAGGCGGAAAAGCAAGATGGCCGCACTGGCGGCGATCGCCACGGCGAACAGGATCTGGCCGCGCCCGCGTCGGCCACTTTCCGGGGCATCGTGGCGGTAGAGAATCAGCAGAACCAGCACCAGTTGGCCGCCATGGATGACGGACGAAGCAATGTTGCGCAAATCCTGCCGGTCGATGATCCAGGGGAAGAGGCACAGCACGGCCACTGCCGGGGCAACCAGCAGCGTGCGGCGCACCGTCGTGCCATTGAAGTTGGCAACGGCGACGGCCATTAGCGCGTAGGCAGCGCTGATCGTGACATTGGCGACGACGATGGAAAGCCAGTCCGGCGCGATGCCACGCAAGGCATAGCCGATATAGCTGATGTCGAGCAGTAGAAGGGCGATCCACCACGGGCGCAGAAGGCCAGCGCCGACGCTACGTGAGACCAGTGCCGTGCTCAGGCTGAGAAGTGCCGTCAGCAGAATCAGCATCTGCATCAGGGTCGGGATGTCGAATCTCACGTTCTGCGATCCTCGTTCAATCGAAAGCTCATCTCAGTCTAGCGGAGCCGAGCTTGGCAGGGGATTTCTTATCGCACCAATCTGTAGTCTAGTTCAAGCGTGGAGTTCGATCATAATGTCCGTATGACGCAGTATTCATTCAACCTATCAATCAACCTAACCCCGCGAGCTGACTGATGTTTGGTTTTTTGAAGCGCTGGTTCGATGGCGCCGAGGACAACGCGGAGGCGGCGCGCGCCGTGGCGTCAGCCGTGCCACCGACACCGGCATCGCCAGCGTCACCTATGAAAACGGCGACAGCCAGGGCGAGCGATGGCACGCGTTCTTTCGTGCATCGCGAGGCCATCCTGGATCGCAAGGAACGAATCGCCGGTTACGAGTTTGTGCTCAAGCGCAAGCTCGAAGCGCGCCTGTCGGCGCGTAATCCGGCCGTGCAGCGCAGCTACGACGATGCCCTGCTGCACAGCATCGTCAGTGGCGATGTCGATGGTCTGGCTGAGCAACGACTGGTCTTTGTCCGCTTGTCGCCACTCTCGCTCGACAACCCGTTGATCGACCAGTTGCCGGCGGCACATACCGTGCTGCTGCTCGATCTGCGGTCCGAGTTTCCGCTTGATCCAGTGACGGTCGAAACCCGGTTGGCCGCGCTGCGCACTCAGGGCGTGCGCCATGGCTGGTTGCTGCGTCAGGATCTGCCGGGGTTGCAGTCGCTGTTGGCGCAAAGCGATTTCATTCAGGTCGAGGCGAGCGCCTTCGATGGCCTTGAGTTGCGCGCGCTGGCAACGCGTCTGCGCACGCAGCGGGCGTCGGATGCGCCGCCGGTGCAACTGATCGCCCGTGAGCTGCAGAGCAACGACGAGTTCAGTCTTTGCTTTCGCTCGGGGTTCGACCTATTTCAGGGCGGCTTTGTCTCCAGTCACGAAAACTGGGCGGCGCGCAAGAGCGATATCAACCGGATTCGCATCATCGAACTGCTGAACCAGGTGCGCAGCGGTGTCGAGTTGACGCTGATCGCCGAGGGACTGAAGACCGAGCCGATCCTCAGCTTCAAGCTGCTGCGCTACGTTAATTCGGCGGCCATGGGCTTGCTGCGCGAGGTGACATCAATCAGCCAGGGGCTGATCACATTGGGACGCGACAAGACCTTTCGCTGGCTCTCGCTGCTGCTCTTCGACACGCTGAATCCGAGTTACCGCGAACGGGTGTTGACGGAAAGAGCGCTGACTCGCGGCCGCTTTATGGAAGGCTTGACCGGGCAGGGGCGGGTGCCGGCGGTGGCCGACCAGTTGTTCATGACCGGCCTGTTTTCGCTGCTCGATCGTCTGATGGGGCAGAGGATGGAGGAGATGCTGCGTCAGATAGCGCTGCCCGAATCCGTGACCCAGGCGCTGCTGGGGCAGGGCGGCGATCTGGGCGACATTCTGCAACTGGCAATCGCCGTGGAATCCGGCGATCCGGACGTCATCGCGCAGGCGGCGGACCGTTGCGGCGTCAGTGATGAGGCGGTCTCGCACGCGGTGCTGGAAGCTCTGAACTGGGCGCAGAAGACGGTGTCGGCAGCAGAGCTTTGACGGGGTTGGCTTGTTGTAAAATTCGCGCTGCAGTATTCACGACAATGATTGCCGTTCGCGGTGAGCTTGTCGAACCGCAGGTTTCGGAGCGATACCGGCCTTCGACAAGCTCAGGCCGAACGGGTTTATCCTTATTTTCAATGTGTAATACAAACTGAGTAATCGCCCAAGTTCGCTTGGGCTTTTTTGTTGGTGGCCCCATGACTGTTACTGTTCGTACCCGTTTTGCTCCCAGCCCGACCGGCTTTCTTCACATTGGTGGCGCCCGCACCGCGCTGTTTTCGTGGGCGTATGCACGCCGCCATGGTGGGCAGTTCATCCTCCGTATCGAAGACACCGATGTCGCGCGCTCCACGCCCGAAGCGGTGCAGGCGATTGTTGACGGCATGCAGTGGCTGGGGTTGGCACATGACGAAGGCCCGTTCTACCAGATGCAGCGCATGGATCGTTATCGCGAGGTGATCCAGCAAATGCTGGCGGCTGGCACGGCTTACCACTGCTATACCAGTAAGGAAGAACTCGACGCCCTGCGCGCCGAACAGGAAGCGGCCAAGGAAAAGCCGCGCTACGATGGTCGCTGGCGTCCGGCGCCGGGCAAGACGCTTCCGGTCGTGCCGGAAGGTGTGGCGCCGGTGGTGCGTTTCAGGAATCCGACCGATGGCGTGGTGGCTTGGGATGACCAGGTCAAGGGCCGCATCGAGATCGCCAATGCCGAGCTCGACGACTTCATCATCGCCCGCGCCGATGGCACGCCGACCTACAATTTTTGCGTCGTGGTGGACGACCGCGACATGGGCATCACCCATGTGATTCGCGGCGACGACCACGTAAACAACACCCCGCGCCAGATCAACCTGTTGGAGGCACTTGGCGCACCGGTGCCGGTGTACGGCCATCTGTCGATGATCCTCGGTGACGACGGCCAGAAGCTTTCCAAGCGTCATGGCGCGGTATCGGTGATGCAGTACGACGACGAAGGTTATCTGCCCGAAGCGGTGCTGAATTACCTCGGTCGACTCGGCTGGTCGCATGGTGACGAAGAAGTGTTCTCGATGGCGCAATTCGTCGAGTGGTTTGATCTGGATCACATCACCAGTTCCGCCGCCCAGTTCAATACCGAAAAGCTCAACTGGCTCAACGCCCATTACATCAAGCTGGCCGATGATGCGCGGCTTGGCAACGCTATCGTCGAACGGCTGGCGCGCGGTGGAGTGACCGCCACGGCGTCACCTGATCCGGCGGCGATTGCCGCGCTGTACAAAGATCGCGTGCAAAACCTTAACGAATTGGCCGATTGCGCTCACGCGTTTTATGTCGCGCCGCAAGCGTCGGCGGAAATGCTGGCGCAGCATCTGACCGAGCCCGCTAAAGCCGCTCTAGCGGATCTAAGCCGCCGTCTCGCCAGCGCCGACTTTTTGCCCGAGGTGCTGGCCAAGACATTGAAGGAGTCCTTGGCTGCCACCGGCCTGAAAATGCCGCAGGTCGCCATCCCCTTGCGCGTCGTCCTGCTCGGCCAGCCGCAAAGCCCGGCCATTGATCGGGTGCTAGCGGTACTGGGACGCGATGAAGTGTTGCGGCGGTTGGAGCGGATGCTGGCGTAGGTCGCCGCGCCGATGAATCCGTCGAATTCGACCCTCCGCTACTCTGGTGGTTTTGCCTGTAAAAGGGCCGTGAGTTCCGCCAGACCGATTGCTTGAGCACCATGGCGCAGAGCGAACTTTTCGCTGCCGGGATAGACGACATAGCGTTGCGTGATGTGCAGATCGTCACAGGCAACGGCAAAACCTCGTCCAGGATCAGGTGCGCTTGAACGCTTGATTTCGATAGCGATGTCGGGCTGCCCGCCTTTTTCCAGCAGCAAATCGATTTCGGCGCCAGCATGTGTGCGGTAGAAATACGGCACCCGGCGCGGGCTTGCCGCCAGCACCAGGTTTTCGATGCAATGCCCTTCAAAGCTGAGTCCGCAGACCGGGTGCCCGAGTAGGTCGTCGAGCGTTTCCAGTTCGAGCAGTCCGTGCAAAATGCCGCTGTCGCGCACGTAGACCTTGGGTGATTTGATCAGGCGCTTGCCGACGTTGCCGCTCCACGGGCGCAAGCGGCGCAGTAGTTGCAGATCCACCAGCAGGTCGATGTAGCGATCCACCGTCGGATTGGCGATGCCGAGTGCGGCGGCGAGGCGGGACTGGTTTAGGAGGCTGCCTTGTTGGTGGGCCAGCATGGTCAACAAGCGGCCAATGGTTTCGGTGGGCAGTCGTGGTGCAAACATCGGCACGTCGCGTTCCAGGTAGCTGCGGATGAAGTCGCGCCGCCAGTCGAGACTGCGCTCGTCGTCCTGCGCCAGCAAACTGTCGGGGAAACCGCCGCGCAGCCAAAGCGTGGTCGGGTCGATCCCGGCAGCACCGGTTTCGCCAATATCGAGCGGCGCGATATCCAGATAAGCGACCCGACCGGCCAGCGTTTCGCTCGACTGGCGCATCAGGTCAAGCGCGGCCGAGCCCAGCAGAAGAAATTGGCCGCTCCGCAACGCGGCCCGGCGGTTGTCGTCGATGATGCCGCGCAAGATATCAAACACGCCCGGGGCGCGGTGTATTTCGTCGAGGATGACCAGTTTTCCGCTTTGTGCACGGAGGTAGCTGTCCGCATCGTCAAGGCGCAGCCGGTCGGCAGGGCGTTCAAGATCGAGATAAACCGCAGCGCCCGGCCAGTTGGCGGCGATATTCCTAGCCAAGGTAGTCTTGCCGACCTGGCGTGGCCCCAGCAACACGATCGCGGCGGTATGGGCGAGGGACTGGAGAATGCTCGCTTCAGTTCTGCGGGCAATTATCATTGCAAATTAAAAAGTATGCGTTAAAAATCCAATGATAATCGATCGTGGAGCTGAGCAAATGAAGGGTGAAAGAGAATTTTCCGGGTGTTCGCCGATCTCAAGCGGAAAAATGGCAACAAACAGTCAGCAAGCCCCATCAATTGCGCGGAAACAGTTGCCCATCCTGCAATTTGACGCGATCGCCGACGCGCCAAGTGGGTAGCGAGGAACTGCTGAAGCGGCGTGCGGTGCCGTCTTCGAAGCGCACCGTCAGGTCGTAGCGCGCGGATTTGTTATTCGATTTCTCGACCTCGTTACCGATCAGGGCGCCACCTGCCGCACCTAGCAGGCGCGTGGCCGTGCGTCCGGAGCCACTGCCGAACTGGTTGCCGATGATGCCGCCAACCACAGCGCCGGCGATGGCGCCAACCGGACTGCTCTTGCCATCGGCGGTGACTTCCAGGATTGACTCGACCCTGCCGCAATCACGACAGGTGGCAGGCGCGGGTGGGGGGGGCGGTGGCTGACCATAATCTGCAGGCGCCCCGGCGGTATTGACCGGTGAGCGGACCTCGTAGGGAGCCGGCGCACTGCCCGGCGGCGGCACATTGGATAGCGACGACGCTTGCGCGGCGAGTGCGCGCGGTGGCGGTGGCGGGGCCGAATAAATGCGCGGCGGTGGCAGCGCCGTCTCGTCAGCGCCGACTTTTTGTACGACGGGGGCAGACTTGGCGGGCTTCGGTGCCGGATTGACCTTCGGTGCGGGTGGCGCAGGCGGTGCAGCAGTTACTGCCGGCGTTACCTCATTCGGCGGTGTTGCGGTTACAGCGGCTGTCGTTACCGGTGCGACGCTTGCCGCTGCGACCGGCGCCGGTGCCTCGCTTTTTGGTAACCAGCCTGCGAAGCTGGCGATAACTACGCCACTGGCAATGGTGACGGCTGTTGCGGCGACGAGAATCAGCGGATGCGTGGTACTGGCAGCGGCCGTGGGGACGGTCTGGATGGTGTTCAAGGTTTGTCTCCGCAATAAATGACGAAATACTTGCTACCCACAACTTAACGCACTCGGGGTCACAGAGACAACCGGGGAAACCAGTTGTTACAAACGCCCGTCATTGCCCTTTGCGAAAGGCTTTGAGGGCGGCACGCGCGGGGTCGATTGCGGCCACCATTTCTTGTTCCAGCGGCAGTGGTTCGCCATTCAATTGGGCGGCAAGGAGTTCGGCCGCCAAGGGTGCCCAGACGATGCCGCGAGCGCCAAGGCCGACAAGCACATGCAAGCCGACGGCGCGGGGCAGGTTGTCGAGCCGCACATCCTTACGCGTGGCGTCGATGAGGGCGGCCAAGGTGCCGACCAGCGGCAGGTGATCCGGCGTGGTGTTACGAAAGCCAACGCGGCCATCCAGGGTGGCGGCGGCGATGCCGGTCGTGCAGCCGGGCAATAGCTCATCGAGGCGGTCGAGGTTTTCCTGGTGATCGACGAGCCGCAAGGCCGGATCGTTGTCCTGCGGATCGAAACTGGCACCGAAACAGACGGTGCCGGCGGCCGGCGGCGTCAGGTAGCTACTGCGGCAGAGCACGGTTTTGACGGTGTCGAGCGCGGCGTGATGTTCAGGCGGCAGGAAACTGACCTGGCCACGCACGGAGATCAGCGGCAGCGGTACGGACAGCAGGCGATTGGCGGCGGCCGCATTGGCAAGGACGACATGGGCAGCGCTGGCAATCAGCTTGCCGGCGCTATCGAGGGCGTGCCAGCGCTTGTCTGCGTATTCAAGGCGCGAGACTTCCTGCTTGAAATGTGGCGTGATGTGCGAGCCACTTGCATCGAGCATGGCGCGACAGACACTCCCCGGATCGACCCAGCCGGCGGCAGGGAACCACCAGCCACCGTGGGCGACAGGATGACCGAGCCGTTCTGCGGCGGCATCGCGTTCGAGGAATTCGACGTAAGGGGCGGGAAATTGATGGCGCTGCAGGGCGTCGCGTTGCAGGCTTTCGTGGGCGGCATCCTTGGCGATCTGGAATACACCGCAGGCACCCCAGCGGGCGCCGGGCAGCTGCTGCAGGCGGCGCAGGGCGTAGAAAAAACAGGCGCGGGAAAAGCGCGCGGCGAGGGCGTCGTCTTTGGCGATGCGCGGCAGAACCACGCCGGCCGGGTTGCCAGAGGCTTCCTGCGCGGGGACTGGCTGACGATCGATCAGGTCGATGCGCCAGCCACGTGTCGCCAGGCGTTCGCTGATGGCGCAACCGGCGATTCCGGCACCGATGACAATGGCGTGGTGTGGGTTGCTACCTGTGCAAAAAGTCGGCTTTGGCGAGACGGCAGTATTGGGCGCTAGCCGCCGTGCCACAATCATTTCGCGCTTGGTCGCAAAGCCGGGGCGGCGTTCGACCTGCCAGCCCAGGGTTTCCAGTGTCCGCCTCAGTTCTCCAGCGACGCTCCAAGTGGCCAGCGTGGCGTCGGGTTTGCAGCGTCGGGTGATCAGGGCGAGCAGGGCGGGCGACCACAGATCGGGGTTTTTGGCCGGCGAAAAGCCATCGAGGTAAACGGCATCGACTTGCGCAACGAGCTTGGTCAGCATTTTCTCGGCATCGCCGAAAAGCAGCGTCAGGGTCAATCTGTCATCGACAAAATGCAGTCGGTGAAAGCCGCCAATCAGCAGCGGCCAATGTGCCAGCAAGAGCGTGGCTCGGGTCTCCAACGCCGGATGTCGGGCGAGCAGGTGACGCAGATCGTCCGCCCGAAACGGGTGCTTCTCAATTGAAATGAAATGCAGCCGACAGGGCCGCCCGGCGTCGTTCCAGGCTTGCCAGGTGGCGAGGAAATTCAGGCCGAGGCCAAAGCCGGTTTCGAGGAGGGTGAAGTGGTCGCGCCCGCTCCAGCGCGTTGGCAAATCATTACCGCCGATGAACACATGTTGTGCTTGTTCGACGGCACCCTGCGCCGAGTGGTACACATCGCCATAGAGCGGTGAAAACGGTGTGCCGTCCCCGGCGAACGCAAGTTCGGCGGGGACGAGTGTGCTCATTATTCGCGGCGCATCTGCGGGAAGAGGATGACGTCGCGGATGGCGGGGCTGTCGGTCAGCAGCATGACCAGACGGTCGATGCCGATACCGCAGCCACCCGTCGGCGGCAGGCCATATTCGAGTGCGCGGATGAAGTCGGCGTCGTAGTACATCGCTTCTTCGTCGCCGGCTTCCTTGGCCTTGGCTTGGTCGAGAAAGCGTGCAGCCTGATCTTCGGCATCGTTCAGCTCGGAGAAGCCGTTGGCGATTTCGCGGCCGACGATGAAGAGTTCGAAGCGCTCCGTGATTTCCGGATTGGTATCCGAGGCACGCGCCAGCGGCGAGACTTCGACCGGGTAGTCGATGATGAAGGTCGGTTCCCACAACTCGGCTTCGGCGCAGGCTTCGAACAACTGCAGTTGCAAGCTGCCCAGCCCGCCGGGCTTGACCTTCTCGCCGAAGGCCATGATTTTGGCCTTCAGCCATTCGGCATCAGCGAGTTCTTGTAAGGTAAAGCCAGGATGGTATTTGCGGATGCACTCGACGATGGTCAGGCGGTGGAAGGGCTTGGACAGATCGAGGACACGACCCTGATATTCGAAGACTTCCATGCCCAGCGCTTCGCGTGCCGAATGGCGAATCAGACCTTCGGTGAAGTCCATCAGCTTGCGGTATTCGGTGTAGGCCTCGTAAAACTCCATCATGGTGAATTCGGGGTTATGGCGCGGCGAGAGGCCTTCGTTGCGGAAATTGCGGTTGATTTCGAAAACTTTTTCGAAGCCACCGACCACCAAGCGCTTGAGATAAAGCTCGGGCGCGATGCGCAGGAAGAGTTCCATGTCCAACGCATTGTGATGCGTCTTGAACGGCTTCGCTGCCGCACCGCCAGGGATGGGATGCATCATCGGCGTCTCGACTTCGAGGAAGCCGTGATTGGTCATGAAGTTGCGGATCGATTGCACGATGCGGCTACGAGCGACGAAGGTGAAGCGCGAGCCTTCGTTGGTCATCAGGTCGAGGTAGCGCTGGCGATAGGTTTGCTCGACGTCGGACAGGCCGTGGAATTTTTCCGGCAAGGGGCGCAGCGATTTGGTCAGCAGGCGAATCTCGCGGCTTTGCACGGTGAGTTCATCCGTCTTGGTCTTGAACAAGACGCCGACCACGCCGACGATATCGCCCAGATCCCAGCCCTTGAAGGCTTTCAGCGCGTCCTCGCCCGTGGCGTCGATGCTGACGAAGACCTGGATGCGGCCGGACATGTCCTGAATGGTGGCGAAGGCGGCCTTGCCCATCACGCGCTTCAACATAATGCGGCCGGCGACCTTGACCTCGATCTGCAAGGCTTCGAGTTCTTCGCGCGTTTTGCTGGCGTAGAGCTCGTCGAGGCGTGCGGCGTAGTTCTCGCGCGAGAAATCGTTGGGGAAGGCTTTGCCGGTGGCGCGCCAAGCAGCAAGCTTTTCGCGGCGCTCGGCGATCAGGCGGTTTTCGTCAATGGGGGCAGGAGCAGGAGTAGGGGGCGTTGTAGTGTTAGTCATGATGGTCATTCAGTAGGGTCTTCAGTAGAAGCGGTGAACAGTAAAGCCAAGCGCCTCGGCAGCACTGGCTTGGGTTTTATCTGCGGTGGCGAAATCGCTGGTGCCCGCGCTGCGGGCTGCAGCGAGGTGCAGGGCGTCCAGAGCGCGCAAGGGCAGCGACGGGAAGGCATCAATCAAACCACGCGCCACGGCATAGTCGCTGCGCGGATCGTGAGGAATGAACCAGGCGCCAGACCGCACATGCTCGTCAAAGCGTGCGAGGGCATCGTGCTCCAACTTCGGGCTGATTTCACCGTTGCGGCGGCGTCGGGCCAGCAGGCAACGAAACTCAACCAGCGTTAGTGCCGCAGTGACGGGTGCGCTTTGCTCCGCCGCCCAGCCCAGCACATCAAACGAGCGCGCTTCGCGGATATAACATTTGGCCAACGCGCTGGTGTCGATATAGGCGCTCAACAGCGATCCTTTCGGTCTTCGTTGAGCAAAACCTCAGAAGGAACGGCTTGCATGGGCTGTTGGTTGAGAAAATCCTTGAGCGTACCGAGGCGGGGGCGTTTGGCAATCGGCAAGATGCGCGCCACCGGCTCGCCGCGCCGGGTAACAATCACTTCATCGTTATCGGCGAACAGCAATTCGGGGTGGGAAAGCCCTTCGCGAGCCTCGCGGACAGTGATAGTTTTCATGGTCGTTGCTTCCATGTGGCACGGATGGCGAATTGTGGCACATGGGCCGCCGTCTCGCCATCCCGAGAAGGGGATTCCCGGTGATAGAACCGACTTCAGTGCGTCGTGCATTCGAATGGGGCTGGGGGGGGGGCGGAAATCGCGGTTTCAAATTTGACGTTTGATTCCATTTGGCCAGTCGCAGTGAAAAGACGATGCGCTGAGGGTGTCCTGAATTTTGTGTAAACGGGGTATGGGTTAAAGGCCACTCATCCGTTCATCGAACTGAATGGTAAAGCGAGTCAGGGCGGCTTTCCAGTCACGAATTGGCATCGTCCATTTCTGGCTGATGTTTCGCAGAGCCAGGTAG
>CAMDMZ010000031.1 GCA_945902805.1 Propionivibrio dicarboxylicus | reverse complement strand
TGACTATCTGGCACGCGTTGAATCGATTCGAGTTGAGGATGCCTATCACAGCCTGTCGATAGAGCGATACCGGGTCACTCCAGAACTCATTCGCAAAGTTGAAGAAGGGATGTGGGATCCGGCTGGAAATACGCAAGATCAACGACAGATTGATGCGATGGCTGCCCGTGGTTATCTGGATGCATTTCAGTTAGTCAAGGAAGATGCTGGACAAGCGTATTCGAAGATATCCGCAAAGTCTGCCATCGCTGCTCAGATCTTCAACGACAGGCACCATGCCTGGTTTCAAAAACTGTTCGGCCCATCAGTGGATGCCGGAATACTCGAGCGCCGGGACTTGGTGGGCTATCGTCGCCATATGGTCTTTTTGCGCGGATCGCTACACGCTCCGCCGCACTTCGACTACGTGCGGGATGGAATGGAAGCATTACGCGAATGTTTTGCCGAGGAGACCGACGCTTTTGTGCGTGCCGTACTGGGTCACTGGCTGTTCGGGTTTATCCATCCCTACATGGATGGGAATGGACGGATGGCTCGATTTACAATGAACCTGATGCTGGCATCGGGAGGGTACCCTTGGACTGTGATTCGAGTCGAGGATCGTGCGACCTATATGGCTGCTCTTGAAAAAGCCAGTGTCGTTGATGATCTAACTACGTTCTCAAAATTTGTTGCTGACTCCGTGCGGAGAAGCCTGTAGAAGGGTCTTTTGAGTTGCACGATTCGAATCACCCCAACAGGTTAGCCAAGGTTCCCCTGACCAACCGCTCGTCAGGGAATCCAGAAAGTGATTTCTTGATCGCATTCAGTGCAGAATCCTGGCACCCCGAAATCTCGCTCGCCTTCATCACCCCGTCGAAGATCGCGCGAACCTCCCCCATGGTGGCCTCATAGGCTCGGCCGGCGCAGATCCAGTGCAGCGCGGTCAGACCGGTGTTTAGAGCAAACCCAGGCTGACTATCAGCGAAGTCTTCCACCGCGCGCAGCAGGGTTCGATGATCCACGGGGGATTTGCGCGCCAAGTCGAGTGCGGTGTCGTAAAGCTTGGCGTCCTTAGCCGCCGCGAACCACTTGCCCTCCTCCCCGGGAGTGCGATCCACAAGATCGGCAAGGATTGAACCCGGTGTTCGTCCCGGATATTTCTTGCAGATGGCTCGGAATGTGGCAAGGTAGGTTCCGGCCTGATTGGCTTCGTATGCGTATCTCTCGTAGGCTTCGTCTGCCATACCGGAGGAAAGAAGAATGGCTTCGCAGGCCTGTGCGATCTGCCACGATGGCTCGTTCAAACCCCGACATTCCTCGGCATAACGGATGGTCTCTGCCTTGCGCCCCAAGGCAACCAGGGCATGTACACCCCATTTGCGGTATGACCAGAACTTTCGCGAGTAAAGATCAATCAGGACGAGCAGGCGTTCATGTTGCCCAGATGCCAGGAGTGCCGAGAACGCCATTGGGGTTCCATGGAAATAGCCAAACTCCTCCTTGCTGCGCCGAAAAACCGTTTCAACGGTTCCTGCCAGGCGATCCGCCCATTCGGCGGCAATCTCTGGACTGGCGCACAGTTCGCCCCAGTAATCCGCCAGGGATTCGATATAGGGGACCTGATCATCGGCATGAGCCTGGTAGAGCTTCTCGAGCCATTTACGGCGCAGGGAATGATCCACGGGCGACTTCTCAATGATCGGCACAAGGGCCTCGATGGCGCGGTTGGCCGCCGTACCGATGGCTCCGGAGGAACCGTCGATGTTCTGGAGGGCCGGGGACAGCTTCTGGAGGAACAGGATCGCGCCTTCAGCACCAATGATCGGATCTTTCTTCGCAACGGCTTTGATTTCCGAAACGGCTTCCTTGATACGGGTGATCGCGGGTTCGGATCGCCAGCCAAAAGAGCCGGCACGGAACCGTGGGGCAAACGTCCAGGTGTGCTTGGTGGTGGCGATTTTGCTCATAACTTCGAATTCTTCATTCCGCAAAGTACTGCACCAGCGGCGCATCCAGTCTTTGGTAGAGGGGATGAACCGGGGATCCATTCTTGTTCTTACCGAAGCACAGTACCTTCGATGGATCGCACACTTCGCGCAGAATGGTCTCCACTGTCAGGCCGCGCCCCGACGCGTGACCCGGATTTCCCCAACTGACCACGACGAATCTGGCCTTGGCCGCGATCCGTCGGATCCATGCATCGTTTTCCGGAAGGTTGATCACCGTGGTTTTCGCCAGATCTGCGGAGTAGGTGCCGCGGATCGACATCACGTTGAGCTGGTAATAGGCGCCGACGTCCCAGTGTTCTTTGGCCCGTCTTGCCATGCCGTCCACGGTGGGATCGCCCACATCTTCCGCCGCCCCGGAGGGGTTCATGCTGATCCCGCAGGCGAAATCGTCATGGTTGCCCCAGTACCGGAAAAGCGTGAAGCGATGGGTTCTGTCGGTATTGAACACCGTTCGCTCGGCGATCAGCGGATCGACCATTCCCCTGGGTGGTGGGGCCGATGACCCGATCGTAGCGGTGGCGGTTTTAGCCACGGGGCGAATCCTGTTCGATCACGATTTCGGCTTCACCCTCAATGACGCCCAACTCCGGGAGATTGCCGTCGCTGGCGCTCGACTCCACAACCCGGTGCAGCAGGGCATAGGCAACGCGCCATTGCTGATGTCCAACCTGAAGCGTGACCGTCTTGTCATTAAGGCGCAGGATCTTTCCGCTGCGTTGCTGCTGATCGCGATCGACAAAGCCGACGACATCGCCGATGGCAACCGATTGCCGGCTCAGCCCCTGCTTGGGTTGTTCACGGATTTCGACATCCGCGCCGTCCAGGTTGATCGCGGCGTAGGAGATCAGCCAACGCTTTTGGGTTTCCAGGTCGAGGATAACGGCCTGCTTGCGGCGCATCTCCAGCAACTGACCTTTGAAGGAACGATTCGCCTGCGGGTCGAAATACTCAACTGCCTGACCGACACGCAACCTTGCCTGCACGGCAGTCATCCAACCCGGTTGATCCAGAACGCGGTCGATTGCGGCGCGTAGGCGGAAGAGGTCGAATGCAGACGCTTGACTAAGGGAAGAGAGGATGTCGGTGTAGTTCATGCTCGGATGAGGAAGCCACTAAATTTAAAACCAAACAACAGCCTTCCATTTTCGTCGATGGTGCTCATACACGGCATTGACAATGACAATCTCCGCTCACCCTATCGAGTAATCCAATTGGCAAAGTCACAAGCCGACAAAGGTACTTCCACGCAAATACAAATGCATAATTTACCCAAGCCAGGCTGCCTAAATAAGAAAACCCGCATGGCCAACCATGCGGGTTTTCGGGGTGCTAAGTGCCTAAAAAGTGACTACAGTTATAGCTGAACTTCCTCTGCAATTTCAACGAATTGGGGTATCTCATTAAAATTCATGTAGCGATATACGTCAGCGGCTTTGGCTTCCAGCGACTTGACCTGTTCCATGTACTCGGCGACAGAGGGAATCTTGCCCATCAACGCCGTCACCGCCGCCAGTTCAGCGGAACTCAGATAGACATTGGTATCGATGCCGAGACGGTTGGGGAAGTTGCGCGTCGAGGTCGAGACTGCCGTGCTGCCCTTGCGGATCTGCGCCTGGTTGCCCATGCACAGCGAGCAGCCGGGCATTTCCATACGGGCGCCGGACTTGCCGAGGATGGCGTAGTAGCCTTCTTCGTTCAGGATCATGGCGTCCATCTTGGTCGGCGGGGCGATCCAGAGGCGAGTTGGGATATCCGTCTTGCCATCGAGAATCTTGCCGGCGGCGCGGAAGTGACCGATGTTGGTCATGCAGCTACCGATGAACACTTCATCAATCTTGGTGCCGGCGACTTCGGAGAGCACCTTGACGTCGTCCGGGTCGTTCGGGCAGGCGAGGATAGGCTCCTTCACGTCGGCCAGATCGATTTCGATCACGGCGGCGTACTCAGCGTCGGCATCGGGCTGGATCAGGGTGCCGTTGGCAATCCAGTCTTCCATGGCCTTGATGCGGCGACCCAGAGTGCGCTTGTCTTCGTAGCCTTCGGCGATCATCCACTTCATCAGGGTGATGTTGGAGCGCATGTACTCGACGATCGGGTCCTTGTTCAGGCGTACCGAGCAAGCAGCGGCAGAACGCTCGGCAGCGGCGTCCGACAACTCAAATGCTTGCTCGACCTTGAGATCCGGCAGGCCTTCGATTTCGAGGATGCGGCCTGAGAAGACGTTCTTCTTGCCTTTCTTTTCGACGGTCAGTAGGCCGGCCTTGATGGCGTAGAGCGGAATCGCATTGACCAGATCGCGCAGGGTGATGCCGGGCTGCAGCGTGCCCTTGAAGCGCACCAGCACGGATTCCGGCATGTCCAGCGGCATGACGCCCGTGGCCGCGGCGAAGGCAACGAGGCCCGAGCCGGCGGGGAAGGAAATGCCGATCGGGAAGCGGGTATGGCTGTCGCCACCGGTACCGACGGTATCCGGCAGCAGCAGGCGGTTGAGCCAGCTGTGGATCACGCCGTCGCCCGGACGCAGCGAGATGCCGCCACGCGCGGTGATGAAGGAGGGCAGGGTGCGGTGGGTCTTGACGTCGACCAGTTTCGGGTAGGCGGCGGTGTGGCAGAACGACTGCATCACCAGGTCGGCGGAGAAGCCGAGGCAGGCGAGGTCTTTCAGCTCGTCGCGGGTCATCGGGCCGGTGGTGTCCTGGCTGCCGACCGAGGTCATCTTTGGTTCGCAGTAGGTGCCCGGACGGATGCCTGCTTGTTTCCCATTTACTTCGGGCAGGCCACAGGCACGGCCAACCATCTTTTGCGCCAGCGAGAAGCCCTTGCCGGAATCGGCGGGGTTTTGCGGCAGACGGAACAGGGTGGAGACGGGAAGGCCGAGGAACTCGCGTGCCTTGGTGGTGAGGCCGCGACCGATGATCAGGTTGATACGGCCACCAGCACGGACTTCGTCGAGCAGCACTTCGGACTTGTAATCGAAGGTGGAAATGGTGGCGCCGTTCTTCTCGACTTTTTTGTCATACGGGAAGATGTCGATCACATCGCCCATGTTCATCTGGCCGACGTCGCACTCGATGGGGAAGGCGCCCGCATCTTCCTGCGTGTTGAAGAAGATCGGGGCGATCTTGCCGCCGAGGCAGAAGCCGCCGTAGCGCTTGTTGGGGACGAAGGGAATGTCGTCGCCGGTCCACCAGATCACCGAGTTGGTGGCGGACTTGCGTGAGGAACCGGTGCCGACCACATCGCCAACGTAGGCCACGGCATGACCTTTTTTCTTCAATTCTTCGATCAAACCCATCGGACCGCGTTCGCCGGGTTTCTCGGGGGTGATGCCGTCGCGGGCATTCTTCAGCATGGCCAGGCCATGAAGCGGAATGTCGGGGCGGGACCAGGCATCGGGCGCGGGGGAGAGGTCGTCGGTATTGGTTTCGCCGGTGACCTTGAACACGGTGACCGAAATCTTCTTCGGCACGTCGGGGCGCTGGGTGAACCATTCGGCATCGGCCCAGCTTTGCATGACGGCCTTTGCATTGGCGCTACCGGCCTTGGCCTTGTCGGCGACATCATGGAAGAAGTCGAACATCAGCAGCGTCGACTTCAGCGCCTTGGCAGCAGTGGCGCCACAAACGGCATCATCAAGCAGGTCGATCAAGGGCTTGACGTTGTAGCCGCCAACCATGGTACCGAGCAGTTCGGTGGCTTTTTCGCGGCTTATCAACGGGCACGCCGTCTCGCCAGCGCCGACTTTTGCGAGAAACTCGGCCTTGACCTTGGCGGCATCGTCAACGCCGGCCGGCACGCGATGGGTGATCAGATCGACCAGCGTGGCTTCCTCGCCTTTCGGCGGGTTCTGTAGCAATGCAACCAGGTCTACGGTCTGCTGCTTGGTCAGCGGCAGCGGCGGAATGCCAAGGGCGGCACGTTCTGCGACATGGGCGCGATAGGCTTCGAGCATGGTGATTTCCTCTCGGTAATGAGTGGTGGGGGTGGGTTAGTGGTGTGCGACGAAAAAGCGTTGTTTTGCGGCATCGGGAAGCTCGGCGCCCATGGCGTGAGCGCGGGCAAGCACTTCCCAGAAATAGCGGTAGGAGGCACGGTCATGCAGTTTGCCCTCCCATTGAATCGGGCCCCAGGCAGCATCCTGAGCCGCGATTAGAATTCCGGCGGCTTCGGCAACTTCTGGAAAATCAGGCCGCATGGCATCGACAATCGGCTGGACTTGCGAGGGATGAATGCTCCACATGCGCAGAAATCCGAATTCTTTGCGCGCACGGCGCGCATCATCTCGGACCACGTCCGCATCACGAAGTTCAGTCGTTACGTTATGGGCAGGAATCACTCCATTGCCAAGCGCTGCAGTAGCGATTTCGCATTTCGCGCGGACGATCAGCGGGTGGGTGAATTGCCCCGGGGAGCGCATGGCACTACCGGGAATCGCACCGTGGTGGGCCGAGACAAAGTCCATAAGCCCAAAATCAATCGACTCGACCTGGGGCAAGGCGGCAATCTGCCAGACTTGATGCAATGCGCCCGGAGTTTCAATCAGAACGTGTACCGGAATCTGGCGTTGCACCTTGTAGCGCTCACATACATCCTGCAAGGTAGTGATCTGCGTTTGTACATCGTCAGCGCATTCCGGTTTCGGCAGCACCACATAGGCGATACGTTGGCCGGCTCCGCCAATGATGATGTCCAGATCCTCGCGCCAATGAGCGTGGCGTACGTCATGAATACGAGCACCTAGACGGTGATGAAGGTTCGCCCCATCGTTGATCAACGATGCCACCATCTCGGCATGCTCCCGCTCACGTCCGGCGGGAGCGCCATCTTCACAATCGGCGGTGATATCAAAAACTGGCCCCAGTTCGCCTTGCAACTGGAGCGCTTTGCGGATCAGCTTTTCCGAACCCGCGTAGTGTTCGCAGGCAGCAAGCGCAGGAAAAGGCTTGCCGCCAGGATAGAGCACAGCAGTGGGATGAAGCGGCACAGTCATGTTCCGATTCATCCCTTGTTTCGACTTAACCGAGGAGGCTGACAATACCAGCTTGCTCTTCCAGCAGTTCAGCCAGCGTTTTGTCCATCATGGTGCGCGAGTAGGCATCGATCTCGAGACCTTCGACGCGGGTGTATTCGCCATTGGCGCAGGTGACAGGCACGCCATAGACGATGTCTTTCGGAATGCCGTAGGAACCGTCCGATGGGATGCCCATCGTGACCCACTTGCCATTGGTGCCGAGCGCCCAGTCACGCATGTGATCGATGGCAGCGTTGGCGGCCGATGCAGCTGACGAAGCGCCACGAGCGGCGATGATGGCGGCGCCACGCTTGCCAACGGTGGGAATGTAGGTCTCTTTGTACCAGACATCGTCGTTGATGGCGGCGTGTGCGGCCTGGCCAGCAACGCTACAGAAACGCAGGTCGGGGAACATGGTGGGCGAATGGTTGCCCCAGACGATCATCTTCTCGACGTCATTGACCGACTTGCCGGTGCGGGTGGCGAGTTGCGACACGGCACGGTTGTGATCCAGGCGCAGCATGGCGGTGAAGTTCTTGGCCGGCAGGCTGGGGGCCGACTTCATGGCGATGTGGGCGTTGGTGTTGGCGGGGTTGCCGACCACCAGCACGCGAACATTGCGTGAAGCGACTTCGTTCAAGGCGCTACCTTGTTCGATGAAAATCTTGGCGTTGTCCATCAACAGATCCTTGCGCTCCATGCCGGGGCCACGGGGCTTGGCGCCGATCAGCAGCGCGTAATCGGCGTCCTTGAAAGCGACTTTCGCATCACCCGTACCGACCACGCCGGCCAGCAAAGGGAAGGCGCAATCGTCGAGTTCCATCATCACGCCTTTAAGAGCGGCCTGGGGTTTCTCGGAGGGATGCTCGAGCAACTGGAGGATCACGGGCTGATCCTTGCCCAGCATGTCGCCGGCAGCAATTCGGAAGATTGCCGCATAACCGATCTGGCCGGCGGCGCCGGTGACTGCGACACGAACGGGGGCTTTTGCCATGGTTAAAACTCCTGTGACGTTTGAAGATGGAATTAAAGGGGGTGATGGGTGAGACGAAGCGTGCGAATGGTAGAGTTTGCGCTGCAACATGTCAATAGTCATCTTATGTCTTATATAAGATATAAGTTACGATGTGGACGAGTTTCAAAATTTGTGGTTGAATGCTCGTCATGGTTGCTCACGCCGCTCCTGCTGCTGCCTCCGCCACGACTGCCGCCGTCTCGCCAGCGCCGACTTTTAGCCCGCTCTATCGCCAAATCAAAAGCCTGATTTTGCAGCGGCTCGAATCAGGTGAATGGCGTCCTGGGGAGGCAATTCCCAGTGAAACCGAATTGGCGCAGCGCTTCAATGTCAGTCAGGGCACGGTGCGAAAAGCGATTGACGAGATGGCCGCCGAAAACCTCCTCACCCGCCGCCAGGGCAAGGGAACGTTTGTCGCTACCCACGAAGATCCGCGTGCTTTTTTCCGCTTCCTCAGGTTGGTACCGATTGCCGGTGGCGTCGAACCCGCGCGCAGTATTCCGATCGAGTGCTGGCGAGCCAAAGCCGGCCCCGAGGCGGCACGCATGCTCGCACTTCAGGTCAGCGATCCGATTACGATTGTGCGTCGCGTCTTGCACTTCAGTGGCAAGCCCGTCGTCGTGGATGAGATTTATTTGCCGGGAGAGATTTTTGGCAACCTCACGCTCGAGATGCTGCGTGACTTCCAAGGATCCGTGTACAGCTTGTTTGAAACCGAATTCGGTGTTCGCATGATTCGTGCCGAAGAGCGTCTGCGTGCCGTCCCGGCAGATCGGATGAGTGCCGAGTTGCTGAACGTTCGGGAAGGCACGCCTTTGCTGTCGGTTGAACGTGTCAGCTTCACTTACGGGGATAAGCCGGTGGAATGGCGTCGTGGCTTGTACTCGACGGCAGAACATTTTTATCTGAACGAGCTGGGATGAATTTCGCTGTCGAGAAGCGCTGTCGACTGGTTTTTTTGCTGCAAAGTTGATAATTTTTTCTGTTGTTGGATTCAGAGTGTTTTATAGTGCGTCGCATCAAATGAGGGAAGAACTCCAATGTCTGAAATAAGCAAACAGCGTCCAAAGTTCCTGGCAATTCATGAGATCCGCTTGCCACTGGCAGGCTTTGCGTCGATCTTGCATCGAATGAGCGGGGCAGGGCTTTTCCTGATGCTTCCATTGCTGGTTTATGTTCTCCAGGTATCGCTGGACCCATCGCCAGAAGGAGTGGCTGCGTTCAAGGCAGTGACTGGAAATCCCTTCGTGAAACTGATTCTCTTCGGTTTGTCCTGGGCGTTTTTGCATCATTTCTGCATGGGTATCCGCATTCTCTTGATCGATGTCCATGTCGGTGTCGAGAAGGACGCCGCAACGAAATCGGCGACGGCTGTGCTTGCCGTCAGTCTGGCGCTGACCTTGGTCGTGGCCATGAAATTTCTGGGAGTGTTCTGATGAACCGCATTGTGGTGGGTGCCCATTACGGGCTGAAGGACTGGCTGGCGCAGCGCATCACGGGTGTCGTGATGGCCGTTTATACCGTCATCCTGATGTTCTATCTATTCACCGGCGGCGCCGCCTCGGCTGAAGCCTGGCGGGCCACGATGTCCGGCGGTTTCATGCGTTTCATTTCCTTCCTGTTCATCATCAGCCTTTGTTACCACGCCTGGGTCGGCATTCGTGACATCTGGATGGACTACGTGAAACCCACTTCCGTGCGGCTGACTCTGCACACGCTGACCCTCCTGACCCTGGTCGGCGTTGCCGGTTGGGCGACTCAGATCATCTGGAGACTCTAAAGTGAATTACTCCGTTCGCAAATTTGATGCAGTAATCGTCGGTGCCGGCGGTGCCGGCTTGCGCGCTGCCATCCAGCTTTCCGAAGCCGGCATGAAGACGGCTGTCCTGACCAAGGTTTTCCCGACCCGCTCGCACACCGTTGCCGCTCAAGGTGGTGTCGCGGCTTCGCTGGGCAACTCGGAAGAAGATCATTGGCACTGGCACATGTACGATACTGTAAAGGGTTCCGACTGGCTCGGCGACCAGGATGCGATCGAATTCATGTGTCGCAAGGCCAATGAAGTCGTGGTCGAGCTTGAACATTACGGCATGCCGTTTGACCGTACCGACAGCGGCAAGATCTATCAGCGTCCGTTTGGCGGCCACATGTCCAACTTCGGCGAAAAGCCCGTGCGTCGCTCCTGTGCGGCTGCTGACCGTACCGGTCACGCCATGCTGCATGCGATGTACCAGCGTAACGTAAAGGCCAATACCCAGTTTTTTGTCGAATGGCAGGCGTTAGATCTGGTGCGCGATGCCGACGGCGAGGTGCTTGGCGTCACCGCCATGGATATGGAAACCGGTGAGATCGTCGTCTTCCACGCCAAGGCGACGATTTTCGCCACCGGTGGTGCAGGACGCATCTATTACTCATCGACCAATGCCTTCATCAACACCGGTGACGGCGTTGGCATGGCCGCGCGTGCCGGCATTCCGCTGGAAGATATGGAATTCTGGCAGTTCCATCCAACCGGTGTCGCCGGCGCTGGTGTGCTGATCACCGAAGGTGTGCGTGGCGAAGGTGGCATCCTGCGCAATGCGCAGGGCGAGCGTTTTATGGAGCGTTATGCACCGAACGCCAAGGATCTCGCCTCGCGTGACGTCGTCTCGCGCGCCATGGTGACCGAAATCAACGAAGGGCGCGGTTGTGGTCCGAACAAGGACTTCGTCCTCCTCGACATCACCCACCTACCGCCGGAAACCATCATGAAGCGCCTGCCCGGCATCCATGAAATCGCCGTGCAGTTTGCCGGTGTTGATGCACTGAAAGAACCGATTCCGGTCGTTCCAACTTGCCATTACCAGATGGGCGGTATTCCGACCAATTACAACGGCCAAGTTGTGGTTCCCGGCAAGCGCACACAGAGCGAAATCGTCCCCGGTTTTTACGCAGCCGGCGAATGCGCCTGCGCGTCGGTGCATGGCGCCAATCGTCTGGGTACCAATTCCTTGCTTGACCTGTTGGTCTTCGGGAAATCAGCCGGAGAATCCGCAGTCGCCGAGCTCCGTGCCGGTAATCGGACCCACAAGCCTTTGCCACAAGAGTGCATCGATCAGACGCTTGCTCGCGTCAATCGACTCAATACCCAGAAGGGTGGTGCCAACGTACATGAGACGCGCCTTGACATGCAGCGCGCTATGCAAAAGCATGCCGGCGTATTCCGTTTCAAGGACATGCTGGCCGAAGGCGTGGAAAAGATTCTCGGCATCGCCGAACAGGTCGGTCAGACCGAGATCGCCGACAAGTCCATGGTGTTCAATACGGCGCGGATCGAAGCACTGGAGCTGGATAATCTGATCGAGGTTGCCAAGGCGACCATCGTTTCCGCCAACGCCCGTACCGAATCGCGTGGCGCGCATGTACGTGATGATGCGCCAGACACTCCCGCCAACCCGAATGGCCGCGACGATGCGAACTGGCTCAAACACAGTCTGTGGTATCGAGAAGGCAATCGCCTTGACTACAAGTCGGTCAAATTGACCCCGTTGAGTGTCGATTCCATCGAACTCAAGACGCGCGCCTACTAAAAGGAAAGCGAAATGACAGTTAGCAA
This sequence comes from Propionivibrio dicarboxylicus, assembly GCA_945902805.1. GTDB lineage: Bacteria > Pseudomonadota > Gammaproteobacteria > Burkholderiales > Rhodocyclaceae > CAMDMZ01. The sequence goes on along the minus strand of CAMDMZ010000031.1, from coordinate 42,680 downwards.
TTCGCGCAAGTTGCACTTCAAAATCTACCGCTACGATCCGGATAAGGATGCCAAACCGTACATGCAGGACATCGAGATCGAGGTCCCGGCGACCGATCGCAAGTTGCTCGATGCGATGGTGACACTGAAGGCCAAGGATGACTCCATCGCTTTCCGTCGCTCCTGCCGCGAGGGTGTTTGTGGCTCCGACGCCATGAATATCAACGGCAAGAATGGACTCGCCTGCCTCACCGATTTATCGTCCTTTCCCGAGGGCAAGCCGATCATCCTGCGGCCATTGCCGGGACTTCCGGTCATCCGCGACCTGATCGTGGATATGACGCAGTTTTTCAAGCAATACCACTCGATCAAGCCCTACCTGATCAATAACGATCCGCTACCCGAGCGCGAGCGCCTGCAGTCGCCGGAAGATCGCGAAGAGCTGAATGGCCTTTACGAATGCATTCTGTGCGCCTGTTGTACCACGGCCTGCCCGTCATTCTGGTGGAATCCGGATAAGTTCGTCGGCCCGGCGGGCCTGCTGGCCGCCTATCGTTTCATTGCCGATACGCGCGATCAGGCGACCAGCGAGCGTCTGGATAATCTTGAAGATCCCTATCGTTTGTTCCGTTGTCATACCATCATGAACTGCGTTGACGTTTGCCCGAAGGGTCTCAACCCGACCAAGGCGATCGGCAAGATCAAGGACATGATGGTCAAAAGAGCCATATAAAAATGGAGGAGGAGCGCAGAGCACGCATCAACCGGTTGAAGTGGCATTGCCGGCGTGCCTTGCTGGAGTTGGATCTGGTCTTTCAGCGTTTCTGGGCCCGCGAAGAAGATGGCCTTGATGTGCAGGCTGAAGCAACCCTGGCCAGGTTGCTGGAGTTAGAAGACCATGATCTGTGGGCGTTGGTGAGTGGCAGGGAAGACACTGACGACCCGCAACTAAAGGGCATGATCGAACGTTTGCGTGCAGTTTGAACGTGAGCTTCGGATGGAAGCATTTTTTTCGGACCTGGTGAGAGGACCTGATATATGAGCACGAACCGCAATGCAAGCTTGAGCGTGGATGGCAAGACCGTTGATTTCCCCGTAATGTCGGGAACCCACGGCAACGACGTCATCGACATCCGTACCCTGGGTGCTAAGACCGGACTGTTCACCTATGACTCCGGCTTCTTATCCACGGCCAGTTGTCAGTCGCGCATCACCTACATCGATGGCGACAAAGGTGAATTGTTGTACCGAGGCTATCCAATCGAGCAACTTGCCGAAAACTGCAGCTTCCTTGAAGTCGCGTATCTGCTCAAGAACGGGGAACTGCCCAATCTGAAGCAAAAGACTGATTTTGAAGAAATCATCAAGACGCACAGCATGGTGCACGAGCAACTGGTCAAGTTCTATCAGGGTTTCCGCCGTGACGCCCATCCGATGGCCGTCATGGTCGGTGTCGTCGGCGCGTTGGCCGCTTTCTATCACGAAGCCATGGACTTCTCGGATGCCGAGCACCGCAGCATCTCGTTCAATCGACTGGTCGCCAAATTGCCGACCATCGTCGCGATGGCGTACAAGTACAACACCGGACAACCCTTCCAATACCCGCGCAACAATCTGTCGTACACCGGCAATTTCATGCACATGATGTTCGGCACACCGTGTGAGGAATACAAGCCGAATCCGGTGCTCGAGCGCGCTCTTGACGTGATTTTCACGCTGCACGCCGACCACGAGCAAAACGCGTCGACCTCGACGGTTCGCCTGGCCGGCTCATCCGGTGCCAACCCCTTCGCTTGTATTTCGGCCGGTATCGCCTGCCTCTGGGGTCCCGCTCATGGCGGCGCCAACGAAGCGTGTCTCGAAATGCTCGAAGAAATTGGCGACGTTTCCCGCGTCGGCGAGTACATCAAGCGAGCAAAGGACAAGACCGATACATTCAAGTTGATGGGCTTCGGCCACCGCGTGTACAAGAACTTTGACCCACGTGCAAAACTGATGCGCGGCGTTTGCCATAACGTTCTGAACGAACTGGGTCTGCAAGATGATCGCCTGTTCAAGCTGGCGATGGAACTGGAAAAGATTGCCCTGGAAGATCCGTACTTCGTGGAGAAGAAGCTGTACCCGAATGTGGACTTCTATTCGGGCATTGTGCAAAAGGCGATCGGCATCCCGACCTCGATGTTCACCTGCATATTCGCGCTGGCCCGCACGGTCGGCTGGATGACGCAGTGGGAAGAAATGATCACCGATCCCGAGTACAAGATTGGTCGCCCGCGGCAGTTGTACATCGGCGCGGCCAAACGAGACGTGACACCGATCGCTCGGCGATAAGCCTGTTGTACCGACTCAAGGCGCCCCACTCCGGGCGCCTTTTTTCCTGATTCCTGACATCAAGGTGATTCCCATGATGAAACAGCTCCTGTCCAACTCGTACCTGTTCGGCTCGAATACGCCGTACATTGAAGAGTTGTACGACGCCTACCTGGCTAATCCGGCCGCCGTCGAACCGGCCTGGCGTGATTACTTCGATAAACTTGGTAGCCTGCCTGGCGTCGGCAATTATTCGGGCCCCGACGTCGCCCATTTCCCCGTGATTGCCTCCTTCGCCCAGCGCGCCAAGGAAGGTACTTTGCAAGCACCGACACGCTCGACTGCCGAGTCTGACGGCAAACAGGTCAAGGTTCTGCAACTGATTAGCGCCTACCGTTTCCTTGGCAACCGCTGGGCGAATCTCGATCCTTTGAAGCGTAGCGAGCGTCCGCACATTGTCGAGCTGGAACCATCGCACTACGGCTTTACCGAAGCCGATCTTGGACAGTCCTTCGAGACCGGTTCCTTTGCGGCGTTGCCCGAAAAGGCAACGTTGCGCGAGATCCTCGAGGCAGTTCGGCAAACGTATTGCGGCACCATCGGTTCCGAGTACATGTACATCGCCGACATCCATACCAAGCGCTGGTTACAGGCGAAGATCGAGCCGAACCGTGCTACGCCGAACTACACCACAGATGAGAAGAAACGCTTCCTCGAACGCGTCACGGCGGCGGAAACACTGGAACGTTATCTGCACACCCGTTACGTCGGCCAGAAGCGGTTTTCGCTTGAAGGTGGCGAATCAACCATCGCTGCGCTGGATGAACTGATTCGCGTTGGCGGAACGCTCGGTATCCAGGAGATCGTCATTGGCATGGCGCACCGTGGTCGCCTCAATGTTCTGGTCAACACGCTGGGCAAGATTCCGCAATCACTTTTCGATGAGTTCGAAGGCAAGAAAGCCACGGACCTGTCGGCCGGTGACGTCAAGTACCACATGGGTTTCTCCAGCAACGTGGCGACCCCCGGCGGGCCGGTTCATCTGACGCTGGCTTTCAATCCATCACACCTCGAGATCGTCAATCCGGTGGTCGAGGGCTCGGTCTATGCCCGTCAGCGTCGGCGCGGCGACAAGCACGGTGTTGAAGTGCTTCCCGTATTGATTCACGGTGACGCGGCGGTGGCCGGGCAGGGCGTGAATCAGGAGATGCTCAATTTCTCGGCGACGCGCGGCTACGGCACTGGCGGCACGATACATATCGTGGTCAACAACCAGATCGGTTTCACCACCTCCGATCTGCGCGACTACCGCTCGTCGCTCTACTGTACCGACATCTTCAAGATGATCGAGGCACCGATCTTCCACGTCAATGGTGACGATCCCGAAGCCGTGGCGTATGTCACCAAAATCGCCATGGAATACCGCCAGGAGTTCCACAAGGATGTGGTGATCGATCTGATCTGTTTCCGCAAGCTCGGCCACAACGAGCAAGACGAGCCGATGGTGACCCAGCCGCTGATGTACAAAAAGATTTCCCAACATCCCGGCACGCGCAAGGTCTATGCCGATCGGCTGATCGCGGGCGGCGTCATCCAGGACGATGATCCCGATCAAATGATCGCCGATTACCGAGCTGCGCTTGATCGTGGTGAATTGCTCTACAACCCGGTTCTCGAAAACTACACGCGCAATTTTTCGGTCGATTGGTCGCCTTTCCAGAACCAGAAATACACGGACGAATGCAAAACTGCCGTTCCGCTTGCCGACCTGAAGAAACTGGCCAAGGCCATCACCACGGTGCCCGATGATTTCACCCTGCATTCGCGGGTACAGAAGATCATCGATGATCGCCGTCAGATGGGCGAAGGTAAGCTGGCACTCGATTGGGGCATGGGGGAAAACCTGGCCTACGCGACTTTACTGATGCAAGGCTTTGGTGTCCGCGTCTCCGGCGAGGATTGTGGTCGCGGCACCTTTTTCCATCGTCATGCCGTCTTGCACGACCAGGATCGCGAGCGTTGGGACCATGGCGCACATGTCCCGCTGCAACATATCGATCCCAAGCAATCACCGTTCATTGTGATCGACTCGGTGTTGTCGGAAGAGGCCGTGATGGCCTTCGACTACGGCTACTCGACGGCGGAACCGAATGAGTTGGTGGTCTGGGAAGGCCAGTTTGGTGACTTCGCCAATGGCGCCCAGGTTGTAATCGACCAGTTCATCTGCTCAGGCGAAGCCAAATGGGGTCGCTTGTCCGGCTTGACGCTATTGCTGCCGCACGGTTACGAAGGGCAGGGGCCGGAGCACTCGTCTGCCCGTATCGAACGCTACATGAATCTCTCCGCCGAGCACAACTGGCAAGTCTGCGTACCCACCAGTGCGGCGCAGATCTTTCACCTGCTGCGGCGCCAGATGTTGCGCAAGATTCGCAAGCCCCTGGTTGTCATCACGCCAAAATCCTTGCTGCGCAATAAAGATGCTACGTCACCGCTGGACGACTTTGCCAATGGCAAGTTCCAGACCGTGATCGGCGAAACCGATGATCTTGATCCAAAAAAGGTCACCCGCGTCGTGCTCTGTACCGGCAAGATTTACTACGAGCTGATGGCCTATCGTCGCGAACAAAAGATCACCAATACGGCGGTGATGCGCCTGGAACAACTGTATCCCTTCCCCGAAGAGGTATTGCAAGCAGAACTCGCGAAATGGCCGAAGGCCAAGGAGTTGGTGTGGTGTCAGGAAGAGCCGCGCAATCAGGGCGCATGGTATTGGCTGGCTTCACGCCACCATATTGATCGCTCGGTGGCCAATAGCCAGGGCCTGTTCCTGGTCAGCCGCCCGGCATCGGCGTCGCCTGCCGTCGGTTACTACTCCAAGCACAATGCCCAGCAGAAGGCCGTCATCGAAGGCGCCTTCGGCAAACTCAAGTCACCCGAATAACCCGCAGCCAGTGGGAGTGGAGAGAAATCATGCTGATAGAAGTTAAAGTACCGCAACTATCCGAATCAGTCGCCGAAGCGACCTTGTCGCTATGGCACGTCAAAGAAGGCCAGGCCGTCGTTCGTGATCAAAACCTGATCGACATCGAAACCGACAAGGTGGTGCTCGAATTACCGGCACCGGCGGCCGGCGTCGTGGTCAAGCTCATCAAGGGCAACGGCGAGATCGTTGTTTCCGATGAAGTAATCGCCCATATCGACACCGAAGCCACGGTCGGCGCAAGTACTGCCGCCGCCACACCCGCAACTCCGGCAGCCCCATCCAAGGCGACTGCTGCGCCGGCCGCCGCCATGCCAGCTGCACGCAAGATCATGGACGAAAAGGGAATTTCCGCCGCTGACGTTCAGGGCACGGGTCGCGGTGGCCGTATTCTCAAGGAAGACGTTACCGGTACAGCCAAGCCTGCTGCTGCCACACCGGCGCCGGCAGCACCAATCGCTCCCCTGACCCCGATGGCGACCAAAGCCGCCGTCTCGCCAGCACCGACTTTTGCTGCTTCTCTGCCGCAGCCGAACGTGATCAGTGCGGATGCCATCATCGCTGAACGCCCCGAGCAGCGTGTGCCGATGTCACGGCTGCGTGCCCGCGTTGCCGAACGTCTGGTGCAGTCACAATCCACCAACGCCATCCTGACCACCTTCAACGAGGTCAACATGGGCCCGGTGATGGAGATGCGCAAAAAGTATCTCGACCGCTTCGAGAAAGAACACGGGGTGCGTCTTGGTTTCATGTCCTTCTTCGTCAAAGCAGCGGTTGCCGCATTGAAGAAATACCCGGTACTGAATGCGTCGGTGGATGGCAACGACATTGTCTATCACGGCTATTTCGACATCGGCATTGCTGTCGGCTCACCGCGTGGTTTGGTCGTGCCCATCCTGCGCGATGCCGACCAGATGTCGCTGGCGCAGATCGAAAAGAAGATTGCCGAATTTGGCCAGAAAGCCAAGGATGGCAAGCTTTCGCTGGAAGAACTCACCGGCGGAACCTTCTCGATTTCCAACGGTGGCGTGTTCGGTTCGATGCTATCGACGCCGATCATCAATCCACCGCAATCTGCAATCCTCGGCATCCACGCCACCAAGGATCGCCCGGTGGTAGAGAACGGCCAGATTGTGATCCGTCCGATCAACTACCTCGCCATGTCCTACGACCATCGCATCATCGACGGACGCGAGGCGGTGCTGGGGCTCGTCACCATGAAGGAAGCGCTGGAAGATCCAGCGCGCCTGCTACTCGACGTTTAAGGAGACGATCATGGCAAATAAACAATTTGACGTCGTCGTCATCGGCGCCGGACCCGGCGGCTATATCGCCGCCATCCGTGCCGCGCAACTCGGACTCTCCACCGCGTGCGTCGAGTCCGAATCCTATGCCGATCCAAAAGGTGAAATTCGCCTCGGTGGTACCTGTCTGAACGTTGGCTGTATCCCGTCGAAAGCACTGCTGCGCTCGTCCGAGTTGTATCAGGAAGCGCAACATGGCTTCCAGATGCATGGCATTTCATCTGAAGGCGTCAAGATCGATGTCGCCACGATGGTCAAGCGTAAAGACAACATCGTCACGCAATTGACCAGCGGCATCAAGAGCCTGTTCAAGAAGAACAAGGTCACGCTTCTGTCCGGTCATGGCAAATTCATCGGCCGCGAAAATGAGCGATGGGTGGTGGATGTGAATGGCGAGCAGGTCGAGGCAACCCATGTCGTTGTCGCCACGGGTTCCAAGGCACGCCATTTACCCGGAATTCCGGTCGACAATGTGATCGTTTGCGATAACGCCGGTGCGCTTTCCTTCGATTCCATTCCAAAGCGGCTGGGCGTGATTGGTGCCGGCGTGATCGGGCTGGAACTTGGTTCAGTCTGGAAACGTCTGGGCTCGGAAGTCACCATTCTGGAAGCGCTGCCAGATTTTCTTGCCGCCGCCGATGCCGCCGTCGCCAAGGACGCCTGGAAAACATTTACGCAGAAACAAGGGCTCAACATCCAGCTCGGCGTCAAGATCAACAATGTCAGCGTCGAACTCAACGGAACACCGAGTGTCACAATCGACTACGAACTCGGCGAAGAAAGCCGCACGCTCGAATGTGATCGCCTGATCGTGTCCGTGGGCCGAGTGCCCAATACCGCAGGACTCGGCGCCGAGACTATCGGCCTGGAAATCAGCGAGCGGGGCTTCATCGTTGTCGATCACAATTGCCGTAGCAATCTTCCCAACATCTGGGCGGTTGGCGATGTTGTGCCCGGCCCGATGCTCGCACACAAGGGAATGGAAGAAGGTGTGATGGTCGCCGAATGCATCGCCGGCCAAAAAGGGCATGTCAACATGGATACCGTGCCCTGGGTCATTTACACCCATCCGGAGATTGCCTGGGTTGGCAAGACCGAACAGCAGCTCAAGAACGAAGGTATCGAGTATCGTTCCGGCCAGATTCCATTTGCTGCGAACGGCCGCGCGCTGGGGCAGGGCGACACCACGGGTTTCGTCAAGATGTTGGCCGATAGCAAGACCGATCGCATCCTCGGTGTGCATATCATCGGTGCCAATGCCTCCGAACTGATTGCCGAAGCCGTAGCAGCAATGGAATTCAATGCGTCTGCCGAAGATATTGCCCGGATCTGCCATGCCCATCCGACGCTCTCTGAAGCAATGCATGAAGCGGCGTTGGCGGTGGATAAACGCCCATTGCATTTCTGAACTTTCGAGCGACTAACCAAGGGCGGGCGGGTTTCCCGTCCGCCCTTTTTTCTTATGCCCCATATCATTCTCAAAGTCCCGAAAAACGGGATGATCGATGGCTTCAATGCCCTCCTGGCAAAACGGGGCATCGTTGCCGATCCGGCGCAACAGAAAGCCGCTGAACGTCTGCAGACGTTCTACGACGACTTGATCGCCTTTAAAGCGGCCCGCCGCAACAAACTGCGCAAGCTTCTGGTTCATCCCGAGTTACCGCAGGGTGTCTGGTTCTGGGGTGGAGTAGGGCGCGGCAAAAGCTTTCTGATGGACTGTTTTTTCGATGCCGTTCCGTACCAGCGCAAACGGCGCGTCCATTTCCATGCCTTCATGCGCGAAATACACACGTCACTGCGTGAGCATCGCAACGAAACCGATCCACTGGCCAAAGTCGCAGCAAAAATCGCCCGCGAAACTCGTCTGATGTGCTTTGACGAGTTCCATGTATCCGACATTGCTGACGCCACCATACTCGGACGCGTCATGAAATCGCTTTTCGATGCTGGTGTGTTGTTCTGCATTACCTCTAACTATCCGCCCGAGAACCTCTATCCCAACGGAATTCAGCGCGAACTATTTCTCCCAGCCATTGCCTTGTTGAAAGCCAAACTGGACGTGATCGAGGTCGATGCTGGCATTGATTACCGCCTACGTGCTCTCGAACAGGCCGATGTCTATCTGACCCCAGCCGGACCGGATGCCGACGCCAAGATGATGCATACCTTCAACCAGATCGCCGGTGGAGAAGGGCATGCTCGATCGATCGAAGTACTTGGCCGCGAACTTCCGGTCATTCATCGGGCACCTGGAGTCATCTGGTTTGATTTCGAAACTTTGTGTGCTGGGCATCGCTCACAAAACGACTACCTCACCATCGCCGATCGTCACCACACTCTTTTTTTGTCGAATATTCCCCGGTTGACTGCCGAGCAAGCCAATACCGCACGTCGCTTCACCTGGTTGATCGACGTGCTGTATGACTCTCGGGTCAAACTCATCATTAGCGCGAATTGTGCAGCTGATCAGATCTACACAAGCGGCGTCCAATCGAGCGAATTCAAGCGCACCGAAAGTCGCTTGAGCGAGATGCGAACGCACGAATATCTGGCCAGCGCACACCGCCGCGATCGCCCCGAAGTGCCGACCACATAGCCGCTTCAGGACTCGAAATAGAAACCTCCGCCTCCCGCATCTGCTCGGTTAGAATCAAGTACAGGTTCACCGAGCAGGAGACAGTGATGCTTCACGCCGGAGATATGGCACCGCAATTTACCTTGCCGGATGCCGACATGGAATGGTTTGATTTTGGGTCGCTGCGCGGCAAGCAGCACGCTGTCCTGTTTTTCTATCCACGCGACGGAACGCCACTGTGCGCCTTGGAAGCGATTGGTTTTTCCGATCACGAGAGCGAGTTTGCTCGGCAAGAGTGTGTGATTCTCGGGCTATCGCGCGACGACTGCCTGTCCCACGCTGAATTCCGCGATAAACATGGTTTGTCGGTACGTTTGTTATCGGACGAAGCAGGTGACGTTTGCCGCAAGTACGGAGTTAGTCAATATCGAGAAAGGGACGGACACAAGAAACTTTGCGTCATCCGCTCGACCATCGTGGTCGATAAGGAAGGCATCATCCGGCACGCCCTCTACGACGTAAACCCAAAGGGTCACGCCGCAGAGGTTTTTCAACTGGTCAAGGGACTGAATGGTCCGTTAGGCCAAGCGGGCAAATCAGCCCATCAAGGAAAGACAAGCAATGCTTATCGCTAGAAATACAGTCGTTACCCTCAACTACAAGGTCACCGATTCCGACGGCAAGGCTGTCGATGACGGTCAGGCACCCATCGTCTATTTGCACGGCGGCTACGGCGGCATCTTCGATCGAATCGAAGAGCAGTTGCAGGGGCAAGATATCGGCACCAAGCTAGAGGTCAAATTGCAACCCGAAGATGCGTTCGGTGAATACGATGCCGACCTAGTCAATATTGAAGAGCGCAATCTATTTCCGGAAAACATCGAAGTCGGTATGCAGTTCGAGCGTGGCGAAGAAGATGACGAAGAGGAAGAAGGTGCTCTGTACACGATCACAGATATAACTGACGACAAGGTCGTGGTTGATGGTAACCATCCCTTGGCAGGAATGGCACTGATTTTTTCTTGCACAGTCACCGACGTACGCGAAGCCAGCAAGGAAGAGATCACCCACGGACATGTACATGGTCCAGCTGGCCATCATCATCACTAGAAAACGACCGGCCATCACGCCGGTTTGTATAATAGTTTACATAATGTGAATTATGCGAAATGCCGGGCATGGTGTTGCTTGATTTTGCAGCAGTTCCGGCGCGCGTATCATGCGCTTTTCGCCCCCGTTCCGGCTGTCGCGTTGTAGTTGTTTTGTTTACACGCTGTCACCAAAACGATTACAGCAAAATCATGCGAATGCCGACACAAAAAGCCATCCAGTTTGCCCTCATCGGCCCTGAAATTCACGCCGGCCGCTGGCCCGAGCATGCGCCGATTCCGCTCCCGCTGCCCGGTTTCGAGTGTCCGCAAGTTGTCCAGGGTGATATTGCGCTCTGGATGGCGACCTATACGCCACACATTGACCCGGATTCGCACCGAGGCCGCAGTTACGCCCACGGCTACCATGTGGCCGACAAAGTGGCGCGCATGAAAGCGGCCGGCGACTGGCCCCCGGCTTTACACTTCGACCTTTAACCCTTCGACCCCACCATGAGAAACCTACTTTTCTTGCTTGTTGCTGGCGTGTCCGGTTGCGGTATCACGACCATTTATGGCGACAATTCCGCATTGATGTATCGCGCCCCCGGCGACCTATCTGCGACGACGATCACCAGCCGCTTTACTATTGAGCGCGATAACTGGGATGGCCGCAAGCAATACACCATCACCGCCTATGCTGACGGCGAACAAATCATTCACGGTCAGCTTGGCCCGACAGGTTCCGGCGACGTTACCGGATCATGGCGCGGCAAGCCGGCCGTTGCCGTGTGCAGCCGCACACAATTAACGCAACGGTTAATTGAAATGTCTTGTCGCCTGATCTTAAACGGCGAGCTTGCCGGCACCATTAAATAGCCCATTAAAAAAGCCCGCCGATGGCGGGCTTTCCGGTTGCGCTTGTGGCGCTTACTTGCGTTTCTTGAATCGGCCGTTCTTGCCGCGTGGCGGCGTGCGTTGCTTACTCATGATTCCCCCGCGTGTGATGTTGCTCGACATGCTCCGAGATTCGCGCGTGCGCGGCCCCGGAATCCTTGACCGCCATTTCGGCCAATACGATAGCGCGCGTCAAGTCCGACTTGATGGCCCCATAAACGCCAATCGCGCCGGCAATGGCTACGATGACCTGTAATAGAAAATCCGGATTCACGCGGCCCCCTGATAGCCGGACCAACCGCCCACCCGCACCCCGGCCCACATGAGCCAGCGCCGCCACCATGGCACACCCGACGCGGCCGAGGCTTCGCGGAATAGCGCATCGGCTTTGCCGCGCGGCACCCGTCCCGAGGTATAGAGCCAATCATGCAATACCGCCGCCTCATGGGCGGTATCCCCGGCAAGCCAATAGACGACCGGCAAACGCGGTACGCTGGCAAAGTCCGTCAGATAGCCCTCTGGCACGATGAAAGCCCCGTCCCAATCCGAGACATAGACCAAATCCGACAACAGGCACCATTTCCCGTCGCTTTGATGCTCGACACGTAATTCAGTCGCAAAACGGCTCATGAAAAAACGTATTTCAGGAAGTCACCGGCCGGACAGGCAAACGACGCATCCCATGTACGCCCCTCGCGCTTGGCTTTCTGGCAATCGGTTTCATTGGTCGCCGGTACCCCGACCGCCTCACCGACCCCGACGACGCCCCCGGTAATCACCCCATCGGCAAAATCGACGGTGGCTCGCCCGACTTCGGCGCCCGCTTTGGCCGCGCCGCGTAGCACGACATAGGCGACCGCAATGGCGACGATGGCGGCCGCTGCCATGTACGGCGCAGGAATGGCGACTTTAGGCATAAAGCATTCCGTTATCTAGCGATAAGCCGATATCGGTTGAGCTTGAGTAATTCGGCCGTGATGGCGCGCTATAGACCTTTTGCCCTTGGAAATAGTAATTCCCGCTTGGATCAATGGCCGTGCCGTTTTCGTAATAGCGCCAACCGTTTTCGAACGGTGTGCCCGTTGTGGTAAATAACTCGTCAATGAAGTTGTCCAGCGTCTTGCCCGATACCGGCGACACGGTTTTAGCGACGGCCGGCTTCGGTTTCATGATGTTCCAAGCGACAAAGCCCGCGACCGCGAGAATGATCATTTCGTTTTGTTTCATGGTGCCCCCTTACGCGGTTTGCGTTTCAGAAAATGCGCCGCCCGACATGGCGTATATCGACCTTGCGCGATCAATCGAAATTGTGGGTTGCCCATACGGCGACCCCGGCAAGCTCGCCCATTCACCGCCGAGCTTTTTAACGGCTTTGTCAAAGCGGCCGGCGATTACGTCCGCCAGTGCGCCGCGCGCGGCAATGCGACCGACAGCCGCCAAATCTTGCGAGGCCGGCGAGAAGTCCCGCAGACCCATGGCCGCTTTTGTTTCATCCCATGTGGACGACAGCATTTGATAGGCGCCCGCCGCCGTGGTGCGATAACCCGACTTGCTGACCACAATGCGCGGATGGTCCGCCAATGATTCGAACGTGCCGCCGCCGAATAGGCGACGATATCCGCCATCGTCCGCCGTGCCTTCCCCGGCCCGGATCACGCGCAACATAGCTTGAACGTTTAAATCGCCCAAGACCCCCGGCGCAACCGTGCGCATGGCAGACACTTTCACAAGACCCCCCGAGGCCGAATCGATAAATTCCATGGCCGTTGTTGCGGCATCCGACAGCACTGAATCAAAGCCGTCGCTTTCCGGTTCCGATACATCCGGCTCATAGCTCACTTCGTCCGCTTGCCGGCGACTGGCGACATAGGCCGCGACCCCGACCACACCCGCCGCGAGAATGATCGACGTGCGCATTTACTTGATTGCCGCGAGTTCCGCGCGCAAGCTGGCCGCGTTGCTTTCGTGCGTCTTTAGGATGCCCGGAACGGCCGCGCCGCCGATGGCGATCAATGTTTCACGCAGCAATCGCGGCATGCCCGCTTTCTGATCGATGCGCGCGAGTTCCTCGTTAATTTCATCCTTGCGCGGCCTAGCGACGGCGATGAATTGCGCCCCATCCCATTTCTTGCCTAGATGTTGCGCCGCATCCGGCGCCACTTCCATGCAAGAAGGATGATCTATTTCGCCTTCAGTCTCTGTAATTCCGACCGCTACCCCGTTTGCATCAAGTTGAATGTACGTTTTCATTTTCCATCACCAGAATTCAATGACTTGCCAGCGTCCGCCGTTGTATGCTCCGCCCCATGATGAAATTCTCAAATTTGTGGTCGACGTTAATCTTCCTGTTGCCATGTATTCAAAGTTTCCATTATTGTCAAAGGCCATTGGCGATCCCGCTGTATAGCCTGTCCCTGCAACAAACACCATGCACTTTGCGATTACTACCGCCGAAATTGCCACGTCTTTAGATATCGCATCTTCAGTTGACGCTGTTCCCGCCGTTCCCGCCGTATTCGGTTGCACCCATCCTGATTGCACTGACTTAACGACAGGCACCCCGCCCGCGTTGAGCCTATCCAGATAGCCGGCCCGCGCGGCCGTCAAGCCGTCAATGAGTGCGGCCCGCGCGGCGTTAATGTTTTCTGCTGCGATCATTGCAGACATTAGGTTAGCTCCTGAATTCGCACCGATTGCGCCGCCGTTCCGCTGACGCCATACCATGCGGCCGGCGCCCCGTCCGTTTCAACCCATGTCGACCCCGGCGTGATCTTGATAGCGCCGTTCGCCGTGGTAATGCCCGCGCCGCCGACCCATACATCTGCCGTGCCTGCATTGTGAAAAACCGCCCGCTTTCGTGTGCCACTGGCAGCGACTAACGCCGTTGCCGATGTTCCCACCGACACCGCAGCCTTGTTTTCAATGCTGCTGCCCTGAGACAAAGAGATTTCGCCTGTTGGCGGTTTGTCATAACGGACTTCGCCGCCCAATCGCATGACGAACTCAGTCAATCCGCCCGTTGCGCTGACCATGCGAATTTTGTCGAATGTTTCCGGTAGGCTTTCGGCGTAGCCTTCGCCGACGTTTTCTGCTCTGGCGATTTCCCGGCCGGCGCTATAGAAAATCAGCGTCAAGTCCGCGTTGACGGTTTCCAGTAGTCGGAAAAAATCCGCCGCCTCTTGGAATTCCAGCGCCACCCCGGCGCCGAGCGTAACTCGCTGATACATGCTTACCCCTTCCGCGCCAGCACGAACGCCGCAGCGCCCGCGACCGCAATGATTGCAATGGTTTTGTTATCGATGCTGCCCGACTTTTCCGCCGTAGCGGTTTGATAGGCTTGCGCCGTCAATTCCTGCGTGTTCGCTGCCGACGTGTACGACTTTTCCGTAAGGTTCTCGAGAACATCATACGAACGGTCGAACATATCGAAGCTGGTCGATAGCAGATCAGAAAACGATGATTTATTTGATGCGTCCGTGGTACGTGCAAATGAAAAAACATCCTCATTCGCCCCGGTAGCAAAGCCGAATGCATCTGACGATGTTTTAGCGGCTTGCGCTTGTTGTTGTTGCGCTGCCGCCATCTGCGCCGATGCTGCCGCCGATGCTGCCGCCGCTTGTGAATTCGCGGCCGCAATTGACGCATCCATAGCTTTTCGCTGCTCCGCTTGCGCCGACTCCATGGCTTTGAGCGCGCCCGGATCAATCATGGTGAGCGTTGCTACGTTGTTGCTTCCCGTAACGCCAAAACCGCCATCCCCGACCGCAAGGCGGTTATCGGTTTGGCTGGTCATGTTGAGCGTTGACGTGCTATTAGCGCTTGAGCTTGACGACTTACCCATTTTTTAACTCTTTCACATAGACGACTTCGCGCCGAAAATAGCCAAGTGCCTGCAATTTCTTTTCGAGTCCCGGCCGTTCCGTGTGGATTCGAACGCGACTCACCCCGATGAACAACTGTTCCACGGCCGGCAAGCAGGATGCGACCAGATCAACGCCCCGGCATGCGCCCCCGGCCGCGACGATGACGCCTTCAGCGCCTTGGCTATCGTGGTCAATGCGCAAGACGAAGCAACCAATGATTAGCGCCCCATCAAGAACGAAAAACACTTTGGCCGCGCCCGCCTCGACCTGTATCCGAACATCATCGACAAAATCGACGGCCGGCGCTACTAATCCGGCCGCGACTTCGCCCCATTCCCCCGGCGCGATGCTTATTTGCTTTTGATGAAGGTTTTCCACAGGATCACCGCACCAATGCCGAGCGCCACCATCGGCACCCAATCCATAACCGATTTCGTGATGGCGCTTGCCGGCGTGGATTCTTCCTGCGTCCTGTTTGAATTGATTGCGCCGCTGCCGAAATTGACATTCCAGCCTGACGAATCAAACGGACTTGAGAAAGCCTGATCCAACCGCGCCGCCACACTGGACGGCCCAGCCGGCGTAGGCGAAAGCGCTGCGCCGAGAACTTTCGACCCTGCATCAAGCCAAGCGGCCCCGGTAATTCCCGAAAACATGCTTGCCCCTGCGCTGCCGATACTTCCCGGCACAACTACCCCATCAGGATCAAGAAATTGAGCCATCAGTCACCCAACACCATCATTGCCACTAGCAAGACACCCCCGAGCAGCAACAAGGATGGCGAAACCGCCAACCCTTGCGACTGCCCCGGCGCTACCGTGCCCGGATAGCCTTCTGTATAAAATCCAAGCTGGCCGAGTTGCTGCATCTGCTGGCTTTGAATCTGATACGGATAGACATACTCTGCCTGCCCGGCTTGCTTAATGACGGTCCCGGCAACGTCCTGAATCCATTCGTCCCATGCCGCCATGATTTACCCCTTGCTTACAGGTTGCCCAGAACGTCGACGTACTCGACAAGGATGGTTCCCGAATCGGCCGCACTGAAGGCGAACAGCCACTCCAGCGAACGCGCATCGCGTGTGTCCAATGCCTTGCGAATGTCGCCATCAATGACGAAATCAATCGTGTAGGTATTGGTTTGCGGTACGCGGCCAAAACGGACTTGTTCCTGCTCGTTTTCGGCTTTCAGCGACTCATGCACGACAACACCATCGATTTTGACGGTAGCGCCTGTCATAAAACCGCCTGTGTGCATCACATGCAAACGCTTGATGATGGCGCCATTCTGCGGCCCGAACGGAACCGTTACCGGCAACGTGCCACCCGTAGCGATGCTGAACGGATATGACAGCACTTTCGACATGAGTGGCGCAAACGGTGCGGCCGCGCCATCGCGCGCTTTTTGCGCGGCTGACTCGACCAAAATCGGCGTCAATGACGGCGTGGTGGCGCCGGCAATCGTGATTTCGCTGGTAATGTTGCTGATACCTAGCGAGGTATCGAAGGCCGACACCATGCGATCAAACTCGTTATTCAGCGCGTAATCTGCAAACGACAAATCCAGATAAGCGGCATTTACTGTCTCTCCCCGGTAGGCATTCAGACGGTCAAGCTGTGTGCCTGTACCCTCAATGATGACTTTGCCGTTTGCTTTGATTTTGATGGCCGAAAGCATGGCTTTGGTCAGCGAACCGCCGCCCAATTTCAGCTTGAAATTCTCCAGCGTTTTGCCCGGAGTGATGTTATTGGTTGCGGTTCCCGACGCAACTACATTCGAGAACGGCAAGCCGTAGCGTGTGACTTTTCCGACACCCATAGCGGCCCCCGATTACAGAACGTCTTGAACGTAAGGCACGCGCTTTGCGACGATGCCCGCTGCGACTGCCATGGCGCCAGCTTTGGCCCAACCCGGACCGAACTTATACGCGGCAAACAGGATGGCGCCAGCGATTGCCAGCTTTTGCATATCAGCAGAACTCATTTTCTAACCCTTTCCAAGTAGTAAACCCAAGATGTCGGCGCCCCCGCTCCGACATTGCTCACATTAGAAAGCCGAAAAAAAACCGGCGAAATAGCCGGTTATCCCACCCCTTACCATCCATTTACTTTAGAACGTCAATTTGCCCCGTTCGAAGGTTTGTTTATAGGCGTCATAGCGCACGAATTCCAACGGCTTGAGGCCGTCTATTTCGACGGCCGGAACCCTCGTTTTTTTGCTCAGATAGACCACATCATCACCGCTTGACTGCCTGAACAGAACGAACTCCGACGCATTGCCCACGGCGGTTTTATCCGCCTCCGCCCATCGTTGCGAAATCGCCCAAATGTTGATCCCGCGTTTGAGTCCGCGCCGCAGCAGTAAGCCCCAATTCCCCGGCGCCTTTGCCGGCGTGGTTACGTCCGACAGTTCCTCAGCGATGAAATCCAACGGCGCCACAAAGCGTCCGGCGTATTGAACGCACCCGCAGAGAAAGCCGAATTCGTCCCCAAGGTTTCCGCCCGATACATAGGCCAAACGAAGCGGCCCCTGATCCCGTTGCAATGTGCCGAGCAGTTGCGCGCGTGACGTTACCCGCTGCCACCCCTTGACCTGTGACCATTGGTCCTCAGGATCATGCGCCACCACACGAACCGCCCCGGCGACTTGCTGCCTGACATAGGCTGTTTTTCCTGAGCGTGACGCGCCAGCGATCACGACTAGCCGGCCGTCTTGTGTTTTCACGCTGGCACCGCTTCAGGCTCGCCCACAATCGGCGCCCCGACTGTTACGGTTTTTGCTCCCGGTTCCGGCATGTTTTCGGCCTGCTTGACGGCAAGACTTGCGAGCGTATCCACTTCCGTCTTTTTCTTCGCGGCAATGTCCGCCTTGATGCCTTGCGCCGTTGCCAATGCAAGCGGCACCAGAACGACCGCCGCTGCGATTTCTTCGCCCCAATCGCCGAGCAATCCCCCGGCGAGCCATCCATGCTTGACGCAGACCCCGGCGACTGCGGCCGCTGCCGTTCCGGTTGCTTCCGGCGTGTAGATTGTCTCGAGACTTGGCAGTATCGGTTTCGCTATCGAGACAAACGCCAACACGAGGCCGGCGATTTCGCCCGCCAACCGTTCCCTTTCCCCCATGGCCTGTTGTTGTTCCTGTTGCTGTAGCTGCCCCTCATAGCCACCGCCCGCCGCCGCTTGCAATGCGGCCAATTCTGCGGCCTGTTCCGGCGCCATCGGCGCCCGTTCCTGTACGTTTTCCATTTAAATCCCCTGTATCAGATCAAGCAATGCGTTTCCCGTCCCCTTGCGCTTGGGTATGGGTAACGGTTCCGGCGCCGCGTCCGGCTTTGGTGGCTTTGTCGGCTTTGGTGGCGCCTTTTCTGCCGTATCCGTTACCGTAACAGGCACGGCCGGCGCCGCCTGAACCCCTGCCGCCCACGGATAGCGCGTTAGAAATTGCTTTACGCGGTAACTACTGCCGCCGATTCTGATCTGTTGATTACAACCGCCATCACAAAACCCGAACGGCTCGCCGTTTTTGTCCTGTGTGATTCGCATGCCGGCCGCAAGTCCGCATGTGGGGCAATCGATGCGCCCTAACTCGTCGCGCTTACTCATGATTGCGCCCCAATGCACCGAATTTGATTCGCTTGGTTTCGCGGTACGGCTCATTATCGCGGCACCCTTCGAACAACACTTCGGCCCAATCAATTCCCACGTCGACCACTACGCCAACCATTCCGGCGCGCGGCCCGGATATCACCCGCGCCACCTCGTGCACCTTCAGTGAATCACCCTTTCGCATTGCACACCCTTTCTAGCTTCAAGTTGATTTGCTGCACTTCCAGCGCAAGCTGGCCCATGATTTCCGCTTGTTCCGCTATAAGTTCCTTGACTTGGCGCGGCACCATCGCCGCCCCCGGCATCGCCATAGCCCGCGAAACCGCATATTTGTGACTCAGCGCCCATTCCGCCAGATTCGCCCCGATCATTCCCCTTTTCCCCCTGCGTACAGTTATTGACACGAGTCCGAGGAAAATCAAAACCGACCCCCCGCCGAACCTCCCACCGATACACCCGCGAAACAAACGCCCTACCCTTGACACAATCCCGCACCCCATAGACGGCCCCGTCCGCGACTTCCCCGTAACTCGTTGTCGGCGCCGGAACTGGCTCATCGGCGATAACGTCCCACCGCTCGCCCTTGCGTGTATAGGCCGTGCGTAGCGGCAAATCATCACGCTTGACGACTGGCCCGCCTTGCACCTCGACATAGCGCCGCCAGTTGCCGGCGTCCGCCGCACTGCGCGCCGCCTCGACTGTTTCTGACGCCTCAACCTTTGCCGGCATGCGCCGCAGTTCGCGCCATACCCCGACCGGAGGCCCGCCGACTTGCTGAAACTGCCGAATGCCCCACGTTGACGCCCACGCTTCAACCCGACGAGATCCCGTCACGGCATCCATGGCGCCGCCTTCGATATCGCCCTGCACCTGATAGCCGTCAATGTTCTTGCTGACGTATTTCGCTATGTAGCCCGCTGCCGTACCTTTGGCCGCATCGATATCCTTGGCGAAAAACCGTGCCTTTTTGGCATCCTTTGAATCAAGCTCGCCGGCATCCTCTGCCATGGCATGCTTTGCGAAAATCGCCATCGCGGCCGCTTTGACTTCCGCCGCCATGAAAAGCAGCAAGTGCCAATGTGGCGTCCCATCGTGGTGCGGTTCCGCGATCCTGAACCCGTAGATTCCCGCCTTGCCGCGATTCCATGCCGCCCGCACCTTGGCCCACATGGCCGACAGATAGCGCGACGCATCGCGCGGCGTGGCGCCCTGATATTTTGGGTTTTCGATAACGGCATTTCCGCCATTGACCACCATTCGCGCGTGGTATCGACTAGGCGCCGTGACCGTGACGAATACGGCGCAATGCTCCAACCCCTGCGCCACCGCTTCAAACCCTGCAACGCGTGTCATTAGCTCGCCCCGGCGAATTCTCGGATTCGACACGGCCAACGCGGCCAATTCGGCCAACGTGTAAATTTCGCCTGTTGTGGTGTTGATAGCGTCCGTGCCTTCCAGCGTGGCGAGATTGCGCGCCCGTTGCTGCGTCCGCCGTTCCACCGTGGCGTCACTGGCATAGATTTCGCCCTTGCGATGCACGTAACCGAGTCCGATCGCTTCCTTTTCCAGCGCCCGCGCTTGGCTTTTGCGCAACTGCTTACGCCACCAAATCGAATCCGTCATTCGCTTTATTGCTGGCATATCTTCTATGCCTGTTTTGCTGCCCGTCCGCGTTACCCGGACCCGTTCCGGCGCCTTGATGGAATATCGACCGCAATACCTTTCAAGCCGTTCCCTGTATCCTTCCAGATCACCGATTACCCCGGCCGCTGCCAAATCCATGCACTCGCTCGCGCACTCTGTCGCCAGTTCAATGATTTCTGAGTCCGACAGACTGACCGGAACGCGCAAGGCTTGAAAGCGATCAGACAACCCGATTAGCCATTTATCGGCGTCCGTCCAATGCAACGCGCGTTTTTTGGCATAGAGTGATTCGACCCGCTTACGCCATGCCCCCGGAACCGGCAACAGCTTTTCAAGCAGAAAATCACGGCTCGCTTTATCGGCTTTTTCTTGCCAATCCCGCCGACCGCGAACGTCAAGAACCTTTTTCATGCTGCCAAGTGCGCCGCCGCCAGTTCCCGGCATTCATCAAAATCATTGCACCATGCAAGCAATTTATCGGCGTGATAAAGACCGTACAACGTGCAACCGTCAAGGTAGGCTTTGCAAACGCGGTATTCACCCGAGCGCATGCCATACGCCCCGACCCGTTCCCACCTCATGAGCGCTCCCCTAGACTTGCGGCCGCTATTTCGGCGTTTTCCTCAAGGTTGAAACAAACCCATTCCCGCAGCTCTAGCAATCCCGGCGCCGGCGCCTTGACGCGCGCCGATTCCTCGATCAGATAATCGATTTTCGGCAGGATTGCCGACATGAGCAGCGCTTGCTTTCCGCGAACCAAAACGGCCGGATCAATCATGCCGCGCCCCCGATGACTTAATGAGGCACGGCCAACCGTCAGGGAATGCCGCGCAATTGTTATAGTCCCCAGGCTTTCCATACATCCCCGCCACTAGCCGCAATTCCAATGCGTGACGCACAGCCCAAAGTGATATTTTTTGAATGATCATGCGGCGACCCCTAACTTATGGTCAAGAGTCCAACCGCAAGGACGGTACGCCGTGCAAAGGTGCGCCCTGTCCGATTGATGTCCGTTCTCAAAGACGCGGCACCAGATGACGCCGGCCGATGCGTTTTCCCGGCTGTAGTCACATTGCGAACACTGGACAAGGCCGTTAGCTGGCCATTGCGCCGAATCGCCATCACCGACTTTTTGAGCGTGGCGCATCATGCCGACACCCCACGACACCTCGCCAACCTAATGTTCTCAAGATACCGATATTCAACCGGATCAAGCCTACCAATCGCCCCGCCTATATACCCTGCCGTGTATCCCTTATCCCAATCGGTTTGATCCTGCCGAATCCAGTCTAGCAACTGTAGAAATTCCATTTTTTATCTCCCCTCCCTTTGGTTTCCCGCTTCGGGAGCCAGCCGGCCCCCACCCGAGGACAAAGCGAATTAGGGAAAAGAGAGAAAACCCAATTCGACCGGCTGACAGGGAGGACACTAAACGCCCTGCATTGACTAATCAACCCCCTCCGTACGCCTTGAATAAACGAAACCCATGTTCTATGCTCAAAGTGGAGTCAACAAAGAGAGGACACCATGCAAACCCTTACCGACCGCTATTTGGATGCGGTTAAGTCTCGACTTTCCATAACGTCTGATTACGCCCTCGCAAAAAAATGGGCCGTGACTCCGCAGAGAATCCGAAACTACCGACGCGGCGAAACCGCCCTATCTGACGAGCGATGCTTGCAAGTAGCTGAAATTCTCGGACTTCCGCCCGAACAAGTGCTTTTTGAGATCCAAGCAGAACGCGCCCGGAAGTTAGGCAATTCAAGGGTTTCGGAGATATTCGAGTCAGTATTGCGCCGACTCTCTGGCATGGCCGCGTCTATCGCTTTCGGTCTATGCCTTTCGGCCGGTTTTTATGCCAGCGACAGCGCCGCGTCAACCGCCCCGACCTATGCCGAAAGTGATAAGGGATTATTCCGTCAGCATTTGACAGATAATGTGAATTATGCGAAGTCTCGATGCGCCTGCGTAATTATGCTGGCGACCCTTTCAAGCGGATACATTGCAGCCTACTTCGTTTGCTGCGCCCAAATGGCTGCCCCTTCGGCATTGAGCTTGAGGTCAAGCTCGCAGACACTGAGGATTTCCTGGTCCGATAACGTAATCCCATGATTTCGTGCTTCGGAAAGAAGATACGACTTCATCGCTTCGTGAATCGCTGGAACCGCCGATTCCGGGCACTTCCCGATGACTTGGTTGGTTATCCCGACGAAAGCATCCATTCTCCGTAGGACATCATTGGCAAGACTGCGCGGCGGCCGAATGCGACTGTAGTGCGTGAGGTACATGGATTCCGGGTTGAGCGCAACCATGCGCTCAATGGAGTTGCGCATTGCGATGGGATCAAACTGGGCTGGCGATGTGGTCGGAAACAAAAATGGGCGATTGTCCACATCCAATTCCCGATAGCTGATACCAAAGGCGTCACCGCTAAAGATGCCATTCGCTACGATGTCATGAATGAAAATATGGTGTTTGGCATGACCGGGGGCGTCGTAGCAAACCAACTCGCGCTCGCCGAGTTGAAGGCGGAACTCATCGTGGGCCTCGATGACGCGTTCGGACGGTACCGGAATAAGTTTTCCGTACAGCGCCTGCGCCTTCTCTTTGCCATAGACGTCTTCCGTAGCACGCATCAGATTGGCTGGATCGACCATATGTCGGGCACCACGCGGATGAACCACGAGTCGTGCAGACGGAAATTCTTGCATCATGCCGCCGGCGCCACCGGCGTGATCAAGATGAATGTGGGTAAGAACAACGAAATCGACCGATGTTGGATCGAGACCAAGCTGCGTCAGTGTCGTGGTCACACGGCCCAGGCTTGCATTGGTGCCGGTGTCGATAATCGCGACTCGTCCCTGATCGACGATTAAATGGATGGCTGCGAGCAGATGACGAACATACCCGGCATCGATGGCATAAATTCCGTTCCCGTAATCGCGGAGAGTGATTGTTGGCATGCGTGCGTTAATTCGAAGAGAAGTCGTGAAGTACCCTGATTGTGGCGTAGCGCTGCCAAACAATGCAGTCCTGATGACGACGATTTTGCTCTACCTTTGTCACGCCTGCACGATCGTCGGCTTAGTCGAACGTCCGCATTCGAAAACAATGTACGCCCCTGCCCGCTCGTAATGGCTATCTGGACCAACGTAAAATGCCCGCATGACACATAATGAAACTGCCGCTGGCGAGATTGCAGTAGCGTCCGACGAGCCTCGGCCGATCAATGAAGCTCGCCTTTGGTGCGACAAGGGCTGGACCGCACGGGTCATAAAGAATGAGGACGACGAGGGCTGGGCCGTCGAAATGATCAAGTACGGCGAATCCGAGGCAGCCTTGGTCGGCCCCTGGACAATGGGACGTGACAAGAAGAATCCGAAGCCGCTCGATTCTTCGGCCTTCAATACGCTGGTCAAGACCGCCAGTGAATTCCGACAGCGACAGGTGCAACAGCGCCATGCGGCGCTCCATTCGAGTGTCACGATTCACGCGGCGGCGCAATCAATACGCATCACGCTGGACATCGTTCCCGATGACGATGATCCCTATGCCGTTCTGACCGCACACGATGCGACAGACGTGCCCTTGGCCCAGGTTCGTGTGGGGCCGGGCTTCAAACTCAACAAGGCTACGGCGAACGCTTGGGTCGACGACGGCTTCCGCGCGCCGGAGTAACCGGCGTTCTGACCTTTAATGTGGCCTGCACACCACGATACGCGGCGACGAATGGATAAAGAGCAGGCCGTTCGCAAAGCACAGAAACTCATGGCGGTTGCCCTGGACGGACGCGGCAATGGCCATGAAGCCGAGCGCGCCCTGGCCCAGGCGGAAGCGCTGATCCGTAAATTTGGCCTTGAGCAGGCGGAGATTGCCAGTACGACCGCAGCCACTGATTTCGACTGGGCGGATGCGTTCCATGCCTATGGCCCACCGAAAAACCCGGCGAAAAGTTGCCCAAAATGGTTTCAGTTCATTGGCACCGGGGTCGCATATTTCACCGATACGATAGCGCGCCTGCACTACGACGCAGCTCTCGGCTACGGCATTGGTTTTTATGGCGACCGTGCTGACACCTTGTTCGCCCAATGGTTGGCGGGATATCTGAAAGCCAGCGTCTGGGAGGCACTCAATGTTGCCCATCGCCAGCATCCGGAATGGAGTCGGTCGGAGATGGAGGATTTCCGAAAAGCCATGGCGTCACGCTTGTCGAGTCGCATGCGTGATTTGCGGCGCGAGCGGGATGCAGAATTTGCGGCAGCATCGAATTCTCAGGGAACTGGTAGCGCCTTGGTGATCGTCACGGACAAATTGGAAAAACGCGACGCAGAATTCGGTTCCCCGAAGTACCGGTCGGCTCGCGTGACGGTACGAGACCCGACGGCCGCTCACAAAGGCGCTCTGGCGGGGGATCAGATCGGATTTTCCAGACCCATTTCTGAAGCACCCGTGTGTGCAGATAAAAACTAAGACTGGAAGGTGTGAAGTAACCGCGTTACACAAATGCAGCGCCTGGTTTCTTACTCAATCTCGATCGAGAAGCTCTGCTTTACCGTGAGCAACTCGGCCACGTCGTTGAACTGTTTCTGGCGCGCTATCGCTTCGGCTGTCAAACCGGCGTAATCCTGTGCAGAGATATTTGCACCGGATTCCAGCAACAGCTTGGCGAACTCACGCTTACCCGCCTGTGCCGCCAACATCAAAGCGGTTCGACCGTTCGGTGCACGAACCTCTGGATCAGCGCCGTGCTTCAACAATAACTTGGCGATTTCCATGGAGTTGGGATTACTGCCCGCCAACACAGCGTAATGGAGTGGCGTCCAGCCCACGGGGTTAAGTTCGGCGCCGGACCCAACCAAGCGTTGGACGATAGCCAGATGGTCCTGGCTGATAGCCAAATGCAAGGCCGTGTCGCCGAAACGATTGGTTTTACGTACGTTGGCACGGTTCGCCGTAAGAAACTCGGTTAGTTCAAGGTTACCCGTGCGTGCTGCTATGGCTAATAGGGTCGAGCCGTCGCGGTCTGCGGTATTGACATCAAGACCTCGTCGCAACAAGCTGACAACCTCTTCTGTACGGTTATTCTCCGCTGCTGAGAGAACATCGTCGTACACGCCCGCAACCGCACTTCCGGTAAAAAGTGTCATACAACACAATATAAACAGTATCTTATGCATTATTGTTAATGTTAAATAGTCGATTGAAGTTGGTCGTTGTATGATTGATCAAGATACCCAGGTCAATCTCGCGAAGGCGCGCCACTTCCTCGGCGACATGCCGCACCAAGGCTGGATGATTCAACTTGCCGCGAAACGGAACGGGGGCGAGATAGGGCGCATCGGTTTCGACCAGAAGCCGATCGAGCGGAACGAATTTCGCGACTTCCTTGATCTGCAAGGCATTTTTAAAAGTGACAATTCCTGATAAAGATATATGAAAACCCAGGTCAAGCGCCGCTGACGCAATCTCCACGGTTTCGGTAAAGCAATGAAAAACGCCACCGACCTGCTCCGCTCCCTCTTCATGGAGGATGCGCAAGGTATCGGCGGCGGCTTCCCGAGTATGGATAATCAGCGGCTTGCCGGTTTCTTTCGCGGCACGAATATGGACGCGAAAACGCTCGCGTTGCCAATCCAAATCTCCGGTTAGACGAAAGTAATCGAGCCCGGTTTCACCAATGGCCACCACTTTGGGGTGTGCTGCAAGGGCTACCAGAGTGGCGACATCGGGCTCGGCTGCATCGCCTTCAGTGTCGGGATGAACGCCGACGGCGGCGTAAAACTGCGGAAAGCGCTCGGCGAGGTCGCGCACGGCGGGAAAACGCTCCAGCGTCACGCCGGCAATCAAGGCATGCCCTACCTGATTGGTGGTCATTAGCGCAATGAACTCTTCCTCGCGACCCCGAAAATCAGGGAAATCGAGATGGCAATGAGAATCGACGAGCAGGGTGGCTTCTGTATTCAAACGAGTCAGGCTCCACTTCGACCCAGTGCGCGCATCGTGTGTGCGGCAAGATCTTCAAGAAAAAGCAGTTGGTTGAGTGGATGGCGCGCGGAACGTCGAAAACGCAGGATATCGCGCCAAGCGGTGGCCAATTTTGGCTCTGATAGCTGAATTCCCGTCGGAACTCGCAAATCTGGATAAAAGCGTGGCGGCAAGCTCGCCGCCAGCAACGCCAGATCATGCATCCAGCGCTGAACCCCTTCGACCAGCATTTCCATACTGAACTGAACGTGGCGCCGGAGCAATCCATCCCATTGTGCAGCCAGGGCCAGAGGATCGGCGGGCACTTTGGACAGGGTTTCGGACAGGGCATCAAGTGGGTTGAGTTGATCTTCTTTTTGCCATGCGACGACGGTTAACGGAGCACCACCAGCCAGTGGCAGATACTGCTCGAAGCGCGCATGAGCGCCTGTCGATTTCAGCCAAGCGGTCGCAAGCTTAGCATCCGGGCGTTGAAATGCGAGCACGCGAGTTCGGCTACGGATAGTCGGTAGAAGCCGGCGATGATGATCCGTTGTTAATATAAAATAGACACTTGCAGGAGGTTCTTCAAGTACTTTAAGCAGAGCGTTAGCGGCGGCTGAATTCATCGAGTCGGCGCTATTTATCACCACGACGCGATTCCCGTGACGATGACTGCCGACGAAAACAAAGTCCTCAAGTTCTCGAACCGAATCGATCCGGATCTGCCGCGCACCGCGCTTTTTCTCCTTGCGAACGCCCTCGCCGTCTTCTTCATCGTCACCCTCGGGCGCAAGGCGACGATAGTCGGGATGATTTTCTCCGGCAAGCCAATGACAGCCCTGACATTGGCCACACGCCTCTGGAATCTGACCGCGAAGACGTGGCGATTCACACAACAAGAGACCGGCCAGGGCATCGGCAAATTGGGTCTTTCCCAGTCCGGGGCTACCGCTCAGCAACAGGGCGTGAGGGAGTCGTGTCAGCGAATCGAAGCCGTCACGAAAGAGAGTGTTCCATTGCTCTGAGTGCCAAGTTAGTGTCATTTGCTCATAGAGTTGCAACAACTTCTTGAAGTAATGCATTGATTACTTCGGGGGCTAGACTTGCATCGATCACACGAACCCGGGACGGTTCGTCTGCAGCAATTTTAAGGTAGGTGTTGCGCACTCGTTCAAAGAAGTCCTGCTGTTCTCGTTCGAACCGGTCCGGATCCGGCGTGTTGATACGCAAGCGCTCTATCGCTATCGCGACCGGGACATCAAACAGCAAGGTTAAATCCGGCGTCAAATCACCGAGCACCCATTTCGCCAAGGTTTCAAGTTTTTCCATGGCCAAACCGCGTCCGCCACCTTGATACGCTAGCGATGCATCGGTAAAGCGGTCGCAAACCACCCAGGCGCCGCGTTCCAGAGCAGGTTGAATCACTTCGGCGATATGTTCGCGGCGCGCGGCGAACATCAACAGTGCCTCGGTTTCCAGATTCATGGCGTCGGCCAGCAACAGACTACGCAATTTTTCACCGAGCGGCGTGCCCCCCGGCTCTCGCGTGGCGACCACATCCCTGCCCTGCGCCCGCAGATGTTCTACCAACCACCGGTGCTGGGTACTTTTCCCTGCGCCATCGATACCTTCCATGGTGATGAAACGCCCACGACTCTGTTCTTGCGCCAACTTGCTCACCTTGCCTCCTGCGATCCCTTGCGTTGATAACGATTGACGGCGCGATTATGGTCGTCTAGCTTGCCCGAAAAGTGGCTCGATCCATCGCCACGGGCGACAAAGTAGAGGAAATCGCTCGGTGGCGGCCGACTGGTGGCCAATAAAGCGGCTAAGCCAGGCATCGCGATCGGGGTTGGCGGCAGGCCATTGCGAGTATAGGTATTCCACGGCGTATCGGTCAGCAGGTCGATCTTGCGCAAATTCCCGTCAAAACGTTCGCCCAGTCCATATATAACCGTCGGATCGGTCTGCAAGGGCATTTTTATGCGCAGTCGATTGGCGAATACCGAGGCCACCAGAGGGCGGTCAGCCGGCGTTCCGGTTTCTTTCTCGACGATGGATGCCAGAATCAGCAATTCGTAGGGCGATTGGAGCGCCAACTGGGGATCGCGCGCTGCCCAGGTTTCGTCCAGATGCCGTAGCATGGCGCGATACGCCCGGCGCAAGACATCGAGATCGCTGCCGCCTTTATCCATCAGGTAGGTATCGGGGAAAAACAGACCTTCCGGATGACTTTCTTTCGCTTCCAGCTTCAGCAAAATCTCGGCATCAGTCAAGCTGAACGTGTCGTGCCGAAGATCGGGATGAGAGTTCAGTAACTGACGAAATTGACGAAATGTCCTGCCTTCGACAAGAACGACCTCGGTGCGACTGACATCGCCGCGAGTCAGGACATCGAGTAAGCCCATCGCCGTCAAACCACGCTGGATCTCGTAGCTACCTGCCTTGATCTGGGTCGAGCGGCCAAGAAGACGCCCAAGCCAGGCAAGTTGCCAGGCCGGCAGTTCGACCCCGGCACTTTCGATAGATTGCGCAGCGGTGCGCAAACTCGACCCCGTGGCGACCGTGAAGCTGACCGTATCCGCTTGCATCCCCAGCGGTTTGCCGTAAAACCAAAGGCCGCCTGCCGTGACTGCGATAACGGCCAACAAAAGGACCAGCAAGAGAAGTTTTAATGTACGCACACGGGTTTCTAAACTTGAAATCAGACGCGAGCAGCGCCATCTCGGATTGAGCCTCGATTTTGCGACCCCCGTCGGCCATCAGTGCCCGCGTAGAGTGGTCGAACGAGGGCAAGATGATAGCATTCGCCTCCCGTCGTCCCGATTCCCCTTTTTCCTTCACGGCAACCACAATGAGTACTGATTGGATTAGCTTTCTCAACACGCAGGGCCTTGCCACCAATGGCGCCGACTTTGGTGCCGCCGCCGACGAGTTGCGCGCGGCCGATAGTCGTTCTGTCGTCGCCCCCTTGACCGATTTTGGGGTGATTCGGGCAAGTGGCGCCGATGCTGCCGACTTTCTGCACAACCTGATGACCAACGACGTCAATGGTATCGATGCTCACGTCGCACGATTTGCCGGTTTTTGCACGCCGAAAGGGCGTCTGTTGGCAACTTTCCTGATCTGGCGCGAGGGGGACGATCTGCTCTTGATGGTCTCGCGCGATATCCACGCCATGATGCTCAAGAAGCTGTCCATGTATGTGCTCCGCTCGAAAGTGAAATTGACCGATGCGAGCGCCGAAATCGCCCTGATCGGCTTCAAAGCCGCCACCGGCACCGTCCTGCCAGCACCGACTTTTTCATCTGCCGCAGGCAACATGCCGGTGCACGGCGCAATCGATAGTGACGGTGGCAAGGCGATCCGTCTCGACGCATCGCGCTGGCTACTGGCTCTCCGCCCCGATGCAGCCATCCAAGCCTGGTCAACGCTGGTCGCCGCAGCAACGCCGGTCGGACTGAGTACCTGGCAATGGCTTGACATCATCGCCGGTCAGCCACGTGTGGTGGCGGCTACGCAAGAAGCCTTTGTGCCGCAAATGCTCAACATGGAACATGCCGCCGTCGCCGGTGTGAGTTTCACCAAGGGCTGCTATCCGGGGCAGGAGATCGTCGCCCGTACTCAATATTTGGGCAAGGTCAAGCGCCGCATGTATCGCGCCCGACTGCCGGCAGCGTTTGCCCCGGGCGTCCATGTTTTTGCCCCGGAAACAGCGGATCAGCACTGCGGTGCCTTGGTCAGTGTCGCCCCTGTTCCCGGTGGCGGGTATGAGGCGCTGGTTTGCGTACAGTCAGGTGCCGTCGACGCCGGTGAAGTGCATCTGGGCAGCATCGACGGTCCCCGTCTCGAATTTCTCGATCTACCTTATACCGTCGTCTAATCGCTCGGTGCGCCGCCATGTGCTTGATTCTTTTAGCCTGGCGCGTGCATCCGGACTATCCGCTGGTGGTAGCGGCGAATCGCGACGAGTTTTTTGCCCGCGCAACGGCACCGATGGACTTCTGGTCCGATGCGCTGGCAGTTATCGCCGGTCGTGATCTGGAAGCCGGTGGCACCTGGATGGGGCTCAGTCGCGACGGACGTTTCGCCGCGCTGACCAATTACCGGGCACCCGAACAGCATTTGACTGGCCGTCCGTCACGCGGCCATCTAGTGTCTGACTTCCTGACCGGAAACACCCCTGCCCCAGCGTATCTCGATCAACTCGCCGCCGATACGCGTGCATACAACGGTTTCAACCTGCTGCTGGCTGATGGCGAACGTTTGTTCTGGACCTCCAATGTCGCGCACACGACACAGGAACTCGCTCCCGGTGTTTATGGTTTATCAAATCATCTGCTCAACACGCCGTGGCCAAAAGTCGGCGCTGGCAGGACGGCGATGGCCACAGCACTCGCCGCTTTACCGGATATACGGGCGTTTTTTGAACTGCTGACCAACGACGCCATTCACGCCGACGAGCATTTGCCGCATACCGGCGTCCCGCTCGACTGGGAACGCTTGCTATCGGCAGCATTCGTTCGCTCGCCAGACTACGGCACGCGTGCTTCAACGGTACTTTGCCTCAGCAACGATGGCATGGCGAGCATGGACGAGCAAACCTGGTTACGCGGCGCCGCACGGGGTGAACGGCGGCGCTTCCGATTTTTGCTCAATCGCTCATGAGGGGCGGCTTACTGAGTCCATCTGCCGTTCCTGCGGGTAGGATTTTATCGAGACGGCCGGCAGGATCCGGCCAACTGCGGCCATTGCCGCCCTCAAGCCCCACGGCTGCACTTAACAGAAGCCGACTCTCAGGCACCGCGACGCTGCCCGGTCAATAGGGCCATCACGTTGTTGCCACATCGGTAACTTTCGACAAGCAGGTAAAGGCTCAGGAAGAACGATCCAAGAAAAAGGGCTAGGAGTCCGAGCACGCATCCGACCGGAGTGAACCGGTGCCGCCATGCCACCCACAGGCTCGTGAGCATCAGCATGCACAAGAAGTCAAGATTGAATTGCCCAGACCAAGCCAAAGCGGCCATGTCGCCAAAGAACACAGGCAGTAGATTCATGCCGTGGTGCATGATGACCACACCCGTATAGAGCGTGACCACGCTGAAAACAAACATCAGGAAGAGGCGAAACAGGGCCATATTGGTCTCCGGAGAGGGCAGTGGGGAGGCGCCAATGTAATCACCCTGTTGAATGGCCGCAATTACCACAAAGGTAATTGCCCCTGTACACGATTGTGCTTCAATGCACCATGGCTGACGCATCATCGATCCTGACCAGCACCCTGCAGCAACTGCGCAAGACAAGGCGCTTGAGCCAGCTTGAGTTGGCGCTGGAACTCGGCGTATCACAGCGGCACGTCAGCTTCGTGGAGAGCGGGAGGACGCAACCGAGTCGGCGCCTACTGCTCGCTTGGTTACAGGTGTTGGCGGCCCCGCTTGCGACGCGCAACGAGGCTCTGCTTGCTGCTGGCTACGCTCCGGCGTTCACGGCGGCCCGGCTCGGCGAGCCCCTGCTAGCAGAAGCTGACCTGGCGCTGGCCCGCCTGCTCGAAGCCCATGAGCCGGTGCCGGCCTTGGTGCTCGATGCCGAGTGGAACGTGCTGCGGATGAATCGTGGGGCCCTTTGGCTGGCGACCACCTTGGTGCCTTGGCTGCAGGAAGCCCTGCGCAGCGAAGCAATGGGTGATCTGAACATGCTAGACCTGATCGCGCATCCCAACGGGCTGGCACGCCGGATGACTAATCTGGAAGACGTCGGGCCGCGCTTCCTGACGCTGCTCAGGCATGAACTCGTGACTACTCCGAGGCTGCTGCCACGCGTTCAGGCATACGAGGCGCTGCTCAGCGATGTCTTGGGTGCTGCATCGGCGGCCCCGGCTGAACGAGCCCGCCCATCAGCGCCAGTGCTGACATCGTGCTTTGCATCCCCGTATGGGGAGTTGGCATTCTTCAGCATGTTCACAACTTTTGGCACGCCAACTGACATTACCTTGGCGTCACTTCGTGTCGAGCATCTGTTCCCGGCCGACAGCGCCACGCGGGGGGTGCTGGAGTCTGAAGTCGGTCTTGTGTGACGGCCTCATGTCGTCGCAGGTCGCATTGAAACCTTGGGTCGTAACCTGAGTATCGGATGGCAATGGGTATAACCGGTTTGGGTTGTTGCCAATTTGGGGATGCTGGCTGAACGGTTGCAACGAGGCGAATCCGGCCCGACCGCCGCTCCATGTTTCAGGCAGGTTTGGGTCGGGTGCCGTCAAGCAGCAAAGATGAAGTCAAACGGCAGCAAACTGAGCGCATCAGGCGCTGGGTATGCCTTCCTCAGCAGGCAATGATCAGTCTATTGCCGTCGTCCCTCCACAGCCGACTTTTGCTGCACGATGCAGCCATGTCTATGGAGCAGTTGATCTAATGGATTGGCCTTGCTGCCGTCGCCGTCAGCACCTTGCCGTTGCGCTGGATGCCGGCCGGCAGAAGATGGATATCGTCGGCGTGGTGATGGCCGGCTGCTCGATGTGCTCTGCAACCAGGTGCCGCTGATCTTCGTGAGCGGCGAACTCTAGGGCTCCGCTACCTGAGGCGCGCTGGTGCTGGTGGGCCTGCAGGCGCTGGGCGTTGCCGCCGTGACGGTCGCCGGGGTCGGGTGACCGTCATATTGGCCGCACGCCTGCTGACCATGGGCTACCGGATTACCTTGCCGACGTATGCGAAGAAAGAATAGCCGTGCGGCGGGCCACGCAACCCAAATTGTTCATCTGGCATCTGGCGTTAGAAATGGCGCTACGCGTAACATATCCCGATTACCCGTCAATTTTCAGGCCACCGCCATGCGTTTCTACTCCTTGATTTTCCTGTTCGCACTCGTGCTGACCGGTTGCGCTGGCCTGATGCCGAATCAAAACATGCCGAAGGTTGATGTCGCCGGTATCGAATCCTTGCCCGGCCATGGCATGGAGTTACGCTTGGCTGTCAAACTGCGGGTACTCAATCCGTCAGACAACCCGATCGAGTTCAACGGCGTGTTCGTCGAGATGGACGTTCAGGGCAAGAGTTTCGCTAGCGGCGTCAGCGATATCAGCGGCTCGGTGCCTCGATATGGTGAAACCGTGATCACCGTCCCGGTCTCTATCTCAGCGCTGGCTGTGCTCCGGCAGGCTTTGAGTTTTGCCGGTAAGGACCGGTTTGGCGATCTCGCCTACGAGATTCGCGGCAAGATCGCCGGACCGGGGTTCGACAGCCACCGATTCAGTTCGCAAGGAGAGTTCAAACTGCCTGGCGGCCTCGGCGGAGCGGTGAAGGAGTAGCTCAATCGCTCATGAGGGCCGCAACGACCGCGACATGGCCTGGTGAACGATCCCGGCCTCAATGAAACGCGGCCCGGTATCGACAAAGCCAAACGGCCGGTAGAAATCCGCCGCCTGAACTTGAGCGTTCAGGATCAATTCGGTATAGCCGCGCAAACGGGCCTCGTCTATCAAGGCATCGAGCAGCGCGCGGCCAACGCCCCTGCCCCGCCATTCCGCCGCAACGCCCAGGCGACCAATATGGCCGTCCGGCAACAAACGTCCAGTACCAATGACATTACCCGCAGTGTCATAGGCAACGGCGTGCTGGCTCAGGGCATCGAACTCATCTCGCTCGATCTCGGGTGGAACGCCCTGTTCGGCAACAAACACCGCTTCACGTAGCGGCATGGCCGCCGCTTCCTGCGTCGCCCAATTGGCGCAAACAACGTGAAAATCATCAATATCGACGCGGGTCAGCACGGGCACGAAATCGAACAACTCGATGATGTCGCTGTTGCGCATGCGCACACAGCCGATTGAGCCCGGGCTGCCCATGGCAACGCTATCCGGACTGCCATGGATATAGACGTAGCGGCGCATGGTATCGACGGCGCCAAGCCGATTGACGCCGACGCGCTTGCCGGAAAGCCACAGAATGCGCGTCAGAATCCAGTCCCGGCCCGGAAACTGCGCCGCCAGTTCCGGCGTCCAGATTTCGCCCGTGGGGCGACGGCGGACAAAGACGGTATTCGCCGTCTCGCCAGCACCGACTTTTGCGCGGATGATGTGGTGACCACGTGGCGTGCAATAGCTGCCATTCTGCTCACCCGGACCCTTGCTGGCAGTTGATACCGAATAGCGACGTACGAGACACGCATCATCGTCGCGGAGTTCCAACGTTTGTTGGGGCAAATTGATGGTGATTCGCATCGGTCAGGCCAGGCTGGTTTTTTGACGTCGTGCAGCAAAAAACGACGACAGTAAGGCGCCGCACTCGTCGGCCAGAATGCCGCCCTCAACCACCGCATGGTGGTTCAGACGCGGTTCGGCAAACAGGTTGAGGACACTACCGGCTGCACCGGTCTTGGGGTCGCTGGCACCAAACACTACGCGCTGAACGCGGGCGTGAAACATGGCGCCAATGCACATGGTGCACGGCTCCAGGGTGACGTAGAGGGTTGCGCCTGGCAGCCGGTAATTCCCGTCGTGTTGGGCGGCATCACGAAGCGCCGCGATTTCGGCATGAGCGGTCGGATCATTGCCGCCAATCGGGCGATTGAAGCCGCGCCCGATCACGGCGCCGTCACGCACCACCACGGCGCCAACCGGCACCTCGTCGAGTGCTGCAGCCTGGCGGGCAAGATCCAGCGCCATGGTCATGAAAACGAAATCGGCATCCATAAGGATGCCGATTATCACACTACAGTCACACTACAGTCACACTACGGCGCGCCGATGATCCGGCGCACTTCACATGCTTTTACTTGCCTTCTGACAATTTCGCCTGAGCAGCGGCAAGGCGGGCAATTGGCACACGGAACGGCGAGCAGCTGACATAGTCGAGGCCGGCATGATGGAAGAACTCGACCGAAGCCGGATCGCCACCGTGTTCGCCGCAAACGCCGATCTTGAGCGTAGGACGCGACTTGCGACCACTGGCAACCGCCATCTTGACCAGTTGGCCAACACCCTTCTGGTCGATCGATTGGAACGGATCGCGCTCGTACATGCCGGCCTTGAGGTAGATCGGCAGGAACTTGCTGATGTCGTCACGCGAGAAGCCCAGCGCCATTTGGGTCAGGTCATTGGTGCCAAACGAGAAGAACTCGGCCTGTTTGCCAATGCTTTCGGCAACCAGCGCGCCGCGCGGCGTTTCGATCATGGTCCCGACCATATACGGAATCTCGGTACCACGTTCGGCGAAAACGGTGGCTACCGTGTCGCGGATAACCTTGGCCTGGGCGTTGAATTCACGCACCGTGCCCACCAGCGGAACCATGATTTCGACCTTGGCGTCGCACCCCTTGGCTTTCACGTTGAGCGCTGCCTCCATGATGGCGCGCGCCTGCATTTCGGTGATTTCCGGATAGCTGATGCCGAGGCGGCAGCCACGGTGTCCCATCATTGGATTCGATTCATGCAGGTCGTCAACCCGCATTTTGATCTCTTCATACGTCACGCCCATTTCCGTGGCCATGATCCGCTGATTGGCCTCGTCATGCGGCAGGAACTCATGCAGTGGCGGATCAAGTAGGCGGATGGTGACCGGCAAGCCGTCCATTTCGACGAACAGCCCTTCGAAGTCGCCACGCTGGATCGGCAACAGTTTGGCTAGTGCCTTACGGCGACCGGCTTCATCCTGGGCGAGGATCATTTCGCGGACCGCCTTGATGCGATCGCCTTCAAAGAACATGTGCTCGGTACGGCACAGACCAATGCCCACGGCACCAAAATTCCGCGCGGCTTTGGCATCGGCCGGCGTGTCGGCGTTGGCGCGAATGGCCAGGCGCTTGTAACTGTCGGCGAGTTTCATCAGGTCACCAAAGTCGCCGGAAAGCTCGGCGTCCTTGGTGGGAACCTTACCCTCGTAAACCTTGCCGGTGGTTCCGTCGAGCGAAATCCAGTCGCCTTCGTTGTAAACCTTGTCACCCACCGTCATGGTGCGCGCCTTAGGATCGACACGGACGGCACCGGCACCAGAAACGCAGCATTTGCCCATGCCACGCGCGACCACGGCCGCGTGCGACGTCATGCCGCCGCGTGCCGTCAGAATGCCCTTGGCCACCGTCATGCCGCGCAGATCTTCCGGCGAGGTTTCCTGGCGGACCAGAATGACGTCTTTGCCATCCGAGACCCATTCTTCGGCTTCATCAGCGAAAAAGACGATCTGACCCGTGGCGGCGCCGGGCGATGCCGGCAGGCCTTGGGCAATTGAGGTGGCTTTCTTGATTGCCTGCCCGTCAAATATCGGATGCAGCAGTTCATTCAGGCGATCCGGCGTGACGCGCATCAGCGCGGTCTTTTCATCGATCAGCCCCTGCTTCAGCATTTCCATCGCAATACGCACCATGGCCGGTCCCGCACGCTTGCCGGAACGCGTCTGCAATAGCCAGAGCTTGCCTTCCTGGATGGTGAACTCGATGTCCTGCATGTCCTTGTAGTGATTTTCCAGCGTTGTTTCGGTCTTCAGCAGATGCGCGTAGATCTCGGGCATCAGCTCTTCGAGGGACGGGTATTTGCTGGCACGGTCGGCTTCACTTACCAGTGCCAACTCGGCCCAGCGTCGCGAACCTTCGAGCGTGACCTGCTGCGGTGTGCGAATGCCCGCCACCACGTCTTCGCCTTGGGCATTCACCAGGAACTCACCGTTAAAGAGGTCTTCGCCAGAGGCCGCATCGCGCGAAAACGCCACGCCGGTGCCGCTGTTGTCGCCTAGGTTGCCGAACACCATGGACTGAATGTTGACGGCGGTTCCCCAGTCGTCAGGAATGTCGTTCAGCTGGCGATAGAGCTTGGCGCGATCATTGTTCCAGCTTTGGAACACGGCCATCACCGAACCCCAGAGCTGCTCCCAGGGGTCATTCGGGAAGTCACGACCAAGGCGGTCTCGAATCAACGCCTTGAATTGGTTGACCATGTCTTTGAGATCGGCGGCACTGAGATCGGTATCGAGATGGACGCCCTTGGCTTCCTTGATTTCATCGATGATCACTTCAAAGGGATCATGGTCTTCTTTGGACTCGGGTTTCAACCCCATTACCACGTCGCCATACATCTGAATGAAACGGCGGTAGGAGTCCCACGCGAAACGTTCGTTGCCGGATTTCTTGGCCAGCCCCTCAACCGCCTCGTCATTGAGGCCCAGATTGAGAATGGTATCCATCATGCCAGGCATCGAAGCGCGCGAACCGGAGCGGACAGAAACCAGCAAGGGATCGGCGGCATCGCCAAATTTCTTGCCCATTTCCTTCTCAACGAAGGTCATGCCTTGTCTTACTTCAGCTTCGATCAGTTTCTGGATGCTTTCGGCGCCTTGCTCGGTATAGACCGTGCAGGCTTCCGTGCTGATGGTGTAGCCCGGAGGTACCGAGATACCCAGGCGACACATTTCTGCAAGATTGGCACCTTTGCCACCCAGCAGATTCTTCATATCAGCTGCCCCTTCGGTATTCGAAGGTCCGAAAACATAAACGAATTTAGTCGACATATTTAGCCCCATTAAACTGAAAAATGAAAAGAACAACGCGTACGTTTCAAGATTTTTTAATTTCCTATCTTCTTAGTCCGAACCTCTTGCAAAAGTCAAAAATCCAATCGCCTTCACCGTCGCGGTCTCGCGGCGGAGCGATTTGTCGTTGCGGATGACGCGAATGTCGTCGCGTGATTTGCTTGTTGGTACACGGATTTAACAATGCGGTAATACAAGGCATCCACAGAAATCTATATCTTCGAACGTTAGCAAATTTTTTCTACTATAAGCATTTAATCTGTCTATGGTCTGGAACGAATTTCCTGAGGGCAAGTAAGGTCAATGTTGCGCAGCAGCAGAGACATCAGTGATACAGAACATGGCGCTAGGTTTCAAGATGCGTTAAATTCCGTACTTGAGGATTTTTGAGGTCTAGTGATCACGATGGATATTGTTCAGCAGCGCCGAGTTCGGGAATGGATTCTGCTCAGCCTGGTGGGTCTGATGGCGTTGGTCGCCAACCTGCCGCTGTCGATGCTCGAGTCACTGCGGCTTGAACGTGGCGTCATCATGGCTGTGCTGGGTTTGGTCGTGGTCCTTGCCTTGTTTCTTTACGTCCGATTCTTCTTCTTCCTACTCTATACCTTGCTTGCCGTCGGCGCCAACCTCCCCGAAAAGTGGGCCGACGCGCTAAATATCAGCCAAGGGCCGCTGCTCCTGACACTGGTTTCAATGGTCAGCATTTCCTTGCTCAACTACGCCATCAAACTGGTTCCGTCCGGTCTTGAGCCAACCCCCAAAAAGCGAAATCCCGAAGCCATCCGTGTCTTGCTCAATGCTATCGACCGGGCCAATCCTTCGTACATCCGGTCCGTTTTGAGCATGGACTTTGATGTCAACATGACAGGCGAAGCGGGTCAGACGCCGCTGATGCGCGCGGCACAACGCGGGGACGACACAGTGGTCGAAATGTTGCTCCGTTACGGTGCCGACCCTGGCCTCACCGGCACCGGCGGCAGCCCTGCCGAGCTGGCCCGTGCCGGCGGATATGAAGCGCTGGCGACACGCCTTGATGGTCTGGTTTTGGCAGCGCGCAACCCGCCGGCCGGCGCCAATCGCGACGACGTGGTTGTGATCGGTTAGTTTCGCGTTACACCGCGTTTGCGGCTAGCCCTGATCCTGAGCTTACCGCGCTCCCCCGCCTTTCACGCTCACACGCCTACCCCTGGCCAATGGCTACCGCGCTCTCGCCACGCTTACTCTTCCTCCTCACCATCGCCCCCTTGATGTGGGCGGGCAATGCCGTTGTTGGTCGTTTGGCCATCGATAGTATTGGTCCGCTGTGGCTCAACACCGTGCGCTGGCTGCTGGCCTCGGCAATTCTGCTGCCCCTGGGCTGGCGAGCGCTCGTCAGTCGCGAGGCACGAAAGCAAATTGTCGCGCGCTGGCCGTATCTGGCGATCATCGGTCTGTTGGGCGTCGGCAGCTATAACGCCTTGCAGTATCTTGCCTTGCGCACCAGCACACCGGTCAACGTCACCTTGATCGCTTCCAGTTTGCCGGTCTGGTCGATGATGTTGGGCGCCGTCGCCTATCGCGTTTATCCGTCGCGCCGGCAATTGATCGGGGCAACGTTTTCGCTAATCGGTGTCGCTACCGTGCTCTCGCGTGGCGACGCCCAGTCCCTGTTACGGATTCAGTTTGTCGAAGGCGATCTGTTGATGCTGCTGGCCACCATCGGTTGGGCCGCCTACAGCTGGATGCTGGCCAAGCCACCTGCACACATGCGCGGCGATCGACGTCCCAATTGGAACTGGGCCGAATTCCTCCTCGTCCAATGTCTATTTGGTATCGTCTGGACACTGATTGCGGCCGAAACCGGAGAACTGTTGCAACCGTCGTCCGTCCCCGACTGGTCGTGGGGGCTCATCCTGGCCGTCGTGTTCATCGCTGTCGGGCCATCGGTCATTGCCTATCGCGCCTGGGGCTTGGCTGTTGCTGAGGCGGGGCCGGCAATCGCCGCAATTTTCATCAATATGACCCCATTATTCGCGGCGATTCTTTCCACGGCCGTTATTGGCGAATGGCCACGTCTCTACCACGGACTGGCGTTCAGTCTGATCGTCGCGGGAATCCTCGTTTCATCGGGCAAACGCGCGTCCTGAAGGCATACGGAAATGGCCTCGCCTTTAGAGTCCATCCTCGAATCATTCCCTCGCATCTGAACCAAAATGGGCGCTCTCGCAATAGAGTTTCGCTGCATGGTGCCAACCGGGGCGCCACGCACGCGTTGAAGTTTTCGCCCCCCGATCCTTTCGCATAAGGAGTTCGTATGAGCAGCACATCCTATGAAGTTCGCGGCAACGTTGCCGTCATTACTCTTGCCAATCCGCCCGTCAATGGCCTCAGCTATGAACTGCGCTGCGGAGTCGTCGCCGGAATCGACCGAGCCGCTAGCGATGCGGCGATCAAAGCCGTCGTCCTCATCGGTAATGACCGGGCATTTTCTGGTGGTGCCGATATCCGTGAATTCGGTTCCCGGCTGGCCTTTGCCGAGCCCAACCTGCCAACCTTGATCGACATTATCGAACGCAGCACGAAGCCGGTGATTGCGGCCATCGCTGGTGCTTGCATGGGCGGCGGCTTTGAGCTGGCCCTCGGTTGCCACTTTCGCCTGGCCAAGCCCGATGCCAAGATCGCCCTGCCCGAAGTCAAGCTGGGCTTGATTCCTGGAGCCGGCGGTACCCAGCGCGCCCCGCGTATTCTTGGCGTTGAAACCGCATTGAATCTCATGGCCAAGGGCGATCCGGTCCCGGCTGTCGCCTTCAAGGGCACAGTGCTGATCGACGAGTATGTCGATGGCGATCTGTTACCGGCTGCCATCGCCTTTGCCGAAAAGGTGGTCGCCGAAGGTCGACCGCTGCGTCGTGTCTCGGAAATGAAGATCGACTACCCGAACCACGAAGCCTTCCTCCAGTTCGCCCGCAACATGATCAAGGGCATTGCCGGCCCCTTCCCTGCTCCGGCCAAATGCGTCGATGCGGTCGCCGCCGCCCTGACCAAACCCTTCGCCGAGGGCATGAAGGTCGAACGCGAGATTTTTGTCAGTCTGATGGGGTCGCCCGAAAGCCGCGCCCTGCGCCACCTGTTTGCCGCCGACCGCGCCGCGTCGAAAATCCCCGATGTCCCCGAAGACACCCCGACGCGCACCATTGCCAAGGTCGGCGTGATCGGTGCCGGCACCATGGGCGGCGGCATTGCGATGAATTTCCTCAACGCCGGCGTCGCTGTGATCATGCTTGAAATGAAGCAGGACGCACTGGATCGCGGTATGGCCACCATCCGCAAGAATTACGAAAGCACCCTAAAGAAAGGCAAGCTGACGCAGGAAAAGTTCGACACGCGCATGGGCTTGCTCGCCGGGACGATGTCCTACGATGACCTGAAAGATTGCGATCTGATCATCGAAGCCGTATTCGAGGAAATCGGTGTCAAGGAAGCCGTCTTCAAGAAGCTGGACGAAGTTGCCAAGCCTGGCGCCATTCTCGCCTCGAACACGTCGACGCTCGACCTGAACACCATCGCCAACTTCACCCAGCGTCCGCAGGATGTGGTCGGCATGCACTTCTTCAGTCCGGCCAATGTCATGAAGTTGCTGGAAGTGGTACGTGGCAGCGCGACCGCCAAGGACGTTCTCGCAACAGTTATGGCCATCGCCAAGAAGATCCGTAAAAACGCTGTCGTTTCAGGTGTTTGCGATGGCTTCATCGGCAATCGCATGGTCCTCCACTACGTGCGTATGGCGGTTGCTCTGGTGGATGAGGGCGCGACACCGGCACAGGTCGATCGCGCGCTGGAAAAATTCGGCATGATCATGGGCCCGTTCCGCATGTCGGACCTTGCCGGCAACGACATTGGCTGGCATATCCGCAAGCGCCATTACATCGAGCGCCCGGACATCAGCTATTCCAAGCTCGCCGACCGCCTGTGCGAAGCCGGCCGCTTTGGCCAGAAGACTGGTAAGGGCTGGTATGCCTACCCGCCGGGTGCGCGCAAGCCCGAACCCGATCCCGAAGTCGAGGCCATGATCGTTGCCTGGCGTGCCGAGCAAGGTATCACCCCGCGCAAGATCAGCAACGATGAGATCGTCGAGCGCTGCGTCTACGCCCTGGTCAATGAAGGTGCCCGTCTACTTGACGAAGGTATTGCCGCGCGTGCTTCCGATATCGACATGGTGTATCTCACCGGCTATGGCTTCCCCATGCATCGCGGCGGACCCATGTTGTACGCCGACGAGGTCGGTCTTTACAACGTTGCCCGGCGCATGCGCGAATTTGCGATCGCCTCGGGCGACAACTTCTGGGAGCCGGCACCGCTGATCGCCCGGCTGGCCGCTGACGGCAAATCGCTGACTTGAACGCGCGCCCACTACAAAAGAATTCGGAGAACACAAAATGACTGAAGCCGTAATCGTTTCCACTGCCCGTACCGGACTGGCCAAGTCCTGGAAAGGCGCTTTCAACATGACTCACGGTGCCACGCTGGGTGGCCACTCGGTGCAGCACGCCATGGCCCGCGCCAAGCTCGACCCCGCCGAGGTCGAAGACGTCCTGATGGGCTGCGCCCTGGCGGAAGGCGCCACCGGATGGAACATTGGCCGCCAGGTCGCCATTGCTGCCGGTTGCCCGGTCAGCGTGCCGGGTGTCACCGTCAATCGCTTCTGCTCGTCCGGTCTGCAGACCATCGCCATGGCAGCGCAGCGCGTGATTGCTGGCGAAGGTGACATTTTCGTCGCCGGTGGCGTTGAAAGCATTTCCTGTGTGCAGCAGGAAATGAACATGCACATGTTTCAGAATGCCAATCTCACCCGTAGCAAGCCGGAAATCTACTGGCCGATGTTGCAAACGGCCGAACTCGTGGCCAAGCGCTACAAGATCGGCAAGGATAGACAGGACGAATACGGCGTGCAAAGCCAGCAACGCGCCGCTGCCGCGCTG
>CAMDMZ010000030.1 GCA_945902805.1 Propionivibrio dicarboxylicus | reverse complement strand
GGGATCGACGGGCTTGGCGATATGGGCGTTCATGCCGGCATCGAGGCAGACCTGACGGTCCTCGCCAAAGGCATTGGCGGTCATGGCGAGGATTGGTGTGTGTTCGTAGCCGGGCAGGGCGCGGATCTGCCGCGTGGCATCCAGGCCATTCAGCTTTGGCATCTGCATGTCCATCAGGATCAGCGCGTAATGGTAGCGTTTGGCCAGCGCCACGGCCACGGCGCCATCTTCGGCGACATCGACGACCAGGCCGACATCTTCCAGCAAGCCTTTCGACACCTCCTGATTGACGGGCTCATCTTCCGCCAGCAGGATGCGGGTGCCTGAAAATCCGGTTTTGAGTTGGTTCTCGGCGCTGTCTTGCGAAAAAGTCGGTGCTGGCGAGACGGCGGTGGTTGCCTTGCCGAGCCGCACGGTGAACCAGAAGGTGCTGCCCTGGCCCGGCTGGCTGCTTACTCCAACATCGCCGTCCATCAGCTTGGTCAGCCGCTTGCTGATCGCCAGCCCCAGACCGGTGCCGCCGTACTTGCGCGTCATCGAGCCATCGGCCTGCTCGAAAGCGGTGA
Source organism: Propionivibrio dicarboxylicus (assembly GCA_945902805.1). Classification (GTDB taxonomy): domain Bacteria; phylum Pseudomonadota; class Gammaproteobacteria; order Burkholderiales; family Rhodocyclaceae; genus CAMDMZ01. Next base: position 54,055 of record CAMDMZ010000030.1, on the reverse strand, counting down.
ACAGGCGCTTCTGATCTTCGCTGGAAATGCCGATGCCAGTATCCTGCACCTCGAAACGCAACTGCACGTCGGTGCTACTTTCGGCGATCAGGCGCGCGCTCACGGTGATGGCGCCGCGCTCGGTGAACTTGATGGCATTGCCAGTCAGATTGAGCAGGATCTGGCCCAGCCGGAGTGGGTCGCCCAGCCATGTTTGCCGGGCGATTTCCGGCGCCATGTCGATATGCAGCTTTAAGCCTTTGTCGGTGACCCGCTGCCAGATCAGGCTCATCAGGTTTTCCAGCACCATGCCGAACTTGAAAGGTACCTGCTCCAGTGTGAGGCGATCGGCCTCAATCTTCGAGATGTCGAGGATGTCGTTGATCACGCTGAGCAGATGCCGGGAAGCCTGGCTGATCTTGCCGAGCTGATCACGCAATTTCGGGTCTTCGGCGTGGCGCAAAGCCAGGCTGGTCAGGCCCATGATGCCGTTCATTGGGGTACGCAGTTCGTGGCTCATATTGGCCAGGAAAGTGCTCTTGGCGCGGTTCGCCGCTTCAGCGGCATGCGTCGCGGCGATCTCATGCAAGTGACCACGCAGTTGCCGGTATAACAGCCAGCCAAAGATGATCAACACCAGCAGGGCGAGAGAACTCGCTATCAGCAGGGACTGTCGCCATTCCTGCAGATAGTCAGCGACCGCATTGCCGGCGACCACCGCAAACGGATAGTTGGCCAGGCGTTTAAAAATGTAACGACGTTCGATGCCGTCGGTTTGGGCGACCATCTTCATGCTGCCAGCAAACGCGCCGGCTTCGAGCAGTTGGCGTAGCGCGTGGCCGGGTTTCAGCGGGACGTTGATCTCATCGTTCTTCAATGGCCAGCGGGCAAGCATGGCGCCGTCTTCAGCACGCCGCAGAGCGGTGGCGCCATTCGGGCCGAGGTCGATGCCAGTAAATAGATCGACGTAGTAGTTCAGGTCGAGCGAGGCCAGCACCGTGCCACGGAAATTGCCCTGGGCATCCGTCAGGGGTTTGGCGATGGGCATGACCGGTGTTTTGGAAATTTTGCCGACGATGGCTTCCGAGTAGTAAAGCGGTAGCGATGGTTGTGCCTTAAGAGCGCGAAAATAGCTGCGGTCGGCCACATTGTGGTGCGGCCCGCGCTTGCCGCTGTAATAGAGGTCGTTGCCCTCGGCGTCATAGATGCGATAGGCGACCAGTTCTGGAAACAAGCGCGCCCGCAGCTCCAGGTTTTGAGTCATCGAGGCTTCATGGCGCGGGCGGTTCTGTTCCAGCAGGGCCTCCGCCGGGATCGTCTGGGCCAGCTCGCTCAGGTCACCTTCGATACGCTGCAACGTCGCGGTGAGGCGGGTCTCGACGACGGCCACCGTGTTTTGCAAGCTCGCTTCGACGGATTTTTCGGTCTGCCGGTAGCTGTTCCAAAAGAAATAGCCGAGCAGGACCAGCGTGGACACGACGGCGATGAGGAAGACGCCGAGATACTGCCAGGCCAGCGGTAGAGGTCGGCTTTCGTTGTTCATGGTTGCGCGGTTTGCCGAAGCGTGCGCAAAGTCCTCAATGTTTTCAAAGCATCGCTGAAATCGAATTGCCCGACTTGCTCGGCCAGCGCGTCACATTCTGGCCCCAGCGCGACGCGGAGGGCTGCGCCGTTTTCCTTGAAGAGGATCGCCGCTGCGGCATCCCGGTCTTGCAGATGGGCTTCCAGCCGGTCAAGCAGATCGGCTGGAATGACTTCAGCGACCGGCGGCATTAACGCGGCGGCCAGTACCAAAATTTCCTGCTTGATCGCCGTCATGTCGCTATCGATATCGGCCTCGCCCAAGGTGGCGGAGTTCAGGGCGCGCAGGGTGAATTCAATGTGTTTGGCATTTTCGGCCAGGTGATTGATGCGTAGGGTGGCTGCCGCGCCCTTCAGGCTATGGGCCAGGCGGACTGCCGGTTCCTGATCGCCGGCGGCAATGGCGGCGGCGAGTTTTTCCATATCGCCGGAATGCGTCGTGAGGAATTGGCGCAACAGATCGAGGTACCTGTCAGGCTTACCGCGCGCTAGATTTACACCGCCTGCCACATCGATCCCGGGAATCAGCTGCAGCCGCGCCAGCGAGGCAGTGTCCGACAGGGCCGATGGCGCCGGCGCATGGGTTCCCTGGGTTTCCTGGGTTAGTGCGGCCAGCGGCTTGCCAGGCAGGGGCGCCGGCAGCCACTTGAGCAAGGCGGCAAAGACGATTTCGGGATCGATCGGCTTGGCGATGAAGTCGTTCATGCCGGCGCTCAAGCAGCGCTCGCGGTCGTCGGCGAAGGCGTTGGCCGTCATGGCGACGATCGGGACGGTGCTGCCTTGCGGCAGGGCGCGGATACGGCGGGTCGCTTCGACACCATCCATGCCGGGCATCTGCATGTCCATCAGGATCAGCGCGTAGTTTCCGTGCGTCGCCATGGTCAGGGCTTGCGCGCCATCTGCGGCCAGATCGACCGTGAATCCGGCATCGCGCAACAAGCCGAGCGCCACCGCCTGATTGGTCGGGTCGTCCTCGGCGAGTAGGAGGCGCGTGCCACGATAATCGCGTCGCAGAGTGTCTTCGGCCAGTGACCCGGCGGCTGAAACCGTGGCGACGGCGCTGTCGCCTCGCCCAAGCCGAACCGTGAGCCAGAAGTCGCTACCCTCTCCCGGCCGACTCTCGACGCCAACGTGGCCGCCCATCATTTCGGCCAGGCGTTTGTTGATCGCCAGTCCCAGGCCGGCGCCGCCATAGTGGCGCGCCGTGGTGTTGTCGGCCTGTTCGAAGCTCTGGAACAGGCGTGCCTGTTGCTCGGGCGTCAGGCCGATGCCCGTGTCGGTGACGTCAAACCGGATCAGCAAATCGTCCGCGTTTTCTTCCTCGATCCGGGCAGCCAGGGTGATGCTGCCCTGGCTGGTGAATTTCACGGCATTACCGACGTAATTGACCAGAATCTGCCCCAGTCGGTTGGCGTCGCCGATCAGAACCGGCGGTAGGGACGACATCGCCATCTGCAGGGTCAGCCCCTTGGCGCGGGCGCTCTCGCCCGTCACGGCGAGGATGGAGCTAATCAACTCGGCGACGGAGAAATTGCGGGTCTCGATGGTCAGCTTGCCCGCCTCTATTTTCGAGATGTCGAGAATGTCGTTGATGATGCTGAGCAAGTGCTTGCCGGACCGATGAATCGTCTCGATCTGCTCCCGCTGCGGCGCCGTCAGATCGCTGCGCCCGACCAGGTGGGCCATGCCGAGGATGCCGTTGATCGGCGTGCGGATTTCGTGGCTCATCTTGGCGAGAAATTCGCTCTTGGCGCGGTTGGCGGCTTCCGCTTCATCGGCACGGTGCTGCAAGGCGACGTTCATCACCTCGATCTGCCGGGTGCGTTCTTCCACGAGGCCCTCAAGATGGCCCTGATATTTCTGCAGCTCCTGGGTTGCTTGTTTCTTCAGGCTCAGATAAATGGCCAGCGTCATGCCCACGCCGGCCAGACTCATCATGTAGTAAAAGTAATTCGACAGGCCGGTCTTGGCGATGTCGTTGGAGAAGAATCCAAGGCCCAGTTTGGCGCCGATCACGCCCTGGATGGAGGACATCAGGATCACCAGTACCGCGCCGTGCGGCCCCAGCCGCACCGCCGCCCAGGTGACGAAGAGGAACAGCCAGTAGCCGCGCGCGATCTGGCCAAGCGATTCATGCAGCCAGTTGAGGAACACGACCTGGCCGACGAGAAAAGTCAGGCCGAGAATCAGCAAGGTTTCAAGGCGGTTGCGCCAGGTCGCCAGCCATTCGCGCGGCCAGTTTCGCCAGATCAGTACGAAGGGCATGACGATGGTCACGCCCATGGCGTTGCCGGCGACGCGCTGCTTGAAGCTGTGGAGTCCGCTCAGCCCGTGACTGTCGAGCATGTTCAGTGTCTGCATGATCACGCCAGTGATCAGGCTCAAGCCAAAGCCGAGAATGAGGATGCGCAGGTAGTCGCCCAGTTTGCGCAAGTCCGGGTCAAAACCACCTTCCCGGCGCAGCAACCCGATGCAGACTGCCAGCGTCAAGGCATGGCGCAGGCCCGCAATCAGCGAAAAGTAAGCGGTAAAGCCCAGCAGTAGATAGCCGAGCAGGGTGCCGACGAAGGTGGCTGGCAGATACCGGTAGCCCCCCAACAGAACGGCGGCCAAGCCGACACCGGTGGCCGGCCACAGGAAGCCGACGACACTGTTATCGCCAAAAACAAGTAAGACGCTTTGTGCCAGCAGTGCGTAGAGCACAACCAGCCCGGCGTGCTTCGGCAAATTGCTCATGCGTCCATTATTTACCAGTTGTGCCCGCTGTGGTGATATCAGGCTTATCCAGGCGAACGGTGAACCAGAATGTGCTGCCCTTTCCGCGCTCGCTACTCACGCCGATCTGGCCATCCATCAATTCAACCAGTCGCTTACAGATGGCCAAGCCCAGTCCGGCGCCGCCGTGCCTGCGAGTTTGTGAGCCATCGACTTGCTCAAACGGCGTGAACAATCGCTGCGATTCAGCCGCCGAAATCCCGATTCCCGAATCTTCGATCGCAAATCGCAGCCGGACGTTGGTGGCGGTCTCGTCAAGCAACTGCGACCGTAGCGTGATCGAGCCACTATCCGTGAACTTGATCGCATTGCCGATCAAAGTGCTCAGGATCTGCCCGAGATGCACGGGGTCGCCGTGGAAGGTGCGGAGGTGGAGTTCCTGCGGTGTATCGAGGGTGAAGTGCAAGCCCTTGGCGGCGACCTTCGGTGTCGCCATGGCGTTGATATTCTCCAGAACCGCATCCAGCGTAAATGCAACTTCATCGAGATCCAGACGCTCGCCTTCGAGCGTGGCGACATCGATCAGGCTGTCCAGGAGTGACATCAGCCGGTCTGCGGAGGTCGCTGCCTTGTCCAGCAGCGATAGCGCCTTTGGATCGGTGATATGGCGCCGGGCCAACTCGGTCATGCCGACTATGCCGTTCATCGGCGTCCGCAATTCGTGGCTCATATTGGCCAGGAACACGCTCTTGGCGCGATTGGCCGCTTCGGCGGCTTCTTTGGCAATCGACAACGAGGCGGTGCGCTCGTCGACCATGGATTCCAGATGACGTTGATGTTGTTCCAACTCGATGGCGACCAACTTTTCTTCGGTGATGTCGCGGTTGGATGCGCGCCGCCCCAATGGGCGCCCAGTGGAGTCAAAGACCGCGCGGCAGCTATGCCCTATCCAGCGAATCTGCCCGTCTTTGGTGATGATGCGGAATTCGAGGCGGGATAATTCCTGCTGCTGGACCTCGACGTGGTGAGTGGAAAACAACTGGCGGTCATCGGGATGCACGATGCCGTCAAGTAGCGCCGGTTGGGAAATGAACTCGGCTTGCGAATAGCCGCTGATGCGCTTGCAGGCCGGGTTGATGTGGAGGATTTCGCCCTGCACGCCCTGCCAGTATTCCCAGTCATAGGTGAAATCGGCAATGGTGCGGAAACGCACTTCGCTTTCCCGTATCGATTCTTCAGTCAGGACATGCTCGGTCACGTCCTGTACCACGCCGATGGAGGTCAAGGGATGGCCAGCCGGGTCGCTTTGCGATTCGCAATGTTCATGGACGAATTTCTCCGTGCCATCCGCCAGGCGTAAGCGATAGGTCATGTCGTAGCGCGCACCCTTGCCCAGTGAGTTGGCCAGCGCGATGCTGACGCGCTCGCGGTCGTCCGGATGAATCGCGGCGAACCAGGTCTCTCGGCTTACGGGACTGGTTGACGCCGGCATTTCGTAGAGGGTGAACATTTCTTCCGACCAGGTCAGGCGTTGGTCGGCATGGTCGAGGCGCCAGGTTCCAATCTGGGCAACGCGTTGCGCGTTTTTCAGCATCAGCTCCTGTGCGGCGAGATTCTGGCTGATGCGGCGGTTCTCGGTCATGTCGACGCCAAAGCTGAGCAGACCGACGACGCCGCTATCGTTGCGAATCTCGCTGTTCTGCCAGACGATGTAGCGCTCGTCGCCGTTCTTGGTCAGGATCGGGTTCTCGAAGTGGCGGACGATGCCGGTGGTTGAGAGATCCTGGAAAATCTTCCAGACGGCCGGATACCGTTCGCGGGGAACGAGAGTCTCGAACCAGTTGCGGCCGTGCAGTTCCTCGGCGGTGTAACCGGTCATTTGCTCGGCGGCCGGATTTACCCGCTGCACATTGCCGACGAGGTCGAGTTCCACCATCATCACGTTGGCGGTGTGGATCAGGTTCTCGGCGTAATTCTTTTCGGTCTCGATACGCTTGTTGCTGGCAATCACCGCCAATTGTTCGCGGTCGATTCGGAGCATGAAGAAGTGGATAAGGCCGTAGATCGACAACAGCACAAACAAGGTGATCAGCGAAACGACATCGGCGATGGCGTTGGCTTCCCGGATCGACGGCGCCAGCGGCACGCGAATCGAGATCAGGGCGCGAATGCTGTTGGGGCTTTCGCGGAATCCGCGCTCGCTGCCATAGCGGGCAACCAGTTCGGCCGGCGCATCTTTCGGGTCGCCATGACACTTCAGACACCCGGCGCTGGAGCGATCAATGGGGACGGCAACGTGCAGCGTGGGTTCTCCGTTCTGCTCGACGACTTCGCGGATTTCCTTGATCTCGCCCCGATTCATCCGCGCCAGTAGCGCACTTTCATAGGCATCGGCCTGGTTGATCGGGTTGCGCGGGTTGTCAGCGGCCAGTTTGAAATAGATGGGTGGCAGCCCGATCTTTTCGCGTTCGTCGTTGATCAGTTCCTTGACGCTACGGGCAATGAAGGTGAATGACATCACCTTGGGCGAGAAGTATTCCTTGTAGAGCAGGCCCTCACCTTGTAGCCGGTAGATTTCCGGCCGCTGCGTTTCGGTGACATAGCGATGAACGGCCTTGTGGCTCAATAGCGCATCGACTGCCGCCTTCTCGGCCTCACCGATGGCATAGGTCTCGGTCTTATCGTGGAAAATGGCGACGAGGACGGCATAGGCTAGGACGAAGATCGGCAAAAGGACAAGTAAAACTTGACGATTCTTCGGTAGTTCGGGAAACCAGTTCCGAGCCATAGCAAAATCCCTTGCAGAAACCCTATGCCGTTAGTGATAGTCATACTAGAAGCATTTGCTAACATTGTCTGTCAGACAAGTCCTACAAATTGGAAACATTGTGAAAACAGTTAGTCAACAACGGAAGCCAACGTCGGCCGATGGCGATAGGTTTGCCAGGATTCTTGACGCCATCGATGCGAACATTGCCGTGCTCGACAGCGCGGGTTTCATTCTTGGCATCAACAAAGGATGGAGCGAGTTCGCTGCGAGTAATCCCCTGAGTGACGGTTCGCTTCCGCGCCAAGTTGAGATTGGGGCAAATTATCTGCAAACTTGCGCCACGGCGACGGGTGAGGCATCGGAAAACGCGCAACTGGTTTATGAGGGAATACAGGCGGTTATCGCTGGCAATAAGCGAAGCTTCAGTCACGAGTATCCGTGTCATAGCCCCAAAAAAAAGCGCTGGTTCCTGATGAAAGTTAAGCCGATCGCGCGCTCTAAACCAAGAGAGGTGGTGGTTACCCATCTCGACATCACGGACCGCTACGTTGCCGAGATGAGGCTCGTCGCCAAACAGCAAGAACTTAACGCGGCATTGTGGCAACTGCAGGACATGGCCGAGAAGATCAAAGCCTCGCTTGGCGGACGGCAGTTTTCTGTGCCAGCGCCGGCGCCGCTAAGCCTTAATGACCACCAACTGGCCGAGTCTGAGCGAATGAAGTCGCTCTCCAATCGCGAAATGGAGGTTTTGTCGGGCCTCGTTCGTGGCGAACGAAATTCTGCAATCGCATCGCGGCTGAACCTCAGCCGTAAGAGTATTTCAACCTACCGCGCCAGGATCTTCGAAAAACTCAAGGTGAACAGCAATGTTCAACTGGTCGCGCTGATGGCGGGGTCGTGAGGGCGGAAAGTGCGGCCCCGGTTCCTCACGCTGAAAAAGTCGGCGCTGGCGGGACGGCGGTGATCGGCCCAGCGAGGTGCAAAACCTGTTACTCGTGCTTCAAACGCATGGTCAGTGCTTCGATCTGAGTCCGCAAACGGCGGGCGCGATTGAAGGCTTCTTCGTTCATGTGGGCGTAGTAACCCTCGATCTTGACCAGTCCGGCGGAGTCGTTTTCGATGACCTTGGTAATGGCGAACGGATAGCGCTGTTCGTCCCACAGTGTGAGAGGACGATTGGTGGTGGAGTTCCCCTTGCGTTCGACGACGTAGCCGGTCTGGATCACCATCTGGATTTCTTCAAGGCTCTCGAACACGGGTGGGTTGTCCTGCGTATCGTCGAACATAACGGAGGCGCCATGGTCGCTGACGCCAAGCAAGCGGCCGATCGAGTAGCCATCCACGACAACCGGAACGACGATATCGCGCGGGATTTCAATGCGGGCGCCTTCGTTGCGCTGCGCGCCGGGGTCGGCGCCAGAATTTTCGGCAGTGGCCAGTTGCTTCAGGGTGTCGTAGCCGAGCACACAGGGGGCTTTAAGGAGTGCGAGGCTACGCAGCGGACGAATCCGGGCTTCGTTCATGACCGTGCCGGCAAGCATGCGCGAGACAAAGGCAAGGAAGAAGTTCTGCAATTTCTTCTCGCGTTTTGTTAGTTCGGCGATGGATGGGTCGGAGCTTACGTAGGCATAAAACGATTGCGATGCCGCTCTTAAGACGGCGGCCGGATCAGCCTCTGCTCGGGCCAGCATGGTCGAGAAATCGGCGGGATAGTTCATCGCCTGGATGGAAATGCCAACCGTGGTTTTCATGCTGGCTTCAAAGCTGTCGACGGCCTTGATCGCTGCTTCATACTGCTGCTGGCTCTTGGGATCGGCGAAGAACGCACGATCTTTGGTGACCATGTCACGGCGCCGGCTGACGTAGTCATAGGGCTTGAGCAGGGGGCCGAAGGCGTGAGCCTCATCCGGCGATAGCGGCGCGCCATTTGACATGCGGGCGTCGAGCGCGGCCCAGGCGTCGGCCAGGCCTTGGTCCTTGATCAGCGAGTCCATCTGGTCGACCTTGGCCAGCCGTTGCTGCCGCTTTTGAAAGCGCCGGATCGCCTTGCGGGCGTTCAGGTTGTCGCGCAAGACCATGAAACCGGCGACCGGATTGGCATTCGAATCGTTTAGGTCGAGTTGCCCGATGGTGATGTTTTGCGCATAGAAACTGATGCCGGCGGCCTTCGTGATGCGGATCACATCGGCAATGATGAAGCAGTTGATGGCGGATTCGGTGACGTCAACTTCACGGGCAATGAGCACGCTACCCTCGGCGCGTGCGACCGTGATGTTGCCGGCCAGGGCGACGATGCGACCGCCGAGCACGGCCTGCGAGACCGTGACATTGCCGGCCTCGGCCTCGACCTGGCCACCATTTTCGATCTGCCCGTCGATCGCGACATTGCCGGCGCGCGAGATCACCTTGCCCCGCACCGAGCCGGGTTTAATGTCGATATGGCGTCCGATCAGCACGTATTGGTGCTCGATGTCGCCACACTGCTCGAAGCGATCGCCGGTGACCTCGAATGATCCGGTCTTCGGGCCAACCGCGAAACTGCTCTTGGCGTGTGGCGTGACGGATATCTGCTGTTTGCTATCGACGTCGATGAAGTAGCCGCCGTTATCGGTGGCGATGCTCAGTGTACCGTTGATGTCCATGACCCGCGTGCCGGCTCCAGCCATCTTGCTCAGGTCAAAGTCCTTGATTGCGCGTGGCGGCAGCAACTTGCCGCTAACGCTGCGCCCGGCGCGTCCGGGGTTTGCCGCTTTCTTTTCCAGTAGCGCGTGCGGTCCAGGGCCATCTGGCACCTGCGGGAATCCGCATTCATAAAAATGCAGGTCGGCATGGCCGCTGGCATCGGCTTTCTTGATGGTGCGGCTGCGCTGAAAGTTGACCTTCGGCACGGGTTTGGCATCGGTGCCCTCAATGGGCGGGATGGCCCGCGCAACGAGATAGCGTCCAGGCTTCGTTGGCCCTTCGACCAGGGTGGCTTCAAGCGAGGCGGTATCGATGCCGAACTTGATGCCAAATTTCCACAATATTGCAATAAACTCGTCGCGCCCGGTTGGCACAGCGAGACCGGGAAAGAACTCGAAGTAGCCTTCGTTCTCGTCGCGGATGATGGATTTTTCGAAAATCTCCAGGCGTGCCGGATCAACCGGTGCGAGGCTCCCTCCGAGGCGCATCATGCCCTGGGGAAAGGCCACCGATGTGTTCTCGACGATGAAACCCAACGCCTGACCGTAATTGAAATCGACGATGAGGAATCCGCTGTCAGCGATGGCGTCGAGGGTCTTGAAGAGCGTCTCTCCGCCCGTCTTTTCCGACACTTGAAAGTAAAAGCCATCCGCGCCAAGCGACAGTCCACTGCCGCCCTCAGCGATCAGCTTGAGCAGAAAAGCTGTTGCATTGACGCTGTCATTGCTAGCGCCGCCTGGGGGTGGAATTGCCCCGGGAGACGTGTCCGTCGCAGATGTTTCGGTCATGATTCGTTGCTGATGGTTTTGGAGTTGTCGTTGGGCAAGGCGGTGGCTTCATCGGCAGCGTTGTTCGGTACAGCGAGGGCGGGCATCTGCGGCATGTCGCCTTGCTTGTTTTTCTTGCGCACACGCTCCGAGAGCAGATGGAGTATTCGCACATGCTTGGAGTCTGGATTCATGCGTTGAATCTTCGCGGCAAGCTCGTTGGCATAGTCAAAGCGATTCTTGTCGAAGTGGGTGTGCTCGATATACATGAGCGAAATCTGTGCCGCCTTGGCCAGGATTTCGGGATTATTCGGGGAATCGCGTACCATCGTTTCAATGGTGGTCAGGGCCTCGTCCAATGATCCTTGCTTGAACAGGGCGAGGACATTGTCGAGCGTCTGGGTTAGTGCGCGCTCGGCTTTCTCGGTGTTGGCGATGACTTTCTCCAGCATTTCCGGGTGCGCTGCTAGTTTCTTGGTGGCCATCTTGCGCACGGTCTCGGCGCCCTTGGCAGACCCCTGCAAGGCGGTTTCGATGGCTTTCTCGCCCACTTCGGTATGCCCGGCGGCAAAGCACTGGACCGCAAAATTGGCCTGTAGCCGCTCATTGACGGACGCAAAATTGCTGTCGCCGGATTGGTGGAGTTCAACTGCTTTGTTCAAAGCCGCTGTCGCCTGCTTGATGTTGCCCTTCTTGGTATGAATGGCATGTTCCATGGTTGCACTGCAAAACTCGGCGGTTTTCGCATGCTCGGTCTTCTTGAAGAAGTCGCCGGCTTCGCGCAGCGCGCTCATGGCGTCATCGAAATTGCCGAGCTCAAGCTGCGATTCGGCGAGGAGCGCATAGTTCGATGGATGGTTGCTGGCCAGATACTTGCCTTCGCGCGTGACCTTTTTCAGCGCATCGCGGGAAGTGCTGTAGTCATCATTTTCAAGGGCCGTTAATGCCAGAAGTTGCTGCCGGTCATAGCGTTTCGGTGAACGGTCAACTGCCTGCTGCATGACCTCCTGTGCCTCTGCTGCCCGTCCGGTACCCAACAGTAGTTCCGAAAGAGAATCGTAGCCTTGCATGTAGTCAGGGTTGTCTGCGGTGACTTCACGCAACATCTGTTCCGCCTCGGCCGGCTTGCCAAGGTGGTAGAGTGAGCGCGCCAGGCCGTTCTTGGCGTAGGCCTGACCGGTGGAATTCTTCCCTTCCGGTCCGACGTCGAGTTCAAGCAGTTCTTCGTAGGCGCGCCGGGCGTTTTCGTAGTCGCGAAGTTCGAGGTAAATGAATCCACGCAAGCGTTTCACCTGACGCGACAGACGGCGCTTTTGCTCAATATAGTCAGTGCATAGGCGAAGGGCCGCTTCGTGATGTTTGGCATCGATGGCAATGAAGATCGGCAATAGCTCTTCGCGGTCGGCAATCGCTTCGGCGATGCGACGTTCCACCATCTCCGGGGTGTTCTCGCTCTTCAGGATATAGGCGTCGGGAGCGAATTCGAGGACGGACATGACCCGATCGCGTTGCTGTTCCGACGAAATCATGATGAAAATGCTACCCAAGGGGATCAATCGCTTACGGCGGATTTCCTCAAGCAATTCCTGGGCGGTGCGGTTATCGCCCAACTGGTATTCGCAAAGGATGATGTCGTAGTTCTTTTCCGACCTGCCCTGTGTTTTCGTTCCACTGGTATCACCGCTCGCTGTCTCGCCTGGGTTGCGGTTCTTGATGCGGCGGATGGCATCGAAGTAGCCCTTTGACTGTTCGAGCGTATTGTTAGTCTGCGATTTCGTTTTGACGTCCGGAAACAAGACATTCGAAAGCATCGACGCGTAACTGGTGTTAGGGTCGATGTAGAGGACGTCCTTGTTTTGAAAGCGTAGCGACATGACGGCCCTATGCTACCTCAGCTCCGGTGGCACAGGGCTGTTAGCACATCACCGTGGTGCGGCTTGCAACAAGCGCGCGACCAGAAAAGGGCAGGGGTGAACATAAGTACACATGCGCGCATGTGAATTTTCTATCACAGACTGACTTCTTTTCCCCCAAGATAGGCAGCCAGAAGTTTGCCCTATCGAAACAATTAAGAATCCGAGGAGGATTGGGTTGTGAGTGTATTTACGCCAAAGTTGCGCGCAATCGGTGTGCCGGTCAATGACTATTTCGTTGAAGAATTTGTCGAGATCCCGAAATTTCGATACAACAAAGTTCCGCTTGAGGCGGTTAGCAAGGACAAAGACGGCTTTCACTTGAAGCTCGATGCCAAGGAACACCCGGAATATTTCATCTCGAGAAAGGCCGTTTCGGCACCGAATTCAGGCGGAAACACCACCAATGTGTTCCTGGGGCAAACGGCGCTTTACGCCGCGATGCAGGTGGATGTTCAGTTCAAGGTCATTTTGCCCGATGACCAGTCGTCGATTGCCCAGCAGGAACTCAATCAATTCATCTACAACGATGTCAATGTCGTTCAGGTGCATACCCCGATCTGGGGACCGCGTGAGTGTTTCAACGGTAATGCACACGGCCGCACCTACCTGCTGGTGTCGCCGCATCCGCCGATCGAGACGCTGGATGATGAAATTCGGGCCCGGTTCCGTAGGGCGGACGATGTCCCGATCATTACGCCCGGATACCTGAACAGTTATCTCGGCCCACAGATCATCGTACCGACCGGTATCGGCTTCGACTCGATCAAGCCACGCGTCGGCAACAATGACGTGATCGTTTGCCTCAATGACGACGAGTTGATTGAAAAGTTCGGCACACAGATATTCCCCGATGAAATGTCGGATGACGTGTTGTTGAACATTACGCAGCGATTCACGAAGAACCACAACCCCCACATGGACCCCAGCATGACCTTTGCGTTGGGCTTCTCGAATGGCGGTTCACTGACCTGCTATCAATATCAGAATAAGCAGTACCTGATTCACCTGCCTCTGGACATAGCCGAGTCGACGCGTGTTGCCGCCGAATTCGGCGACCCGCAAGTCGATGTCATCCATGCCGGAAAATATGGCGTGGGTCGGGGAGATTCACGTATCACCGGTCACCTGTTCTACCCGTACTTTGTCGATGTCATGAAGGATGGCCTGTTGGCGGCCTATGCTGCATCGGAACTCGGCGCCTGCTTGTCGGCCCTGATGCATCACTGCAAGAAGTCAAACATTGCCACCTTCGATCCGGATGCATTGAACAAACTGGTGGTGCGATGTATCGACAAGGTCGAGCGCGGCGAGTTCAAGGGCGTCAATATGGCATCGTCGAGTTAGTCGACGCGCCAATCCGCACAGTCAAGAACCAAAGGAAAGCCAAGCCGCCAATTTGCACCGCTAGTTGCGATAGGTTCTGATTCCTGAATATGAAAAGGCCAGCCTCTTATAGATGCTGGCCTTTTTTGCGTCACACGGGACAGGGCAACGACTTGAGCGTAAGAACTCTGATTACTGCCCCACCAGTTCAACCCGGCGGTTTTTGGCTTTACCCTCATCGGTCTTGTTAGACAAAATGGGGGATGTGGGCCCGGCGCCAAAGGGGGTCAGCCGGGCAGCAGCTATCCCGTGTTTACTTACCAGTGCATTCGCTACTGAGGCAGCCCGATCCTGGGATAGTTTGACGTTGTTGGCAAATTGACCGGCATTATCAGTATGACCTACCACATAGATCTTGAGATTGGCATCGGCTTTGAGCATTTTCACAATCTCTGCCAGAGTTGGGTCAGACGCAGGCTTCAAATCGGCCTTTCCCGTATCAAAATAAATACCGTAAACCGCCACGCGTCCGGTTTCCTTGATGCCTCGTGACAGGACATCAGCATTGGCAACCACCTCCTGTTTCATGAGTTGTTTCTTTACCAACTGAACGTTATACATTCCGTTGTTGGCCCCGGAAACCTCGACCCAGACTTCGCTATCCTCCTTGATGATCCGGATCGTGGAATACTGGGTTCCGCCGTCTTCATATTCGAAGACCTGACTGCCACCGATGGCTTTAGCAGCGTTGACGTAATTGCGGATGACCTGAAGGCCGCTGGGATGGCTAATTCCTCCTTTGGCCGTATAGGCGACAAAGGTGCGACGTCCTTCCACTTTTTCTGTTTTAGCAGATCCTGTCTTGAATTCATACCGGTCAAATTCCAGTGCTTCGTAACTGGAAATACGAAAGCCGGGCATACGGGAAAAAATGTCCGGATCCTTGCTGCCAGGAGTGTCATTCGGGTCGCTTGCGGCGAGTGTTTGGCCGAACTGAATCAGACCAAACATCAACAACAGCAATGAAAATATACGGTTTCGCATGGATTCCCATTCAAGCAAATATTCGGTGACTATCCCGAATTGAGTCACCCACCTTCGATTTCCGCCAGACTACGCCTCTGGTCTCGCGGGGCATTCTTTCGATGCATCAGACACTCATCATAGACCGGCTACGCTCCGAACATCAAATCCCGCATTCCGCAATGAAAAAAGGCCAGCCCATTGTGGAGGCCAGCCTTTGATGCGTTGCGCGATACGGAGCGCGACTTGAACTGCTTAGTGGAACTGCTCTTCCTCCGTCGAGCCGGTCAGCGCCTTGACGCTGGACGACCCGCCCTGGATCACGGTGGTGACATCGTCGAAGTAGCCAACGCCGACTTCCTGCTGGTGCGAAACGAAGGTATAGCCCTTGTCGCGTGCGGCGAATTCCGGTTCCTGCACCATCTCGGTGTAGTGCTTCATGCCTTCGCCCTGGGCGTAGGCGTGGGCGAATTGGAACGTATTGAACCAGTTGATATGGATGCCGGCCAAGGTGATGAACTGGTACTTGTATCCGAGTGCTGATAGGTCTTCCTGGAACGACGCGATTTGCTTGTCGTTGAGGTTCTTCTTCCAGTTGAAGGACGGCGAGCAGTTGTAGGACAGCAGCTTGCCGGGGCATGCGGCCAGCACGGCTTGGGCGAATTCGCGGGCGAAGCCGATATCCGGCACACCGGTTTCGCACCACACCAAGTCGGCGTAGGGAGCGTAGGCAATACCACGGCTGATCGACTGCTCCAGTCCGTTCTTGACGCGGTAGAAACCTTCTTGAGTGCGCTCACCGGTGATGAACGGCTTGTCATTATCGTCGTAGTCGCTGGTAATCAGGTTAGCGGCTTCAGCATCGGTGCGGGCCAGGATGATGGTCGGCACGCCCATGGTGTCGGCAGCGAAACGGGCCGAAATTAGCTTCTCAACGGCTTCACGAGTCGGCACGAGCACTTTTCCGCCCATGTGACCGCACTTCTTGACGGCCGCCAGCTGGTCTTCGAAATGGACGCCAGCGGCACCGGAGGCGATCATGTTCTTCATCAGTTCGAAGGCGTTGAGTACACCGCCGAAACCGGCTTCCGCATCCGCTACGATGGGCAGGAAGAAGTCGATGTACTCTTTGTCGCCGGGATTGATGCCACGGCCCCATTGGATTTCGTCAGCGCGCTTGAAGGTATTGTTGATGCGGCGAACCATGGTCGGTACAGAGTCGTAGGCGTACAGCGACTGGTCCGGGTACATCGTTTCGGAGGTGTTGCCGTCGGCAGCGACTTGCCAGCCCGACAGATAGACGGCCTCAAGGCCAGCTTTCGCCTGCTGCATGGCCTGCCCGGCGCTGATGGCGCCGAAGGCATTGACGTAACCCTTTTTGGCGCCACCGTTGACCTTGGCCCACAGCGTTTCAGCACCGCGCTTGGCAAGGGTGTATTCAATGGGGAAAGAGCCACGGAGGCGCACAACATCCTCGGCGGAGTAACCACGCTTGACGCCTTTCCAGCGCGGGTTGGTCGCCCAGTCTTTTTCGAGGGCGGCGATTTGAGCTTTGCGATCGGTCATGGGAATTCCTCTATGGTGGGGTTGCGGAGTGGTTCGCCCAGTCTGGCAGGCGATGGGCCGCAGTATAAAGAGGATTCCGCGTTGCAGCAATAGTCTTATATAAGAGTTATAGAAAAATATTGCTTAATAAAAACATAGATATAAGAAATACATTCCGCATTGTGATATTTAATCTAGTTCTGTGAAATGAAAATGTGATTGCGTTGCACATATCTCTTATATAAGACCTATGACTTATCGAGCGTCAATTCTGTGCTTGAGACGACAAGGCCGTCTTCGTCGGCATACAGCCATTCGTCGGAAACAAAGCTGACGCCACCAAAGCTGACTGGAATATCCGCTTCACCGACATTTTTCTTCACCGTTTTCATAGGGTGGGTATCAAGCGCGAAGACGCCGATATCCATGTCGCCTATCGCCCGAGAATCGCGAATGCAACCATAGACGACAATACCGGCCCAGTCATTCTTCATGGCGAGCGCGGCAAGCTGGTCGCCGACCAGTGCCCGCCGCAAGCTGCCGCCGCCATCGATCACCAGAACACGACCGGCCCCAGGGGATTCGACGGCTTTGCGCACCAGTGAGTTATCTTCAAACAGCTTGAGTGTGGCGATGCGGCCATGAAAGGCCTGCTTGCCACCGTAGCTGACGAACATCGGCTCGACAACTCGTACTTTGTCTTCATGGGCGTCGCAGATGTCGGTGGTGAGTAGTTCCATTTGTGTTCTCCAATAGAAAACGCGCCACCGTAGCGGCGCGTGATGAGGGGGCAGAACGGATCAGGGTTGAATGCTGGTCGCAGCCGGTGCCACGGCTTTCTCCTCAGGGAAGATCAGCGTGACTTTTTCCGCTTCGTCCAGGTCGATGGTGATGCGGCCGCCCTGGATGAGGCGGCCGAACAGCAATTCATCGGCTAGAGCCGAGCGAATGGTGTCCTGGATCAGGCGCGACATGGGGCGAGCACCCATCTGCGGATCGAAGCCCTTTTCGGCCAGCCAGGCCCGCAGCGCATCAGTGAAGATGGCCTCGACTTTTTTCTCGTGCAACTGACCTTCGAGTTGCATGAGGAATTTGTCCACCACGCGCAGAATGATTTTGGCATCCAGCGCCTTGAACGACACAATGGCGTCGAGCCGGTTACGAAACTCGGGCGTGAACATGCGCTTGATATCGGCCATTTCGTCGCCCTGGCCTTTGTTAGCGGTAAAGCCGATGCTGGTCTTTTGCAAGGCTTCGGCGCCGGCGTTAGTGGTCATTACGATCACTACGTTCCGGAAATCGGCCTTGCGCCCGTTGTTGTCGGTCAATGTACCGTGGTCCATGACCTGCAGCAGGATATTGAAGACGTCGGGATGAGCTTTTTCAATTTCATCAAGCAGCAGCACCGCATGTGGTTTCTTGGTCACGGCTTCGGTGAGTAGGCCGCCCTGATCAAATCCGACGTACCCCGGCGGCGCGCCGATCAGGCGGCTGACGGCGTGACGCTCCATGTACTCGGACATATCGAAGCGGATCAACTCAATGCCCATGCAATAGGCAAGTTGGCGCGCGACTTCAGTTTTGCCGACACCGGTCGGGCCAGAGAATAGGAAGTTGCCAATCGGTTTCTGCGGTGCGCCGAGGCCGGAGCGTGACATCTTGATCGCCTTGGTCAGCGCTTCGATCGCCGCATCTTGGCCGAAAACCATGTTCTTCAGATCGCGGTCCAGGTTTTTGAGTGCGGAGCGGTCGTCGGCGGATACATGCTGCGGTGGAATGCGGGCAATCTTGGCGACGATATCCTCGATCTCGGGTTTGCCAATGGTCTTCTTTTGTTTCGATTTGGGCAGGATGCGTTGCGCAGCGCCGGCTTCGTCGATGACGTCAATTGCTTTGTCGGGCAGGTGGCGGTCGTTTATGTATTTAAAGGAAAGTTCCGCTGCACTGGATATCGCGGCGGCCGAATATTTGACGCCGTGGTGCTCCTCAAAGCGCGACTTGAGACCGCGCAGAATGGAAACGGTTTCATCCACCGAAGGCTCTTCAACGTCGACTTTTTGGAAACGTCGGGAGAGAGCATGGTCCTTCTCAAAAACTCCGCGGTACTCGTTATAGGTGGTTGCACCAATGCACTTGAGTGCGCCAGTTGAGAGTGCTGGTTTAAGTAGATTCGAGGCATCCAGTGTGCCGCCAGACGCGGCGCCAGCACCGATCAGGGTATGGATTTCGTCGATGAACAAAATGGCGTTGGGGTTGTCGGCAAGCTGTTTGAGCACGCCCTTGAGGCGTTGTTCAAAATCGCCGCGATATTTTGTGCCGGCCAAGAGCGAGCCCATGTCCAATGAATACACGGTGGCTTCGGCCAGGATCTCCGGCACACGGCCTTCAATAATGCGGCGTGCGAGACCTTCCGCAATCGCTGTCTTGCCGACGCCGGCTTCACCGACCAGCAACGGATTATTTTTGCGACGACGACATAGGGTCTGGATGACGCGTTCGAGTTCTTTCTCGCGTCCGATCAGGGGGTCAATCTTGCCAGTGAGCGCCATTTGATTGAGATTCTGGGTGAAGTTCTCTAACGCGCCACCTTTCTCTTGCTGCTCGGTTTCCGCTTCGGGGTGTTCTTCCTTGCCGGCCGGTGTCGCAGTCTTGGTTATTCCATGGGAAATAAAATTCACCACGTCCAGTCGCGAGACATTCTGTCGTTGCAGGAAAAACACGGCGTGGGAATCCTTTTCGCCGAAGATTGCCACCAGGACGTTGGCACCGGTGACTTCTTTCTTTCCGGAAGACTGCACATGCAGAATGGCCCGCTGGATCACGCGCTGGAATCCTAGCGTGGGTTGGGTATCGATTTCGTCGGTACCGCCGATGGTCGGGGTGTGTTCGTTAATAAAGTTAACCAACTCGCGGCGTAAGGTCTCAAGATCGGCGGCGCAGGCGCGCAGGACTTCGGCAGCGCTGGGATTGTCGAGCAGAGTCAGCAACAAATGCTCCACGGTAATGAATTCGTGGCGCTTCTGTCGCGCTTCAACAAAGGCCATGTGCAAACTTACTTCGAGTTCCTGGGCGATCATCAGTTTTCCTCCATCACGCAGGCCAGCGGGTGCTGGTAGCGCCGTGCAAATTCACTCACTTGCTCAATCTTGGTGGCTGCGAGGTCACGTGGATACACGCCGCAGACTCCCTTTCCTTCGCGATGCACTTTCAGCATTACCGTTGTGGCCTGCTCGCGGGCAAGTCCAAAAAACTTTTCCAGCACCACAATGACGAAGTCCATTGGTGTGAAATCGTCATTCAGCAGCAACACCTTAAACATGGGTGGCGGCTTAACCCGGCTCTTGTCGGGAAGCAGCGCCGCATCACCGTCGCGTTCAGTTTGCTTGCGTGTGACCATGAATTGATTGTAATGCGAATCGTGCCCCGTTCAACTGCGTCGCCAAGAGGGGAATAGACCGCATCCAGCCCCGCTTATCGAAATGGGGACCGTTTTTCTTGTTGCAATACAGCAACGAAATTAGTTGACGTATTTCTCGAAAGTGCGTAAAAGGCAAAGAGTGTTTGATTCATGTTTGTTCTGCAACTTGGAACTCGATGCGCAAACATGCCCCGTCGGTTTGGGTTGCTCGCATCCGCGTCAGCTGACTGTCGGTTTATTCGTTTTATTTGAGGAAAAGTTTTTATGGCACTGGGTACTGTTAAGTGGTTCAACGATGCGAAGGGCTTTGGCTTCATCACTCCCGATGACGGCAGCGAAGATCTTTTCGCGCATTTTTCCGCCATCAACATGGCTGGGTTCAAGTCACTGAAAGAAGGAGAAAAGGTTTCCTTCGACGTGGTGCAGGGCCCCAAAGGCAAGCAGGCGTCGAACATTCAGAAGCCCTGATTACCGCACATCGTGTTACCAGCGCGGAGCATTGCCGCTGGTAAGCAAAAATTAAAAGCCCGTCCAGTTTCCCGGACGGGCTTTTTTTCGTACTGCTTTTGCTGATGGCTGCTTACATACGGTCGATCATGGCCTGACCAAAAGCCGAGCATTTCACTTCCGTGGCACCTTCCGTCAGGCGCGCGAAGTCGTAGGTCACTACTTTGTCGCCGATTGCAGCTTCCATCGAATTGACAATCAGGTCGGCGGCTTCCAGCCAACCCATGTGACGCAGCATCATTTCTGCCGAAAGAATCAGCGAACCGGGGTTTACGTAGTCTTTGCCAGCGTACTTCGGCGCCGTGCCGTGAGTGGCTTCAAAGACGGCGTAGTCGTCGGAAATGTTGGCCCCCGGGGCAATACCAATACCGCCCACTTGTGCCGCCAGCGCGTCGGAAATGTAGTCGCCATTCAGGTTGCAACAGGCAATCACATCGTACTCGGCCGGACGCAGCAGGATTTGCTGGAGGAAGGCGTCAGCGATGGCGTCCTTGATAATAATTTCGCGACCAGTCTTGGGATTCTTGAACGAACACCACGGGCCGCCGTCTATCGGTTGGGCGCCAAATTCTCGTTGCGCCACGTCGTAGCTCCAGTCACGGAAGGCACCTTCGGTGAACTTCATAATGTTGCCTTTGTGTACGATCGTGACGCTCTTGCGGTCGTTGTCGATGGCGTACTTGATGGCCGCGCGAGTCAGGCGGTTTGTGCCTTCTCGCGACACTGGTTTAATGCCGATGCCGGATGTGTTCGGGAAGCGGATTTTCTTGACGCCCATTTCTTCTTGCAGGAACTTGATGACCTTTTGTGCCTGGGGAGACTCAGCCGCCCACTCGATGCCGGCGTAGATGTCTTCGGTGTTCTCACGGAAGATGACCATATCGGTCTTGGTCGGATCCTTGAGCGGTGAGGGAATGCCCTTGAAGTAGCGTACCGGGCGCACGCACTGGTAGAGGTCCATTTCCTGACGCAGGGCAACGTTCAGCGAGCGGATGCCGCCACCAACCGGAGTTGTCAGCGGGCCTTTGATCGAGACGGAATATTCCTTGCAGGCATCGATGGTTTCTTGCGGCAGCCAGACGTCCGGACCATAGAGCCGGGTCGATTTTTCGCCGGCATAGACTTCCATCCAGGAGATTTTTCGCTTACCGCCGTAAGCTTTTGCAACAGCGGCATCGACGACTTTCTGCATTACCGGGGTAATGTCGACGCCAATACCATCGCCTTCAATGAAGGGAATAATGGGATTATCGGGGACAGCCTTGCCAGGAATGATTTTCTGGCCTTGTGCGGGAACCTTGATCAGTGACGTGTTCATGCCTGCTCCATTTTATGTTGTTGGTCGGACCGGGGAAGTGGATTTTTGAGACGGAATTTATTATCACCCAAGATATCCTTATGGATCAAAAACCCCGCAATTAAGGCTTTCGTCAGATCTATTGGGTGGAGTGCACAATTGTGGCACCGTTTGCCCGGACCTGCACTGCTAGAATTTGCGCCGTCTCGCCACCACCGACTTTGTTGCCCCATGAGCCTATCGCTATCCTTATCGACAGATGATTTATCCCGGCATATTGCCGACACCATCATGGGGGGCTTTGACAAGCACTATCGACTGTTCCGTGAATGCACGGCAAGTGCCAAGCAACGTTTCGAACGGGCCGAATGGCTCGAGGGGCAGAAGGCGATGCGCGATCGTATTCAGTTCTACGACGATCGAGTCCAGGAAACGCTGGAAACGCTACGTGAAGGCTTTCATGCCGAGCGCTTTGACGATGTGATCTGGCAGCGTGCCAAGCTTCACTACATTGGATTGCTGTCTGATCACAAGCAGCCGGAGTTAGCTGAGACGTTCTTCAATTCGATCTTTTGCCACATCATGCACCGGACCTACTTTCACAACGAATTCATCTTTGTGCGTCCGGCAGCATCCACTGAATACATTGAATGCGATCCACCAACATATCGTAGCTACTACCCAAACGCGGCAGGCTTTCGCGCCTCAATGCGCCGGGCGCTCGCTGATTTCAACTGGGCCTGCGAATTCGAAGATTTGCATCGTGATGTTGAACTGATCTATTTGGCGATCCAGGAACATCTGGGCGAAATGCCGGCACGTGAGGCGAATTTCCAGATTCAGGTTCTGAATTCCCCGTTTTATCGAAATAAGGGGGCCTACGTCATCGGAACGGTGGTCAATGGCGCAATTGAATATCCGTTCACGGTGCCGGTGTTGCATACCACGACTGGCAAGCTGTACCTTGATACGGTCATTCTCGATGCCTCACTGATCGCCGTGCTGTTTTCTTTGTCACGTGCGTATTTCATGGTCGAGATGGAGGTCCCCTCGGCCTACGTTCAGTTCCTGCGGTCGATCATGCCGAACAAGCCGCGCTCAGAGCTTTACACCATGCTGGGACTCGGTAAGCAGGGCAAGACCATGTTCTTCCGTGATCTGATTTACCACCTGCATCATTCAGAAGACAAATTTGTCGAGGCGCCTGGAATTCGTGGCCTGGTGATGATGGTTTTCACGCTGCCGTCGTATCCCTACGTGTTCAAGATCATCAAGGACGTGTTCGGTTCGTCCAAGGAAGTGGATCACGAGACCGTCCGGCGCAAGTATCAGTTGGTGAAGCAGGTGGACCGCGTCGGGCGCATGGCTGACACGCTGGAATTTTCGTATGCGGCGTTGCCGAAGGATCGTTTTTCGCCCGAGTTGATCGAGACCCTTTACAACGTGGTGCCGTCGCTGCTGGAAGAAGACGGCAACGACTTGATCATCAAGCATCTATACATTGAGCGACGGATGGAACCGCTCAATCTCTATCTCGAAAAAGCCGAAAGAAATGGCCGGCCGGATCGCGTCGAACATGCGGTCCAGGAATACGGTAATGCCATTCGTGAATTGACGATCGCCAATATTTTTCCTGGCGATCTGTTGTGGAAGAATTTTGGTGTCACACGGTACGGCAGAGTCGTGTTCTATGACTACGATGAAATTGAGTACATGACCGATTGCAATTTCCGTCGAATTCCTCCGGCGCCTGATTTCGAGACCGAAATGTCCGGCGAGGTCTGGTATTCGGTGAAGCGGAACGACGTTTTTCCTGAAGAGTTTGCGACGTTTTTGCTTGTTTCGGACTCGATTCGCAAAGCGTTCATGCAAAATCATGCCGATTTGCTTGACGTCAATTTCTGGCACGACGTGCAGGCAGAAATCCGCAAAGGCGAGGTTAAAGACTTCTTCCCTTATCCGGAATCGCTAAGGTTTTGCAACAGGTTTACGCACGATCACGTTCTGACGTGACCGGTCAATGTCGCGGTTGATTCTTTTCAACAAGCCCTTCGGTGTGTTGACTCAATTCACTCCCGCTGACGGTCATGCGTCGCTCAAGGATTACATCCCGTTGGCCGGCGTGTATGCTGCGGGTCGTCTGGATGCCGATTCGGAAGGACTCGTGGTGCTGACAGATAATGGTGCCTTGCAAGCTCGTATTAGCGATCCGCGACACAAGCTGGAAAAAGTTTATTGGGCGCAGGTTGAGGGCAGTCCCTCAACGGCGGCTATTGAAACGCTGGCCGCTGGTGTGGATCTTGGTGATTTTCGTACGCGGCCGTGTCAAGCCAGATGCATCGAGGAACCGCCACACCTTTGGCCGCGCCAGCCACCGATTCGATATCGGGCTGCAATACCCACCCGTTGGCTGGAACTTCGGTTGCGCGAAGGCAAGAACCGCCAAGTAAGGCGGATGACGGCTAAGATCGGGCACCCGACGCTACGCTTGATTCGCTGGGCCGTCGGTGATTGGACGTTGGCAGATTTGGCGCCGGGATGTTGGCGCGAGGAAAGTGTTGCTTTGGGGAAATCTAAATGAATGTACGTAGATTCTGGACTTTGCTTACTCTCTTGTTTTGGGCGCCGCTGGCTTGGGCCGAGGTGCGCATGCCAATAATGGAGTTGACGGTTGGCTTTCACCGCATCGAGGCGGAGGTCGCAGCGACACCGGAGCACCGCGTGGTAGGCTTAATGCATCGTAAATCGGTGCCGCAACAGCGTGGCATGTTGTTTGTTTTTCCGCAGGTAGAACGCCATTGCATGTGGATGCGCAATACGTTCCTGCCACTTTCCGTGGCTTTCCTTGACGAGAAAGGTGTAATTCTCAACATCGAGGACATGCAACCGGAGACCGAAAATAATCATTGCGCGGCGAAGGATGCACGTTATGCCCTGGAGATGAATCTAGGCTGGTTCAAGTCCCGGGGCGCCAAGGCCGGAACGCCAATCGGCGCCATTGATCGCGCACCCAAGGCGATGTGAACTTTCTTCAAAAGCAAGATACAAATTTGTCAGGGATTATTTCAATATGGGGCAGGATCAAAACGCGCTAGTTTGGCTCGATATGGAGATGACAGGGCTCTATCCGGATCGCGACCGGATCATCGAGTTGGCTATGGTGGTCACTGACTCGCAACTCAATGTCGTCGCCGAAGGGCCGGTCTGGACAGTGCATCAATCGGACGCCGTTCTCGATGGCATGGACGAGTGGAATCGCAATACGCACGGCCGTTCCGGCTTGACGGCCAGGGTTAAGGCCGCAACGACGGACGAGGCCGCCGTGGAAGCCGAGGCACTGGCGTTTCTGAAGCTTCATGTACCGCGCCTTGCCTCACCGATGTGTGGCAATTCGATTTGTCAGGATCGCCGCTTCATGGCGCGTTACATGCCGGCGCTGGAGGATTGGTTTCACTACCGGAATCTGGACGTGTCCACGCTCAAGGAACTCTGCAAACGATGGAAACCGGAACTTGCCAAAGGCCTGAAAAAGCAAGGCAAGCACGAAGCATTGGCCGACATCTACGAGTCGATCAACGAGTTGAAGTTTTACCGTGACAACTTTTTGCGGCTGTAGCTACTCGTTGCGTCGGTAGAGGCGAAGGGTTTCTTTTCGATCGGCGGGGCGCGCCCGGTCGAGAACTAGCGTCCATCCAGCCAAGTGTCGTTCCGATTTCGGTGTCGCCTGCACGATGCGAAAGATGCATCGGTTCTGTTCTTCCGTTTTTGGGCCGATCGGCTGCGTACGAATGCCATCGAAATAGTCCAGCGAGGCCCGATGTGCCTCGTCTAGTCCGCGTCGTTCAATACAACCCGGCGTGTTGCCTAGCTCCCGACGAAAGTCGGCGCTGACGGGACGGTAGGTCTTTCCGTAATCGATCCATGGCAGCCATAGTGCGACAAGCAACACCCAGCTCAGAATTACTCCGAACGACCAGCGACTTGCGGCGCGCCACGGCGAACGCGGGGCCGAAACCAATAAGCGAATCCAGATCAACGTAGCGATGACGGCTGCTGCAAAGGCGACCCAGGACCATTCGGGCACGAACCCAGGCGCCGGTTTGGTGAAGTTTTTTGCGACTCGCGCCGGCAGTCCGGTAAATATGGCGACGCCGCCAAGCCAGATCAGGGCCATGAAGAGTGTCAAGCTCATGGCACCGAACCAGTCAAAGGCATTGGCTGCGCCACGGCGCAGTTGTCCTGCAGCGGGAGCGGCAATCAGTGTCAACATTGCCAGCATTGGCAGCAGAGCGTGCGCCGGTTCACTTGAGCGCAAGAAAAAGATCAATGTAATGGCGAGGCCGGCGAACGCGATGAAGTTCCTGGCGTCAGTAAGTCTTTTCCGCACCAACCAAAGCTGCCATAGTCCCAAAGGCATAACTGGCCACGCGGCCCAGGCGAGTAGCTCCAGTCGCTTGGTCGACATCGCCGTATGACCACCGAGCGAGAGAAGTTCATTGTCCCACCAGCGCTGCAGAAGTGAGACGTCTTGATTGGCCAAGGCAAGTGGCCACGCTGCGATTAGCGGGGTGGCTATCAGTAGCGCGATGATCCAGCCCGCGCGATTGCTACGACGCCAACGCGGGTGTAGGGCGGCGGCCACGAGAAGCCCTAACATGGGCAACAAGGAACTGAGCCCACTGCCGAGAAATCCAATACCCAAGGCGAGGCCAAGAGCAATCGATGCGGCGACAGGACGTCTTTCCCATTGCGCGAGTGCAGCGAGTTGCCAGGCGATTGCTAGGAAACTGGTGAGGGATGGTTGCGCCTCGTGTGCAGGAACCAGTAAGCCCAAGGTACTAACGGCAAGCAAAGGCGCAATACGCGCCGCGTCGGGTCCGTACAAATGCCGCGCAGCAATAGCTAGAGCATATACGCCGCCACCCAGTGCGATAGCCGAGCTCACTCGGGCTCCGGCATGCCATGGCACGATAGCGGACAGCCCATTGCCGAGCAGAGCGGCGAGCCAATGGTAGAGCGGCGGCGATGTCAACCACGGCTCGCCGGCGAGGTGTGGGATCAGCCATTGCTCACTATTCATACTGTGGGCGATGGCCAAATTCACTACATCGTCGATTCGCCACGGATCATGGTCGACGAGACCAAATAGCAGATAGACGACGATCAACCCGAAGACAAGTGCTTTCTCTGGGGGGAGTATTTCCGGCCAGTATCGAGCGGGTAGCTTCAAGGTAGCTCAGTCATGTTCTGTCGCAGAATGAAAAAAGGCAGCCTGACGGCTGCCTTCTGTTGGCAAGAGCGAAACTTAAGCTCCGGCGCGCTTGCTGTACTTCTGGCGGAAGCGTTCAACACGGCCAGCGGTATCAACAATTTTCTGCTTGCCGGTATAAAACGGGTGACAGGCAGAACAAACTTCAATGTGAAGCGGCTTGCTATTGGTGGAGCGGGTCGCGAAAACATTGCCACAGCTGCAGGTGACGTTGATTTCGACGTAGTTCGGGTGAATTCCTTCTTTCATTTTGTGTCTTCCTTTAGTGCGCGACCCGTGACTTTGGCGAGTCGACGAAGCAAGTAATTATCTAATAATTCGGTGCGGCATGCAATCTCGTTGATTCCCGTGTCCGGATTTAGCCGCGGCGCATGGCGTCAAAGAACTCGCCATTGTTCTTGGTCGCCTTGACCTTGTCGAGCAGGAACTCCATCGCTTCCATGTCGTCCATGTTGTAAAGCAGCTTGCGCAGGATCCACATTTTTTGCAGAACGTCGGGTTTGAGCAGCAATTCCTCGCGTCGTGTGCCAGAGCGATTGACATTGATTGCCGGGTAGACGCGCTTTTCAGCCATGCGTCGGTCAAGGTGGATTTCCATGTTGCCGGTGCCCTTGAACTCCTCGTAGATCACATCGTCCATGCGCGAGCCGGTTTCGATCAGGGCCGTGGCAATGATGGTTAGCGAGCCGCCTTCTTCGATATTTCGCGCTGCGCCAAAGAATCGCTTCGGTTTTTGCAACGCATTGGCGTCCACGCCGCCAGTCAGCACTTTGCCCGATGCGGGTTGCACGGTGTTGTAGGCGCGAGCCAGGCGAGTGATCGAATCGAGCAGAATGACCACATCTTTTTTATGTTCGACCAGGCGCTTGGCCTTTTCGATCACCATTTCAGCGACCTGAACGTGACGTGTCGCGGGTTCATCAAACGTCGATGCGACGACCTCGCCCTTGACAGTACGCAACATCTCAGTCACTTCTTCGGGGCGTTCGTCGATCAGCAAAACGATTAAGGTTACGTCGGGGTGGTTCGACGTGATGGCGTGAGCGATGTGCTGCATCATCACCGTCTTGCCGCTTTTGGGGCTGGCAACAAGCAGACCACGTTGCCCTCGACCAATCGGGGCAATCATGTCGATTACGCGACTGGTGATGTTCTCTTCACCGCGCATTTCCCGCTCAAGCCGCATGTGGTCGGTCGGATGAAGTGGCGTCAAGTTTTCGAACAGGATCTTGTGCTTGCTCGCCTCGGGTGATTCACCATTGACGCGATCCACCTTCACCAATGCGAAATAGCGTTCGCCATCCTTTGGTGTGCGGATTTCACCTTCGATTGTGTCGCCGGTGTGGAGATTGAAGCGTCGGATCTGGCTCGGGCTGATGTAAATATCGTCCGTATTGGCCAGGTAAGAGGTTTCAGGCGAGCGCAGAAAGCCATATCCGTCCGGCAGTACCTCGAGCACGCCATCACCAAAGATGGTCTCTCCCTTTTTTGCCTGGTTCTTCAACAGGGCGAAAATAAGTTCCTGTTTTCTCAGGCGATTGGCACCGTCGATCTGATCGGTGGCCGCCATTTCCAACAATTGGCTGACGTGAAAAGCTTTTAATTCGGATAAATGCATGGCGATCCGCTATGACGCTGGCGAGTGAGCCAGTCGAAGGAGGGGGGAATCAGGGAGGGCGGGAGCTACAACCAAGAACCGGGACAGGTGACGACTTGCGTTTGAGTCACCTCGGTGTATTCAGGAAAGCCGGTACAACCAGCCTTCCATGAGCATTCTAATGCCTCAGAGATTGCTGTCAATAAAAGCAGTAAGTTGGGATTTCGACAAAGCACCGACCTTTTGCGCTTCGACGCTACCGCCCTTGAATAGGAGCAGGGTGGGAATGCCGCGGATTCCGTACTCGCCAGGTGTTTTGGGGTTGTCATCAATATTGAGCTTGGCCACCTTCAGTTTTCCTGCGTACTCCTTGGCAACGTCGTCCAAGATAGGCGCAATCATCTTGCAGGGACCACACCACTCAGCCCAGAAATCGACAATGGTTGGAGTGTTCGACTCGAGAACCTCGGCTTTAAATGTGCCGTCGGTAACGTGAAAAATGTGTTCGCTCATGAATTCCTCAGGAAAAGAAGCGGGATGCAGGTGTGGTGTTCCCGTTTGAAAACTATGCTCTGCCTCGAACGAAGCAGGAAGCGGCTACCGTCTAAGGTCACCGGTAAGTATCGTAGCAAAAAATCAGGCGCTGCGGGCAAGCAAACTCGTACCAAGGGCCGATCGTTAATGGAATGGTTGGCTTTGGCCGATTCATTTCTACGCCATAACATTTGCGCGAGCATTGATGGCGGCACCTGAGATTTGCATATTGCTTGAGCGATAGGTGATTCTGGTTGCACCGCAGGGGACGACCCGCTGATAAAATATTTTCGCCTTTTAGTCACCTTCGATCATTTGCAGCGACGCTTGCTGACTTATCGATACTAAGCTTCCCTATCAAACGAATAACGCTAACACGTCACAGGAAACGAGCCATGTACGTTGAACACCACGACCTTCATCACGAATTTCCCGAGTTTGCCGATATGATTCATGCCCTGAAGGTAGGGGATCACCATTTCTCTAAGCTACTTGATGAGTATCACGCGCTTACCGGAAAAGTTGAAGAACTGGAATCTGATGATGTCCCGGTTGATGATTACACGATCGAGGAGATGAAGAAGCATCGCGTTAAATTGAAGGACGAGTTGTACGCGATGCTAGTGGCACGAAAGACCTGACGGTTGGCTTGCGCATCCCTGATAATCAGGGAATCGGGGAATACAAGCCCACCATGACCGGCATGGCAATGCCATGTCCGGAGACGCACTGATGAATGCCCGATGGCGTCTTTCAGCCTGGTACTTTATGTACTTTGCCTTCATCGGTGCGTACCTTCCCTATTTCGGGCTCTATCTGGAGTCGCTCCGTTTAAGTCCTTCGGAAATCGGCATTCTGATGTCGCTAGGGCAGGTCGTGCGTATGCTTGTGCCGGCACTTTGGGGGTGGCTTTCCGATCGCAGCGGGCGACGTGTGCCGATCGTGCGAGCCTCGGCCGTGTTTTCATTTGTCAGTTTTGGCGCCTACTTCTTTAGCGATAGCCTTATTAGTTTGTTGGGGGCTACATTGCTGCTTCATTTGTTCTTGAGTGGCGCCCTGCCACTGGTTGAGGCACTTACCTTTGCTCATTTGCACGATGATCCGGAAGCCTATGGGCGAATCCGGCTTTGGGGATCGCTGGGGTTTATCGTTGCGGTACTTGGTGTCGGCGTGGTGCTCGATAGTCACCAGATGCAAAGTTTGCTCTGGTGCAGTTGGGGAATGTTGGCGATCCTCATTCTCGTCGCCTGGGGTTTGCAAGAGGCACCAAAACGAGCGAGCATTCATCTACAGACTCGACCCGGAAAGCTAAGCGACCTGCGAGTTATCGTACTGCTTGTTGCCGGCTTCTTCATGGCCGCCGCCCATGGTCTGCTTTACGTCTTTTATTCAATTCATCTCGTCGGGCACGGCTACGGTAAGGCCGTGACCGGTGGTTTATGGTCTCTCGGTGTGATCGCTGAGATCATGGTGTTTCTGGTCATGCCGCGACTCAGTCAGCGTTTTTCATTGAAACGGATATTGCTGGCGAGTTTCGTCTTGGCCGTGTTGCGGTTCTTGATCATCGGTTGGTGGGTTGATTCCCTGCTATTGCTGGTGTTTGCGCAGGTGCTTCACGCCGCAACCTTCGGTGCGCATCACGCGGCAACGGTAGCCGCCCTTAATCGGTGGTTTCCGAGCGGACAACAGGGCCGAATACAGGCACTTTACGGTAGCCTTTCGTTCGGTGCTGGCGGTATGTTTGGCGCGATTTTGGCGGGCAAGATCTGGGAGAACTATGATGCTGCCGTGACCTTCAGTATGGCATCGGGATTGGCACTTATTGGCTTGCTGGTCGTGATTGTCGGCATGATTCCGGATGAAGCTCCAAGCCCGGACAGAATTAGCCCTGTGAGATAATTTCATCTTGAACAAACGATGATCATGTTGGTCGCTGAAATTACCAAAGACCATGACGGTCCGCGTGAATGAAAAAGTCGGTGCTGGCGGGACGGCGACGGATATCTTGCTGGTGTCGACTGGTCGCCATCCCGCCCGTCGTGCGTGATCAATTTTGAAGGAGTATCCAATGAGTCGAGTTTTTACAGCGTTGTGCGCACTGTTTTTTCTGGCCGGATGCAATACGGTCGAAGGTCTTGGTAAGGACTTGAAAGAAACCGGTCGCGCCATTGAAAAGGCCGCCAAGTAAAATGCAATGGATCGTGGTGCCACCGAGCCTGAGGCGCGCGGACCACAGAAATGGGCGATGCAGTTCGCGCCGCACTGTAATTTGTCATTGAGAGCGTAATCATGAAAAAAGTGGGTCTGGTAGGTTGGCGTGGCATGGTTGGTTCCGTGCTGATGCAACGCATGCGTGAGGAAAACGATTTCTCGTTGATCGAGCCGGTGTTCTTTACCACCTCGAACGTCGGTGGCAAGGGCCCGCAGGAGGCTAGCGGACCGTTGAAGGACGCCAAGTCGATCGACGATTTGAAGGCCATGGACATCATCATCACCTGCCAGGGTGGCGATTACACCACCGAGATTTTTCCCCGGTTGCGCGAAGCGGGTTGGACGGGGCACTGGATCGATGCCGCCTCGACGTTACGCATGAAAGATGATGCGGTAATCATTCTGGATCCGGTCAATAGCGACTTCATCAAGGCCAGTTTGGCCAAGGGCGGCAACAACTGGATCGGCGGCAATTGCACGGTGAGCCTGATGTTGATGGCGCTAGGTGGACTGTTCAAAGCCGGTTTGATTGAGTGGATGACCTCAATGACCTACCAGGCGGCGTCCGGCGCCGGAGCGCAGAACATGCGTGAATTGCTGTCGCAGATGGGTGAGGCACATCGTGTCGCCAAGAGCTTGCTCGATGAGCCCGCATCCGCGATTCTCGATATTGATCGCGAAGTGGCGGGCATTCTGCGCGATGAGAAGTTTCCGACGTCCAATTTTGGTGTCCCGCTCGCAGGTTCCTTGATTCCATGGATCGATAAGGATCTTGGCAATGGGCAGAGTCGCGAAGAGTGGAAAGGCCAGGCCGAGACCAACAAGATTCTCGGTTGTGATGCGACGCCAATTCCGGTCGATGGCCTTTGCGTCCGAATCGGTGCCATGCGTTGCCACTCGCAGGCCCTGACCATCAAGCTTAAGCAGGATGTTCCGCTGGATGAGATCAATGCCATGCTCGCCGCGCACAATGATTGGGTGAAGGTGGTGCCGAACGAGCGCGATGTCAGCATGCGAGAACTGACACCTGCAGCGGTGACGGGAACCCTCGGCGTGCCAGTAGGACGGCTGCGCAAAATGAGCATGGGTCCCGACTACCTGTCTGCGTTTACAGTGGGCGACCAATTACTCTGGGGGGCGGCGGAACCGTTGCGTCGAATGCTGCGCATCCTGTTGCAATGACGTTGTTTCAAATGGGCTGACGGAACATAAGGCGAAACTTGAGCTTGCACGCTTAAGGCCATGATGTTATTTTGTTTGCTCGGATAAAAGCCCTTCGGGGAGGTGCCGTGCATAAAACACCCAAACAAAATCGTCTGAAGGTCATTGCTCTCGCTGCCACTTTGGCTTTTCCGCCATTGATGGCGAATGCGGCCGGGCTTGGCCGGATTACCGTCCTCTCGGCTCTTGGTCAGCCTTTGCGGGCCGAATTGGAGATCACTGCCAATAAGGACGAACTCAGTTCGCTTTCAGCGCGCTTGGCGTCGGCAGAAGCATTCAGGATTGCCGGCATCGAGTACGTCACGGCACTGACCACCGTGCATTTCTCTCGAGAGGTCAAGGAGCGTAACGGAAAACGGTTCCTTGAGATCACCTCGGATCGTCCGGTCAATGAGCCTTTCATCGACATGCTGATTGAGCTCAATTGGTCGTCCGGTCGTTTGGTTCGGGAATACACGTTCCTGCTTGATCCTCCCGATCTGGTACAGAAGGCGCAGCCAGTTCCGGTAGTGGCGCCGGCGATCAAGTCGACAGTTCCACCGGCCATGGAATCCGAATCCAGCCCCGTGCGTTCGGCTCCGCTTGTTTCAACTCCGCCGGCACGAGTAACTACTCCAGCGGAAGCCCCCGTTAAAGCGGCGCTTGCCCCACGCAAGTCGACGCCAGAGCAGGCTTCAGGAATGGCAACCGACGAGGCATCGTCCCGTAAGATCAACTCTGGCGATACGCTCGGAAAAATCGCCCAGGAGACGCGTCCGGACGGTGTGAGTCTGGATCAAATGTTGCTCGCCCTATTCCGCAGTAATGCCGATGCATTTGACGGCAATATGAACCGAATGCGCGCCGGCAGAATTCTTAAGGTTCCGGACGCGAACACCGTGCGCGCAATTGATGCGGCCGATGCTCACCGTGAGGTCGTGGCCCAGTCTGCCGATTTCAATGCGTATCGCCGGAAGTTGGCCGAGTTGGCCAGCAGTGCTCCAGCTAGCAGTGAGCCCGGTAGCCGTGTTGCGGCTGGCAAAATCACGCCTAAAGTCGTCGACAAAGCGCCCGTGGAAATTGCTGGCAAGGACAAGCTGGAGGTCTCGCGTACTGAGACGGCGGCAGTTAAACCTGATGCCAAGGGAACTGGCAAGCAAGCGCCTTTGCAGGGTCGATTATCTGCACTGGAGGAGGATCTCGTCTCGCGGGAGCGTGCCCTGAATGAGGCGGGTAGCCGTATTGCGCAGCTAGAAAAGAACCTTGTTGATCTCAAGAAACTGGCCGAGATGAAGAGTGAGGCCGGTGCTGCAATGCAGAAACAGGCGGACGCCGCAAAGCCACCAGTCCCTGCCCCCGCACCGCCGGTATCACCCCCACCCCCGGTACAGCCTCCTGCTGCTGCACCTACACCTGCACCTGTATCTGCCCCTGCCGCAGACGTTGCGCCACCGAAACCTGCGGCAGAACCGGCAAAACCAGCGGCCGAAGTTGCCAAGGCACCACCATCGGCGCCGAAGAAAAAAGTGTTGCCACCTCCCGAGCCTGTGCCGGAATTGGACTTTCTTGAAGAGAATGCTCCGCTTGTATTCGGCGGTGGCGGTGTCCTCGCCCTTTTGTTGGGTTATCTCGGCTTCTCGGCCTATAAGCGCAAGAAGAAGCAAGTTGTTGAAGACACAGCACCTCTCAGTCAGGCGGATCTCAGCACGAATTCAGTATTCGCTGATGCCGCGAGCGAGAGCGTTAATGTCACTGCTGCGGCGCCTGGTGAGTTCAGTATTTCTGAATCGACGATAGACTCCGGTGCTGAAGTCGTTGACCCCTTGGTCGAGGCAGACACCTATCTGGCATTCGGGCGCGATGCGCAGGCCGAAGAGATCCTGCTCGATGCGTTGCAAAAGGAGCCGACTCGTCACGCGATCCACCTAAAGCTGCTCGAGATCTATTCTGCTCGTCGCAGCCCCATGCAATTTAATACCTTGGCGCGCGAACTGCATGATCAGACGGGTGGTCAGGGCGTCGATTGGGATCGCGCTCAGGCAATGGGACACGCCCTGGATCCCAATAACCCGCTTTACCAAGCGGCCGAACATTTGTCTGCAAGCAATATCTCACCCGTCGATCCCGTTCTGCCAGTTGCCGAGAGTGCAGCTTTTGCGACTGCAGCAACTGTTGCTGCAGTCGCCGTGACGCAAGAAGCGCAGAGCCGTTCTGGTGCGGTCGATCCTGACGCCACGATGGTGTTTGCGGCGCCGTTGAACATCGAAACCTTTCCCGCATCCTCTGAATCCGTGCCAGTTGTGGCGGAGGATATCGCCAGCCTTGATTTCGATCTTGATCTCGGCGAGACCTCGGCTGAAAAAACGGAGGTCACGTCACCAGAAGCGCCTGTTAAGGCTTCTGTCGATAGTGGCTTGGATTTCGATCTGGATCTGGATGAACCGGCCTCAACTCTTGATGCCAAAACATCTGCAGAGGTGGCAACCTCTGATATCGCGGCACTAGATATCGATTTCGACCTGAATATGCCGGATGTGGCAGCAGCACCCGCATCGGGGAGCCAGGATAGCAACACCATAACGTTCGATCTTGATTTACCCACTGAAAGTCAAACATTAGCGCTCGACAACGATATTGAAACGCCGGTAACCGAGACGGCGGCAGCCTTAGCCAATGAGGTCTCGGCGCCCCCAGTCGAAGCGGACGCCAATAATATTGATTTCGCGCTTGATCTTGAACTCCCCGAGGTCTCGCAAGTCACCGAAGCAATATCGAAAAAGTTGACGCTGGAGGCTGTCGCAGATGAGCCAGCGCTTGACGCGCCAAAAGTGGATGACGCAGCGTCGATTGATTTTGACTTCGATCTTGACCTTGGCGACAGCGTTCCGCCGATCGATCTTGCCGATGTCGCTGATGGATCCTTGGACACGGTTGCAGAGAGCGTCACCGAGCTTCCAGAGCCACAGTCGTTTGCTCCGCCGCTCAATCTTGGTTCGATCAGTTTAGAACTTGATGCTCCTGACCTTGCCCCGGCTCCAGAGTCCGTAGCGAGCGCAGACGTAGTTGAGGATGCTGTACCAGATAATCCAGAATCCGCGACCAAGCTGGAATTGGCGTTGGCTTACGAAGAAATGGGCGATAGCGATGGCGCTCGGGAACTTCTCGAAGAAGTTTTGAAAGAAGGTAGCCCCGGACAACGCGAGGCTGCACAAGCCAAACTCGCCACGTTGGGCTGAATGCGTGCCGTCCGCTTCGGCGGCACGTCGCATTCTTGATGCACTCTCGCTTGGGAATCACACCGTTGCGGCGTTTCAACGCCTCAGTGATTCTGTTCGCTTGGATGCTTGTCTTGCTACGGGTAATCGCTTTACCTTGGCCAATGATCGGGCTAGCCAGTGCGACATTTTTTTTGCTGGCGAGCCTGGTTTCAGGGCGAGTTCTGTATGGATTGTTGCGGCGGAGCCGATGGATCATACTGGCGATTCTTGTTCTGTTCGGCTGGATGACTCCTGGTATGCCCTTGACTTGGCTTCCCGGTGCCACCAGCGATGGATTGCAGCAAGCGGGGGAGCAACTCGCGCGCTTGCTTGTCTCCATTGCCATGGTGTCAGTCATGCTTTCGCGCCTTGACCAAACATCCTTGCTGACCGGATGTTATGGGCTCGTTGCGCCCCTGAACTCGCTTGGTGTCGATGTCGACCGGTTGGTGATGAGATTGGCACTGACCTTGCGACGACTTGAGCTTAGTTCTGAACTGGATCCTGCCCCGCAGGTTTTCTACTTGCCACGAGAGACTCTACGTCTCGCGGATTTCGTTCTCCTTGGTTTGCTTGTGTTAATTGTGGTGTGGTCGCTCGGAGTGGCCTGGCTGTGAGGATCGCTCTGGTCATCGAATACGCGGGCAACGGATTTTTCGGATGGCAATCACAGCCAAATGGTAAAACGGTTCAAGATTCCGTCGAAGCTGCACTATCGGTGATTGCTGCTACGCCAACGCGCGTAGTTTGTGCAGGTCGCACCGATGCCGGAGTGCATGCGCTGGCACAGGTCGTGCACTTTGATACCGATACAGTCCGGCCCTTGTCAGCATGGGTGCGCGGCGTGAATGCTCATTTACCCGAGGCGATTGCGGTGCTACGAGCCCAAGTTGTTGCAGACGAGTTTCACGCCCGGTTTAGCGCTACTGGGCGACATTATCGTTACCTTTTATTGAATCGTCCGCAGCGCCCTGGTTTGTTGCATGGCAAGGTCGGCTGGTATCACCGGTCCTTGGAACTCGCGGCGATGCAGGAGGCTGCCATGGGTATCATCGGAGAACATGATTTCACCTCGTTTCGTTCGGCCGATTGCCAGGCCAAGTCGCCCGTGCGCACGCTGCACCGGTTAGCGATTCAGCGCGACGGCAATATGCTCATTTTTGAGCTACATGCCAATGCCTTTCTGCATCATATGGTGCGAAATTTGGTCGGGTCGCTCGTCACAATTGGCAGCGGGAAGCAGCAACCATCCTGGTTACGCCAACTGGTAGACGGACGTAATAGGTCAGCGGCAGCACCAACCTTCTCGCCTGCCGGGCTATATCTCACAGGAGTCGACTATGATCCAGTGTGGCACTTCGACGCCGGGATAAGCGATAAAAATTCCCGATTGGGGACTGGTTTGGCAGTGCTGGCGAACGATTAGGTCATTGACAGGGGCAATTACGTTTTGAACCGAACGCGCATCAAGATTTGCGGCATCACCCGTGATCAGGATCTACGCGCGGCACTTGTTGCTGGGGCCGACGCGATCGGTTTGGTGTTTTATCCGCCTAGTCCGCGTTATGTGATGAACGAGCGTGCGCAGGCGCTTGCTCGATCCGTACCACCGTTCGTGACACGAGTGGGGCTGTTTGTCAATGAGTCGCCGGAAAAGGTGAGGCACGTAATGCATGAGCTTCCGCTGGACCTGCTGCAGTTTCACGGCGACGAGGATGCGGTGTATTGCGCCCAATTCGGACACCCGTGGATCAAGGCGATTCGGATGCGACCGGGTGTCAATTTGCTAGAATCGGCAGTTGAATTTTCGGGTGCGCAGGCGTTATTGGTGGATGCGTTTGTCGACGGCTATGGCGGCGCTGGCCAAGTATTTGATTGGAGCCTGATTCCGGCTCAATTGCCCTTGCCGTTGATTCTTTCCGGTGGATTGCATCCGGCGAATGTTGGCTCTGCAGTACGTGCCGTCCGACCATGGGCGGTTGATGTCAGTAGTGGAGTGGAAGTGACGGGAGGGCCGAAAGGAATCAAGGATGCCCGCCGTATCGAGGAATTTGTTGCTGGAGTGCGCGATGCAGATGCAGGACTTAACGTATAGGCTTCCCGATGCCCGGGGGCATTTTGGCCCCTATGGCGGTGTCTTTGTTGCCGAGACACTGATGCCCGCACTGACTGAACTGCGTGAGGCTTACGCGGCGACTCAGCAGGATCCAGAGTTTCGGGCAGAATTTGAGTATGAGTTGAAGCACTACGTAGGGCGCCCCAGCCCCATCTACCACGCCAAGCGCTGGTCGGGTTTGCTCGGTGGTGCGCAAATCTACCTGAAGCGCGAAGACTTGAATCACACCGGCGCACATAAGATCAACAACTGCATCGGTCAGGCGCTTCTGGCCCGCAGGATGGGCAAGCCTCGCGTGATCGCAGAGACCGGGGCTGGTCAGCACGGCGTGGCCACGGCGACTGTCGCGGCCCGCTACGGCATGGAATGCGTGGTCTATATGGGCTCGGAGGACATCAAACGCCAAGCCGCTAACGTTTATCGCATGAAACTCCTTGGAGCCAAGGTCGTTCCGGTGGAATCCGGATCAAAAACCCTAAAGGACGCGTTGAACGAAGCCATGCGGGATTGGGTAACCAACGTTGGCAATACTTTCTACATTATTGGCACGGTGGCCGGGCCGCATCCCTATCCAATGATGGTGCGTGACTTTCAATCCGTGATCGGCACCGAATGCCTGACGCAAATGCCTGAACTCGCCGGACGTCAGCCCGATGCCGTGATTGCCTGTGTCGGTGGTGGCTCGAATGCCATGGGGATCTTCTATCCCTACATCGGCCGCAAGGAGGTGAAGCTTATTGGTGTCGAGGCGTCGGGTTTTGGAATCGACTCGGGCAAGCATTCCGCATCGCTGACCTTGGGGCGCCCCGGGGTTCTACACGGCAACCGTACCTATCTGCTGCAGAACGAAGATGGTCAGATTATTGAAACACACTCGATCTCGGCCGGCCTTGATTACCCCGGCGTCGGTCCCGAGCATGCCTGGCTGAAGGATAGTGGTCGCGCCGAGTACGTCACTATTACCGATGATGAGGCATTGCAGGCGTTCCACGACTTGTGTCGTTATGAAGGCATTATTCCGGCACTCGAATCGAGTCATGCGCTGGCTTATGCCGCCAAACTGGCACCGACCTTGGCGACTGATCAAGTTCTGCTCGTCAATCTTTCCGGTCGCGGCGACAAGGACATGCATACCGTCGCCGAAAAATCCGGCATTCAGTTCTGAATTTGATTTACCCAGCCGCCGCTCTTTGCCACCCTGGTTGCCCACATGTCGCTAATTGCCCAAACCTTTGCCCGCCTTGCCGCCGAAGGGCGCAAGGCATTGATCCCCTTCATCACCGCCGGCGATCCTGACCCAGCGGCAACCCTGCCTTTGATGCGATCGCTGGTCGCGGGTGGGGCCGACATCATTGAGCTTGGGGTTCCGTTTTCAGATCCAATGGCTGATGGTCCGACTATTCAACGAGCTTCGGAGCGTGCTCTGGCCAAAGGCATGAGCTTGCGCAAGGTCCTTGCCGTGGTGCGTGAATTTCGTGCCGAGAATTCGACCACACCGGTCGTTCTGATGGGATATGCGAATCCGGTCGAGGCTTATGGAATCGATCTGTTTGCCTGTGATGCCGCCGCCGCTGGAGTTGATGGGGTGTTGATCGTTGATTATCCGCCCGAGGAATCCATCGAGTTTTCGGCAGTGCTCAAGCGCGAGCAACTTGATCCGATTTTTCTGCTGGCACCAACCTCGACAGAATCACGCTTTGCTGAAGTGGCCGAAGCAGGGAGCGGTTACTTGTATTACGTGTCGCTCAAGGGCGTTACCGGCTCCGGCAATCTCGATCTCGACGAAGTCGCCGCACGCATACCGTTGATTCGCAGCCAGGTGGGCATGCCTGTCGGTGTCGGATTCGGTATCCGCGATGGCGTCACAGCAGCGAAGATTGCGCGATTTGCCGATGCCGTGGTGATTGGCAGCCGGATCATTGAAGAAATTGAAAGTGGGCCGCCCGAACAGGCGCCCGCGCGGGTGCAGGCGTTTCTCTCAGGAATACGTAGCGCTATGGATGCCGTCAGTCAGCAAGGTGAGTCGCGATGAGTTGGCTACAGAAGTTACTACCACCGAAAATCAAGCGTGCCGAGGGTGTGCGGCGCTCCATGCCCGAGGGCTTGTGGTCGAAGTGCCCGGTCTGCGAAGCGGTGCTTTACACCACAGATCTGGAGAACAACCAGAATGTCTGCCCCAAGTGCGGTCACCATTTGCGCCTGCGCGC
The DNA here is from genome assembly GCA_945902805.1 of Propionivibrio dicarboxylicus. Taxonomy (GTDB): domain Bacteria; phylum Pseudomonadota; class Gammaproteobacteria; order Burkholderiales; family Rhodocyclaceae; genus CAMDMZ01. Next base: position 14,141 of record CAMDMZ010000030.1, on the reverse strand, counting down.
ACGTGTTCGGCTCGATCTTTTGCTTGATCCCGAGGGACGCTTTGAGATTGGTGCCGAAGTCGTGCCGCTCGATCCATTGAAGTTCAAGGACAGCAAACGCTATATCGATCGGCTGGCGGCTGCCAATGCGGATACCGGTGAAGCGGATGCCATGGTCGTTTTGCAGGGTGCGATCAAGACCGTGCAGGTGGTGGTGGCGTGCTTTGAATTCGAGTTTCTCGGTGGCTCAATGGGATCGGTCGTCGGCGAACGTTTCGTGCGTGGCGTGAAAGCCGCGATCGAGCAACAAATTCCCTTCATCTGCATCACCGCCTCGGGCGGTGCTCGGATGCAAGAAGGCTTGTTTTCGCTGATGCAGATGGCCAAGACGACTGCCGCCGTCAGTCTTCTGGCTCAGCACAAGTTGCCCTTCATTTCTATCTTGACCGATCCCACCATGGGTGGTGTATCGGCCTCATTTGCCTTCGTTGGTGACGTCGTGATCGCCGAGCCGGGTGCACTGATTGGGTTTGCTGGTCCGCGTGTGATCGAACAGACGGTGCGCGAGAAGTTGCCCGAAGGTTTTCAGCGCGCCGAGTTCCTGCTGGAGAAGGGCGCCATCGACATGATCGTTGACCGGCGCGAACTCCGTGATCGTGTCGCTTCGCTGCTGACACTCCTGCAGCGCGTTCCTGCGGTCTAAAACCGTATGTCAGTCTTGGCCGACTGGCTGGCTCGTATCGAGGCCAGGCATCCGCGCGGCAGCGATGGTATTGAACTCGGGCTGGAGCGCGTTGCGGCGGTCAAGAATGCGTTAGGGCAGAACAAGACCTGCCCGGTGATCCTCGTTGGTGGTACCAACGGCAAAGGCTCCACCTGTGCCATGCTGGAGCGGATATTTTCTAGTGCGGGCTATCGCGTCGGGCTCTACACTTCACCGCATCTCCTGGAGTACAACGAGCGAATCCGGATTGATCTACGGTCAGTGAGCGACGAGATTATTTGCGCTGCGTTTGCCCGTGTTGAGCAGGCGCGGGGCGATCAGTCCCTGACTTATTTCGAAGTTGGCACGCTGGCCGCCTGGGAAGTGTTTGCGGCGGCAGATCTGGATGTCGTCATCCTTGAAGTGGGTCTCGGTGGCCGTCTCGACGCCACCAATGTTTACGATCCGGATGTCAGCGTGGTGACAACGATCGATCTTGATCACATGGATTTTCTCGGCTCGAACCGGGAGGCCATCGGACGTGAAAAAGCAGGAATCTTCCGCAGATCGGTGCCGGTCGTCTGCGGCGATTCGGCACCGCCGGCGTCGCTGGTCAGCTATGCGGCGGAACTGGGTTCGCCGCTGTTCCAAATGGGGCGCGAATTTGGCTACCTGCGACAGGAGCAGCAATGGCTTTTCTGGACGCAAGCTCCTGGCAAAACAGCCAGTCGCCGCAGCGGCTTGGCTCATCCGGGACTCCGTGGGAACAATCAATTGGCCAATGCGGCTACGGCACTGCAAGTCATTGATCTCCTGCACGACTGTCTGCCGGTGGCGATGAAAGATATCCGCCAGGGCTTGATCGATGTTGAATTGGCCGGACGATTTCAAGCCCTGCCGGGCCGTCCCACGATCATTCTCGACGTTGCCCACAATCCGCAGGCCGCACGCACGCTGGCCGAAAACCTGGGCAACACGGGTTTTCATCCGCGCACCTGGGCCGTGTTCGGTATGTTGGCAGACAAGGATATTGATCAGGTCATTGATGCGGTAAAAGGCCGCATTACGGATTGGCTGCCCGTCCCCCTTGAAAGCCGCCGTGCCGCCAGCGCCGACTTTTTGGCCGACCGACTGGAGGCAGCGCAAACCACCATCGCTGGTCGTTTTAGTAACCCGATTGAGGCACTGCGCTACGCACAGGATCACGCGGGCGAAGATGATAGAATTCTGGTCTTCGGATCCTTCCTCACCGTGGCTGCAGTGCTTGCTGCACTTGGTCGTACGGTGTGAGCAACATGGCGCAAAATAACTCGGCCGACGCACCCGGTGAAGCAGACGAGCAATTAAAGAAGCGCGCGAGACGACGTCTCGTTGGCGCGATTGCTCTCGTCCTGTTTGCCGTGATCGTTTTGCCGATGGTGATGGATCACGAACCACGGACTGCCGGTCCCGAAATCCAGGTTCGTATTCCCAGTCAGGATGGTGCCGCCTTCGAAGGGCGTGGTTCGTCACCGAAGGCATCGAAGGCCGCTGCGGATACTCCAAGTATCAGCGAGAAGTCAGGTTCAGCGATAACAAAACCCGAGCATCTAGTCGTTGCATCCGAGTCGAAGCCTGATTCAAAGCCGGAAGCTAAGTCCGAAGTTAAATCCGAGGCTAAGTCCGAAACAAAGCCCGACACCAAGACAGAGACCAAATCCGAAGCCAAGGATGGCAAAAAGTCTGACGCAGCGGAATCCAGTCGTGCAGCGGCGGCATTGGCGGGCGGCGCCAGCGAGTCGGGCGGTGACCAATGGGTGGTTCAACTGGGGGCGTACAGCGAGCTGGGCCGCGTAAAAGTCTTACTAGCCAAGCTCAAGGAAATCAAACTTCCGGCTTACACGGAAAAAGTCGATACGCCGCAGGGAGCCCGCACCCGCGTGCGCGCCGGTCCATTTTCCAGTCGCGATGCAGCATTGAAGGCGCAGGAGCGCGCCAAGATCATTGGCGTTAGCGGGCCAGTGGCAGCGAAGTAACGCGTGATGGCGATGACGGCGTTCGACTATGTCGTGTTGAGCGTGATGGCTCTGTCTGCGCTACTTGGCTTATGGCGGGGCGTGATTAGTGAAATTTTGGCACTGGCGGCCTGGGTCGTGGCTTTCTTGGCGGCGCGAGGCGGTGCTGATGATGTGGCAGCCGTTTTCGTTGGTCGAATTGCGCAGGCGGAGGTACGGCTTCTGGTCGCCTATATAGTCATTGTGGTCGGTGTCTTGCTGATATTTGCGGTTGCACGACGCTTGATGTCCTTGTTGGTGACTGCCGCCGGGCTTGGACTGCTTGATCGCCTGTTGGGTGCAAGCTTTGGTGTGTTGCGCGGTTTGTTGATTGTTGTGGTGGCAGTGATGCTGGCCGGGCTGACGCCTTTCCCGGCAGCGACATGGTGGCGCGACGCAGTGTTCTCGCCACCACTCGAAACGGCGGTGATTGCGGCCAAGCCCTGGCTACCGCAAGAACTGGCCAAGCGGATCAAGTATCGATAGAGGAACATCATGTGCGGAATCCTGGGAGTTGTGGCAACGACTCCGGTCAATCAGTTGCTCTACGACGGTCTGCAAGTTTTGCAGCATCGCGGTCAGGATGCCGCAGGCATCACCACGGGCGCGGCCGGACGCTTCCATATGCACAAGGGGCCGGGTTATGTGCGTGACGTCTTTCGCACCCGCAACATGCGCAACCTGGTGGGTAACTGGGGCATCGCGCATTGCCGTTACCCGACTGCTGGCTCCGCTTATAACCCGGCGGAGGCGCAACCCTTCTACGTGAATTCGCCGTTCGGTTTGATGCTGGCGCACAACGGTAACCTCACCAATTCGGAAGAGCTCCGGCGCGACATGTTCTTGCAGGATCTGCGGCACATGAACACCAACTCGGATTCCGAGGTGCTGCTTAATGTGTTGGCGCACGAGTTGCAGGTGGCATCCACCGGTTATCAGGTCGATGCGGAAACCATCTTCAAGGCCGTTGCCGGCGTCCATCGCCGCGCCAAGGGCGCTTACGCCGTGGTGGCGATGATTGCCGGTTACGGCCTGCTGGCTTTCCGTGATCCCTATGGTATTCGGCCACTGGTGATTGGACGTAACGAAACGCCCCAAGGCATGGAATACATGGTCGCGTCGGAAAGCGTGGCGATCGATACGCTCGGCTTTCATCTGTTGCGCGACGTGGCTCCGGGCGAAGCGGTCCTGATCGATTTGCAAGGCAACTTCATCAGCCGTCAGTGTGCGCAGCGCACGTTCCACGCCCCCTGCATGTTCGAGTTTGTTTATCTGGCGCGGCCGGATTCGGTCATGGACGGAATTTCCGTGTACGAAACGCGAGCCAAGATGGGTGACTTCCTCGCGGCAAAGATTCGCGAAACGCAGCCTCACCTGCAAATCGACGCCGTGATGCCAATTCCCGATTCAAGTCGTCATTCGGCGATGGAACTAGCGCGGGTATTGAATCTTCCTTATCGCGAAGGCTTCGTCAAGAATCGCTACATTGGGCGTACCTTCATCATGCCGGGCCAGGCCTCGCGCAAGAAATCCGTGCGCCAGAAACTGAATGCCATTTCACAGGAATTTCGTGGTCGCAATGTATTGCTGGTGGACGATTCCATCGTGCGCGGCACGACCAGTCGCGAGATCATCAACATGGCACGCGAAGCCGGAGCGAAGAAAGTGTATTTCGCCTCCGCTTCGCCGCCGGTGCGTTTCCCTAACGTGTATGGCATCGATATGCCGACCCGTAGCGAGTTGATTGCGGCCTTCCGCAATGACGAAGAAATTTGCCGGGAAATCGGCGCCGACGCCTTGATCTATCAGGATCTTTCGGCACTCAAGGAAGCCGTGCGCGCCGTCAATCCAACCGTTACCCAGTTTGAAACCTCATGTTTTGACGGCACCTACATCACCGGCGACGTTTCCCCGCTTTACCTGCAGAGCATGGAGGACGCGCGCGCCGCGCCATCAGTACATACTGCCGATGACGGCGATGGTCATGATGGCGACGGTGGCCAACTTGATTTGAATCTGGTGCAAGCAGCGTAATGGCGTCCGTGCCCAAGAGCGACCACGCGGACACGGGTGCCGACCATTGGGGGCCCGAAACATTGGCCGTGCGTGCCGGTCAGGAGCGCAGTCAATTCAATGAACATTCGGAGGCCATGTACCTGACCTCCAGCTTCGTCTTCGATAGCGCGGCCCAGGCCGCCGCACGCTTTTCTGGCGCGGAAGAAGGCAATGTTTACGCGCGTTTCACCAACCCGACCGTGACCACCATGCAGCAGCGCCTCGCTGCGCTGGAAGAGGCCGAAGGCTGTATTGCGACGGCAAGCGGGATGGCGGCCATCCTGGCGATGGTCATGGCACTGATGAAAAGTGGCGAACATATCGTCGCCTCACGCAGTATATTTGGCGCCACGCAGCAGCTCTTTGGCGCCATCCTGCCGCGCTTTGGTATTGAAACCAGTTTCGTCGAGGCGACCAATCTGGATGCCGTTCGCGAATCTCTGCGCCCGACTACGCGGCTGATCTTCATCGAGAGTCCGTCGAATCCGCTAACTGAAGTGCTCGATATTGCGGCCATCTCAGCGATTGCGCGGGCAGCCGGAGTGCTTCTGGCAGTCGATAACTGTTTCTGTACGCCGGCGCTGCAAAAGCCCTTGCTGCTCGGTGCCGATCTGGTGATTCATTCGGCGACCAAGTATCTGGATGGCCAGGGACGCGTCCTCGGCGGGGCGGTTTGTGGCAACAAGACCTTGACCGACGAAGTGTTCAAGTTTCTTCGCACAACCGGGCCGACCCTGTCGCCCTTCAATGCCTGGGTGATTCTCAAGGGCCTGGAAACCTTGTCGTTGCGCATGCAGGCACAGTCCGCCGCCGCTTTGCTGCTGGCACAGTGGCTGGAAGCACAGCCGGCGGTTGCGCGCGTCCACTATCCCGGTTTGGCCAGTCATCCGCAGCATGCCCTGGCCATGCGGCAGCAGCGGACCGGCGGCGCGATCCTGTCATTTGAGGTCAAGGGGGAACGTGAGGCGGCTTGGCGTGTGGTGGACAATTGCCGTCTGCTGTCGATCACGGCCAATCTTGGCGACACCAAGACCACGATTACGCATCCGGCCTCGACCACCCACGGTCGTATTTCCGCCGAAGCGCGTGCGGCCAGCGGCATCAATGAGGGCTTGCTGCGCATTGCCGTGGGTCTTGAGAATTTGGTGGATATTCAAGCCGACTTGCAACGCGGTCTTGGGCGAGATCCAGCAAATTTCTGATTAGCGCGTCAGATCCAGTCGACGGACGCCCGTGCTGTCGACTTCCAGCGCATCACCGCGATTCTGTTCCCAATCTGATAGCACCCAGCGCTCACAATCGGCAGCGGTCGCTGGAAAGTGACGTCCTGGGCGGTGGGTATGGCCGTGGATCATTCGCCGGCAAGCACTTTCAGCAAAGGCGGCGCCTACAGCTTCGGCATTCACATCCATGATCGTGGCTGATTTCGCCTCCATCGCTTCGGCACTACGTTGACGCAGGCGGGCGACTTCGGCACGGCGCTCAGCCAACGAGCGGCCAAGAAACTGCCGCTGCCAGGCTTCTGAACGGACGAGGTGCCGAAACTCCTGATAGGGCAGGTCATCGGTGCATAAGGTGTCGCCATGCAGCAGTAGCGTCGCCGTCCCGCCAGCACCGACTTTTTGGGTGTCGGGTAGAAGTTCGATCCCGGTTTCGGCAGCGAAGCGTGGGCCAATCAGGAAATCACGATTTCCCGCCAGGAAAAATGTGCGAGTGCCGCATGTAACCAGCTGCCGCAATTGCTTGGCTACCGATCGGTTGAAGGCATCATCCAGATCATCGTCACCGATCCAGTATTCGAACAGATCGCCAAGAATGAACAAGGCGTCGACGCCGCTGTTGGCGGTGTCTTCAAGGAAGGAAAAAAAACGCCCGGAGAGATCCGGGCGTTCGGCACGCAAGTGAAGGTCGGAAACAAAACGTGCTTTCCCCTTGACGTCGAGCATGACGGAGTCGACTAGGGAATCAAACGACTTCAGCGCGCTCGAGAATGACGTCTTCGACCGGTACGTTTTGGTGGAAACCGCTGTTACGGACTTTGACGCCCTTGATCTTGTCCATGACATCCATCCCGTCAACGACGCGACCAAACACGCAGTAGCCCCAACCGTCCTGGCACTTGCCATTGTCGAGAAAGTCATTGTCGGCCACGTTCATGAAGAACTGGGCCGTCGCCGAATGGGGGTCCGAGGTGCGCGCCATGGCGACCGTACCACGTGTATTCTTGAGGCCATTCTTGGCCTCGTTCTCGATCGGTGGCTGGACCGGCTTCTGGTCCATACCCGGAACAAAGCCGCCGCCCTGAACCATGAAACCGTCGATTACGCGGTGGAAAATAGTGCCGTCGTAATGTCCGGCTTCAACGTAAGCGATGAAATTGGCAACCGATTTCGGCGCTTTCTCAGCGTCGAGTTCGAGGGTGATGACGCCGTGGTTGGTGGTGAGTTTGATCATTACTTTCCTTTCGCGGGAGTTTTTTCTGCCGGCTTGTCCGACAAAATCTTTACGGATTCGATGACGACGGCGGTGGTGGGTACGTTCTGGTGACCACCGGCATTGCCGACCGCCACTTTGGCAATCTTCTGCACCACGTCCATGCCGTCGACAACTTTGCCGAAAACGGCATAGCCCCAGCCATCCTGTCCCGGCGAATCGAGGAAAGTGTTGGCCTTGAGGTTGATGAAGAACTGCGCTGTGGCGGAATGGGGATCGCTGGTGCGCGCCATGGCCAGGGTGCCCAACTCATTTTTCAGGCCGTTCTTGGCTTCGTTGGGGATCGAACCGCGAGTTGGCTTTTGCTTCATGTCCGCAGAGAAGCCGCCGCCCTGAATCATGAAGCCATCGATCACGCGATGGAAGATGGTGCCGGCGAAGAAATCATCCTTGGCGTACTGGAGGAAGTTTTCCACGGTTTTCGGCGCCTGCTCCTGATAGAGCTCGACGACCATGGTGCCGAGCGAGGTTTTTACTTCGACGCGAGGCGCCGCCGCCTGGACGGAGGCGGCAAAGAACAGACCAAGGAATAGTGCAAATAGACGACGATACATAGAGTCTCCGTGTGGTTCGGGTTGATGAGTGGTAAATGAATTTTGGTGAAGGGGGCTACGTCGGACAGATGTCTCAGGCGGCGCCTTCGTGAACGATCTTCCAATGGCCTTCTTCTTTGACCCAGTACTGACGCTTCAGCATCTGGCTAGAAAGATTGTTGCTTTGATAGTCCTGCTGAAAGGTCACAACGACGTATTCCTCGCGTCCGGGATTGCGGAACATGCTCATGTTCGTGGTCTCAACTTTGATCCAGCTCTTGGCTTCATTGACGCGACGCTTCTGTTCGACCCAACTTGCATAGCTCTGCCCATCTGCGTCGAAACGTTTGGAGTAATGGCGCGCGTAGCGTTGCGTGTCGCGACTTTCCCAGTCTTGGCGCCACTCATCGATCATGCCCAGCAACTCCTTGCGCTCGCTTTGCCAGTCATCCAGCGACAGCCACTCAATTTGGCGACTGATAATCACCGGCGTCAGCCCGACCTGAAGATTTTTCGACAAGGAATCAAGATCTTGATTGGTGAGCACGACGCAGCCGTCGGACGCGCGCGGTGGGCGCGAAAAGGTATCGGAAGGCGTGCCATGTAGCCAGATGCCGTGACCATTGCGACCCTGCCGCTTGTCCCATTCATTGGGATAGTTAATCGGGAAGGCGCCGCTGCCATAGAAGTCTGTCAGTTTCTGACGCGGCAGATTGGCGGTAACGTGATAGACACCGATCGGCGTTTTCTTGTCGCCCTCACGGAATTTTTCGGCGCCGAGCTTACCCTGAGTGATGTAGTAATCGGCGACGAACTGCGGCGTGCCGTCATTGTTTTGATAGAGGTAGAGCCGCGATTTCTCGGTATCGACGACGATCGCGTGCTTCTGCTCGGGTTGCAACTGCAGCAGGTAGCGCGGTACGAAATTAGCATCGGGTTTTGTCCGATAGCCTTTGAGGCGGGCGGCCGCTTCATCGCGCAGGTCGGCGACCTTGCCTTCTGCCGCGCTGCCGCCGCCTTCGCCGAAGCGCGTCAGCGGCCGACCACGGGCCAGCAGCAGATCGCCCTTGACGAGGTAAGCCAGGCGGAAGTTCGGGTAAGCGCGGAGCAGGGCGTCTGTTTGCTCCATCGCATCGTTCAGCCGATTCTGTTCGATGTGTTCGAAAACCCTGGCCAACGCGGGCTCGGGGCCGGAATCGGAGAAGCCGGAAATCAGTGTTGGGCGCTCACCAGCGGTCTTGGTCTTGGCGTGGCCGAACAGGTTCTGGCCACGATCACTTTGCAGCGCATACGCAGCGGCGATCGCTATGAATCCGACGAGAAGTCCCGTGATGAGCCTGATGCGTGCCATCAACCGCCGACCCGCTCCTGCTGTATCTGCCATTTGCCGTCACGCCGTACCATGTCAAGGGCTTTGCCGGCTGTGGCCTTGAAGGCACCGGCCTCATAGCTCTGGCGGAAGCGGGCCGTAGCCTTGTCGCCGTCGATGTTGATTTTCATGCCATCCAGCTTGACGCTGATGGTTCCCGGTTTGTCGATGCGGCTACGACGTTCAGCCTCCCATTTGTTGCGGGCCAGGCCATTGGGGGTCTTGAAGTCTTTGGCATAGACGGCCAGATAGCCGCGAACATCTTTGCGCGCCCATGCCGCCGCCCACTGATTGACGACTTTGGCTACATCGTCCTGACCACTCGCCGTGCTTTCGTTAGAGGCTTTGGCCGGCTCCGGTTTGGCTGATGCAACCGGTGTGGTGATTGGGGCGGTTGCAGGGGTAGTCGCAGGGGTAGCTACAGGAGCAGTGGCCACGATGGCCGGCTTTGTTTCTGCTGGTTTGGTTTCGACCGGCTTCACATCGGCCGGTTTGGCCTCAGCGACCTTCGTCTCCACGGGTTTGGCCGCTGTAGGTTTGTTACCGGTTCGGTTCGTACCCGTCATCAATTCACGAATCATGGCCAGCTTGTTCTGGGCCGACGAGTTAGCGGAATCTAGCTGCAAGGCTTTATCGTAGGCCTGGCTTGCCAGGCGGGCATAAATATCGCCCAGGTTTTCGTGTGCCGTCGCGTAAGAGGGATGCGTGCGGATCGCCATTTCAAGCGCCGCCTTGGCTTTTTCGTACTGCTTTTGCTGGGCGTAGATCACGGCGAGATTGTTGTAGGGTTCCGGCAACTCGGGATAGTCCTCAGTCAATTTCTGGAACATCGCGATGGCATCGGTAGACCGGTTCAGCTCGGTCAGGGCGATTCCCTTCAGAAACCGCACTTGGGCATCCTTGGGGTTGTTGGCCAAGTATCGATCGGCCTGTTCCAGTGCTTGAGTCTGCTGGCCCTGGCGGATCAGTTTGCCGATGTCTTGCAGTGGGTCGGCTTGTGTGCTGGTGGCAGCGGCGAATAGCAAAGTCGCCGCCGCGACGGCAAGCCTGTATCGGGCAAAATGAGAGCGAATCTTCATGATAGACTGAAAAAGTTAGATGGCTGGATCAGGTCGCTTTGAATGGCCGCACCGCCGAAAATTATCAAGCGGCTTGCGATCATGATGAGCACGGAGACAATCGAACATTAGTCATTACGAGCCAAATCATCACCAATGGCCACCCGTACGAAAGTCGATGTCTGATTCTACCAATAAGGGCTATCCATCGACAACTGGCGTCCCCTGCTGGAACCAATGAACACGGCTGTTTTTGCCGCGTAAATGCTTCGTTTCCACGCTATTAGCGGTAGGCGTTTTTCTAACCTTCTCGAGTTCTGTTCATGCTGAAGATCTACAACACTCTTGCCCGCGAAAAGCAGGAATTCATCCCGATCGATCCCGGTAAGGTCCGCATGTATGTCTGCGGGCTTACGGTTCAGGATGTTCCGCATCTGGGCCATGCCCGCACCTTCATCGCGTTCGATGTGATCCAGCGCTGGCTGCGTGCCCGTGGTTTTGATGTCACCTATGTGCGCAATATCACTGATATCGATGACAAAATCATTCGTCGCGCTGGCGACAACGGCGAGAGCATTTATGCGTTGACCGGTCGCATGATCGATGCAATGCATGCCGATTTTGACGCTCTGGGCCTGCAAGAGCCACAGTATGAGCCGCGCGCTACACAGTTCATCCCGCAAATGCACGAGATCATCGCCGCACTTGAGGCAAAGGGGTTGGCCTATCAGGCGGCTGATGGCGACGTAAATTTTGCGGTGCGCCGTTTCGAGGGTTACGGAAAGTTGTCCGGCAAGTCGCTCGATGATCTGCGGGCTGGCGAGCGTGTGGCCGTGGATCAGGCCAAGCGCGATCCGCTGGACTTCGTGCTATGGAAATCGGCCAAGGAAACCGAGCCCAGCGAAAGCAAATGGGCCTCGCCTTGGGGTGCCGGGCGTCCAGGCTGGCATATCGAATGTTCGGCCATGGCCGGCAGCGTGCTGGGCCAGACTATCGATATTCACGGTGGTGGTCCAGACCTCAAGTTTCCGCATCACGAAAATGAAATCGCGCAGAGCGAAGGCGCACACGGCGTGAAATTTGCCAACATTTGGATGCATTCCGGCGCACTGAATGTCGCCGAGGAAAAAATGAGCAAGTCGCTGGGAAATTTCTTCACCGTGGGCGATGCGCTGGCGCAATATGATGCGGAAGTGCTGCGCTATTTCGTGGTGCGTTCGCACTACCGCAGCATTGTCAGTTTTTCCCCGGAGCAACTTGCAGAATCGCAGGCGGCACTGCGTCGACTCTACACAGCGCTACGGGGTCACGAGGCGGTGACTGCCAGCATCGACTGGGATGAGGCGCATGCACTTCGCTTCCACGCCGCGATGGACGACGATTTCAATACGCCGGAGGCAGTGGCTGTCCTGTTCGATCTCGCGTCGGCAGTCAATCGGGGTGAAACCGGCCTCGCGGGACAGTTGAAGGGTCTCGCCGGTGTGCTTGGTCTGCTGCAACGTGATCCGCAAGTTTTCCTGCAAGCGGCGCCCGCCGGCGGGCTGTCGAATGCGGAGATCGATGAAAAAGTCGGTGCTCGTACCACGGCGAAAAAGGCTAGAAACTTCGCCGAATCCGACCGTATTCGCGACGAACTGAAAGCGGCCGGGATAGTCCTTGAGGATGGGCCGCAAGGAACCACCTGGCGCCGAGCATAGACGGTTTTCCTATTTTCCCGCCAGGCGTTTGACGCGATTTTTCGCGATCTCGGAAAATTGGCCGTTCGGATAGCGCCGCAGGTAGGCGCGAAAATCGTCCACGTCCTTGCTTTCCTTGATCGTTTGCCAAAACACCAACTCGGTTTCGGTGCCGGTCATGTTGCCAGAACTGTCTCGGGTTGGTGTGGTGAGCGGCAGGAAATAGAAGTCACCGGTGAGCGAAGACGATTCCCACGGAATCTGCTGGTCACCGGTGGTACGCGCCACATCACTGCGGACTCGCTTGAAAACACTCTCGACCGGTAGTCCCGGGGTATCGAGTGCGCGCAGTAGGGCGGTTGTATAGGTGCTGTTGTCACCGTCACCATCCAAGGCAACCCGCCCGGGCGAAGTGGCGTAAGCGATCAGCGTGCCTTTGGGGGCATCGACCTGCGCCAGTCCGCCGCCGCTGCTACGGAAACGGCGCTCGAAAGGATTATTGCGGCACGCATCAAGAACCACCAGGCTGAAGTCGCCACCCGTGGCGCTCAGTTGTTCCAGAATTTGTTCCAGATCAACCGATTCGCTGCGGGCCGAGGCTTCACTGGTGATCTGCGCATCGACCGGCAGCAAATAATTTCGCCCTTTCACCTGCAGGCCGTGCCCAGCGTAAAAGACCAAGCTGACGCCACTACCGGCGGCTTTTTCGCCAAATCGGGTGATCAAGCGGGTCATCTCGCGCAAGCCAAGGTTTTCCCCGAGCATCACGTCGAAACTCAGGTCGCGTAGCTTGGCGGCAATGGCACGGGCATCGTTCACAGGATTTTTAAGAGGCGCTTCGCGGTAGCTGCCGTTGCCAATAACCAATGCAATCTTGCGCAGTACCGGCTGATGCTGGGTAAGCAACGGGACTGGCGCCGGCGCCGGCGCGGGTTCCGGGGCGACCTTCGTGACAGCAACGGAAGCGGGTGCCGGAGCCTTGCCCTCCTTCTCACGTGTCCCGCTCAAACCAAAAAACAAGCGCAAAGGATCATCCTTGGAGGCTGTCGTTGGCGTTGTTGCCGGCCTCGGTGTGACGACAGCTTGCGCAGTCGGCATAGATGGTGGCGTTCCTGGCAGATTGAATCTGGATTGTGCCAAGGTAGTAGCTTGCACCCCGCGTTGGCCTTCGTCGGCGCTAACCAGACGCAGGCGGGTCTGCAAGGCGAGCAAGTTCAGGACCATGTCCTGATGGATGAAATAGTTGCGTCCAGCATTGGTCTGGATCGAAATGCTGTCGGGAACGTGGGGACCGGCGGACGTCGAGGCGATGGTGTGGGTGCCAGGTGGAACTTCGGTATAAAGATACGTACCCGACGCGGTCTGACCGATCGGGCTACCATCGACCTCAACGGTGATCGGCAGCCCGCTGGCATAGATCCCGGACTGGCGATAAATGTAGAGGCTTGCCACGCCCGGTTTGGTTGGGAAGGACTTGAGGAAGACATCGTCCTGGCTGTTGCCCATCGGCACGGTGGCACACCCGCTCACCATAGTTGCCAGTAGCACCACCGAAAACAGCATCGCTACGCGTGCCACAGCTATATCAGTGAGATTTACCAGCAACCTGAATTCGGGCAGCGCGTTCATGATCGTTCTCCTTGCTACCGTTCGGGGGCCGTCTCCCGCAGAACAAGTGATTCGACCTATTTCCACTCAAATCGCGGAATCACATGTTGACCGTCATCAAGAGAATCTCATTTGGCTGCTGTTCTGCATGGAAATTGCGGTGGACGCGCCGCACCGGAATCAAATTCACACCAGAAACCCGAACCATCACGGTGGGGATAGCCCCATTTCGCCGCCGCGTTTGGTCTGCCATAGTCGCCACCATGGAAGCGCTTGCGGCCTGAAGCATTTCTCGATCCGTTCTATTGAAATCCGTACAACTGCTCGACCGTCAGGCGAGTCAATGGAGGAGACAAGAATGCGCACACCGTGCAAGAAATTCCCAAGAAACGCCCTGGCGACAGCTGTCGCACTCAGTCTCGCACCGTCGGTGTTGGCCTATGACTTCGAAACCGAGGGTGGCTGGAAACCTCCGCAAATTTTCAATGTTGTTCCATGGCAGAATTGCATCTACCGTTGTGGCTGGCTTTTGCCTGCGAGCCCGACTCACCTCTTAGCCGCTTCCCCTTTCCGTCAACTTCGCGAGACAAATCAACATGAGTAAGCCAAACAAAGTTGCTCTTCTTACGGCAGG
>CAMDMZ010000029.1 GCA_945902805.1 Propionivibrio dicarboxylicus | reverse complement strand
AACCACCCCTTCCCATCCCGAACAGGACCGTGAAACAAGACCGCGCCGATGATATTGCACTTCACCGTGTGAGAAAGTAGGTCAACGCCAGACTACCCCTCCAAAGCCCTCGCTATTCTACTTAGCGAGGGCTTTTTGTTTTTTAGGGGGCACGCAAGGTTGCTACGAGACGGGACATGTAAAATCATCGATATGAAACCTACTTTCCTTGAGTTTGAACAACCTATAGCTGAACTCGATGCGAAGATTGAGCAACTCCGCTTCGTGCAGGACGATTCGGCTGTTGATATTTCTGACGAAATTAGCCGTTTAGAGGTTAAAAGCCAAAGCTTGACTAAGGACATATATGCAAAACTGACTTCATGGCAGTCTGCATTGGTTGCTCGTCATCCACAACGCCCCTATACATTGGATTATGTAGACTTAATCTTCTCGGACTATCAAGAGTTGCACGGTGATCGTTCGTTTTCAGATGACCAGGCGATCGTAGGGGGGCTTGCGCGCTTTAATGGTCAATCCTGCTTGGTCATTGGGCATCAAAAGGGCCGCGATACCAAAGAGAAGATACATCGAAATTTCGGGATGCCACGCCCGGAGGGTTATCGAAAGGCTCTTCGATTGATGCGCCTTGCCGAGAAATTTCAAATTCCGGTTTTCACATTCATTGATACGCCAGGTGCGTATCCTGGGATTGGCGCGGAGGAGCGTGGTCAGTCAGAGGCAATTGGTCGCAATTTGTTTGAGATGGCCGAGTTGAAGGTGCCGATCATAGCTACCGTAATTGGTGAAGGGGGTTCAGGTGGAGCTCTTGCAATTGCGACAGCGGACATTGTTTCAATGTTGCAGTATTCAACCTATTCCGTAATCTCCCCTGAGGGATGTGCATCCATTTTGTGGAAATCTGCAGACAATGCGGGTGACGCGGCGGAAGCAATGGGCATTACAGCTACCCGCCTTAAGTCACTAGGGCTGATCGACAAGATTATTGCGGAGCCGCTAGGTGGGGCTCATCGCGACCACCGAGCTGTCGCTGCAAACGTTAAAAAGAGCTTACAAGATGGGCTCAAAAGTCTGATAGGACTTTCACCGGCCGAGTTAGTTGAAAGACGAATGGACCGCTTGATGAGTTACGGGAAATTCAAGGAAATTGAAATCCACTAGCGCAATCAAGTCTCTCTTCGTTAGTTTCCTACGGCAACATATTCAAACTAACCAACGGATACTTGTTGCTTTTTCCGGTGGCCTTGATTCCAGTGTATTGCTAAACCTGTTGCTATGGCATCGGTCCAGTCTTGATTTTCGGTTACAGGTAGTTCATTTTCATCATGGATTGAGCCCAAATGCCGACACGTGGGCTAAACATTGCATGGAAATATGCGCAACTTCGCAGGTTCATTGCGACGTCATTCGACTCACGATTCCTACCATATCGGACAAAGGTATTGAATGCATGGCGCGCCATGCGCGATACTCTGCAATGCAGGCGATGGAAGCCGACTGGGTTATGCTTGGTCATCATGCGAACGACCAGACTGAAACAGTTTTGCTAAATCTTTTTCGCGGCTCAGGAATACTCGGGCTTGCGGGTATGGCGCCAGTGCAGGGACGTTATCTTCGCCCGCTACTCAACGTTAGACGCTCTGAACTGGAAGTATACGCCGCAGAGCAACAATTGAAGTGGTGCGAGGACGAGAGCAATACTGACCAGAAATACACTCGCAATTATTTGCGCCATGATGTGCTCGAAGCGCTGCGGGGTAGATTTCCATCCATTGATCGAAACATCGCTCGAACTGCCGCACATGCGGCCACAGCAAACAGGCTATTAATCGAGCTAGCGATGAACGATGCAGGGGGCTCGGAGCTCGGTTTTCCCTTCGTTCTTGGGCCGTTCAAACATCTCAGCACTGATCGCGCAACGAACCTCTTTCGTGCACTCCTCACTGCTACCGGGAGGCAATGTCCATCCACCGATCGTATTCAAGAATTCATTCGGCAACTTCGCGACGCAGCGCCAGATCGCCATCCCGAAATACGAATTGGAGCAGAAAGAGTTTTTGTGCGCCAGAAGCAGTTGCAAATTGCCCCGCTGATTTTTGATTAGTTCACGCTGGAGAGCAACTGGGAAAGTTCAACAGCTGAACGAACGCCCATTTTCTCGAATACGCGGGAACGATGCACCTCAACCGTTCGCATCGCAATGCCTAGTTCATCAGCGATCACTTTATTGAGTTTGCCATTGAGCACGCATTCCATAATTTCACGCTCACGAATAGTCAATTCCTTGAGCAGGCTTTGAATTTCTTGATTGTGCGCAGCGACGTTCGCTCGTTCCCCTCCGAGCCTGAGCGCGGCGCGCACTCGGTCGATCAAAAGCACCTCATCAACCGGCTTTTCGAGGAAATCAAAGGCACCGTCTTTGATTGCCTGAACCGCCATGGGTACATCCCCATGTCCAGTCAGGAAAATGACGGGAAGATCACCACTTTGTCGCCGTATGCGATCAAATAGCTCGATGCCGCTCATCTCTGGCATTCGAATGTCAACTATCAGACAGCCGCATGAAGTTGGTTCGCTTTGCTGGAGAAAGTCTCCGGCTGAGCTCCATACCACTGAATCAATATCATGGGCTTTTAGAAGCCAGGCCAACGCATCGCGCACTGCGGCATCATCATCAATGATATGGGGACAACGAGTAGTCATGAGATGGAGAGAGGTAGGCGTATGAAAAAAATGGTGCCACCGCAGGTCTTTGGCTCGAACCAGATCCGTCCCTTGTGACTTTCGACAATCGAGCGGCAAATGGCGAGCCCCATACCCATGCCGTCCGCTTTTGTAGAAAATAGTGGATCAAAAATGGATTGACCCAACTGGGTCGGAATACCCGGCCCATCATCGGAGATGCTGAGTTGAGCGTAGTCCGTCTTGGTGGAAAGTCTGACTTCAATGCAATGACTTTCGCTAACGCTTTTTAGCATCGCATCACTCGCATTTCGCAGAATATTGAAAATCGCTTGTTCAATTAATACTGGATCACCGACGATACTGATCTCAGTATCGGGGATATTCTCGATCAGACTAACACCTTGCCGTCGCAAGGTGGCTTCGATCAGTGTGATTGCGGAGCGTAAGCTTTCACGGAGATCAATCCGTTCCGGAACCCCAGTTTCCCGTTTTGCCAACGCGTAAATTCGTCGAATAATCTTTCCGGCACGTTTGGTTTGCTCAACCGCTTTAACGAGTGCGGGAATCACGTCACTGTCGGGTGACTGGCGCTGCAAAAGCTGCAACGAGCCAGAGCAGTAGCTGGAGATTGCGGCGAGCGGTTGATTCAATTCATGCGCGAGTCCGGAGGCCATCTCGCCCATAGCGATCAATCTGGTCGTTGCCTGTATTCGCTCCTGCTGCCGTAGTGCTTTTTCCTCTGCCGCTTTGCGCTCTGATATATCTACCACGGAACCCATCCAGCCAGTTTGATGACCGGTTTCGTCAATCAGAGGCGCTTCCTGCACCAGCGCACTAAACGGTTCGCCGGAGCGTCGAACGAAAGTGAGTTCGAAGGGTTCAGTTGGGCCATCACCCGCCAGAATCCGATCATGCACACCCTTTATTTCTTCCAATGCGTTATCTGGCCAATATGGCATAGGCGGGGTTCGCCCTATCAACTCTTCCTCTGGCCAGCCGACCATGCGACAAAAGGCCTCGTTGACGTACAGAACACGCCCGCTGAGGTCACGAGCGCGTAAGCCGGTTTGAACCGAACGTTCCATTGCCTGGCGGAAAAGATATTCCTTTCGCAGTGCAGCCTCGGCCCTTATGCGCTGTTGCAAATGTTTTCGCACCATCCAGATACTGATCAACGTCGCAATTGCGAGACAAATGACCGCAATGATGAGCAAGCGGTCGATCAGCCTGAACGGGGTTTGGTAAGGAGTAGCGGACAGCAGCAGGCCATAGCCGGGAGGATCAAACACTAACTCATAGCTAGTATTTGGCAGGATCGGCAAAACTTTTGAACGCGAGGTAAGTTCATTGCCGCCACTATCGATCACTGAGACGCGGTAACGCTCGGCGAGCCACCAAGGAACTGATTCCTCGATCATACGGCGCAGCGAATAGACGCCGACCGCGACGGCAACAGCGCGTCCACCCCGGAATATCGGAACATGAACCTCCATCTGCCAATCGTTATCGACAATTGGATAGCTTGCCGTATAGGCAGGTTTGCCTAGTGACTGCACGAGGCGCAGCGTAGATGGAGCGGGAACTTCGCCTTGGGCTTCGCCCACCAATTGGGCGTCAGTTGCTGTGGGCTGGGCCAGGCGCCGGCCGGTGACCAGATCGAACAAGAATATTTGCCGTAAGCCGGTACTGTTAGTCAATAACACTCGGGCGCTGGAGTCGAAATTGGCCGTCGAGTCACTGCCGGGTCGCCCAAGTTGCCCAAGAATTTCCTCATTGCGCACCATCTGGAACCGAAGATTCTGTTCCAGCCACAACATGTCACTAATCAACGTGGCGCGCTGTTCTTCAAGATCCTGCTGATGTGAAAACCAGAGCAAGGCGGAGAGCGCGGCGACGAATGCAACAAAGGCCAGGCGCGGCAACAGCAGCAGCCAGCGCGGACTGCCGACGGTATCCAGTTCGATCGGGGACGGACGGGCCATAGCTCATCTTAGCCGACCGATATCGTGCCGAGATGTTTTTGTTGTTTGCGGAAATCCACAATGGAAGCTGCTTGCGACATGGATCAGAATGTGTCGGCCAAATAACAAACCAGGAGGAATTCCATGAAACTTCGCACGTTGATAGCCGGCCTTGCCGCCGTCACATTTTCGGTTGCCGCATTCGCTCAGCAGCCCATCGTAATCAAGTTTAGCCATGTCGTGGCGGTCGATACCCCGAAGGGCAAAGCCGCCGAATTCTTCGCCAAGAAGGCTGCTGATTTAACGAAAGGCAAGGTCAAGGTCGAGGTTTATGCGAATAGCGCACTCTACAAGGACAAGGAAGAAATGGAAGCGCTGCAACTCGGCGCCGTGCAGATGCTGGCCCCTTCGTTGGCTAAGTTCGGTCCTCTGGGCGCCAAAGAATTCGAAGTCTTCGATTTCCCCTTTATCTTTGATGATTACAACGATCTGCACAAGGTGACACAGGGCCCGGTTGGGCAGAGCATCCTGAAAAAGCTTGATGCAAAAGGTATCGTTGGCCTTTCCTATTGGGACAACGGTTTTAAGTCGTTTTCGGCCAACACGCCGATCAAGACACCGGCTGATCTAAAGGGTAAGAAGCTCCGTATCCAGTCATCCAAGGTGCTCGAAGAGCAGATCCGTTCAGTAGGCGCCTTGCCACAGGTCATGGCATTCTCTGAAGTGTATCAAGCACTGCAGACGGGCGTGGTCGATGGCACCGAGAACCCGATTTCAAACCTGTACACGCAGAAAATGCATGAGGTGCAGAAGCATTTGACATTGACCGAACACGGCTATCTTGGTTATGCCGTCATCGTGAACAAGAAATTCTGGGAAGGCCTACCGGCAGATGTACGCGGCCAACTTGAAACGGCGATGAAGGAATCCACCGCCTTTGCCAACAAGATCGCCAAGGAAGAGAACGAAGGTGCTCTTGATGGAGTCAAAAAGAGTGGCAAGACCACCGTGTATGCACCGACCAAGGATGAGCGCATGGCATTCAAGAAAGCCATGGCACCGGTACATGCCAAGATGGCCGACCGAGTTGGCAAGGACTTGCTGCAGTCGATCTACAAAGAGACCGGGTTCGATCCGAACACGCTGTAAATCTTCGGTTGTGACGGAATCCGCCGGCGCCCGTCGGCGGATCGGGTCTTTTTGCCGGGAGTCATGTAAATGAAATTTCTCGATCATCTTGAGGAATGGTTGATTACCTTCCTCATGGGTGGCGCCACGCTCATCATCTTTGTTTCCGTGTTGCATCGCTACGCCGCCGGCTGGAGTATTCCGGTCGTACAAGACTGGTTGTTGGGGCTGAGTATGAGTTGGACCCAGGAACTCTGCATCATCATGTTTGTCTGGATGGCGAAATTCGGTGCGGCGTATGGCGTGCGAACCGGTATTCACGTCGGCGTCGATGTGCTGATCAATCGACTTTCTGGCCGAACGCGCTCCAAGTTCATTGTTTTTGGTCTGCTGGCCGGCGCTACCTTCACCGGTGTCGTCTCCGTGTTAGGTAGTCACTTTGTCTGGGAAAACGGAGCGCATTATGCGTTTCTCCATCTTATCGGGAGTCCGACCGGCGATATCCCGGAGGGCCCGACCACGCCCGATCTCGAATGGCCTACTTGGATGGTGTATAGCGCTATTCCGCTCGGTACGTCACTGATGTGTTTTCGATTCCTGCAGGTCACGCTTAGCTTCATTCGCACCGGGGAACTGCCGCATCACGACCATGGCCATGTCGAAGGCATCGAAGAAGATGATGTGCCCGTGAATGCCAATCCGCTCAACATGGATGACAATCTGCATATGCGCGACTTGAAGTTCCACAAGCGGCATCCGCGAAAAGTCGGTGCTGGTGGGACGGCGCAAGGAGACGAAAAATGAGCGCACTCGTCATTTTTGGCCTCCTTGCGGTGTTGATGCTGACCGGTATGCCGATCTCGATCTCGCTCGGCCTGACCGTTCTCACGTTCCTGTTCACCATGACGCAGGTACCGCTTGAATCGGTCGCCCTGAAGCTCTTCACCGGGATCGAGAAGTTCGAGATCATGGCGATTCCGTTCTTCATCCTGGCCGGCAATTTCTTGACCCATGGGGGCGTGGCGAGGCGGATGATCACGTTTGCCTCGTCGATGGTGGGGCACTGGCACGGCGGACTAGGCCTGGCGGGTGTGATGGCATGTGCGCTGTTCGCGGCGGTATCGGGTTCGTCGCCGGCTACCGTGGTAGCCATTGGATCGGTGATATTGCCCGCGATGGTCAGGGCCGGATTCCCGAAACAGTTTGGTGCTGGCATCATCACCACGTCCGGGGCGCTGGGCATCCTGATTCCGCCGTCGATCGTGATGGTGATGTACTCCGTGGCCACCAATACCTCGGTCGGTGCCTTGTTCATGGCCGGTGTCGTGCCAGGAATCGCGCTGGCCGCTGTGCTTGGTGGTGTTTCGTGGTATCGGGCAAAGAAGTTCGGCTATCCGCGTCTTGAAAAGGCTCCGTTGAAAGCGCGCCTGATTGCGTTCAAGGAGTCGGCGTGGGGATTGTTCCTGATTGTCGTGGTCATGGGCGGGATCTATTCCGGGATGTTTACGCCGACCGAAGCTGCAGCCATGAGCGCGGTCTATGCCTTCTTCGTCGCGGTCTTCGTGTACAAGGATATCGGGATGAAGGATGTGCCGAAGATCCTGCTCAACTCGGCCAACATGTCGGCAATGCTGCTTTACATCATCACCAATGCGGTGCTGTTCTCGTTCATCATGACCAACGAGAATATTCCACAGACCTTGGCTGATTGGATGCTGGGCAACGGTCTGGGCATGGTTGCCTTCTTGTTGGCCGTCAATGTGATCCTGCTGCTGGCCGGCAACTTCATGGAACCGAGCTCGATCGTGCTGATTTTTGCCCCGATCCTGTTCCCGGTGGCAATGAAGTTGGGCATCGATCCGGTCCATTTCGGCATCATCATGGTGGTGAACATGGAAGTCGGCATGTGCCATCCGCCCGTTGGACTAAACCTCTACGTGGCGTCCGGGATCACCAAGATGGGGATTACCGAGTTGACAGTCGCTGTTTGGCCTTGGTTGCTCTCGATGCTGGGTTTCCTAATGGTGGTGACGTACTGGCCCGGTTTATCGACCTGGTTCCCGAAGTGGTTGGGAGTGATGTAGTAGGTTCTTGCAGTGGACAACAAGCCCGGTGACGCCGGGCTTGTTTCGTTTACGCAGATACCACAGGACACGGACGAGAATCGGCCGGATTGCGGTAAAAACTGCGTTAAAATAGAAAGTTATCTTTTTGTAACCCCGTTTCCTTTGGAGAATGTAATGGCTGTTGAACGCACCCTTTCGATCATCAAACCTGATGCCGTAGCCAAGAATGTCATTGGCAAGATTTATTCACGTTTTGAGACCAACGGTCTCAAGATTGCTGCTGCCCGCTTGGTCCAACTGTCGCGTCAGGAGGCCGAAGGCTTCTACGCCGTGCACCGCGAGCGTCCTTTCTTCAAGGATCTGGTCGAGTTCATGATTTCCGGACCGGTGATGATTCAGGTGCTGGAAGGCGAGGGCGCTATCCTCAAAAACCGCGAACTGATGGGTGCGACGGATCCGAAGAAGGCTGAAAAAGGCACCATTCGCGCCGATTTCGCTGACAGCATCGACGCCAACGCCGTGCACGGTTCCGATGCGGCAGAAACCGCTGCCGTCGAAATCGCCTATTTCTTTCCGGCACTCAACGTTTACGCCCGTTAATTCGGATGCCCGTCAATCTCCTCGATTTTGATGCCGAAGGCCTGACCGCCTGGTTCGCGCAGCAGGGCGAAAAGCCCTTTCGGGCGAAACAGGTGTTGCGCTGGGTGCATCAAGCCGGGGAGGGAGATTTCACCCGCATGACGGATATCGCCAAGTCATTGCGCGAGAAACTGCTGCTCACCGCCGCCGTCTCGCCAGCACCGACTTTAAGTGACCGCTTGTCGGATGACGGGACGCGCAAGTTCCTGTTCGATGTGGGTAATGGCAATGCCGTTGAAACGGTATTCATCCCCGAGAATGATCGCGGCACCTTGTGCGTCTCCAGCCAGGCCGGCTGCGCGCTGGAATGTGCGTTTTGCTCCACGGGTCGCCAGGGCTTCAATCGTAACTTGACCACCGCCGAGATCATCGGCCAGCTTTGGCAGGCCAATCGGCTGCTGGGACAGAGTCTTGCTGCCGACAAGCGTGGCGAGCGCATCATCAGTAATGTTGTGATGATGGGCATGGGCGAGCCACTGACCAACTTTGACAACCTGATTCCCGCGCTGCGCCTGATGCTGGATGACCACGCTTACGGTTTATCGCGGCGCCGCGTGACGGTATCCACCGCCGGTATTGTGCCGGCCATGGATCGTCTGGCCGATGCGTGTCCAGTCGCGCTGGCCGTGTCGCTGCACGCACCCAATGATGCGCTGCGAGATCAATTGGTGCCGATCAATCGCAAGTATCCGTTGGCTGACTTGATGGCTGCCTGCCAGCGCTACCTCAAGGTTGCGCCGCGCGATTTCATCACTTTCGAATACGTCATGCTGGATGGAATCAATGATCGCGAGGCAGATGCACGCGAATTGTTGCGACTGGTGCGCGATGTGCCGTGCAAGCTCAATCTGATTCCGTTCAATCCTTTCCCCAATTCCGGATTCAAACGTTCGCCGCGCGAGAACGTTCGCCGCTTTGCCGAAATTCTGATTGAGGCGGGCATTGTGACCACGACGCGCAAGACGCGCGGTGACGACATCGATGCGGCTTGTGGGCAACTCGCTGGCCAGGTGCTGGATCGGTCACGCCGAACCACTGCCGAAAAAGTGGTAATTCCCCTTAAGTCCATGTTTCAACAGGCAGGAGTTACGCAATGAGTGGGTTCGGATTGCGTCTCGTGCTGGCCGCCTCGGGTTTATTTCTAACCCTGCCGTTGACGGGCTGCATCACGTTCGGTGGTGATGGCGGGGATGGATCGCGACAAGCCATGTCGCTTGAGGTTGCGGTCGGAGAAGCGCGGCAACGCGCCAAAATCCATACTGAGTTGGGCGCGCTTTATTTGCAGGACAATCGTTTTGCGATTGCGCTGGATGAGGCGCGTATCGCCTTGGCGGCTGATAGTGCGTACGCGCCAGCATACAACTTGCTAGGTCTCACCCATATGCTGCTGGGCGAAAACAAACTGGCGGAAGAGAACTTTGAACGCGCCCTGAGTGCGGCGCCAGGCGATCCGGAAATCACCAACAACTATGGCTGGTTCCTCTGCCAGACCGGGCGCGAACAACGATCACTCGATTATTTCACCCGTGCCGCACGCAATCCCTTGTATCAAACCCCGACCAAGCCTTACACCAGCGCCGGTATTTGTCTGATTCGCCTCAAGGACGACAAAGGCGCGGAACAGAATCTAAGGCGTGCCTTGCAACTTGATCCGCGCAATACTCAGGCCATGTTCTGGTTGGCTGAGCTGGCGTACCGTAACAATCGCCCTCTTGAGACGCGGCAGTGGCTGCTGGATCTGGAAAAACTGGTCGAACTCAACGCCGAAGTGATTTGGCTGGCCTTACGCACCGAGCGCAAACTCGGCAACCGCGAAGCAGAGGCGCGCCATGCCGGACAGCTGCGCCGTAAATATGCGACCAGCCCGGAACACCGCAAATTGCTACAAGGGGAGTACGAGTGAACGCCAGCTCGCAAGCCAAGCCATTTGTTTCGATTAACTCGTCCGAGGGGGCGAGCAGTTCGATTCCGGCGCCAATGGTGGACATCGGTGGCGTAATGCCGTTGGAGTCGCTTGCACCCGTTCCTGCGTCCGAGACGCCAGGGGTCCAGTTGCAAAGAGCGCGTGAAGCACGAGGCATGTCGGTCAGCGATGTTGCGGATGTGCTGCGCTTCAGTCCGAAGCAGATCGAATTGCTGGAATCTGATCGTTATGACGATTTGCCTGGCGCAACGTTTGTTCGCGGTTTCGTCCGCAGTTATGCCAAGTTGCTGAAGCTCGATGTGATTCCTTTGTTAGCGGCGCTGGCCCCGGCGGTACCACCGACCCCGATTGAGGTGATTCCGCCGGCAAATATGGGCGAAGCAGCGCATTCTGGCCTAGTCGATCGTAGCCTCGCCAAGCGCATTCCCTGGGGCACGATAGTGGCCGCCGTGGTGATCATGCTGGCCATTGGTCTGGTGCTTTATGTGGTGCAGACGGCAGGACTCGTCAACATGTTGGGTGCCGTGTCATCGGCGAAAGTTGATACTCCGCCCGTCCTGCCCGCTGCCACTGAGTCGGCAACGCCAAAATCGTCGGCGCCTTCCGCGACGCCCGAGGCGGCTGCGCCAGCAACAACGAGTGTTGACATGCCGCCAACGACGCCGTTGGTCGCCGAGTTTGATGAACGCTCATGGATCGAAGTGCGCGATGCTGCTCAAAAAGTCATCTTTGTCGGCGAGTACCCGAAAGGCACGCGGCAGATGATCGACGGTCAGCCACCGTTTCAAATTTGGATTGGCAAAGCGTCGGCCGTGCGCTTGACCTATGGTGAGCGCAAGGTCGATCTCAAACCGCATACCCGAGAAGACGTTGCTCGGTTTTCACTCGAATGAACATGACTAGTTCCTCGGTGATAAATCGGCGCCCCAGTCGTCGCGTCTTGGTCGGAAAAGTCGGTGTTGGCGGGACGGCGCCCGGCGATGTTTCGCCGATTGTCATCCAGTCAATGACGAATACCGATACCGAAGATGTGTTCGGTACGGCGATGCAGGTGGCGCAATTGGCGCGCGCCGGATCGGAATTGGTGCGTATCACCGTGAACACGCGGGAAGCGGCTGCGGCTGTGCCAAAGATCCGCGAACGCCTGGCGCAAATGAATGTCGACGTGCCGCTGATCGGCGACTTCCATTTCAACGGCCACAAACTGCTAAGCGAGCATCCGGAATGCGCCGAAGCCCTGGCCAAGCTGCGGATCAATCCAGGCAATGTCGGCAAAGGCGCCAAGCGCGACGAGCAGTTTGCGCAGTTGATAGAGATTGCCTGCCGTTACGATAAACCGATCAGGATCGGCGTCAATTGGGGCAGCCTCGACCAGACCTTGCTGGCCCGCATCATGGACGAAAACGCCAAGCGCGCTACGCCGAAAAATGCCACCGAGATCATGCGTGAGGCGATGGTCACTTCGGCGCTTGAATCGGCCGCCAAAGCGGAAGAATTTGGTTTGGCGGGCGACCACATTATTCTTTCCTGCAAGGTTTCGGGCGTGCAGGATCTGATCGCGGTTTATCGCGACCTCGCGGTGCGTTGCGATTACGCCTTGCATCTAGGCTTGACCGAGGCCGGCATGGGTAGCAAAGGTATCGTCGCCTCGACCGCTGCGCTTTCGGTGTTGCTGCAAGAAGGCATAGGCGACACGATTCGTGTCTCGCTGACTCCGGAACCGAACGGCGACCGCACGCGCGAGGTGATCGTCGCCCAGGAAATTCTGCAAACGATGGGCCTGCGTGCCTTTACGCCGCTGGTGGCCGCCTGTCCCGGTTGTGGCCGGACTACCAGCACCGTATTTCAGGAATTGGCGCAGGACATCCAGACCTACGTCCGCGAGCGCATGCCCGAATGGCGTATTCAGCGACTTGGTGTCGAGAACATGAGCCTCGCCGTCATGGGTTGTGTCGTCAATGGTCCGGGCGAGAGCAAGCATGCCAATATCGGCATCTCGCTGCCTGGCACGGGTGAAGCTCCGGTAGCTCCGGTGTATGTTGATGGCGAGCGAGTCGTCACTCTGCGCGGCGAGAACATCACCGCCGAGTTTCGCCAGATCATCGATGACTATGTTGTCCGCACGTACCCAAACCGAATCTAAACGAACATGAGCACGACACTGCAAGCCATCCGTGGGATGAACGACATCCTGCCCGCCGACGCCGAACTCTGGGAGCAGTTCGAGGAAACCATCCGCGACTGGTTACGCGCCTACGGCTATCGCCCAATTCGCATGCCTTTAGTCGAGCCGACGCCGCTGTTTGCCCGCGCCATTGGTGAAGTGACCGATATCGTCGAGAAAGAGATGTATTCCTTCGAGGATTCTCTGAACGGCGAAAAACTCACCCTGCGTCCCGAGGGAACCGCATCCTGCGTGCGTGCTGTTCTGCAACACAATATGCTTTACGACGGCCCTAAACGCCTCTGGTACATGGGGCCGATGTTCCGTCATGAGCGGCCGCAAAAAGGGCGCTACCGGCAGTTTCATCAGGTCGGTGTCGAAGCCCTCGGCTTTACTGGACCGGATATCGATGCCGAGCAAATCGCCATGTGTGCCCGGCTGTGGGACGACCTCGGGCTGGAGGGCATTCGTCTCGAAATTAATTCCCTGGGGCAGAGTGAGGAGCGCGCCCGCCATCGTGCCGATCTGATTGCTTACTTAGAGCAACATCAGGATCAATTGGATGCGGAAGCCAAACGGCGTTTGCACAGCAATCCGCTGCGTATTCTGGATACCAAAAATCCGGCGATGCAGGCCATGGTCGAAGCTGCGCCGAAGTTGATGGATTTTCTTGGCGACGAATCGCTGGGCCATTTCAATGGCGTGCAACAAACACTCAAGGATCTGGCAATTCCCTATCGAATCAACCCACGCTTGGTGCGCGGTCTGGATTATTACAACCTGACCGTCTTCGAGTGGGTATCGGACGAACTCGGCGCGCAGGGTACGGTGTGTGCCGGCGGTCGTTACGACGGTTTGGTCGCACAACTGGGTGGTAAGCCGGCACCCGCTTGCGGTTTCGCCATGGGTATCGAGCGCTTGCTGGCATTGTGGCAGGATCAAGGTTACAAGCATGAAACTCTGGCGCCCGATGCGTACTTTGTGCATCAAGGTGCAGCGGCCGGGCGTTTCGCTTTCCGTGCGGCTGAAGCCTTACGCAGCGCTGGCTTTGCCATCCACCTGCATTGCGGTGGCGGTAGCTTCAAGTCGCAGATGAAGAAGGCGGATGCCTCCGGGGCGCCGGTGGCGCTGATTGTCGGTGATGACGAGGCGGCGGAAAATGCCGTAACCGTCAAAGAACTGAGAGCGGAAGCGGAACAGCAACGGATTGGTTTTGATCAACTGGCCGATCATCTCGGCGATATCATTTTTTCCATGGAAGACGACGATGGCAGTCTATGACCTTGAAGAGCAGGAACAGCTTGACGAACTGAAGACCTGGTGGAAACAGTACGGAAATCTGACGACCGGATTGCTGCTGGCCGTGGCAGTTGCCTCTGCCGGCTGGCAGGGCTGGAACTGGTACCAGCGCAATCAGTCGGCGCAGGCGTCTGCGGTGTATTCCGCCTTGCAACAGGCTGCACAACAGAACAATGCCACCCGTGTCAAGTCACTGGCCGGCGAGTTGATTGACAAATACTCGGGTTCGGCCTACGCGGCGATGGGCGTTTTGGTTTCAGCCAGAGCGCAGGTTGCGGCGGGCGATCTCAAAACCGCACGTGCGCAGCTGGCCTGGGCCGTGGATAGCGTCGACGACGACGGTTTGCGCGATTTGGCCCGTTTGCGCTTGGCGATCATCATGCTCGATGAAAAGGCTTTTGACGAGGCAGCCAAGCAATTGGTGAAGGACCCGACACCAGCCTTTGCCGCGCGTTTCGGCGAGTTGCGCGGCGATGTGTTGGCGGCGCAAGGCAAGACGAGTGAGGCCCGTGTCGCCTACGAGGCGGCTATCAAGCAGTCCGAAGCGCAACAAAAGCTAGTTGGCGCAGAAGCAACGCCCGCCAACAGTAACTATCGCGACATGCTGCGCGCCAAGGCGGAACAACTGGGGAGCGCTCAATGATGGATCGTCGGCTGGGTGGTCGTCTTGTCCTGGCGTTGGCCGTGGTGATCGGCACGGGTTGTGCTGCCATCGATGCGATCAACCCGTTCTCGTCCTCCGAACCGAAGGTGAAGCCGACCACACTTGCTCCCATCGTGTCGACTTCCGACCTGCGCGCGCGCTGGCAGGCAAACCTTGGCAGCGCCGGCGAGTTTTCATTTACCCCCGCCGTCGTTGGTAGCAGCGTCTATGCTGCCGCGCGCGATGGTACCGTCGCGCGCATCGACAACGGCAACACGATTTGGCGCATTTCTGCCGGGCAGATTCTCTCCGGAGGGGTTGGCAGTGACGGTCAACGTGTCGTTGTCGGCAGCCCGAAGGGCGATGTGTTGGCCTTTGACGCCAGTAATGGCAAGGAAATCTGGCGTGCGCGGGCCTCCTCCGAGGTCTTGGCGGCGCCGGCGGTGTCGGCCGGGTTGGTTGTGGTCCGTTCCGGGGATTCGCGCATTTTTGGCTTTGAACCAAACGATGGCAAGCGGCGTTGGGTGTATCAGCGCAGTACGCCACCCCTGTCGCTGCGTTCGGCTGTCGGCGTCTATCTTGCGGGTGATTTGACGCTGGCCGGGTTCCCGGGCGGAAAGTTGGTCGCCATCGCCAACAACAACGGTGCCGCATTGTGGGAGGTTTCGGTTGCTTTGCCCAAGGGTTCCACCGAGCTTGAGCGCATTGTCGACGTGACCAGTGATCCGGTGGTGAGCGGCACCGTCGTTTGCGCCGCCGCCTTCCAGGGACGCGTCTCGTGCTTTGATACCGCCAACGGCAGCGTGCTTTGGTCACGTGAAATGTCATCCAGCGCTGGCGTCGATATCGATACTCGCTATGTTTATGCCACCGATGACAAGGGTGCTGTTCATGCGTTTGATCGCAGTACCGGCGCCAGTGTCTGGCGTCAAGACAAACTGGGTTTGCGTAGCGTGAGCCGGCCACTAGTGGTCGGTAACCAGATCGCGGTTGCCGACTATCAGGGTTTTGTGCATATGTTGCGGCGCGAAGATGGTGCCTTCGCCGCCCGTCTCGCTACCGACGGCAGCGCGGTGCGCGCCAATCTGATTCCCTTGGGCGAAGGCTTTCTCGTCCAGACCGCGGCTGGCGGTGTCTTTGCTCTGGATGCCCGTTAAAACATGAAACCCACGTTGGTGATCGTCGGGCGACCCAACGTCGGCAAGTCGACGTTGTTCAATCGCCTGACCAAGACGCGTGACGCGCTCGTTGCCGATCAACCGGGGCTAACCCGCGATCGTCATTACGGGCACGGACGCTTGGGCCATCGGCCCTATCTCGTGGTCGATACCGGCGGTTTTGAGCCGCAAGCCAAGGAAGGCATCGTGCACGAAATGGCGCGTCAGGCCGAAGCCGCGATTGCCGAAGCCGATGTGTTGCTATTCAT
Source organism: Propionivibrio dicarboxylicus (assembly GCA_945902805.1). Classification (GTDB taxonomy): domain Bacteria; phylum Pseudomonadota; class Gammaproteobacteria; order Burkholderiales; family Rhodocyclaceae; genus CAMDMZ01. Next base: position 39,130 of record CAMDMZ010000029.1, on the reverse strand, counting down.
CGTCGATGGTCGTATTGGCCTCGCTCCGCAAGACCGCGTGATTGCCGAACTGCTGCGCCGTAGCGGGCGCCCCGTGCTCCTGGCGGTCAACAAGGGCGAAGGCATGAATCGTGCGGTGGTCGCCGCCGAGTTTCATGAGCTTGGTTGTGGCGAACCCTATGTCATTTCTTCGGCACACGGCGACGGCGTGCGCGAATTGATTGATCTGGCATTGGCACCGTTTCCCGAGGATGAAGGTGATAGCGAAGAAACCGCAGGACCGCGTGTCGCCATCGTTGGCCGCCCCAATGTCGGTAAGAGCACGTTGATCAACACGCTGCTGGGCGAAGAGCGGGTCATTGCTTTCGATATGCCGGGCACAACCCGTGATGCCATCGAGATTCCGTTCGAACGTAACGGTCGCGGCTATACCCTGATCGACACCGCTGGCCTGCGACGTAAAGGGCGCGTCTTCGAAACCATTGAAAAGTTTTCGGTAATCAAGACCTTGCAGGCGATCGAACAATCGAACGTGGTGGTCTTGATGCTTGATGCCAGTCAGGATATTTCGGATCAGGATGCCCATATTGCCGGCTTCGCCATCGATGCCGGGCGCGCCATGGTGATTGCCGTCAACAAGTGGGATATGGTCGACGACTACCGCCGCGAACGAGTCAAACTGGATGTCGAGCGCAAGTTGAACTTCCTCGGCTTCGCCCGCACGCATTACGTTTCTGCCTTGAAGGGGCAGGGTATCGCCAGCGTCCTGACCTCCGTAGACAAGGCCTACGCAGCAGCCATGACCAAGATTGCCACACCGAAGCTCACGCGGGCACTGATTGCCGCCGTCGAGAAGCAGGCACCACCGCGTCATGGTTTGTTCCGGCCCAAGCTGCGTTACGCGCATCAGGGCGGTAGTAACCCACCGATTATTGTGATTCACGGCAACGCACTCGAGCACGTGCCGAATTCCTACACACGTTTTCTGGAACGACACTTTCTCGAAACCTTCAAGCTGGCCGGGACGCCGCTGCGTATCCAGTACAAGTCGGCGCGCAATCCATTCACCGACTGAGGCCAAAAAGTCGGTGTTGGTAGCACGGCGCCACGAAATCGGCTACATTACCTGAAGCACTCCGGAAAGACCCCATGTCGCGATGTCATCCGACCGGATGGCATCGCTAAATCATCAATAAAAAGAGGCTTCACATGAGCAATAAAGGGCAAATGCTACAAGACCCATTTTTGAACACCTTGCGCCGGGAGCATGTCCCGGTGTCGATTTATCTTGTCAATGGCATCAAACTCCAGGGGCAAATCGAATCCTTCGACCAGTACGTCGTGCTGTTGAAGAACACCGTCACGCAAATGGTTTACAAGCATGCGATTTCGACGGTGGTACCAGCCCGCGCGGTGAACTTTGCGCAGGAAGCGGAAGCTGATTGAGCCTCGCGTTGCTGTGCAGCCTCAAGCGATGAGGCTGCTGTCTTATGTTTGAGCGTCCCGCCAGCGGTGAAACCGCCGTATTGGTGCAACTCGATTTCGGTGAAGGCGACTTTGATGAGCGCCTTGCAGAATTCCGCCTGTTGCTGGGGAGCGCCGGAGCCCAGGCCGTAGGCGTAGTTACCGGTCGACGCGCAGCACCGGACCCGGCACGCTTCGCTGGCAAAGGAAAAGTTACCGAAATCGCTGGCTTTGCCCGCGACCATGGCGCTAACGTGGTGGTCTTCAACCATGAGCTCTCTCCTGGCCAGCAGCGGAATCTTGAACGCGAACTCGAGTTGCGCGTCGTTGATCGCAGCAGCTTGATTCTTGACATCTTTGCCCAGCGCGCACGCAGTCATGAAGGCAAATTGCAAGTCGAACTGGCTCAGTTACAACATTTGGCCACGCGTCTCGTGCGCGGCTGGTCTCACCTTGAGCGTCAAAAAGGTGGCATCGGTTTGCGTGGGCCAGGCGAAAAGCAGCTTGAAACCGATCGTCGACTATTGGGCAAGCGCGTCGCGTTGCTCAAAGACAGACTTAAACTGCTCGAACGCCAACGCGCGGTGAGGCGTCGCGCCCGAACGCGACGGGAGGTTCTTGCGGTGTCTTTGGTTGGCTACACCAACGCCGGCAAGAGCACGCTCTTCAATGCTCTGACCAAAGCCGGCGCCTACGCTGCCGACAAACTATTTGCCACGCTTGATACCACTTCGCGTCAGTTGTGGGTACCAACTTGCGAACTGGCCGACGGACGCTCGGGTTGCCAGATCGTACTTTCCGATACTGTGGGTTTCATCCGCGATTTGCCTCATTCGCTCGTCGCCGCTTTTCATGCCACGCTTGAAGAGACCGCGCAGGCCGATGTTCTTTTGCATGTGGTGGACTCTGCCAGTGCCGCACGCGATCAGCAAATCGAGGCGGTCGAGTCGGTCCTTAGCGAGATCGGTGCCGCCGACGTGCCCCAGATTGTGATCTGGAACAAGATTGACCAGACTGCCGCTGGCGCAGGAATTGAACGAAATGACTGTGGTAAGATTTCGCGAGTTCGTTTGAGTGCCCGCAGTGGCGAAGGACTCGACCTCCTCCGGCAAGCACTGGCCGAAATCTCTCTGGAAACTGCAACCATCCTTGGTTCTGACACTCAACATGAAGCCGCGACCCTGGTCGATTTCGCCTGAGCGCTTCTTGATTTTCACTCAATATCTCCCAACTTAGAAAGTTATCGTGATCGCAGGAATTCTCATGTCATTAAATGACCACGGCTGGGGCAACCAGCCGGGCGGCGGCAACAAGGGAGGCGGCAATCAAGGGCCTCCCGACCTCGAAGAGATTTGGCGCGACTTCAATCGTCGTCTCTCCGGTATCTTCGGCAAAAAGGGTAGCGGCGGTGGTGACAACAATGGCAATGGAAACAAACTGCCCTCGATAAGCCCCAAGCAATTTAGCGGTGGAATCGGCGTCATCGTCGGTTTGATGGTGCTGCTCTGGTCCGCCAGTGGTTTCTATATTGTGGATGCCAGTCAGCGCGGTGTGGTGCTGCAATTTGGCCGCTATAAGGAAACTACCGAGCCGGGACTACGTTGGCGCCTGCCGTGGCCGATCCAGACACATGAAACCGTTAACCTCTCGGGTGTCCGTACGGTCGAGGTTGGGTATCGTGGCTCCGAGAAGAACAAGGTGCTGAAAGAGGCACTGATGCTGACCGATGACGAGAATATCGTCAGCGTCCAGTTTGCGGTCCAGTACCTGCTCAAGGATCCTCAAGCCTACCTGTTCAACAATCGCCATCCGGATGATTCGGTATTGCAGGCTGCTGAAACCGCGATCCGCGAAGTGGTGGGCAAGAACAAGATGGACTTCGTTCTCTACGAGGGCCGTGATCAAATCGCTGCCAACACGCAGAAGCTGATTCAGGAAATTCTCGATCGCTATAACACCGGCATCATCGTGCGCACCGTGAACATGCAAGGCACGCAGCCGCCCGAGCAGGTACAGGCCGCCTTTGACGACGCCGTGAAGGCTGGTCAGGACCGCGAGCGGCAGAAGAACGAGGGTCAGGCCTACGCCAATGATGTGATCCCGCGCGCCCGTGGTACTGCTTCGCGCCTGTTTGAAGAAGCGAGCGGCTACCGCCAGCGTCTGGTGGCGACGGCGGAAGGCGATGCCTCCCGCTTCAAGCAAATTCTCACGGAATACGCCAAGGCACCTGAAGTCACGCGTCAGCGCATGTACCTCGAGACCATGCAGCAGGTCTATGCCAACACCAGCAAGGTGATGATCGACGCCAAGGGTGGCGGCAATCTGCTCTACCTTCCATTGGACAAGCTGATGCAAGGCGCAGCGGTTGCGGCAACGACAGTTGCTGAACCCAGCAGCGCTGCAGCGGCCACCGTCCCGTCAGCACCGACTTCTTCCGTTTCAGGTGCGGTTCCTCCGCAGCTCGAGCAGTCCTTGCAGGGAGATGCGCGCTCGCGTGACAACCTGCGTTCACGCGAACGAGGAATCCGCTGATGCAACGCCATATTTCAACCCTCGCTTCACTTATTTTCGGCGGCATTGTCTTGTTCGCCGCTACCGTGTTTACTGTTGATCAGCGGCAGTACGCGATCATTTTCCAGTTGGGTGAAATCAAGGAAGTGATCACCGAGCCGGGCTTGGCCTTCAAATGGCCGATGATCCAGAACGTGCGGATTTTCGACAAGCGCATCCTGACGCTGGATTCGCCCGAGCCCGAGCGTTTCCTGACCGCCGAGAAGAAGCCGGTCCTGGTGGATTCATTCGTCAAATGGCGCATCAACGATGTCAAGCAGTACTACATCTCGGTCGGTGGCGATGAGTCGCTGGCACGTACCCGTCTGGCGCAGACCGTCAACGCTGGTTTGCGTGAGGAGTTCGGCCGTCGTACCGTGCATGATGTGGTTTCGGGTTCGCGTGACTCGATCATGGTCGATGTGCAGAAGAAAGCCGATGCCGACATCCGCACCATTGGTGTTGAAATTGTCGATGTGCGCCTGAAGCGTGTGGATTTACCGCCGGAGGTTTCTGAATCCGTCTATCGACGGATGGAAACTGAGCGCAAACGGGTGGCAAACGAACTTCGTTCCCAAGGTGCCGCAGAAGCCGAAAAAATTCGTGCCGATGCGGATCGCCAGCGCGAAGTGATTGTGGCCGAGGCCTACCGTGATGCGCAGAAGGTCAAGGGCGAGGGCGATGCCAAGGCGGCCTCAATCTACGGCCGTGCCTTTGGCGAAAACGCCGAGTTCTATGCCTTCTACCGCAGCCTTGAAGCTTATCGCGGCAGCTTCAAAAACAAGAGCGATCTGCTCGTGGTTGAACCGAGTTCCGACTTCTTCAAATACCTGAAGAATAGCGGTCGTTCAAAGTAAGGGGCGGCGCACGCGAATGGATTCCCCGCTGCTGCTGGCGTTGGCCTTGATGCTCGTGATCGAAGGTCTGTTGCCGTTTATTGCGCCCAAATTGTGGCGTGAGACCTTTCGCCGTGTGACCGAGTTGGCCGATGGACAGATTCGCTTTATCGGCCTCTCCTCGCTGTTGATCGGTGTGATTCTCCTGACTGTGCTGCGCTGACCATGACCCACCGACGTTGGTTACTTCCCGAAGCGATTGAAGATGTTCTGCCGGCTCAGGCCGTACGCTTGGAATATCTGCGCCGCAGACTACTCGATAGCTTCGATAGTCACGGTTATGAACTGGTGATGCCGCCGCTGCTCGAATATGTCGAGTCGTTGCTCACCGGTAGCGGCCACGACCTCGATCTGCGCACCTTTAAGCTGGTTGATCAGTTGTCCGGTCGCAGCATGGGCTTGCGTGCTGACATCACGCCACAAGTAGCACGTATCGACGCCCACCTGCTCAATCGGCAAGGCGTCACCCGTCTTTGCTACTGCGGCAATGTCGTGCATACCCTACCGGCGGCGTTTAACGGGACGCGCGAACCACTACAGATCGGCCTTGAACTTTACGGGCATGCCGGTCTTGAGGCCGATATCGAAGTGTTGCGCTTGCTGGCCTTGTCGCTTGAGTCCGGCGGTCTTGCTGCTTCCCGCATCGATCTCAGCCATGTTCGCGTATTTCGCGCCCTGGCCCAGGCCGCCAACATGGCGCCAGAACGCGAGCAGGAGCTATTCGCTGCACTGCAGGGCAAGGATTTGCCCACCGTGCGCGAACTTGTCGCTGATGTCAGTGAACCTACCCGATCCGCCTTGCTTGCCTTGCCTGAACTCTACGGCGACCGATCGGTCTTGGCCAAGGCCGAGCGTGTGCTGCCGGCCGATCCGGCAATCGCTGCGGCTCTGGGCGAACTTGAACGTCTCGCTGATGCATGCGACGATTTGCCGCTTTCGTTTGATCTCGCGGATCTGCGTGGCTACCACTATCACAGCGGCGTCATGTTTGCCGCGTATGCCGCCGGTAGTGCGGCAGCGATTGCTCTTGGTGGTCGCTACGATGAAGTTGGCAAGGCGTATGGGCGCGCGCGTCCCGCGACCGGCTTCTCGATGGATCTACGTGAGTTCGCACGTTTGTCGCCCGAACGCGCCGCGAAAGCTGCGATACTCGCACCGTGGCCCGAGGATGATGGTTTACATGCCGAAGCAGCGCGTTTGCGCGCCAGTGGCGAGCGTGTGGTGTTGGCCTTGCCCGGCCATGATGGAAGCTGGCGCGAAGCCGGCTGCGATCGAATCCTGGTGCGACGGAACGATGCTTGGTGTGTCGAGTCGTTGCCCGAAAATTGAGAAAGATCTGATATGAGCAAAAACGCAAAGAATGTGGTCGTCATTGGAACCCAATGGGGTGATGAAGGCAAGGGCAAGATCGTCGATTGGCTGACCGACCATTCGCAAGGCGTGGTCAGATTTCAAGGCGGTCACAATGCCGGGCATACGCTGGTCATCGGCGGTAAAAAGACCGTGCTGCACCTAGTTCCCTCGGGAATTCTGCGCGAAGGGGTGATCTGCTACATCGGCAATGGGGTCGTCTTGTCACCCGATGCGCTGATCAAGGAAATCGACGAACTGGAAGCGGCCGGTGTCAGCGCCGAAGCGCGGCTGAAGATTTCCGAAGCCTGCCCGTTGATCCTGCCCTACCATCAGGCGCTGGACGTCGCGCGCGAGGCCGCCAAGGGTGCTGGCAAGATTGGCACCACCGGGCGCGGTATTGGTCCTGCGTACGAAGACAAAGTCGCTCGACGCGGCATCCGTTTGCAGGATTTGCTGCGGCCCAAGCGCTTCGCCGAGAAACTCGCCGAAGTGCTCGATTATCACAACTTCGTGCTGAAGAATTACCTTGGCGCGGAAAGCGTCGATTTCCAGAAAGTGTTTGACGGCACGATGGCCGTTGCACCACGCCTGATCAAGATGATTGCCGACGTGCCGCGTGCGCTTTATGACGCTCACAAGAACGGTGCCAATCTGTTGTTCGAAGGTGCTCAAGGTACCTTGCTCGATATCGATCATGGCACTTTCCCCTTCGTCACGTCATCGAACTGTGTTGCCGGTGCAGCCGCTGCGGGTGCCGGTGTCGGCCCCGGTATGCTGCACTACGTGCTCGGTATCACCAAGGCTTACACGACGCGTGTCGGCGGCGGACCATTCCCGACGGAACTCTACGACGCAGTCGACAAGCTTGATCCCGTCGGCAAGCACATGGCGACGCGTGGCCATGAATTCGGGGCCACCACCGGCCGTGCGCGGCGTTGCGGCTGGTTCGATGCGGCAGCACTCAAGCGCTCGATCCAGATCAACGGCGTTTCTGGCCTGTGCGTGACCAAGCTTGACGTCCTTGATGGTCTGGAAGAAATGAAGATTTGCACCGGCTACAAAATCGACGGCGCATTTTCCGACATTCTCCCTGTCGGTGCCGACGATCTTGAGCGTTGCGAACCGGTGTATGAGTCGATGCCCGGTTGGACCGAAAGCACGGTTGGCGTCAAGACGCTCGATGGTCTGCCGGCAGCGGCCAGGGCCTACATCAAGCGTATGGAAGAGCTTTGCGGTGTGCCGGTCGATATGATTTCGACGGGTCCCGATCGTGAAGAAACCATCGTCCTCCGTCACCCATTCAAATAAGCCAATAGATTAGACCTTGGCTTGATCGCCGCCGAAAGGTTTCCTACTGCGGATGTTGCCATCCACGGGGAATGGAATGAAGTAGGTTTTGTGTATAGGGGTGTTGCGGGGACCGGTAAATCTCGTCGGAATCCGCGACTTCGACGACCTCGCCCTGGTTCATCACCATCACACGGTCCGAGATGTATTTCACCACCGCTAGATCGTGTGAGATGAACAAATAGGACATCTTGAATTCGTCTTGCAGGTCTTGCAGCAGATTGAGCACCTGGGCTTGCACCGAGACATCCAGCGCTGAAACCGATTCATCGCAAATTACGATATCGGGTTGCATCGACAGTGCGCGCGCAATCGCGATCCGTTGGCGCTGTCCCCCCGAGAACTCGTGCGGATATTTGCGGAAGGTGAGGGCGGGCATGCCGACCCGATCAAGTAAGGTCAGCGAGAGTTTTTCGCGCTCGGCATCGTTGGCACCAATGCGGTGGATGCGCATCGGCTCCATGAGGATGTCACCCACGGTGAAGCGAGGATTGAGCGAGGCGTAAGGGTTCTGGAAAATGATCTGGATACGGCGCTTGAACGGCATCTGCTCGCGTGGCGACATGGCGAGAAGATTCTTGCCTTCAAACCGGATTTCGCCGGCAGTGGCTTGATGCAGGCGCATGATGGTGAGACCGACGGTGCTCTTGCCGCTACCGGATTCACCGACCAGGCCTAGCGTTTTTCCTCGATGCAAGGTGAATGACACATCCTTTACCGCACGCAACACACGCTTGCCGAAGAGTCCTTCGCGAAACTCGAAGTTCTTGCATAGTCCGGTTACCTCCAGCAACGGCGTGTCGTTGGGCGAACTGCCGCGCTGCACGTTGATGCGATTCTCGGCACTCGGACCAGTGCCATCGACGTAGTCATCGATCACGGCCAGGCGCCGGGGGCGCGCGTCGAGTGGCGGATGACAGAGCAACAGGGCGCGCGTGTAGGCGTCCTGCGGATTCTCGAAGATGTCCTGGGTGCTCCCGTTCTCGCGCACTTCGCCGCTGCGCATGACGACGACCCGATCGGCAATTTCCCCGACGACGGCCAGGTCATGGCTGATCCATAGCATGGCCATGCCATGCTTGCGGCGCAGATTCGCCACCAGCTCAATAATTTGCTTTTGGATCGTGACATCCAAGGCCGTTGTCGGCTCATCGGCGATCAGCAGCTTGGGCTCGCAGGCAATGGCCATGGCGATCATGACCCGCTGTTGTTGCCCGCCGGAGAGCTGATGCGGATACGAGGTGGCGCGTTGCCCGGGATCCGAGATGCCCACCTCATCGAGCAGGGCAATCGCGCGTCGGCTGGCTTCGCTGCGGTTCATGCCCTTGTGCAGGCGCAGTACCTCGGCGATCTGGCTACCCACCGAAAACAGCGGGTTAAGCGAGGTCATCGGGTCCTGGAAGATCATCGAGATCTCGCGCCCGCGCATCTGGCGCATGGCGGCGGGATCGAGTCTTAACAGATCGCAGCCGGCAAACAGAATTTCGCTATCGGGACTCACGCTGGCGTTGTCTTTCGGCAAAAGTCCCATCACGGCTAGTGACGAAACCGATTTGCCGGAGCCTGATTCTCCCACCAGTGCGACGGTTTGCTCACGCGCGACCTCGAAGGAAATGCCCTTGAGGGCGTCGAACAGAGTGTGCTTGTCCAGCCGAAACGAGACGCGCAGATTACGGACTGAAAGCAGAGTGTCGTGGCGGGTCATGGTGTTGTCGGTTTGTAACAAGGTCACTTGATCTTCGGATCAAGCGCATCGCGTAGCGCATCCGTGAACATCGAGAAGGCGGTGACCAACACCGCCATGGCCAGCGTCGCCGCAGCGAGCTGCCACCAATAGCCGAGGATCAGTTCGTTTTGCGCTTCACCCAGCATCGAGCCCCACGATACTTTGTCGACCGGTACGCCAAAACCAAGGAAGGAAAGAATCACCTCGCTCTTGATGAAGCCGACCGCATGCACGGAAAGCTGCACCAGCGAGACATGGCTGACATTGGGGAAGATGTGCACGAACATGCGGCGGAAGTTGGAAGCGCCAATGGCATCGGCCGCCTGCACATATTCGCGCGAACGGTGCTTGAGGTATTCGGCGCGAACCAGGCGGAAGATGCCGGTCCAGCCCGTCAGGCCAAGGATCAAGACGATGGTCGTGACGCCTTTCTGGTTGAGCACGGCGGCGATCGCCAGGATCAACAGCAGGTAGGGAATCGCCGTGAAGATGTTGTAGAACCAGTTGAAGAAGTCATCGATCCAACCGCCGTAATAGCCAGCGATGGCGCCTAACAGCGTGCCGATGACGGTTGCAACCAGCGCTGCGGCAAGTCCGACCAGAATCGAGGTCTCGGAGCCCTTGATGGTCTTGAGAATCACGTCGTGGCCCCATTTGTCGGCACCGAAAGGTAGCGTATCGACGCGTTCCTTACGTCCTTCGGCTTGTGCCTCCGCCAATGCGTCGGCGAATTCCTTGGCGATGGGGTCGATGACCTTGATGTCTCCGAGATCCAGCCCGACCGGCGGCACGCCAGCCGCAGGCGCCGTCCCGCCAGAACCGACTTTTTGTCCCAGGCTGGCGCGAAGTTCGGCGAGTTCGGTGGCCAAGGGGTCGATAACCCGACCTGGTGGATTTTCAGCCGCGACGACGGGGCCGACCTGGGCTGCAGTGTTGCGGGATGCAACTTTAGGCTCGGCCACAAAGCCTGGCTTGGCGTAGCCGATCGCCACTTCATCGTTCCAGTTCGCCGCGATCAGACCCGACATGGAGCCCGCCGTCAGCAGCAGAAATGCGGCGACGACGATCATCGAGATCACCGCGATGCGATCTGCGATCAAGCGGCGCCAGGCGAGCACCCAGAGTCCGGGTGAGGGATGGTAAGTGGCGGGGTTGGTCATCGCGATCTCATTTCAGTTGCACGCGTGGATCAACCAGCTTGTAGAGCACATCGGCGAGCAGGTTGGCAAACATGGTGGCAATGGCGACGTAGATGGTGATCGCCTTGATCACCGGGAAATCGCTGCGTTCGACCGCCAGAATCACCTCGCGGCCGATCCCCGGAATCGAGAAGAAACGCTCGATCAGGAAGTGGCCGATGAGCAAGCCGGGCAGGTAGATCATCAGATTGGTGATGATCGGGATCAGGGCGTTACGCAAGACATGCTTGAGCATCACGGTGTTCTCGGATAGCCCCTTGGCGCGTGCCGTGCGCACGTAATCCTGGTTGATCTCATCAAGGAAGAAGGTGCGGTAGAGTCGTGTGTTGGGCGCAATCCCGACCGCCACGCCGAGCAGGATGGGCAACGCCGAAAAGCGCAGCAGGTTTTCGCTGAACGATTCGCCCCAGCCCTGCACCGGGAACCAGCCCAGTTTGTAGGCCAGCGCATATTGGCCGACGATGATGTACACCAACAACGAAACCGACATGGCGATAGTGCAGACGATCATGATCGAGCGGTCGGTGAGCGAGCCGCGCACGTAGGCAACGCCCAGCGCCAGCGCGACCGAGAGCACCGTTTCGATGATCAGGATGGGCACCAATACGGTGAGCGAAGGACCGATTCGCGTCGCAATGATTTGTGAGACCTGTTCGTTGGTGGACCACGAGACACCAAAATCGGCCGACATCACTTGTTTGATGAAGATCCAGAGCTGGACGTAAACCGGTTGATCGATGCCGAGTTGGGTACGAATGTTGGCGATTTGCTCGGGGCTGGAAATCTTGCCGGCGAGCAAATACGCCGGATCGCCACCCACAAAGTTGAACAGGAAAAAGGTGAGCAGAATCACGCCCAGCAGAGTGGGCAGCATCTGCCACAGACGACGCAGGATGAAGGCAGTCATCGGCGCAGGCTCTCGCTGGTTGTTCTATTCATGGCGACTTCCGGTAATTTCCGCAAAGAAGGCGGTGGGCGAGGGCTCGCGGCCGAGAAACTCGCGCACGATCTGTTCAGCCGGTGTTTCTCCACCGCGCGCCAACACCAAGTCGCGGTAACGCAGGCTGACATCAGTGTTCATCAGCTTACCGTGCCACTGGCTGGCCATATCGAGAGCGATGACTTCCGACCACATGTAACCGTAGTAGCCGGCCGCGTAACCGCCGAGCAGATGACCAAACCGCGCGGGGAACATCGTGCCCGGCGTATGGCCGAGCGCTGAGGCCTTCTCGAGCGCGCTGTAAGTCGCCAGGGAATCGCCAGGCTGCGGGCCGGCCATGGCCATGTCGAAAGTAGCCAAGACATGCTGGCGGCTATAGTGAATGCCGGCACCAAAGCGCCGCGCTTGGTTGATCCGGCGTAGCAGGTCGGCATCTACGGCGGGACAGTCGGTACAGTGGTTGCGGATCAGTGCCATCGGCTCAAGGTGGCGCGCCCATTCTTCGAGCATTTGCGACGGCGCCTCGACGAAATCACGCCGCACGCTGGTGCCGGACATACTGCTGAATTCGGTGCGCGACAGCGTGCCATGTAGCAAATGGCCAAATTCGTGAAGCAGGGTTTCCAGTTCGCCGTGGTCCAGCCCTTGGCGGTTCATGTTGGTGACGAGCACGCTGATCGGTTGGCGCCCTATGCCAGTCGCTCCACCGCGCACCGGCCATACGGCGGCGTGGTTGTACTTGCCTTCGCGCGGATAGAGATCGAAATAAGCACCGGCGATACGCTGTCCGGTCGCATCGACGATATCGAAGTAACGCACGTCCGGATGCCATACCGGCACCTCGGCCGGGACAAAGCGCACCGCGAACAGCCGCTGCGCCAGATCCATCAGCCACGCGACGGATGATTCAGTCGGGAAATAGCGGCGCAAGGCGTCCTGATCGACATTGAAGCGGCTACGGCGTACACGCTCGGTATAAAAGGTGGTGTCCCAGCGCTCAAGCTTGGTTTCTGCGACTGGGCGACCGAGAAAGTCGGCCTTGGCCTGGCGCAGGGTGGCGAGATCGCGCAATTCGGCTTCGGCCACTTTGGCCTGAACGGAATCCAGGAAGCGCAATACGTTTTCGGGCGACCCGGCCATGCGGCGGGCAATGATGTGGTGTGCGAACGAGGGCTTGCCGAATAGGCTGGCGAGCTCTTTGCGTAGCTGCGCGGCCTCGTTGAGGATAGCCAAATTGCGTTCGCCACCGATGCGATTGAAAGCCGTGTAGTAGCGCCGGCGTGCTTCCGGAGAGATCGCGTTTTCCATGAATGGGACGAAATCCGGATAGTTCATTTTCAACTCGATCAGCCCGTCGGCATTCGCCGGGTGGCTCTCGCGGTAGCTCTGTGGCATACCTTCGAGCTCGGCCACGGTCATGGTGACGCTGCCGAGGTTTTCGCTGCTGTTACGTTTGAATTCGACGCCGAGAGCGCTGATGCGGTCAAAGATCGCTTTCGCCCGGGCGCGCTTTTCCCCGGGCAGGCTGACGCCGGAATCTTCGAAGCCTTCGAGCGTCAGCATCTGCAGCCGCTTGGCGGCCGGGCTATCCGGCGTGGCGCGGCTCAGTCGGGCGTAGACCTCGCCATTCTGGTAGAGCTGTGTTTGCAGTGCCGACAGCGTCAGCGTGCAGTCATCAGCGGCCTTACGCACCGCCTTGTCGGGCGACGTGGCCGAGACGATGGCCAGCGGACCGCCAAGGTCATCACCGACAATATCCAACGCATCCCAGCGCGGCATGGTCGCCGGACTGGCGGCTTCAGCAAGTGGCACGGCGGCAAAGGCTGCTATCGTCTGTTGAAGCCTGTCCAGTCCTTTCTGGCAAAACTGTTGCACCTGAGTGGGGTCGGCAAACACAGGCAGGGTAACTCGTGCCGCCGTCTCACCAGCGCCGACTTTTTGGGCCAGGCCAAGTACAGCGAAGACACACAGAAGCACGCTCCGCTTCATGGTTTCGCCTCCAGATCGATGTCCGCATAAAGCCAGTCGGCGAGAATGATCGGATGCTTCTTGTAGCCGATAACGTGCTTTTGCATCACCATGTTGCGCGGCCGCGCCATGCTGATCCGTGCCGCGCCATAGAACTCCAGCAGCCGCGCCATGTCGATCCATAGGGCGTCGCGCTCGGCGCCCTGCGGCAAGCGGGTGGCTTTCTGGAACAGCGTGTCAAACTCGGGAATCGCAGTGCAACTGGTATTGCTCTGGCCGATGTTGCCGCTGTAGAAAAGCTGCATGAAGTTCTCGCCATCGGGGAAATCCGCGATCCAGCGATTGACGCGCATCTGCAACTGGCAGGATTTCTCGGCCTTGAGGATTTCCGGGAATTTCTTCTTGTCGCTGTTCAGGCGGATGTGGATGGCGTCGAAGCTGCGCTTCCACATTTCCTCCTGCTGGCGACCGAGGGAATCCGGCCGTGTGGTGAGCGTGATCGCCAGTGGCTTTCCATCCGGCAAGGTGCGCCAGCCATCCGGCCCCGGCTGGTAGCCGAAGCGGTCGAGCAGGGCATTGGCCAGGGCGATGTTGGTCGCATCGGTGCGGCGGTAACCCGGCAGGTAGCCGACCACACCCGGCGGCACGGGGTAATCAATGACGACACCTTGGCCGTTATGAATGACCCGTATCTCGGCCGTTTCGTCGTAGGCCATCAGGATCGCCCGGCGCAGGGCGATCTTTTCTTTGCTTAGCCCACCGACTACGGGATCGCGCATGCTTAGGTAGGGATACTGGATCTCGGGGTCGATGATGCGTGACAACTTGGCACCCTTACTGACAAATTCCGGCTTAAGCCGGTCAATATCGAGCATCTTCGGCGCGAGTGGCCCGTCAAGCTGGAAGAGGTCGAGTTCGCCATTCTGGAAGGCGAGCAAGCGTGCCTGATCCTCGTCCATGATGGCGATCTCGATGCGGGCAATGGTCGGCAGCTTCTTGCCTTTCATGGCCGTGACCAACACCTCATCGCCGGCTTCGACCGGCGCGAAATCCCAGGTATGACCGCGATACAAGGGGTTCGCAGCAAGTTCGATACGCGACGAACGTACCCATTTATCAAGGCGATACGGACCGGTACCGACCGGGTGGGCCATGATGTTGGCGCCGTAGTGTTCCACCACCTCACGCGCGACGGCGCCCATGGTGGGTGTCGCCAGGATGTAGGGATAGTTGTAGTCCGGCTCGCTTAGTGTGATCTTCAGGGTGTGCTTGTCGAGCGCCTGCAATCCGGCAATCGGGGCGTCGTAATCGAACTTGCCGGATTTCTCGGCGGCCTTGATTACATCCGCCAGACCGGCAATCTTGGTCTCGACCAGATAGCGCCAAGGCGAGTGCAGTTTCGGGTCGGCCAGGCGCTTGATGGCGTAAACGTAGTCTGCGGCGACGAGCTCGCGCGGGCGGCCCTTGAAGGCGGGATCATCGGCAAAGAGAATGCCGGGCCGGATACGGAAAACATACACACGTCCGCTTTCGCTCATTTCCGGCAAAGCCTCGGCGGCGCGTGGAGCTAGGCGTGACGGGCGGGCGAGATAATCGTAGGTTAACAGCGGTTCGAAGATCGCCTCATTGACAATGTTCGAATACAGGTCATGCACCTGGGCGGGGTCGAAGCCGGTTTCAGCGGCCGGAAACTCGGTGCGCAAGACTTTCTTGGGGTCGGCAGCCGCAGTCGCGGCGACGCTGGTGAGCATTCCTGCTAACAAAATCCCTAACCGCCACCAGTCCACACGCTTCACTTTGCGGCTCCCTGGGCGGCCTTACGAGCGGAGAGATCAATGTCCATGAACTTCCATTCAGCATGCAGTACCGGGTGCTTGCGATAGCCGAGGATTCCTGGCTGGACCAGATCGGTACGAACGCGCGAAACCCCAAAACGCCACGCGCCGTCGTATTCCACCTGGCGACTCATCAACTCATACAGATAGTTGCGTTCCGGCGAATCGGGCAACTTGTGCGATAGGTCATAGAGCTTGTTGAACACGGGCGAATCGTAGCAACCGTTGTTCGACTGGCCCGAGTTGGGGCCGTAGAGGAGCTGCAGGAAGTTGTCGCCATCCGGGTAATCGGCGATCCAGGCAGAACCCCACATGGGCAGTTGGCAAGCTTTGGCCGCTTTAAGGTTTTCGGCAAAAGTACCTTTTTTGACCTCCAGCCGCAGGCCGATTTTCTCCAGTGACTTGCGCCAAAGTTCGTCGAATTCACGGCTGCCTGAACTGGGCTCGGAGGCCAACTGGATCAGCAGTGGCTTGCCATCCGGCAGGGTGCGGAAACCATCAGTCCCACGTTTGTAGCCAAACTTGTCGAGCAACAGATTGGCGGCTTGCGGGTTGTAGTGCAGGATGGCGGGATAGTTCGGGTTGTAGCCTACGACGCCTGGTGGAATCGGCATCTTGTTCTGGATCGCCAATCCTTTTCGGATGATGTTGATCTCGGCATCCTGATCGTAGGACATGATGATGGCGCGGCGTAGCGCCGTCTTTTCCGGGGTGTAGCCGCCGACGACCGGGTCGCGCATGTTGAAGTAGGTGTAAGTCGTTTCCGGCTCAACCATGTCCTGGCGTGTGATGCCGAGTTTGGTCAATTCCGGTTTGAGTTCCTTGCCATCGCGCCAACGTTCGGCCAGACCGCCGATGCGATGGACGATATCCAGCTCGCCGCCCATGAAGGCGAGAAAGCGACTTTGCTCTTCTTCGATGTAGTTGAGCTCGATGCGGCCAATCTGCGGCATCTGCTTGCCCGTCATGCTGGCGACCAATTCGCGATCGGCGGCATCCGGTCCGGGTTCAGCGTCCCAGATGAAGCCGCGAAAGTAGGGGTGCGCCTCGAGAACCACGCGACGCCCGCGCTGGTACTCCTTGAGCATGTAGGCACCGGTGCCAATCGGGTGTGCGCCCAGATCGTCCCGATAGACATCGACCGCTTCGCGCGGAATGGCGATCATGGCCGACATCGCCAGAATGTAGGTGAAGTTGTAATCGGCGGCGGCGAGCTTGATCTGCAGCGTGTAACGATCAAGCGCGCGCAAGCCCTCGACCGGAGCATCGTAGTCAAAGCGCCCGCTCTGTTCGGCCCGTTTGGCCAGGTCATCGAGCCCAAGGATTTTGCCGTCGAACAGGAATTTCCATTGCGAACGCAGCTTCGGGTCCATGAAGCGTTTGAAGCTGAAAACGAAGTCCTCGGCGGTCAGCTCGTGTTTCTTGCCTTTGAATATCGGGTCCGGATGGAAATAGACGCCCTTGCGAATCTTGAAGACATAGGTCTTGCCGTTGTCTGTCACGACCGGCATGCTTTCCGCAACGCCAGGAACGAGCTTTGCCGGACGCGCCAGATAGTCGTAGCTCATCAGCCGCTCACCGACGGCATCCAGAATCACGCCGGAGTAGTAATTGACTGAACGGACCGGGTCGAAACCTTCGTCTGTTGCAGGCTGGACGACACGTAAGACTTTGGCTGGATCGGCGGCTAGAGCACTTGCGCTCAGCAGAATGGCCAAGAGTAAGTGCGCAACGTGTCGCCAGCAGCTTTTGAAATATGGGTTTCGCAAAGTAGGTGAGGACGGAGATGAATGGAATTCACGGCGATCGAAGCAGGTCGCGATTGTTGCCGAATTGTGGCCATTTGTCACGGCAGTCGCGAATGTACGAAAAGTCGGTGATGACGAGACGGCGTTGGGTCAGTGTATGAATGGATATTGAGCGAAACCCATATGAATTCAGTGGCTAATTCGAGTGTACGAATTATCCGACAGCCGCTTTACATGTCGTAACGATTTGTTACAGCAATCCTCAAAGCTTGTTAGAGTACGCGTTCTTTCCGTCTTGGTGACGGAACTCGCGTGGAGTGCTTATGGTGTCCCGGCGCTCGTTTTTGAACCTTGAAATGGATGGAAATGCGATGATTTTTAAGAGAAAACAGTTGGCTATGTTGATTGGTCAGGCATTTGCGGGAGTTGCAATTGTCGTTTCTGCTGGCGCTGCTCAGGCACAGGATGCGCAAAAAGTTGAGCGCGTAGAGATCACTGGCTCGAGTATTAAACGGATTGCATCGGAGGGTGCGTTACCAGTTCAAACCATCGGCAAGGAAGAAATTGCCCGCAGCGGTGCAACATCGGTTTCTGAATTGATGCAGCAACTACCTGCCATGCAGGGCTTCACGACATCAAGCGACTCAGTCGGTGGTTCCGGTGGTGGCGTGATGACAGCCTCTTTGCATGACATCGGTGAAAGCTATACTTTGGTGTTGTTGAATGGTCGTCGTTTGGCTCCACGTGGTTCGGGTAGCGTCGTTGATTTGAATTCGATTCCATTGAGCGCGATTGAACGTGTTGAAGTATTGACCGACGGTGCTTCGGCTCTGTATGGCTCAGACGCGATTGCTGGTGTCGTCAACTTCATTCTGAAGCAGAATCAACAGGGATCGCAAGTTAGTGTGCGTATGGATTCACCGCAAAAATCTGGAGGCGCCAGCTGGAGCGCCAGCGCAAGCACCGGCTTTGGTGATCTCGATAAAGATGGCTACAACGTCTTGGTTGCCGTAAGCCACGACCGCCAAGACCAGTTAAAGGCGACCCAGCGCGATTTCGCCAAGACTGGCATGATCAGTTTCAAGGCAAATGGTCAGGATCTGTATTTCTTTAACGGGTCTGGAAATGCGATTCCGGCCAATGCACGGGTGAATTATTTGGATGCAAGCGGTGCTGCTCAATCAGTTACCTTCAATCCTTACTTGAGGGCAAACGGCACATGTGCTCCGTACAATTCACAGATTGGCACCAATTGTTTCTTCGACTACACCAGCACGGTTGAAATTCAGCCCGAATCAGATCGGGACAGTGTTTTTGGTCGAGCGACGTTCAAGCTCGGGTCAAACTGGACTGGATCAATCGACGCAGCATATTCAACATTCAAGATGTTGACCCGTATTGCCCCATATCCGACCGGCTATTTCCCGCTACCGTCGAATTCGGCGCTGGTGAATACCTACGTCAAGCCCTACATGACGGCTGAGCAGCTCGCCGGATTAACGCGTGTTGATGCGCGTTGGCGCTCCTCGCCTGCGGGAAACCGCGAGACCCTTTGGAATACCGAATCAACCCATTTAGTCGGTACATTGGAAGGTAACTTGGCGGGATGGGATGTCTCAACGGCACTGACTTACTCGGTAAATAACGCCAAGCAAGATTACCCTACGGGCTGGCTACTCGCTGACGAATTTCTTACTGCTGCGCAGGCCGGTTTGATCAACGTTTTCGGTCAGGCATCTGACCTGACTGCGGCCGAGAGAACAGCGTTGGCAGGTACCGTTTATTCTGGCCCGTGGGATTCTGAGAAGACCACCATGACGGCTATTGAGGCACGCGGTTCGCGACCGGTGTTCAAGGTCGGTGGCGGTGATGCTATGTTTGGTATGGGTGTCGATGTCCGTGACTACAAATATTCACGCGACGTTTCTGCTGCTAACGCAAATGAACAAATTCTGTTCCTGAGCAAAGATGATCCGTACGGACTCAAGCGAAAGAATTTCGGTGCCTTTGGTGAGTTGGTGGTTCCATTGATGAAGGAACTCGAGGTAACTGGTGCGATGCGTTATGACCGGATTGGTAAAGTCACCAGTACGATGACAGGGCAGGCTCTCAACGATGATGAAGGTGACACAACCTATAAATTAAGCGCGCGTTATCAACCAGCTAAGAATCTGCTGATCCGTGGTTCTCTGGGAACTGGTTTCAAAGCTCCGTCAATGCTAGAAATTGGCCGTCCGCGTGCAGAGTTTGGTGTAACCAGCGATACGTACGCCTGTCCGTTCCCCGCAGGTGATCCGTTGGCGGCTTCATGCTTGGTAGGGCAAAATCAGTACAACGTCTACCTTCAAGGGAACGCCGCTCTTAAGCCTGAAAAATCTGACCAGAAGTCAATCGGCTTTGTTTATGAACCTGTTGGTGGCCTCAGCGTCGGCATGGACTTGTGGGAAGTGAAGATCAAGGATCTGGTGACCCAGCTTGAAGAGGCTCAAATCTTCGGTGATCCTGTTCGCTACCGTGAGCTTTTTACGACGAAGACTAACCTTGCTACGGGAGAACAGGAACTCGCAATTCTCCAGGCAGCGGTGAATGCGTCGCAATCTATCAATCGAGGCATCGATTGGAAGTTGAACTGGGACCACAAATTGTCTTTTGGCACGTTGAAGACAGTGCTTTCCGGGACCCACATGTTGCAAAGCAAATACACCCGCCCGGGAACAGAGACTTATGTCACCAGTTTGGCTCAATACGGCGAAAACAATGCCGTGACGTTCCGCAATGTTGCCAAGTTCATGGCAAACCTGAAGATGGGAGCTTTCAGCCACACGATGGCCCTCAATTACCGCTCAGGATATAAAGACCAACTCCATACGGCGGATGAGTGTGCGGTGACGACGGTTGATGCGCTGGGCGATTGTGTGGAACTTCAATTGGAGATCCCGTCTTATACGACGATTGATTGGCAAACCGCGTACACGGTCAACAAGATGGTCGAGGTTCGCGGTGGGATAAACAATCTGTTTGATAAGAAGCCATCACTATCACTCCGTACCGGTGGTGCCGGCCACCAAGTTGGCTACGATCCGCGCTACACGGACTCAAAGGGCAGGACCTTCTATATCACGGCTGATATTAAGTTCTGATTGACTTGATCGAGTCAGAGAATCGTCTTCCAGATTGAGGTTTTGAACTTTTGTCCATCAATTTACCGAGGGCAATGAAGCGCAATTCCAACCCCATCCCGTTCAGACGGGGTGGGGTTTTTCCGTTGAATTTTGAAAGCGCATAGATCAGTGAGACAAGCAAAAAACGTTGCACAGTGTTCGCTTAGGCGGTAAAGTCCGTCCCGCTGAAAATTACAAAATCTTACATGTTGCGGCACATCGGTTGGGTCAGTTGTATCGCATTAGTACCTTGGTAGATATTCGCAAAAAAAGACAATGAGCTACGCTGAACCCCATGACTCAAGCCGCCGTCTGACGGGCATTGTCATTGTTATCGTCCTTCATATCGTGTTGGTTTATGCCTTGGTGAATGGTTTGGCGCGCAAGATCGTCGAAGTGATTCAGGCACCGCTCGAGACCAAGATCCTCGAGGAAATCAAACCACCGGCGGATAAACCGCCACCGCCGCCACCGCCGAAGCTGACTGCGCCACCGCCGCCCTTTATTCCTGTGCCTGAAGTGCGGATTGACAATCCGGTCGCCAGCCTCAATACGATTACGGCGGTCGCCGCCGTCAAGCCTCCGGCAGAGGCGCCACCGCCACGTCCGGCGGTCGTTGCCGCTCCGGCGCCGCCAGCGCGTACGGCTGCTGTCGTCGATGCTCGCAACTGCAGCAAGCCTGAATACCCTGCCGCTGCGCTTCGTGCGCAAGAAGAAGGTCTCGTCGTACTGCAATTCCTGATTGGTGTCGATGGCACTGCGGTGGATAGCAAAGTCGAAAAGACGTCGGGTTTCCGTCGCCTCGATGAGGCCGCCCGGCGTGCGCTCGTGCTCTGTAAATTCAAACCCGGCACAGAGGCCGGTACGCCTGTCCAGTCGTGGGCGCGCATTGAGTATTTGTGGAAGATCGAAGAGTAGTCCGAACTTCCTGCACCACCTATTTCGTTGGATGTTTCAAGCCTAGTAAAACCCCAGTTTTGTCACCGGAAGGATTTCATCTCATGCGTCTCACCCACACACTGCGCCAAACTCTCGTCGCTTTCTTGACTTTGTTTGCGTTTGCTACCGCCATTCCGGCATTCGCCCAAGCGCCCGATGCGGCCAAGCCGACCACCGAAGCGGTCGAGAATCCTTACGGCATCGAAGCCCTCTGGGCGCAAGGTGACTTCGTTTCGAAGGGTACCTTGTTGATCCTCGCCATCATGTCCATGGGCTCCTGGTACATCGGCATCGTCAAGACCTTGGAACAAACTCGCCTGCTCAAGGAAGGTAAGGAGGCGCGGCAACAGTTTTGGCAGGCAGCCACGATGGAAGAGGGGGTGCGCCAACTTGGTGAAGACAGTGCGTTCCGCTATCTGGCTGACGAAGGCATCAAGTCCGCAACGCATCATGAAGGCTCCATGACCGAGGCGATTGATCTATCGACCTGGATCGGTATGTCGATGCAGCGCGCTTACGACGAAATTTCTGATCGACTGCAGGGTGGCCTGGCTTTCCTGGCGACCGTTGGCTCTACCGCACCGTTCGTTGGCTTGTTCGGCACAGTCTGGGGTATCTATCATGCGCTGACCGCGATCGGCATCTCTGGTCAGGCTTCGATCGACAAGGTGGCCGGTCCGGTGGGCGAGGCGCTGATTATGACCGCCATCGGTCTCGCCGTCGCCGTCCCTGCCGTGCTGGCCTACAACTGGCTGGTACGTCGCAACAAGACGGCACTGGCCCAAGTCCGTCACTTCAGCAGCGAATTACACATGGTTTTGCTGGCCGGTGGTAAGAAGGGTATTCGAGGCTAAATCATGGGCATGAATCTCGGTGCTTCCGATACCGACGAGGACGTAATTTCGTCGATCAACACCACCCCGTTGGTGGACGTGATGTTGGTTTTGCTGATCATCTTTCTGATCACTATTCCCGTCGCGATCCAGGCGGTACCGGTGCAGTTGCCGAAGGAAACCAATCAGCCGACACAGACCAAACCCGAAAATATCGTCATCGCAGTTGATCGTGACGGTGACGTCTATTGGGGCTTGCAGAAGGTCAAGGGCAGCACGGATTTGCTCAACCGACTCAAAGAAGTCGCTGTGATGAAGCCGCAGCCCGAGGTTCATGTGCGGGGCGATAGCGAGGCGAGATATGACTCCGTGGGCCGGGTCGTGTTTGCCTGCCAGCGTGCCGGTATCGTCAAGGTTGGTTTCATCACCGAGCCGCCGCCACGGGGCGGTTGAGTAGCTCCTGACGTAGAAAGAACAAGCCATGGGAATGAACATAGGCAATAACTCGGGTGATCACGAAGTGATGGTGGATATGAACACCACGCCGCTGATCGATGTGATGCTGGTGCTGCTGGTGATGTTGATCATCACCATTCCGATTCAGACCCACGCCGTTAAGCTGAATATGCCGGCCGGGGCGAGCACACCGCCGCCGACGCCGCCGATCGTGGTGCGCATCGATGTCGATTTCGATGGCACGGTGCTGTGGAACGGCGAGGCTATTCCGGATCGTCCGCAACTGGAGGCGCGTTTGCGCGAGGTGGCGGCGGCAGCTGATCAGCCGGAAGTACATTTGCGCCCGAATAAATTGGTGAAGTACCAGCACGTGGCCATGGTCATGGCCTCGGCCCAGCGTCTCGGGGTGAAGAAGCTTGGCGTTATCGGCAACGAGCAGTTTGTCGATTGAGCTTAAACCAAGGAAATTAAGGATGGACATGGTTAACGTAATTGTCATCGTCAAACGGGCCGCAGCAGCGGCCCTGTTTTTTGCTGCGACCCACGCTTTCGCCGACGAGACCAAGGCCCCCAGCATCCGACCCGAAATTGGCAAGCCGGTACAGGCGGCACTGGACGCACTAAAGGCCAAAAAAGGTAAGGATGCTCTCGCTCGATTGCATGAAACAGACGCGGTCGGCGGCAAGACGCCTTACGAAACTTACCTGATCGAACGCGTCAAGGGTCAGGCGGCTGGCATGGCCGGAGAGCCCGCGGTTGCAGCTGCCGCGTTTGAAGCGGCCGTGGCCTCGTCGGCAATTCCGGCCGCCGACAAAGCGCCGCTCTTGGCTGCCGCAGCGGGTCAATACTACACGGCCAAAAACTACGCAAAAGCCGGTGACGCGTGCGCCCGTTATTTCCAGGAAGGTGGCAGCGATCCGGCGATTCGTACGCTCCAGACCCAGGCGCTTTATCTTGGCGGCGATCTGGCCAAGGCAGCCCATGAGTTGCAGGCCGAAGTGAAGGCCGCCGAAGCGGCGGGCAAAGTTCCGGCAGAGCAGCAATTACAGATGTTGGCTGACATCGCCAATCGGCAAAAAGATAGCGCCAGCGCTATCAATGTCATGGAAAAGCTGGTCACGCATTATCCGAAGAAGGATTACTGGGCCTCCTTGGTGTATTCGGTTTCCACTCGCTCCGGTCTGTCCACCCAATTGTCCCTGGATGTGCTGCGTCTCAAAATGGCCACTGGCACCATGCGCACGGTCGACGAATATGTCGAGGCGGCTCAGTTGGCGATCCAGGCTGGTTTTCCGGCCGAGGCGAAAAAGTTCATCGATGCCGGGTATGACGCCAAACTGATGGGCAACGGTGCCGGCCCCGATATTGAACGCCACAAGCGACTACGCGATACGGCGGCCAAAGGCTTGGCCGAGGACACCAAGAGTCTGGGTCTGGACGATGCCAAGGTGGCTGCGGCGGCGAACGGTGATCCGCTAATGAACACCGGTCTGAATTACGTGCTGCGTGGGCAGGCTGACAAGGGCTTGCCGATGATGGAACAGGCCTTGAAGAAGGGCGGCTTCAAGCGCGCTGAGGATGCCAAGCTGCATCTTGGTTTCGCTCAGTGGCTGGCCGGGCAGAAGTCCAAGGCGATCGAGACACTGCGCACCGTCAAGGGCACGGATGGCACTGCCGAGATTGCGCGGTTATGGGTTCTCGTTGCCCAGCGCTGAATCGACGCTTAAAAAGTCGGCGCTGGCGAGACGGCGCCGGAACACGGATCACATTTGTTTGAAGCGGTGTGCGTAGCTGCGGCTGACTTCGAGCGTTTCCTCGCTGCCCTTGATTCGTACCAGTAAGCGACCACGACTATCCCGGATCAGGTCGCGGATAGCGTTAGCATTCACCAGAGTGGCGCGATGCACCTGCCAGAACTGTTCTGGATCGAGTTCGGTAACCAGTTCGTAGATCGGTTTGCGAATCAGGGCTTCGCCGTTGGCACGCACGACGCGTGTGTATTTGTCCGCCGACTGAAAAAACAGCACCTCATCAACCGGAATCAATTCCAGCCGTTCACCCACGGACGCCTGTATCCATTGCAGGCGATTGCCGGCGGGGCGTTGTTGCCCCAGCCGTTGTAGCAGTTCGCCCCAGGAATCGCCTTCGCGCGGCGGCGCGGCGCGGCGCACGGCGTCCTTGAGTCGGGCTACGGTGCGCAGTAAGCGTTCTGGATCGACCGGTTTCAGCAGGTAATCAATGGCGCCACGCTCGAAGGCATCGACTGCGTATTCGTCATAAGCGGTGACGAAGACGACGTGGATGGCCTCGTCGAGTTGTGCCGCCACTTCGATGCCGCTCAGTCCCGGCATGCGAATGTCGAGAAAAGCGATCTGGGGTTCATGTTCTGTAGCCAGCCGTACCGCATCGAAACCATTCTCGCCACGGGCGACGATGTGCAATTCCGGCCAGGCCTTCGCCAGGCGTGTTTCCAGCTGTTCCCGCATCAGGCGTTCGTCGTCGGCGATTAGCGCGGTGATCATTTGCTTCCTCCGGTCGCGTAGGGCAGTTCCAGCCGCACCTGGCTACCATGGGGCAGGTTGGGTGAAATCATGAGCCGTCCGCGCTCACCAAACAAAGCCGCCAGCCGCTCGCGGATATTGGCCAGTCCCACTCCGCTACTGGCCGGTGCGCCGCTTGAAGGGAGCCCGACTGAAGAGAACCCGACGCCGGTGTCGACGACAGTGATCGCCAGGCGGCCTTCGCTGACCTCGGCTCGCAGATGCAACTGACCCCCTTCGGGCTTGGGTTCGAGACCGTGTCGAATGGCATTTTCGACGATCGACTGCAGCATCAGTGGCGGCACTGCGGCGGTTTCGAGATGAGTGGGCACATCGATGGTGACCTGGAGACGATCTTCCATGCGCATCTTGAGGATCTCCAGGTAATGTCGGCAGATGTCCACCTCGCGGCCAAGAGTGGAATCGGGCTTACGGAAGTTGGGCATCACCGAGCGCAAGTAACCGATCAGGTTGCGCTGCATCTGCGCCGCGCGCGGCGGATCGGTTTCGATCAGGTATTCGACAGCGGCCAGGGTGTTGAACAAGAAGTGCGGCTCGACCTGGGCTTGCAGCGCTTGCAGTCGGGCCTCGGCCAATTGGCGCGAGAGTGCTTCACGTTCCGCCTGATCACGCGCCACGGCGGTCTGTGCCTCGGCCTGAAGTTTGGATTTGGACACGAGGCGGACGATGAGCATCAGCATGATCATCAATACGGCGATTTGCGGCAGCGGCACACCTTGGGTTACTTGGTCATCGTGCGTATCGATGTCCTCGCGATCAATGCGTTCCTCGATTTTCTTGCCCAAGCGCTCAAGATCTTTGGAGCCGCGAACCACAATGCCTGCGTCGTCGATACGGATTTCGACGCCTTTACCCTTGCTTTTTTCGGCAGTTTGCTCCGGGTCGATTGGCTCGATAGGCTTGTTGGTGTCCGGTATTTCGGCCGGAGCCTTGTCTTTCTTGATGACGATTGTCGAGCTGTGTTTTCGATGTTCGGGGAACAGGCTCTCGGCAACGCCAGCGACCATCATCAATAGCAAGCACAGACCGACAAACCGCCAGAAACTCAAGCGGGCGAGAAAGTCAGCCATGGCTGAAACCGTCTCTCGCAGACCGAGCAGAATCGGCTTGAATCCGTCCTGATTCATGATGGTGACGCGGTCGGGCGAGTTGTGGCGATTTGGCGCTGGCCGGCGTCGTGGCTGACGTAATGCGTAGCGGTCGGCGTGATCACGAAGCGCCCCAAGTGAATGGCGTCGTCAGGCGCGCTAGCGACGGTCGAAGAACAATGACTTGGTGCGGTACGCAGCCAGCCGGAAGCGGCAGCGAGCCCGAGTAGCAGGATGGCGAAAATGGCGGCTGCCTTGCGCTGTGTATCACGATAGAGGGTGATCTTGAATTCGTTGGTGTCCATGGCAAAGCTCCTGTTGGGTGGGGTGATGGCCACACCTTAAGGAAATCATCGGTGATGCACGATGGGATTGCGATGGAATGCAGAAAGCGCGGAATGGAATGCATTTGGCCGACTATCAGTGACGGTAACAGTGACGATAGCGAGGACGGTCTAAATGGCAATTTCGCTTATTTCTCGATCTTCTGCCACATGCCTCTATTTAGCGCTTCCATGGGCTGGAAGTTGATCTTGTAGGCCATTTTTCGGCTATCGCGTATCCAGTAGCCGAGATACAGATAAGGTAGCTCGAGATGCTGACACTGCGCTATTTGCCAGAGAATCGAGTAAGTGCCCAAGCTGGCCGGGGCAATGTCCGGATCATAGAAGGTATAGACCGATGACAGGCCATCAAACAGCAGATCGATGATGCTGACCATGCGCAGTTGATCGTTTTCGCGAAATTCAACCAGGCGACTGTCGACATGAGACTGCAACAAGAAGTGAGCGTATTGGTCGCGGCTGTCCTGATCCATGCCGCCGCCGCTATGCCGCGCCGCCTGATAGCGTTGATAGAGCTGATAGTGCTCTTCGCGATAGGTGAGAGGTCGCTCGAGCGCAGTCATATTGACGTGGCGAGTGAGCGACCGACGTTGGCTGCGGCTCGATTCGAACTCGCGGACAGGTAGCCGAACCGGCTGGCATTCGCGGCAGGCGTCGCAGTAAGGGCGGTAGGTGAACACGCCGCTGCGGCGAAAGCCGGCTTGGACGAGCTCGCTAAAGCTCATTGAATCAATGAGATGAGTCGGTGTGGCAACCTGGGAGCGGGCAATTCGGCCCGGTAGGTAAGAGCATCCATAGGGCGCCGTGGCATAAAACTGCAATAGCGGAAACGGCGGTAGGTCACGCAGATGAGTCATCGTTTTGGCCTAGGCGGTGCGCCGGAAGTGGCCATTGATGGCATCGTTCGGCCACGCAGCGGCCGGCGTGTCGCCGGGCGTGAAAATTCGTAGTGCCGCCGCAAACGCGTCACGCGAAATCGGGCGGGCTCCGAGCGAGGTAAGGTGATTGGTTTCCATCTGGCAATCAATTATGCCGAAATCGCGCGCGCTGAGATATGCGCAAAGATGGGCCAACGCAATTTTCGACGCATCGCTCTGGTGCGAAAACATCGATTCGCCATAAAACATACGGCCGATGGCGACGCCATAAAGGCCACCCACCAATTTGCCATCAATCCAGGTTTCGACGCTATGGGCGTGGCCGAGCCGATGGAGTTCGCGGTAGGCGTCTTGCATTGTGGGCACGATCCAGGTGCCGGGTTGGCCGTCGCGTGGCGTTGTTGCGCAGGCGTGAATCACCTCAGCGAACGCGCTATCGAGGCGAATTTCATACGCTGAATTGCGCAGCGTCTTGGCCAGCGAACGGCGGATGTGAAATTCGGCAGGGACCAGCACCAGACGTGGATCGGGATTCCACCACAGAATTGGTTGGTCGCCGGAATACCAAGGGAAGATGCCCTGGCGATAGGCGGCGAGCAGGCGAGTTGGGCTGAGGTCACCACCGGCGGCGAGCAGGCCATTCGGCTCATCCGGTTTGTCCGGTCCGCCCAGTGCTGTAGCGAGTGGCGGAAAAACGGGTTCGGCCGGTAACCAGGGGATCATTGATCGGAACGAAAACCGACGACGTGATCGACCGCGAGCCGGATGCCGATCTTTTCGCCAATCGCGTGATTGTGATGTGACGGCACCAAGGAGAGCACCTCGCGGCCGGAGGAAAGGCGCAAGGTGTAGAGGAATTCGGCACCACGAAAGGCCTTGGCGATCACTTCGGCAACGACGTCGCTGGCGTCGTCATGAACCACATCGTCGGGCCGGAGCAGCACGTCGAGATGACAGCCGCGTTGGCATTCGCTACAACTCTTGGCGCATTCCATGGGTAGGTCAGAGTCGAGCAGGCCGAGTTCAACGCGGACTGCATTCTGGTTCATCACCTCGCCTGGAAGGAACACGCCTTGGCCGACGAAATTCGCGACATGGCGGGTTGCGGGCCGATGGTAGAGGTTATACGGTGTATCCCACTGCTCGATCCGGCCACCGCGCATGACGCCAACGACATCGGCGACGGCAAAGGCTTCATGCTGGTCGTGCGTTACCAAGATTGCGGCAATGCCCGAGCGTTTGAGAATGTCGCGCACTTCCAGCGACAGACGCTCGCGCAACTCCACGTCAAGATTGGAGAACGGCTCATCGAGCAATAATAGATAGGGTTCCGGTGCCAGCGCACGGGCCAGCGCGACGCGTTGCTGCTGGCCGCCGGAGAGTTCATGTGGATAGCGCTCGCCGCGACCGGCCAGACCGACCAAGTCCAGCATTTCATCCACTCGGCGCCGTCTCGCCAGCACCGACTTTTTGTGGAGACCGAAACCGATGTTGTCAGCAACCGAAAGATGCGGAAAGAGCGCGTAGTCCTGGAACACCATGCCCATGCGGCGGGCTTCCGGCGGCACGAAATGTTGCTGATTGGCAACGATGTCGCCATTCACCCGCAGCATGCCGGAACGCGGCGCTTCGAAGCCGGCGATCAGCCGCAACATCGTGGTTTTGCCACAGCCGGAAGCGCCGAGCAGGCAGGCAATCTCACCTTGCTGCAAGCGAAAGGAAATGTCATCGACGACCAGCTGTTTCTGGTAGCCGTGGCTGACATGATCGACTTCGAGCAAGGGCATGGTGATTTGCGGTAGGGTTTGCGGCATCGCGCTAATTGAGAGTGGTTCGCAATTATAATCGCCGTTCCGTGTTCCGCATTTTCTCGCCCCTTCCGTTGTTTGCATTGGCACTCGCCATGCTGGTCGCGTTACCCGTACTGGCGGTGGTGACGAATATTTTCACGGGTGGCACCGGCGATACCTGGCGTCACTTGCTGGATACAGTGCTCACGGATTATGTGGTCAATTCCTTGTTGCTTTGCCTCGGCGTGGGGCTTGGCGTGGGTGCGATGGGGACTGGCGCTGCCTGGCTGGTCGCGCTAAATGAATTCCCCGGGCGGCGCGTGGCCGAGTGGGCCCTGCTGTTGCCGATGGCTATGCCGGCGTATGTGCTGGCCTATACCTATACCGATTTTCTGCAGTTTGTCGGCCCGGTGCAAAGTTTCCTGCGCGAGAGTTTTGGCTGGCGCAAGGACGATTACTGGTTTCCGGATGTGCGCTCACTGTCGGGCGCCATCGTGCTCTTTTCCTGTGTGCTTTACCCATACGTCTATCTGCTGGTGCGTACCGCCTTTCTTGAACGCGCCGGCGGCGCCGTGGAAGCCGCGCGCATGCTGGGACTTACGCCGAGCCAGGCCGTGCGGCGGGTTTTGCTGCCCTTGGCACGCCCGGCGATTGCCGCCGGCATTGCGCTGGCACTAATGGAAACCCTGGCCGACTATGGCACCGTGGCTTATTTTGCTTTGCCGACATTTACCACGGGCATCTATCGTGCCTGGTTTTCGCTGGGCGATCGCATTGCCGCTGCGCAGTTGGCGGCCTGCTTGCTGGGGTTTGTCCTCCTGTTGGTGACCATGGAACACATTAGTCGCGGTCGCGCTCGGTATCACGATGGTTCGCAGCGTCGGCGCGCGTTCCGCCAGCCCTTGCGCGGCGGGCAGGCGCTTTTGGCGCAGTTGGGTTGCGCGATTCCTGTCGTGATTGGTTTTGTGCTACCTGCGGTCTTGTTGTTCAAGCTGGCGCTGGCCGAGGGCGACGCACAATTCGGTAGCCGTTTCTTCTTGCTGGCACGAAACAGCTTTGTGCTGGCTGCTGTTGCCGCGACGCTGGCGGCACTGCTGGCGTTGTTGCTGGCCTACGCGGCACGAAATCGGGAGTGGCTGCCACGGCTGGCGAGTCGATTGGTCGGATTGGGATATGCCGTGCCTGGCTCGGTGATTGCCGTCGGTGTGCTGATTCCGGTAACGCGTCTGGATCAGCAGTTGGCGATCTGGTGGGAACAACTGAGCGGCGTCAACCCGGGCTTGATTCTCACGGGCGGGATTGCCGCGCTCGTGTACGCTTACCTGGCGCGTTTTTTGGCGATTGCCTTGCAGACCATGGAGGCCGGCTTTGCTCAGGTGACGCCGAGCATGGAAGCGGCCGCACGCAGCCTGGGCTGTGGCCCCGGGCAAACTTTGCGTCGGGTGCATCTGCCGCTCTTGCGTGGGAGCTTGCTGACGGCGGCTCTGCTGGTGTTTGTCGATGTGATGAAGGAACTGCCGGCCACGCTGGTGATGCGGCCGTTCAACTTCGATACGCTGGCAACGCAGACCTATACCTTGGCGGCGGATGAGCGCCTTGCTGAAGCGTCTTCGGCGGCGCTGGCGATTGTTGCTGTCGGTTTGGTGCCCATCATCCTGCTCGCCCGGCAGATTGCTGCCGGGCGGACACGAACCAATTCCTGCTAATACGCCTTGTGTGTGGAGTGGGCAGCGTGAATCAGCGCCATCCTGCCCGGTCGTAGACTTTTTGCGCCGCAGCGGAATTCTTCGCCAGCATGGCGATTGGCAGCGGATCGGCCTTGAACTTGCCCATCGCATCAAGTGCCACGTTCTTGACGACGACGCTGGGTACGGCCGGCCATTCGTTGTTGCCATCGGCGAAATAGCGTTGGGCGTCGTCGCTGGCTAGATATTCGAGGAATTTGACGGCGGACTCCTTGTTGGGTGCTGTCTTGAGCATGCCGCCGCCGGAAATATTGATATGGGCACCGACGTTAGTCTGGTTCGGCCAGATGATGGTTACTTTCTCCATCAGTTTGCGATCGTCCGCCTTGTCCGAGCGAAGCAAACGGGCCAGGTAGTAGCTGTTGGAGATCGTCACGCCGCATTCGCCGGCAGCCACTGCCTTGATCTGGTCGGTGTCGCCACCTTTCGGTGCGCGGGCAAAGTTGGCGACAACGCCACGCGCCCATTCCTCAGCTTTGGCTTCGCCAAGTCGCGCAATCATGGAAGCCATCAAGGAAATGTTGTAGGGGTGGGCGCCGGAACGTGAACAAACCTGACCCTTCAGTTTGGGATTGGCGAGATCTTCGTAGTTCTGCACGTCAGTCGCCTTGATAGCGTCCTTGTTGATCACCAGTACCCGGGCGCGGGTCGAGAAAGCGAACCAATCGTTGCTGCGCAGTTGCGGCGGTAGACGCGACTCAAGGATCTTGGAGTTCACCGGGGCGAACAGGCCGAGTTCATCGGCCTTGGCCAGACGCGTCGCATCGACTGTGATGAATATATCGGCTGGACTATTGGCGCCCTCGTTGCGGATACGTTCGAGGAGTTCGTCTTCCTTGGCTTCGATACGATTGATCTTGATGCCGGTCTGCGTGGTGAAGTTGCTGTAGAGCGCTTCGTCGGTCTGGTAATGCCGTGCCGAGTAGAGATTCAAGACTTTGTCGGCGGCGGTCGCCGGCTGAACTGCAATGATCAAAGGCGCGAGCAGACTTAAGGCTAGACGGCTGGGATTCATTTGGAGATTCCTTCGCAAAGTGGAGAGTTTCACGCTATAGAAAGCAATGATATTGCGAATCATTCGTATTGGCAAGGGAAAAATTACGGCCACGTCGGCCGTAATCATCGAGGCGCGTGGCGAAATTACTTCACGTCGACGCGACGGGCGCCGTTGTAGCGTTTTTTCCAATAGGCATCGCTGAGGTCTTCAACACGAATTCGAGCACCAGAACGTGGCGCATGGATAAACTGTCCGTTGCCGAGATAAATGCCAACGTGTGAGAACGCGCGTCGCATGGTATTGAAAAATACCAGGTCGCCGGGCTTGAGATGGTTGCGATCGACGGTATCGCCGGCTTTGCTGAGTTCGCGCGAGGTGCGCGGCAGTATCAGGCCAACGCCTTCATTGAAGACATGGCTGACAAATCCCGAACAATCGAATCCCGCCTCAGGCTTGGCGCCGCCCAAACGATAGGGAATACCCAACATCACCATGGCTTGATCCACGGCATCCTGCACAGAAGACTGAGCCCGTTGATAAAGTGCCGAGGCGCCGAGGGAATCGAAACGAAGGCCCAGATCACCGACCGGATTGAAGGAATTCAGCGACGGCAATAGGGAAGAGTTCGTCTCCGGCTTGGTAGCTACCGGTTCGGATTCGTCCGCAAGCGCGCTAAAGGGCAGGGCAACAAGTACGCAGGCGACAGCAACGCCGCGACGGAAAACATCGGATAAATGCATGGGGCCGGACTATAAAGGCGATTGTGTGGTTCTGTAAACCCCCTGAAGGCACCTTTTTCATGCAAGTAGAGAATCTACTTGTCTGGCTATAATAGGAACTGATCCTAAAAAGTCGGTGCTGGCAGCACGGCGCCACGCCCTGTTTTCACTCAAACATCAGAATCAGGACCATCGCCAATGGGTTTCAAAGCCTACGTGATCAATCAGGAAGATGGCAAGGTCGTCAGCGGTTTTGCGACCCTTGAAGACGCTCAGCTTGATGCCGGCGAAGTCACTATCGCCGTTACCTCTTCCAGTATCAACTATAAGGATGCGTTGGCGGCGACGGGTGCTGGCCGCATCATTCGCCGTTTTCCGTGCGTGGGTGGCATTGACCTTGCCGGCCGCGTGCTCGAAAGTACGGATTCAAGATTTCTTACCGGCGACGAGGTGATCGCCACCAGCTACGACATTGGTGTCGCGCACCATGGTGGATACGCCGAGCGTGCCCGTGTGCCGGCGGACTGGGTCGTCAAACGTCCATCCGGTTTGTCGCTGGCGGAAGCGATGGCCTTGGGCACTGCAGGCTTTACCGCCGCTCTGGCCGTCGTGCGCATGGAGCACAACGGCCTGAAACCGGGAAATGGACCGGTGATTGTGTCCGGCGCTACTGGCGGCGTCGGCAGCATTGCGATCGCGATTCTTGCTGGCTTGGGTTACAAAGTCACAGCGCTGACGGGCAAGGAAGCCGAGAGTGATTATCTGAAGAGCCTCGGTGCGACTGAAGTAGTCCTGCGTCAGTCACTTGATCTGGCAAAGATTAAGCCATTGGGCAAGGAAACCTGGGCCGGTGCAGTCGATAACCTCGGTGGCGATGTGCTTTCGTGGATGGCCAGCACCATGCAGATTGGTGGTACCTTATCCAGTATCGGGCTGGCCGCCAGTATGAATTTCAATACCACGGTAGCGCCGTTTATCCTGCGCGGCGTCAGCCTGCTTGGCATTGATTCAGTGAATTGTCCGATGGCGCAGCGTCAGGTGGTCTGGGAACGGCTTGCCACTGATATGAAGCCCCGTCATCTGGCCGTGATGACGCGTCATATAGCGTTTGCCGATCTCCCGGCCGCGTTCGATGATTACATTGCGGGACGCGTAAAAGGGCGAGTAGTCGTCGATATTGCTGCTTGAAACAAAACAGGTTTTCTGTAGGTTCACCAACAACGACTAAGGATAAGTGAGGAACGGTATGGGAAAGTACGCTGATTTTCACAAGCGCTCGATAGAGCAACGGGACGACTTCTGGACTGAACAGGCGGCGTTGATCGACTGGCAAACCCAGCCGCAACAAGTCTGCGACTATTCCCGACCGCCATTTGCCAAATGGTTCGTCGGTGGCACGACCAATCTTTGTTACAACGCCGTTGATCGTCATGCGGCAAAGCGCCCGAATGATCGTGCTCTGATCTATGTTTCGACTGAAACCAACGAAGAGAAGATCTACTCCTTCGCTGAATTGAAATCCGAAGTCATGCGCATGGCGGCGATCATGAAGTCGCTGGGTGTGGGCCGCGGTGATCGTGTGCTGATTTACATGCCGATGATTGCTGAAGCCACCTTCGCTATCCTGGCCTGCGCGCGTATCGGCGCCATTCACTCTGTTGTATTTGGTGGCTTTGCTTCCGGCTCCCTGGCGACGCGTATCGACGATGCCAAGCCAAAACTCATCGTCTCGTCTGATGCCGGCATGCGTGGCGGTAAAGCGGTACCGTACAAACATTTGCTCGATGAAGCGTGCAAGTTGTCCGAGTTCCCGCCGTCTAAGGTGCTCATGATCGACCGTGGTCTCGACAAGGCGTGGCCGAAAGTTGACGGGCGCGATGTCGATTTCGCAGCCTTACGTGCCCAGTTCATGGATGCCGACGTGCCTTGCGAGTGGATGGAGTCCTCCGAGCCGTCCTACATTCTTTACACCTCCGGCACGACCGGCAAGCCCAAGGGCGTGCAGCGAGACACCGGTGGCTACGCCGTTGCGCTGGCGGCGTCGATGAAGCACATCTTTACCGGCTTCGAGGGTGAGACGATGTTCTCGACCTCTGATATCGGTTGGGTTGTTGGTCACAGCTACATCATCTATGGTCCGTTGATCGCCGGTATGGCGACCATCATGTACGAAGGCACACCCTTGCGTCCCGACGCCGGCATCTGGTGGCAGCTGGTCGAAAAATTCAAGGTTGATGTCATGTTCTCGGCGCCGACGGCGGTGCGGGTGTTGAAGAAGCAAGATCCCGCCTTCCTTAAGAAGTACGATCTTTCCTCGCTTAAGCATCTGTTCCTCGCCGGCGAGCCGCTCGATACGCCGACTCACGAATGGATCACGGAAGCGCTGAACCTTCCCGTGATTGATAACTACTGGCAAACCGAAACCGGTTGGCCGATGCTATCCACCGTGCGTGGCGTTGAAGATACCAAGATCAAGTTTGGCACTCCGAGCTTCCCCGTCTATGGTTTCGACCTCAAGATCTTCCGCGAAGATGGCTCCGAATGTGCGCCCAACGAGAAGGGCATCGTCGGCGTTGTCCCGCCCTTGCCGCCGGGTTGTCTGTCAACGGTGTGGGGTCAGGATGATCGCTTCGTCAGCACCTATTTCAGCCTGTTCAAAGAGCCGCTGGTGTATTCCTCGTTCGATTGGGGAATTCGCGATGACGAGGGGTATCACTACATTCTTGGGCGCACCGATGACGTGATCAACGTCGCCGGGCATCGTCTGGGTACGCGCGAAATTGAAGAGGCTGTACAAGCCCACAGTGCCATCGCCGAAGTCGCCGTAGTGGGGGTCGCCGATCAGTTGAAGGGGCAGGAGCCGGTGGCCTTTGCGGTAGTCAAGGACGCCGCACGGGTCGCCACGCCGGAGCTGCGCGCCGCGCTCGAAGCGGAAATCAAAAAGACCGTCGATGGCATACTCGGCGCAATTGCCCGGCCCAAACATGTGCATTTTGTCAATGGTCTACCCAAGACGCGGTCCGGGAAAATGCTGCGCCGTTCGATTCAGGCACTTGCCGAAGGACGCGATCCGGGCGATCTGACGACCATCGATGATCCGTCAACGCTGGAGCAGATCAAGACCGCACTCGGCCTCTGATTCCCTGTTTGTCACATTGCTTGAGGCGAATCCGCAATTCGCGGATTCGCCTCAAGCTTTTTGTGGCACTGCCGATAGATACTCCAAGTGTCGCTAAATAACACAAGGGAGAATTCTCGTGGTCGTTATCAATAGTCATCGCACCACCGCCATCGTTATCCGTAATAGCGGCGACAAGGTCGTTCTGGTGCCGATGAAGGGCGGCCGCTTGTCCGCCCGCACTCTCAGCTTTGCCGAGTTCCGTGAGAACTGGCGTGAGGCAGGTTATTCGTTATCCCAGGCGCTCACCACGTTTCTTTCCCATGTCATGAAATGGGGCGCTTCTAACGAAGTTAGTCGTGGACTGGAAAAGCTGGCCGCACGTGATCGCTTTGTTGTGTCGTCGCTTTTCTGAGGCAACTCGGGCGAGCCCAGGCTTCAAGCGAGAACGGTAACCAGGTTATGTGATCGCAGACTTCGAATTTATACCTCTATTGGCGATATCTACTGACTAAAATGGGTCGCTCGACGTATCAGCAATAAGGAAGCGATCATGATCAAGAAACTCATGTTTGGCCTTACGATGGTATCCGCATGTGCCATTGCATTGGCGGACATTAACGTCGGTGTGACCCTCTCGGCAACGGGGCCAGCCGCATCGCTCGGCATTCCCGAAAAAAACACCCTGGCGCTGCTACCAAAGGTCATCGCTGGCCAGAAAATTAACTACATCGTTTTGGACGATGCATCCGACACCACCTCGGCGGTCAAGAATTCCCGAAAGTTGATCAGCGAGGACAAGGTTGATGTGGTTCTCGGATCAACCACGACGCCTAATTCTCTGGCCATGATTGATGTTTTGGCCGAGTCTGAGACGCCCATGATTTCCATGGCCTCCTCAGCGCGCATTGTTGAACCCATGGACGCGAAGCGGCGCTGGGTATTCAAGAATGCACAAAGCGATACCCATATGGCGACGGCGATTGTCGAGCACATGAGCAATGCCGGCATCAAGAAGATCGCCTTCATCGGATTCAACGATGCGTACGGTGAAGGGTGGTGGAGCGAGATCGGCAAGCTTGCTGAGGTTCGCCGTATCCAGGTCGTTGCCAACGAGCGCTTTAATCGAAGTGATACGTCGGTGACGGGGCAGGTGCTCAAGATTATCGTCTCTAAGCCCGATGCAGTCATGATCGCGGGTGCCGGTACGCCGGCGGCGTTGCCGCAAAAGACGTTGAGGGAAAAAGGCTACAAAGGCCCGATCTACCAAACCCACGGCATCGCCAACAGTGACTTTTTGCGTATCGGCGGTAAGGATGTTGAAGGCACTTTGCTTCCGGCGGGTCCCGTATTGGTAGCCGCACAATTGCCAGACTCAAATCCTGTAAAGAAAGTTGCCGTTGACTATGTGACGCGCTATGAGGTGGCCTATGGCAAAGGGAGTGCGACAACGTTTGGCGCCCATTCTTGGGATGCGGCCATTCTCCTTGAAAAGGCTGTGCCTCTGGCACTGAAGATCGCGAAGCCTGGAACCAAAGAGTTCCGTTCTGCCTTACGCGATGCCTTGGAAAATACTCATGATGTTATCGGGGCTCACGGCGTCTACAACATGAGTGCCAAGGATCATGTGGGTCTTGATCAGCGGTCTCGAGTGATGGTTACGATTGAGGGTGGCGGCTGGAAATTGGTGCGGTAGTCAATATCGGATTTCGCTTTACGCCACCAACTATCAAAGTTCGACTGCATTCGCCTCGTAAAACTCGCTGTTTTTTGGACAATCAGCGGAATTCGCACCACTAAACATACCGCTAGCAATGACGGTAGATCGAGGATATGGATGAGACCTACCTTTGACATGTACTGATCCGCTGCGGAATTGCTAACCTATTGAGTTGTTATAGGATAGAGGGAGCGATAGAACGAAAAAAAGCCCACCGGATTAGGGTGGGCTTTCTTGTATTTGGTAGGCGGTATTGGAATCGAACTAAATAATTGGGGGATGCAGGGGTACGTAGGGTCATAAAATCAGATAGTTGCAACTTACGTTACCCTCAATTCCCCGTTATTCCCCTAATTCGTCCCAAAATTCGTCCCAATTGAGCCAACGAGCTGCTATCGCGTCACTACATTCGTATCATTAATGAAGCGACCATTCTTTGCTGATAACCAGTCTTCAATGCGTGTGTTTTCGCAGATTTGGATTGACTTTTCACAATGCCTATGGCATAATGCCCAAATGAATCGCACCACCCCAATCCCCTCGGCCAATCTCCCTGGTCACGCCTTCACCGGCAGTTCCATACGCCTGTCCTCCGCCATCTGAGCGCGACGACCGGGTCTCAAGCTTCCTTCCTCCCTGCCGATTTCCGCGCTCCCCCGTTTGGCGTGCGCGTCCATTTGCCATGGACACGCCGTACAGACGGTCAAACCGCAGGAAGGAAGCACTGTTAGGGGAGGACGGTATGTCCAAAGAAATGATTCAAAACGTCGTCGATTCATTGGCGACGCTGATGAAAGTTGTTGGCGCGCTGATGTTGGGCGTTGCCATTGCGCCGCTGGCAGCATTTTCCGCACTGCTGGCGGGATGCAGCATCTCGGTCGCGAGCGCGTTGCGGACGGGGAATCGTGCCGCATTGTTCGTGAATGGTGCATTTGCGCTAGCCAACGCCCTCGGCATCGCCCGCGCCGTCGGCATCCTCGGGTGATCGCCATGGATGGTTCATTCCTTGACGATTTTGTTTTCGATATGCCCGGTGATACGGCCATGCCCGGCATCGAAGCCTTCCGAGTTCCGGCCACCACCGATGTCGAGCGCCGCTACGACATCTTCCATGCCCACCGCGATCCCAAAGGCGGCCAGATCATCGGCCTCCAGTTTTCGTGGCAGCCCCCGGGGTTGCACCAATATGACTGGTATCGCCGAGAAGATGGGATGACCGTCGTTCTGGAATGCCAACGTTCCCTGGCGCGCCATTCTTCAGAACCGATCACCATCCGCGTGCGGCACGAAGATGCCGATCAGGATCCGTCTATCCTGAAAGTTGGCAGGACGGTCACGTTCGATAACCGGGATCCCAACCTGCTCGAACAAGTCCGGCACCATGTGATGGATGCCATTCGAAATGGTGAATGCCCGTTGTGGCGGTTGCGCCAAAAATTGGATCTTCCGGAATTTGTGGTGGCCGTCCTGGAAGGACCTACCGGTGGCGCCGTTGGAACCCTCGAACGTAGAGCGACAGGGGCTTTGCTGCTGACCGGCATGATCAGCGACAAGGATCTCGGCGCGCGTCAAGATAGTTGTCGCCTGAATCATGCGGCCAACGCCTGTAAGTTGTCACCTTCCAACTGCGTCTTTATGACGGAGTCGCGTTCCGGATTGAGCGTTACGGCACCGATCGGTGTCCAGTTGCGCGTCTTGCCCGACCAGCGGGCCGGAGTCTGTTCTTGGGCGCGGAGGTACACCGCATGACGGGCAGCCAGGATGGCGTGATCCTCG